>MWFE01000061.1 GCA_002071445.1 Bacteroidetes bacterium ADurb.Bin008 | reverse complement strand
ACGCTTGCCACGCCCAAAATCAAAAGCTAGCCGCATAAATAAAAAAAAGGCTGCATCGCTTATGATACAGCCTCTTTTTTGATAGAACCGCTGAATTTTTCCTTAAACAATTTACCAGTATTGGTTAAATAGTCTATATTAGCTCTATCCATAAAATAATATCATCATGAACAAAAAAATGATCGTCAAATGCTTATGGCTGCCATTGCTTGCATTGTCAATGACAGCATGCTGGGACCCATCGGACTACAAGAACATTTACATTGAGCCCGTCCATCAATCGTGGGTATTTCCCGTGGTAAACTCATCCATTACTTTTAAAGAGATCGTTGAACGAAGCGGAACGAATACAACCGTTGAGACAGATCCTGCAACCGGAGTCTTTATTATAGTTTCTACCGATACCCTACACATCGGAGAAGCAAGTGATCAATTCCAGCTTACGGGTTCATCCTTTAACTACAACCTGGCAGCCCCCGGCGGTTTAATCCCCGGGTTTGGGACTTTTCAGGCATCGGAATCCATCAACAGGGATTACGAAATTTCTGCAGGACAAGAAATTAAAACTATCTACTGCGAAAGCGGGGAAATGGTTTTGGATATAGTGAACAACTACTACCATCCGGTAACAGGTATGATTACCGTTAAATCGCTTAAGAATAACGCCAATCAGGCATATTCACGGAATTTTTACCTGGGAGGCATGGGTAGTAACTCCACTGATAATCGTCCGCTCAATGGCTATACCATCGACCTGTACAATCCGTCTGATCAGACATACAACATTTTTATGATTCAGGTTGATTTTACCATCACCGAGAACACCTCAGCACCCACCTACGGCGGTAGTTTAAATATAAATATCAACTTTAATAACCCGGGCTACGAATTGATGACAGGCAAGTTCAATAAAAGTTTCAGCATTGCCGATCAGTTCTTTTTCTTTTCTGTTTTCAACTCCACCATCATGGCTGAGCAGTACTTTGCCAACCCCTCATTGGGCCTCGATTTTGACAATAGCTATGGTGCGCCATTAACCCTGGGGTTTCATAAATTCGAAGTTACAAATAACCAGAATGAGGTTATTCCATTGTACAATATTGGCACGCTGGGTCCAAACGATCTTAATTTGAGCGGTACTAATATTATTCCACACATGAACAACCCCAACGATTCGCCTGCTAAAACCTCGTTCATACTAAATGCAAGCAATTCAAATATAGACCAAGTTTTTAAGAAAGCACCCAATAAATTTATTTTTGGACCGGATTTCACCATTGGTGATCAGACCAACAACCATAACTATTTCATAAAACGGAATAGCGATATTTCGTTCATATCAAATTTCAATATTCCGCTCAACGGCTGGGCCACTACCCACCTGCTCGGCGACACACTGATGGATGTACAATGGCCTAAACTAAGCGAAAATGCTTGGCTCACTGAAGATTTCAGAGTAACAATTCAGTTTAGGATTACCAATTCCCTGCCGCTTAACATTAGGTTTAAGGCCGTTTGCCTTAACGAGAACAATGGTGTATTTGAGGAGGGGTATAATCTGGTGTTCAACGAAGAAGTTGACCCGATAGACGGCACTGTTCCTTTCGTTTATAGTGCCAATGTGAATAGCGATGGAATAGCTGTAGACCCTCAAACATCTTCACTTTCAATAAACCTTACAAAGGATGAATACGATCAGATAGTAAGTTCGCCGCACCTGCTTTTCTTTTACCGATTGACTACCGGAGGAGAACTGGAACAGTCTATCAAAGTATTGTCAACCAATGCGATGAATGTTCAAATGATCCTCCACTTCAGCGGGACAATCAATCCGAACGATTTTATTAAATGATGCATAATCTTTTAAAACAATTGCCGTGAAAAGAACCATCATTATAATAGCACTTGTAGCATACGGTTTCACATTGAAATCGCAATCGGAATTAACACTTCCCATGCTTCCGGGAGTGTTTCAATCAAGCTACCTTATACCCACCGTTCGCCCTGAACATAGTATGAGCCTTGGACTTCCGGGTATATCCTCAATATATATTCAAACCATTCACAATGGCTTTGTTCCCAACTCAGTCGTTGAGGTAAGTGATTCGATAATCATTGACCCGAAAAAGGTTCCCGACGAGATGAGCGACCAGAATATGATTTTTGCCAATGCCGATATCGATTTATTCCACTTGAGATTACGCATTTATAACACGAATTACTGGGTGGGCGTGAGGCAAAAGCACAGCCTGGCTTTGTTCTACCCAAAAGCCTTGTTTCTTTTACCCGTTAGTGGCAACGCCGACATGGTGGGAGAAACTATGAACTTTGGAACTTTGGGGTTGAATTCCAACTTTTACAGGGAATACACTTTTGGCCTTTCAACCGAGCTCAACAAGTGGGCTTTCGGCGGGAGAATCAGCCTGCTGCAAGGGCTCTCTTGCTTTTACCTCAAACCGCAACAAATTCAAGTTACCATTGATGAAGATGATTATACTCATTCCTTTGCCGTTGACGGATCTCTTTACACTGCAGGGGTACCCTTTACATCCGATAAGATGATAAATTTTGATCTCTTCTCAAACATGGATTGGATTTTGTCCTACATGACGCGTTTCCGCAACCCCGGAGCTTCACTTGCTTTTGGCATGTCCTATATGTTGGATCAACGGACAACCTTCTCTTTATCCTTCAGCGATATCGGTTTTATCCACTGGAGCGACAGCACGTTGAATTACCGCGTCAAGGGTGAGGCGGCTTTCAAAGGTCTGGATATTCTTGGCGATTATTTAAACGGTAAAGAGATTGAATTGGACTCTACGATTAACGCTTTCATGGACAATTTCAGCGGGGAGGAGTTTGAGGAGACATTTGTCACCTGGCTTCCGCCCAAATTCTACCTTTCAGCCAATTATCAGCTGGCCAGAAGGACGCACCTTGGGCTTCAGATGTATTCAATTATCAACCGAAAGCTATACCCGGCTTTCTCAGTGGGTATCTCACAGGGAATTGGCAGGGCCTTCAACATTGTGTTGACCGGTTCTTTCAATCAGCGTACAATGACCAATCTGGGATTGGGACTTATGATCAAACCAGGGTCTACACAGTTTTACGTGTTGGCGGATAACTACTACACCCCATTAGTTGATCCACTTACTTTTACAAATCTTAACTTTAGATTTGGCATGAACCTGGTATTTGGCAGGGTTAAATCGCCCCAAGGGCTCCCTTACCGTTAAAATATTGACATTAAACAACTATAAGGTGAAGGATATGAAAAAAATAAAGTTTCTGTTTGTACACACAGCTGCTGCTCTGCTTACCTCTGTATTCGGCACTTATGCACAAACATCGTTCAATCCTACTAACTTAGGTAAAGCTATTAATTCAGAGTACTCCGAAATAAATCCGGTTATTTCAAGGGATGGTAAAACCCTATTTTTTAACCGCGTAAATCATCCCGAAAACCATTTAGGGGCAGATAACACACAGGATATCTGGTACTCAAAACTTCAGGATGACGGAACCTGGAGCGAAGCCGGCAGGCTACCCAATACGGTAAATATTGGACGATTTAATGCCATCCTTGCGGCCCTCGATGATGGCAATTCATACCTGATTCTGGGCAGATTCAATAAACGAGGAACGCGATGGATTACCAATGGTTTCTCCATCATACAGCAAACCGGCGATTACGGGTGGAGCACACCGATCCCTATCAAGGTTCGTCGCTATGCCAAGAAAAGTTTGGGGAGAGTGAGTTCTGCTTACATGACACCCGACAGGCAATTGCTCATCCTGTCGTTTACCCCTAAGCCCAATGGGCAAAGGCTTTCCCTTTACATTTCGGAGCAAAAGAAAGAGAATGTATACTCGAAACCCAAAATAATGAAAGGCGGCCCACGTGGTGCAGAAAAAATGAATAGCGTGGAATCCCCATACCTTACACTGGATAAAAACAGGCTCTACTTCTCGGCCAGCAAAGGCAGGGATCGCAACAATTTCGACATCTACTACGCCGATAGAGCCGATGAGACATATAGAAATTGGTCAGCTCCCGTTAAGGTTACCGATACCATAAATACACCCAACTGGGATTCGTATCTGAAAATGAATGCCAAAGAAAGCTGGGCCTATTTCTGCTCCATTTCCAACTCCTATGGCAAATCCGACATCTTCAGGGTAAAAATCTTTGAGGAATTTCCCTTCGTAAGGCTTTCGGGTTTGATACTAAATCAAGCAGACCAGACACTGATGACCGATGAAACCTCGTATGATATACTTGTGAACGGTGAGCCATTCCCAGGTTTCACTATCGACAAAGTATCGGCATCATACGAAGTGCTTCTGCCGCTAGGGCGTTCCTACACTTTGCTTCCGCAAATGGAGAACTGGAATGGGATTTCAACGGATATTGACCTAACCGGCGTTAGGGAATACACCGAAACCAAACAGAATCTCTACTTCTCTGCCATCCCATTCGTGCTGGTGAAAGGACGTGTTGTTGATACCCGAACCCAAGCCCCCATCCCCCTTTCGTGGAATCCCAGGGTAACCATCAACGGCGAGTTTTCAGACTCAGTTAAATACGACCAGTTCTCGGGTGCATTCCAGGCCTTGCTATCGTTGGGCGAGAGCTATACCTTCGCCGGAAAAGTTGACAACTTCGTTGCAACGCCACAGGTTATCGATGTGACGGAAGAAACCTCGTATGTGGAAAAGGAAATAACCCTCTACGTTACCTCCGTACCCTGGGTTGAACTCAAAGGACAGGTGCTGGACAACAGCTCGTTGACACCCATCACCAATGAATTTCAGCCAAAAATCATGATTAACGGCGAGGTGGCAGACTCCATTTATATCGATCCGGTGAATGGCAACTATACCCTCAGATTGCCATTTGGCGTGAACTACATCCTGGGCGTGAATGCAAAGAACTTCAAAACACTTGATAATAAGGTTGACCTAACGTCATTCGTTGAATTCGTTTCGCTTAAGCAAAACCTGTTTGCCGAGCGTGAAGATGCCAACATGGTAACACTTAGCGGGAAGATTATCAACACCAAAACCGGCAAGCAGCTTGAAGAGGGCTATGAGGTTAAAATGCGGGTGAACAAAATTGAAACCCCTGCCTTTATCTATGACTCCAAGAATGCCAGCTACACGCTGAAGTTGCCCGTGGGCTTTAACTACGACCTTACCCCCAGCGTTATCAATTTCTATAATCGTTTCGAACCGGTTGACCTGACCCATGCAGCCCCCATGAGCAGCATTGTTCGCAACTTCTACGTTACCCCCATTGAGGTGGGACAATCCGTGGACATTGAGAATATCTATTTCGAAACCGGAAAGGCTACCCTCAAACCCGAATCGTTCCGCTCACTGAACGCACTCATCGAGTTCCTAAACGAGTATCCTAATGTACGGGTTGAGATTGGAGGGCATACGGATAATGTGGGTTCGGCCGAAGTGAACCAAAGAATTTCAAACGAGAGAGCCCTGTCGGTGGCCGAGTACGTTACAACCCACGGAGTGCCAGCACATCGGGTTGTTTCCAAGGGTTATGGATTCGACAAGCCCAAAGCCAGCAACCGAACTGCCGAGGGAAGAGCGCAAAACCGTAGGGTTGATTTTACCATTACAGGGATTTAAACATCTTGTAAATACTTGTTGAAAGCAATGGTACAAACAAGATGGCAACAATTTTGGGAATAAGGTGATTGAGAAAAAAGCTTTATATTCTGAATATGTATCCCGAATCAACCGGACATTAGACTATATTGAGTCTAATATTGAGAAACCTATGACGCTGGAAGAATTGGCTACGGTAGCTAATTTTTCAAAATTCCATTTCAATAGGATTTTCCAGTCAATTGTTGGAGAAACCCCTTTCCAGTTTATTCTGAGAGTCAGGCTGGAAAGGGCTGCGGCATTTATCCTGACCAATAAGCATGAAAGCATTACCGAAATAGCTTTCAAATGTGGGTTTTCTGATATTTCAATATTCTCCCGAAATTTTAAAAGCCATTTTCAGGTAGCGGCATCTAAATACAGGGTAAACAAATCAAACAATAGCAATTTAAGTCAACAGGATAGCAATAGTCGTCAAAGCGAAGAGCAGCCAACCCCATATTTTTGTCCTGAATTACAAACCATTAAATGGAGGACAAATATGAAATTAAACAAAAGTGTGGAAGTGAAAGAACTTCCAAAGATGACTGTTGCTTATATTAGGCACATTGGCCCATACAAAGGGAACGATAAGCTATTCGAAAGCATTTGGAATAGATTGTTTTCATGGGCAGGGCCAAGAGGTTTAATTGGCGGCAAAGACTTCAAATCGTTGGTTGTTTATCATGACGACCCAAATGTAACCATCGAAGATAAGCTTAGGATGAGCGTTTGCATTACTGTTCCTGCTGAAACTAAAGTTGAAGGAGAAGTTGGGAAAATGGAAATTGAGGCAGCAAAATATGTAATTGCCCGCTTTGAGCTTTCTGCTCAAGATTTTCAACAAGCATGGAATTGGGTTTATGGCCAGTGGTTCCCCACAAGTGGTTATCAGCCCGATGATAAGCCTTGCTTTGAAATGTACCCTGAGGAACCGAAAAACGGGAAATTTATCGTTGACATTTGCGTCCCGGTAAAACCATTCTAATACGAACTAAGAGTACTTGCTTCAAAGCAGGTACTCTTTTTTAATCCCCCTTGCTATGGGCTATTATATTGATTTAGAAAATTTTAACATCGATGATTATCGGAGAAAAATTGAAAAATAATACCTACCCCCGGGCAGGATGATTCTCAAAGAAAAATTGGGAGAGCGATTTGGATATTTTAAAAATATGGGGGTTAACAATGTCAGGGAATTGATTCAACTACTCAAGAAAAAGGAAAAGTTAGCAGAACTATCGAAAATAGATTGCTTTTCGGGTGATTATTTAACGATTCTACTTAGGGAACTCAACAGTACTCTGCCAAAACCAAATAAACTTACTGATTTTGTGGAAATTTCAAAAGACACGATTCGCAAGTTGGAGGCAATAAGAATTGTAAATACAGAGAAGCTATACGAAAAAATAATTAAAAAAGCTGATAGAATTGAGCTTGCAAAATCGACAGGGATAGATATTCAGGAGATATTGAATTTGACCAAATTGACAGATTTATCAAGGATTAAATGGGTTGGAGCAACTTATGCTCAAATGCTTTACGATTTAGGTGTGGATACAGTGGAGAAAGTTTCAAAATCTGATCCCATTGATTTACATGCAAGAATTAACCAAATGATAAAAGAGAATAATATTTTCAAAGGTGCCATAGGATTAAATGACGTGAAAATATTGGTGGAAACAGCGAATGAGCTACCTTTAGACATTGAATATTGATAAATGAACAAACGCCAACTTTAACAAAGTGTATATCTCTACGAGCAAAAGTAGATTGCGAAGGCTTTCATTTGTATAAGTCTTTTTTGTATTGATAACCAAAGCATTGCCAAGGCTGTCAGGTTCTACACTTACTCGTCTGGCAATTTGATTGCAATAAGGCAAATAAAAATGGGAGCATCAGAAAAACAGAAACTTAAACGGTACGAGGAGATTTTCAACAGCACCTCCCATGGGGTAGGTGTGCTGATTGCCATTGCCTGCACCGCCATTATCGTTACGCGCGCTGCATTGCGAGGCGATGCCTGGCATATCGTTAGCTACAGCATATTCGGAGCCGGGATGATTGTTCTCTACTCCGCATCAACCCTGTTTCACGGGAGCAGGAATGTTCGCAAAAAAATTAAGCTGAACATCTTCGACCATTCATCCATTTACATACTGATAGCCGCCACGTACACTCCGTTTACTCTGGTAGCCATCCGCAGTCCTTTGGGATGGGTACTTTTCGGGATAATATGGGGGTTGGCAATTGCCGGAATTGTTTACAAAGTTTGGTTCTACTCCATGAAATGGAGAAATTTATCCACTATCCTGTACGGTGCCATGGGGTGGATGTTTATTATGGCCATTGTGCCCATCGTCCGAAATCTCCCCACCATTTCACTGGTCTTTCTCCTGACAGGGTGTCTAACCTATTCTCTGGGGATTTTTTTCTATATCAAGCACGAAATTCCCTTTTTCCATGGCATTTTCCACCTTTTCGTCCTGGCCGGAAGTATATGCCATTTCTTTGCCTTAGTATTTATGGTATAAGCCCCTAAAGGCTTGCCAGAATTGATTTTACCATATCGGCTATGGCCTTCCCCTCGGCTTTGCCGGCCAACGCTTTTGTTGCCATCCCCATTACCCTTCCCATATCCGATGGCCCTTTGGCACCTGCGGCTTTAACCAGGGTCAAAATCTCGTTTTTCAACTCTTCTTCGGTCAGCATCGAGGGTAAATAGGCCTCTATGGCCTTTGCCTCCAGCAACTCTTTCTCTGCCAACTCGGGCCGATTCTGCTGGCTATAAATCTCGGCCGATTCCTTCCTCTGTTTCACCTGTTTTTGGAGTAGCTTCAACTCCGCTTCGAGGGAGAGAACATCGCCGGCACCTTTTTCGGTTTTTGCCAACAGGATGGCGCTCTTTACTGCCCTTAGAGCCTCCAGCTTCACCTTGTCTTTGGCTAACATGGCACTCTTAATATCCTGATTTATCCTTTCTTCCAACGACATGACTTTTTCCTTTTATTTGCTGTTCAACGTTTGCGATGAAAACTTAAAACCTTGTTTAACTCACAATAGGCCAATAAAGTTAATCAACATTATCATGCAGGTATGCATTATCGTTTTTCAAAAAGATGTCTCCATCCTCCTGATTTAACGTGTATCTCGAGATATTGGGCTTGTTGGAATAGTTCATGTCGGACAATTTCACATTCCTGCGAATGTACGCCGGTACACGCTCCATCTGGTCAAGGTATTCCTGCGAAGGCAAGGGCTGGGGCTCTGTCCGGGCAACGGTTTTTTCATCCTTTTTGTTACTCTCAGCCTCGGGATTTACCGTTTTGACAACGAAATTGGTGCTGTTATCCTCCTTTCTGTCAGCAGGCGAGGGATGTTCGAAGAATATATCGGATGATGTCAAATCGAACTCTATGACCCTTTGCCGCCTATCGGCGGTGCCCCTTCCCCTGGACGATGATTCCGATTTATCCTTTACCGTAAAGATAGACTGCTGAATTACCCTATTCTGCGTTTTATCGCCATCGAGCGGTATGACATCCACCTTTCGGGTTTTCGAGTACAATTCGGGAATACTGTTGGTCCCAAATCCTGTGGCAATTATGGTGACATTCAGGTTGCCCTCTAACCTTGGGTCGGTACTATTGCCCCAAATCAGGTCGGCATCCTCGCCGGCTGCCGTTTGAACGTAATCGATTATCTGCCCTATCTCGTCCATGGTAATCTCCTCGTGACCGGAGGTAACATTGAGCAGAATATTCCTTGCTCCGGAGATGTCGTTGTTATTGAGCAATGGCGATGAAAGGGCGTTCTGAACGGCTTTTATGGCTCGGTCTTCGCCACTGGCCATGGCCGAACCCATAATGGCAACACCGCTATCCACCATAACCGTTTCCACATCGGCAAAGTCAACGTTGATATATCCGTGAACTGTAATTATCTCGGCAATGCCCTTGGCAGCTATGGCCAACACATCGTCGGCCTTGGCAAATGCTTCAGAAACTTTAAGGTCGCCGTATATCTCTCTAATCTTTTCGTTGTTGATTACCAGCAACGAATCCACATGATTTTGCAACTCCTCAATTCCCTCCAAAGCCTGCTCAATCCTTCTTCTTCCCTCGTTGCGGAACGGAATGGTTACAATGGCTACCGTGAGAATACCCATTTCCTTTGCCGCTTTGGCTATTACAGGTGCTGCGCCGGTGCCGGTGCCTCCGCCCATTCCTGCGGTAACAAAAACCATTTTCGTTCCATCCTCCAACACGCTAACTACGTCCTGCAGGTTTTCGATGGCTGCCTGTTTCCCGATTTCGGGCTTATTGCCGGCACCACGCCCTTCGGTGAGCGACGAACCCAGCTGGATTTTTGTGTCAACCATGCTGTTGGCCAATGCCTGTGCATCGGTATTGCAAACAACAAAATCGACATCCTTAATACCCAGGCGGTTCATGTGATTCACGGCGTTGTTACCGCCACCCCCCACGCCAACAACTTTAATTATTGATTTTTTTTGTGTTGGCAATTCAAATGGCATCAATTCGTCCATCATGGTTATAAGTTTTTTGTTAACAAGTATTTTTCTCAATCATTGTGTTCATGCTACATTTCTGCATCATTCTCCTCAAATATTGCCGTAAACTTGCGTTTGAACGATTCAATCATTCCCACCTTTTTAACCTCTCTCTTTATTTGCGTTTCGGTTTGAGGTGTTTCAACCTCTTCAAACTCGTTCTCGCTACCACGTAACCTTTTTATGGTTTCAACCTGTTCAAAGCCTTTCAACAGCAGCCCAATGGAAGTAGAAAGTTCAGGCACATTGATATCTTCCGGTGTATCGGCCACCAGATGTTCATTGGGATAGCCAATCCTCACATCGTATCCGGTTTTAAACTTAACGAGCTGTGGCAGATGCTTTAGCAATGCACCACCACCGGTTAGTACTATTCCCGCTCCCAGTTTTTCGGCATACCCCGAGTTGTCAATCTCAAATGCTACCCTCTCAATTATCTCCTCCATCCGGCTTTGAATGATGTATGCCAGATTTTTGAAAGAAATCTCCTTCGGCTCGCGGCCGCTTATACCCGGAATGGTTACTATTTTATCCTCGGGGGCAATATCGCCCAGCGCTGAGCCAAACTGCAGTTTAAGGGATTCTGCCTGACGCAGGAGTATTTGGCATCCTTCTTTTATGTCGTTGGTAATCATATTGCCACCGAATGGAATAACAGCCGTATGCCGGACAATACCATCGTAGAATATGGCCAAATCGGTAGTTCCGCCACCGATATCAATCAGGGCAACCCCCGCTTCCTTCTCGTCATCAGTAAGCACAGCCTCGGCCGAAGCCAATGGCTCAAGAATAAGATCGCTGGCCTTAAGTCCAACCCTTTCGATACACCTTTCGATGGTGCGGGCCGACATGGTTTTTCCGATGACTATATGGAAATTCGCCTCAAGCCTTTGCCCCGACATCCCAATGGGATTTTTTATGCCATTCTCGTTGTTCACTATAAAATTCTGAGGCAGCACATGAAGGATCTCCTCCCCCGGGTCGATTGAAATCTTGTACATATCATCGATGAGCTTTTGTACATCCTCTGTACCAATCATCTCATCGGGGTTATCCCTTGTGATGTAGCCGCTGCTCCGTACGCTGCGTATGTGCTGTCCCGCAATGCCAACGTAAACATCATCGAAAATTACCCCCGATTTCATCTTCACCTCTTCAATGGTGCTCTGGATGGACTTAACCGTCTCCTCGATGTTGAGTACCTCGCCCCGTTTAATGCCAGTCGATTGCGCCGTACTGCAGCCGGTAATCTGCAA
Organism: Bacteroidetes bacterium ADurb.Bin008; assembly: GCA_002071445.1. GTDB lineage: Bacteria > Bacteroidota > Bacteroidia > Bacteroidales > Tenuifilaceae > MWFE01. Next base: position 58,829 of record MWFE01000061.1, on the reverse strand, counting down.
CTTGCCATTGGGGTTCCGCTTTCCGATTATGGCAACCACTTTCGTTGTTCCCAAGTCGATTGCCGCTAAATAATTATTGTTTCCCATAGTTATCTATTTTTTAGTACATACAATTTGATTGCTATATTTTAGGTTGATCTGCCTGTACTTATTCCATCCCTCTTCGGGTAATGCCGTTTCGTAAAACAATCTTAACTTTTTGAGTTTCAATTCGTAATCATCCAAACTTCCCATCAGTATGGTGTGTGCTCCCACCCTGGGTATCAGCTCTATTCTCGAAGGGCTATCAACGTATATTTGCGCTATTTGCGCATTCCAGAATTTATCACGGGTAACATAGTTGGCAAACTCCAGTAATTTGCAAATCAATGGGATGTTATTATTGGCTTCAACACACCATTCCGTTATTTTGACTTTTGAGTTGACGGTAAAAGGTTCCACAATATTGCCATTGGCTACCAGTACATGGGCCGCAAAATTACCCGAGAGAGGCAAAACTTGCCCTTCGGAATCGATGTAATAGTTTTGTCCCTTGCTATTGATAATCCTTAATATGGGTTTACGCTGATTAATCCTAATGTTCAGCGTTCCATCAATTACGCTGTAAACCTCAGCATTTTTAACCGTTTGAAAGTTTCGCAACGCCTGCTCCAGCTCATACGTATTTATCATGTGCAATGGAATACCCACCAAATTTTTATGCTGCTTTGCAATCAAATTTTTCACATCCTGCTTGGTTATAAAAGCATTTTCCAAGCTATCGGAGATGTTTATGCTGATATCCGAGCACACCACCTGCTGACTTCTGCTGCTGACGAATGATAGCGCCACTACCAGATAGGCAGCTACCAACAGCCATTTTATAACCCCCAAAACAAATCTGACCTGCTTCATTTTACACCCTCCTTCCTTTTCAGCATACCAACAATATCGCCTGTTAACCTGTCGATATTGCCTGCCCCCAGAGTGATTAACACCTCCTGTTCTCTATTCTTCAACAACTCCACCAAATCTTCAGGCTTGCAAACCTGTTTCTCTTTAACCGTTGCTTTGCGCAGCAACATCTCTGAATCAACCCCCTCAATGGGAAGCTCCCTTGCCGGATATATGGGTAGCAAAATCAACTCGTCGAGCCGGCTTAGGCTCTCAGAGAACTCATTGGCAAAATCCCTGGTACGGGAATAGAGATGAGGTTGAAATACTCCCGTAATTTTTCTATCGGGGTAAATCTCTCTCAGCGACCCAATTACCGCTTTTATTGCCGTTGGATGATGGGCGTAGTCGTCAATATAAACTGTGTTTTTTCCCTTAAACCGTAAATCAAAGCGGCGGGCAACACCGGTAAACGACTTCAGCCCATCACTAAGCGCATCCCGCGTAATGCCCCAAATCAGCGCTGCAGCCGATGCTGCAATGGCATTTTCCACGTTATGCCTACCAAGAATTCCCAATTCAATTTTTTCGAAAATACCGTAGGGAGTAACCAGATTGAATGAATAGAACCCGTTTTCCTTATCCACCTCAACAGGGTAAAAATCTGCATCTCCATCTCCAGAATAGGAGTACACTGTAATATCCTCCCTTTTCGAGGTCAGCCACTCCAATCCCTTTTTAACGATAAGCACTCCTCCCGGAGAAATTTTCTCCACAAAAGCCTCAAAAGCCTCTTTAACCCTGCCATAATTTTCGTATATGTCCAGATGATCGGCCTCCACTGATGTTACCACTGCCAACTGCGGTGTTAGATTCAGAAAACTCCTGTCGTACTCATCGGCCTCCACCACCAAACGCCCTGCACCTTTGTCGCCCATCACCAGATTGCTGTTAAAGTTTTTGGCTATCCCTCCCAAAAAGGCGTTGCATTTCTGTGGGGTGTGAGACAGCAAGTAGGCCAACAATGACGAAGTGCTGGTTTTGCCGTGGGTTCCGGCAACTGCAACCGTGGCATATTCATCGGCAATCAAACCCAGGGCTTTCGCCCTCTTAATCAGCTTATACTTTTTTTCCGACAGGAATTTTAACTCCCGGTGAGCTTCGGGGATGGCTGGCGTGTAGATTACCAGCGTTCCGTTGGGTTTATCCATAAAATCTTTGGGTATCAGATTAATATCATCCTCAAAATGTACATTGATACCCTCCCTGATAAGCTCTGATGTGAGGTTGGTGGGAGTGCTGTCGTATCCCGCCACGATTTTTCCCATGCGATTAAAATATCGGGCCAAAGCGCTCATGCCTATGCCGCCTATGCCAAGGAAATAGACCCGTTCAATATCGCTTAGTATCATGGCTGTATATCTGTTTTACCTTTGGCTATCTCCAATACTTTTCCTGCAATGGCGGCTGCAGCATCGGGCAATGCCATTGTTTTTACATTGAGGGCCAACCCTTTCAATGCTTCCGGATTACTAACCAGCTCCAAGGCCTTGCTCACCAACCTGTCCGGCGCGTCGCTGTCGGGCACGAGAGCAGCAGCTCCTTTTTTTACCAATGCATTGGCATTCTTGGTTTGATGGTCCTCTGCCACGTTGGGCGAAGGTACCAGTATGGCCGGCTTGCCCACAAGGCACAACTCCGAAATGGTGCAAGCCCCTGCTCTGGATATTACCAAATCGGCTGTTGCATAGGCCAGATCCATACGATTGATGAAATCGAACAACCTGACGTTTTTCAATTTTTTCAATGCCATTTCAGCCCTGATCCCATCGTAATAGAGCTTTCCTGTTTGCCATATCAGTATAATATCCTGTTGTTTTTCAATTTCTTCAACCCCTTTAAGGACACTTTGGTTGATGGTCCTTGCGCCAAGGCTTCCACCCACCACCAGGATTACCCTGTTACCTGCAGGGATTTCAAAAAATTTCATGGCTTCTTCAGCTTTGGGCTCCACGCTGTCAATTCCCTGCCTCACGGGGTTTCCCGTAATCACAATTTTGTTTGCCGGGAAATACTTATCCATACCCTCGTATGCCACGCATATAGCCTTGGCCCTTTTGGCCAATAACCTATTGGTGATGCCGGCATAGGAATTCTGCTCCTGTATCAGGGTAGGCACTCCTTTCCGTTGAGCCACCCGTAGGATTGGGCCGCTGGCATAGCCTCCCACTCCAACCACCACATCGGGTTTAAATTTAGCAACGATAGAAGAGGCCATTCTGGTGCTTCTCAGCAATTTAAAAACAAAGCTGATATTCTTCAGCGTCAGCTTACGCTGCAATCCCACCACGGGCAGCCCGACTATCGGATAGCCTGAGGCCGGAACCTTCTCCATCTCCATCCTGCCCTCGGCGCCCACAAACAGGATATCGACCCCGGGATTGATCTCCCTGAGCGCATTGGCTATGGATATGGCGGGGAAGATATGCCCGCCTGTACCTCCGCCACTAATTATCACCTTTAGGCTCTTCTTCTCCATCGAATAGCTCCTCTTTATTCTGACTTCTGCTTATGCTTAGTAATATTCCGAAAGAAACGCCCGAGAACAGCAGGGAAGTTCCACCCATGCTCACCAAGGGGAGTGTTTGCCCGGTAACGGGAATCAGGTTAACGGCCACGGCCATGTTAACCATTGCCTGCATCACAATGGACAGGGTTAAGCCAACGGCTAAAAAGGCGGGGAACGTCCTTTTTGCCTTTTTGACAATCAGTCCCGCCCGATAAAGTAAAATAAGGTATAGAAACAGCACCACAAACCCACCGATTATTCCATATTCCTCAACGATAATGGCATAGATAAAATCGGAGTAGGGATGTGGCAGGAAGTTCCTCTGGGTACTATTCCCCGGGCCCTTGCCAATCAATCCTCCGGTAGCAATGGCAATCTTGGATTGCTGCGATTGGTAGTTCTCGCCTCCCTCGGACTTCGCAAAATTTTCTATCCTGTTTTTCCACGTTTGCACCCTGTTCAGGGTGTTCGTATTTAGAGCAATAAACACAAAAATTCCAACTATCACAATGGCTATAAAAGAAAAACCGAATAGCTGTTTCATACTGGTTCGCCCAATGAAAAGCATAATCCAGCAAATGATTGCCAGCATGAATGCAGTTGAAAAGTTTGCAGGCAGAATGAGAACACAAACAACCACAATGGGGATAACAAGAGGAAGAAATGTTTTTTTGAAATCATTCATATCGTTCTGCCTCAGCGAAAGGACACGGGCAACATATATTATCAGAGCAAGTTTGGCAAAATCGGATGTTTGAATGGTTACCCCCAAACCCGGCAATTCCAGCCATCGGGCAGCCTGATTGATGGAAGTACCAAAGAACAGCGTTACTATCAAAAGGGGTATGGCAAAGTATAGAAAAATGGGGGATAGCGGAGAATAAACCCTGTAGTGAACAAGGTGGGTGAGAAAAACAATGGCCAACCCTGCTATCAGAAAACTCAACTGCCTGATGAAATAGTAGGCGGTATTCCCTCCCTGAAAACGATATGCCAGCGATCCGGTAGAACTGTAAACGGCCAATAGCGAGAAGAGTGACAGCAGTACCACTATCAACCATATCACCCTATCGCCTTTGAAATACCTGCTAAAAAAGTTCCCCATTCGTTTAAAAGTTTAATTATAAATTTCTTACTGCCTGCTTGAACTGCCTTCCTCTATCCTCATAATTTTCAAACAGGTCAAAGCTGGCACATGCAGGCGATAGTAACACTGTATCGCCCGGTTCCGAAAGCCTGTAGGCATAAGCAACAGCTTCTTGAGCCGACCTAACGTCCACTATTACCGGCACCTTATCGGAAAAAGCCATGTGCAGCTTTGCATTATCTACCCCCAGGCAGATCAACGCTTTCACCTTATCCCTCACCAGGGGGAAAAGTTCCGTATAGTCATTGCCTTTGTCTGTTCCTCCGGCAATCCATACCACAGGCGTGTCCATGCACTCGAGGGCATACCAGGTTGAATTTACATTGGTGGCCTTAGAGTCGTTAATGTACTGTACGCCACGAACCTTGAGAAACCGTTCGAGCCTGTGCTCAACCCCCTGAAAGTCGGATAGGCTCTCGCGGATTACATCCTTGCGGATATGCAAAGCATGACCGGCAATACCTGCCGCCATGGAGTTGTAAACATTGTGGCGCCCTTTGAGCGCCAAGTCGTTGATTGACATGCTGAAATCGCTATCGTTATAGTTTACAAACATTGAATTTTCTCTCAGAAAAGCCGTTTGCCCCTCCTCCCTCTGCTGCGAAAAGGGTAAAAGCTGCGCTTTGAATACTATCTGATTCACACGATCCATGGTAACCTCATCGTCGGAACAAAAGATGAAATACTCATCCTCGGATAGGTTTTTCGTTATCCTGAATTTTGAATTGACATAGTTCTCCATCTTATAGTCGTACCTATCGAGATGGTCGGGTGAAATATTCAGCAGAATGGCTATATCGGGCTTAAAAGAGTGTACGCCGTCGAGCTGAAAACTGCTTAGCTCGATTACGTAGTAATCGAACTCATGCTCGGCCACCTGTAAGGCAAAGCTGTTCCCAACATTACCTGCCAATCCCACATTAAGCCCCGCCTTCCTCATCATATGGTAAATAAGGGTCGTAGTGGTGGTTTTACCATTGCTTCCGGTTATGCAAATCTTGTACGCATTGGTATAACGCCCTGCAAATTCAATTTCAGAAATAACAGGGATACCCTTCTTAAGAATTTCCTGAACTACAGGCACTCTATCGGGGATCCCGGGCGATTTCACCACTTCATCGGCCGTAAGGATGAGTTCGAGGTTATGACTATTCTCTTCCCATGCAATACTATACTTTCGGAGCATTTCCTTATACTTAGCCTTGATACTGCCTGCATCGGAAAGAAAAACATCAAAGCCTTTCTTAGTGGCCAATATGGCAGCGCCAACTCCGCTTTCTCCTCCGCCCAGCACCACAATCCGCTTTTCTTTCCTTTGCTTTTCCATGGTTAACGTATTTTAAGGGTTACTACGGCAATCACAGCCAGCATAACAGCAACAATCCAAAACCTAATAACTATTTTGGGCTCAGGGAATCCCTTCTTCTGATAATGATGGTGAAGCGGTGCCATGAGGAACACTCTCCTGCCCTCACCGTATTTTCTTTTTGTCCGTTTGAAATGGCTTACCTGTATCATCACGGAAAGAGTTTCTACAAAGAAAATCCCACACAGAATGGGGATTAGCAGCTCTTTACGGATTAGGATAGCAAAAACAGCAATGATTCCACCAATGGCTAAACTTCCGGTATCGCCCATGAATACTTGGGCAGGAAAACTGTTGTACCACAGAAATCCTATGGCAGCACCAATGAATGCACTCATGAATACCACCAACTCGCCGGTATAGGGGATGTACATGATATTAAGGTAATCGGCATAAATGACGTTACCCGAGAGGTATGCAAAAATGCCGAGTGTTGTTCCGATAATTGCACTCACCCCTGTTGATAAGCCATCCAGACCATCGGTAAGGTTAGCCCCGTTGGAAACAGCGGTAACGATAAAAATTACAACGATAACAAAAACGACCCAGGCAAGTTTCTGCGCCCATTCCCCCTTAGCCGGAATAAGGTATGCGTAGTCAAACTCATTGTTCTTTAGAAAGGGAATGGTCGTTTTAGTTGTTTTCTGGTTGGGGGTTAAGGTGTACTGCTGCCGGACGGTTGTGGCTGTGCCTTCAACTATTTCGGTACCCTCGGAAAGTTGGCTCTTTAAAACCTTCTCCCGCACTACGATATCGGGGCTCAGATACATGGTAAGGCCTACGAACAGTCCAAGCGTAACCTGTCCCAAAATCTTAAATCGCCCCGACAGGCCCTTCTTGTCTTTCAAAAATACTTTTATATAATCGTCGGCAAAGCCAAACAGGCCCAGCCAGACGGTAGTAACCAGCATCACTATTACGTAGATATTCTTCAAATGGCCAAACAGGATAACGGGGATTATAATTGAGAGAATGATGATAATTCCCCCCATGGTGGGCGTTCCCTTCTTTTGCATTTGCCCTTCCAGTCCAAGGTTCCTCACCTCCTCCCCTATCTGCTTAACCTGCAAAAACTTAATAATCCGCTTGCCGATAAGCAGCGATATGAATAACGACGTTATCAGCGCTAAACCCGACCTGAACGATATGTATTGAAACATTCCCGTTCCGGGCATATTGATACGTTCCAGCAAATCAACCAAGTAGTAAATCATGCTTTAAGGGATTTAAATATTTCAATTACCTCCTCCTTGTCGTCAAAATGGTGCCTAATACCCTTGACCTCCTGATACGTTTCGTGACCCTTCCCGGCAATCAACACAATATCTCCCGGGGTGGCCAGCAGGCAAGCCGTTCGGATTGCCTCTCGCCTATCTACGATGGAAAGCACTTTCCCCACTTGCGATGCAGCAACACCCTGCTTCATATCGTTAATAATGTCCGAAGGTTCTTCATTTCGGGGGTTATCGGACGTAAGGATTACCATATCGCTTCCCTGAACCGCAACCTGGGCCATTACAGGGCGCTTGGTTTTATCCCTGTTGCCACCGGCACCAACAACAGTAATCAGCCTTTGCCCCTCCTGCCTGATTTTTGTAATGGTCGAAATAACATTGTCCAAGGCATCGGGAGTGTGGGCATAGTCAACCACTGCCACAACCCCATTATCGGCTGCCAAATGCTCAAACCGCCCCCGTACAGGTTCCATGGCACTCAATGCTGTAAGGGTTGACTGTTTTTCGAATCCAAGCAGATTTGCTACCGCGTATGCGGCTAATAAATTATAGGCATTAAATCCGCCTATCAGGCGGCACCAAAGTTCCGTATTATCAATGCTCAGCAACATTCCGTTCATCTGCTGTTCAATTACCTTACAACGATAATCGGCCATGCTGCGAAGAGAATATGTGTAAACCCGTGCATTTGTATTCTGTACCATGACCCTGCCATTGCGGTCGTCGATATTGGTCAGTGCAAATGCTTCAGGGGGCAACTTGTCAAAAAACATCTTCTTGGCAGTGATATACTCGCTGAAAGTATTGTGGTAGTCTAAATGGTCGTGTGTAATATTGCTAAACAGGCCTCCGGCGAAATATACCCCTTCAACCCTCTTCTGCACTATGGCATGCGAACTCACCTCCATGAAACAGAGGGTACACCCGCTGTCAACCATTTTCCTGAACAAGCGGTTTAACTCAATGGCATCGGGGGTTGTATGAGTAGCAGGGATAGGGTCGTTGCCAATATAATTGCTCACCGTAGAAATGAGCCCGGCTTTTCCACCCATCATGTTAATCAACCTATAGAGCAGGGTAACAGTAGTTGTTTTGCCGTTAGTACCGGTGATTCCCACTATCCTGAGGGCTTTTGAGGGGAAATCGAAATAGGCCGAAGCCATTTCTCCGAGAGTGGCTGAAGTGTCTGCAACTTTCACATAGGCTATTTCGGGTGCAATGGTGGCCGGGAATCTTTCGCAAACAACCGCTACGGCTCCACGCTCCATGGCCTGGGCAATAAAATCATGACCATCTGCCTGAGTGCCTTTTATGGCTATGTATAGGTTTCCCTTCTCAATGCGTCTTGAGTCAAAGGACAGATTATTGATCGGGGTATCCAAACTTCCCTTAACTTCAATAATCCGATTGGAAGGCACTATGTCCAAAAGTTTTCTCATCATCCCATGCTCATTTCCAAAACAACATTTTCGCCCCTCCTCACCCTGGTACCGGGCTGAATGGATTGCCTCCTTACGGTTCCCCTTCCGTTCACCACCACCTTTAGGCCGACATTCTCCAGTAGAAATATGGCATCCTTCAGGCACATACCCACAACATCAGGCGTTAGGTTATCAATCACCTCTTTCTCCACAATATCAATCACTCCTTCACCCCTGCGCGTGCTAACCCACTCCACATCGGTTGCCATATCATCGGAAGGAATTTTCAATGACTTAAATACGGTGAGCAACTCGGGCTTAAAACCATTTTTCGATTCGGGCAATTCTGCCAATTGAGGACTCCGGCTCACTTCGGGAAACCACTGTGGGGACGTGGAGTAAACTTTATCGGCAATCTCCTTGAATATCGGACCGGCTACCACGTTCCCGTAGTACACGTTTCTTGAGGGCGAGTTAACCACCACAATACAGGAGAATTTTGGGTCTTCGGCGGGGAAATACCCAACGAAAGATGCCTGATGGCTCACCCCCGAATCGCCTCTATAGCCCGAAACACCCCTTGCAATCTGAGCCGTTCCTGTTTTACCTGCTATCTTATAATTGCTGTTACGCAAGTTTTTGGCTGTACCATTCTCCACCACTCCCTCCAACACCTCCCGGACATCTCGTAGTGTTCTTTTCGAGCAGATTGAGGGGTTGATTACCTCGGTTCGGAATGTTTGTTCCGTTTGTCCATGCCTGCGAATGGAGTGTACAAATCTGGGCTTCACCATCTTGCCATTGTTTGCAATGGCATTGTAAAAAGTAAGTATTTGAAGAGGCGTTAACTTGACCTCGTAACCTATGCTCATCATCTGAAGCGATATCCCCGACCATAGCTTATCGCCGGGATACTTGATATATGGCGCAGCCTCTCCTTTTATGGAAATATTGAGGGGTTGGTTTAAGTTCATGGAGTAAAGCCTGTCTATATAGTGCTTCTCCTTGTCCTTATAGTACTTGGTAACCATTTCCGTCATGGCCACGTTGGAAGAGTATTCAAATGCCTCCTTTACAGATATTTTCCCATAACCCCCTTCTTTGGAATCAGTTATCAGCTTGTCAAAATATTGCATCTGCCCTTTTCGGGTGTCGATGGTATCGGTAATGGAAACATAGCCATCCTCGAGCAGAGCGATTAGCAATGCCAGTTTAAAGGTTGAACCCGGTTCGGCACCTTCACCTATGGCATAGTTAAAAGCCTCGGTAAATGTACCATCGCTGTTTCTGCGAAGATTCGCTATGGCCTTGACCTCACCGGTTTTAACCTCCATCAACACCACTGAGCCGTGCTCAGCATCGTGCTTGGCCAACTGTTTGCGCAATGCCTTCTCGGCCACATCCTGCAGGGTAATATCGAGGGTGGTGATAACATCCATCCCATCCTCGGGCTCTACCTGCATCGAACTGCTTACCTCAACCCACGCATTGCCCGATGTCCGTTGCCTTAGGCTAAGTCCGGCCTTACCCCTCAAAACATGGTCGTATGCTCCTTCAACCCCCACGGCCGCTCCATCCTCATTCACCATACCTATGGTTCGCGATGCCAAACTTGCATGCGGCTTAATCCTTCTATTCACCTGTACTGGTATGAACCCTCCGCTATTGGCGCTGAGCCTAAAAATGGGGAACTTACTTATCTCTTTCAACTCCAGGTAGTTTACCTGCCTTGGAGCCACCATGTAATACCTGTTATTCTTTTCAAATTTCCTTGCATTGGTCAACTGCGATTTGTAGGTATAGCGCGATTTATCGCCAAAGAAATCGGACAGGGATATGGCCAATGAATCAATGTTGGCATTAAACAACTCGTCGGTTAGCCCTGCAGCACGCAAATCCATCCTGATTTCGAAATAGGGAACCGATGTGGCCAGCAATCTGCCATCAATGGCACAGATATCGCCCCGGTTTGGCTCAATGGTAATGTCCTTATAGGTTATTGTCTTTGCCAACGAACGCAACCGGTTTCCCTCAACCAGCTGAATGTGAAGAATTTTACCCAGAATAGCCAATCCCAATAGGATAAACAGCACGTACACAAGGCCAAACCTGAATAGTATTTCTCGCTTAACCGACATCTCTGCTTCGATTACAGTTTTGCTTTAATTTTTTTTGGCGGTACAACCGACTCCTCTAAGCCCAACCCTTTCTCCTCAACAAGGCGCGAAACCTGACTCTGTGTGCTGATGAACATAAGTTGCGATGCCGTTGTAATGGATTCGGCCCTGAGGTTTTTTACCTCAACCTGAAGCGTTTGCACCTCTTTGACCAACTTTTCATACCGATACCGATTGGCAATGTAGATAATGGCCAAAAAGGCCAGGAAAAAGATGTACGGTATTTGACTCGTCACCGATTCCCTGTTCAGCACATTCCCGTTGAGGATATTTCTAATGACATTCGTCCTTTTTCCATCCTTCCTACCGGAAGTGGCATCAACAAACTCAACCGTTTTTTCCTGTTCGCTCATCACACTTTCTCTCCTATTCTTAATTTGGCACTTCTTGCCCTCGGGTTTTCTTCTATTTCCGCATCCGATGGCACTATCACCTTCCGGTTCACAAGCCTGAAAGGAGAGATTACGTTTCCGTAGAAGTCTTTGCTTACCTCCCCTTCAAAATTCCCCGATTTAAAAAAGTTCTTCACCAACCTATCCTCCAGCGAATGGTACGATATCACTACAAATCGTCCTCCGGGAACCAACACATCGGCTGCCTGACCTATCATTCTCTGTAGCGATTCTATCTCCCGGTTAACCTCTATTCTGATAGCCTGAAAAAGTTTTGACAACTCCTTGTTTAACGTTTTCGCAGGGAAAAGTGGGCTAACCAAGTCCCTTAACTGCTGTACCGTTTCTATGGGTTTTCTTCCCCTTTCCCTGCATATCACCCCAACCACCCTTTTGGCATTGGGCACCTCGCCATACTGTTCCAAAATTTCCTTCAGCCTTTCAGGCTGATAAGAGTTTACCACCTCAGCAGCCGTTAATTGCGCACTCCTGTTCATCCGCATATCCAAAGGGCCATCCGTGCGGTACGAAAAGCCACGGTCGGGCGAATCGAAGTGATGCGACGATACCCCAAGGTCGGCCAAAATCCCATCCACCTGAACTACACCAAGATACCTAAGGTAGTTGTACAAATATTTGAAATTCGCATTTACCAGTTTAAACCTGGGATCTTCTATCCTATTTGTAAGTGCCTCTTTGTCCTGATCAAAAGCAATCAACCTGCCTTTAGAAGACAGGTTTCGGATTATCGCGCGCGAATGGCCGCCTCCGCCAAAAGTCAAGTCGATGTAAATGCCTTTGGGTTTAATGCGTAAACCCTCGATACTCTCAGCCAAAAGCACAGGCACATGGTAGGCCATTACTCACCGCTTAAAGGAGATGAACCCAAAATCTTTTCTGCCAGCTGGGCAAACTGTTGCTCATCGAATTGGTGAGCATCGTATCGCTCTTTTGCCCATATTTCAATTCTACTATCCTGCCCCGTTAGCACCAGATCCCTAATGGCACCGATCATCTCAAGCATACGCTTGGGGAAAAGGAGTCGCCCGTTGGCGTCGAGGAGCAACTCTACCGTTCCCCGATAGAATTCTCTCAAAAACTGATTGTGCTCCCTGTTATAGGGATTGGTGTTCCTTCGAATCAGCTCATTCTGCCTATTCCACTCTTCAATAGTGTAGATCACCAGACAATTTTCGAATATGTCTTTCTTTAGCACATAGCGATCAGGTGAGGCAGATTTGCTCTGCTTCCTGAAGGCCGAAGGGAAAAGCATCCTCCCCTTGTCATCAACCCTGCAAACGTAATCTCCAATGAATGAGGTAACCATGCTTAAAAATTTCAAAAAGTAAATTTAAATCAAATTTTTCCATTTTCAACCACTTTCTCCCACTTTTTCCCACTTTGTTAATAACTTTTTTGTTTCTTGCCAGAAAAGGGCATAGAGCAAAGGGGTAGAAAAAGACTTTTACATGGCGTAAAAGCCTTACATTCATTTAATTAATTAATTTCATCGGAATCAACCGATGATTAACAACAATTATGTGTCAAACGATGATTTGCTACGGGTAAAAAGTACTTTTGTAGGAAGGATTTCTGCGTACCATGATTTTTGATGGAACTAAATTGTAGCTTATATTTGCAGAAAGCCTGGGTACAATCGTTAACATAAAACGACAATTTGGTATGGTTTTTAAAACGATGGTCTTCATTACAATAGTTTTGCACATCATTGCAACTGTTGTATCATTGAGGCTTACCCGCCGCACAAAATACAATGTATCGTGGGTTTTAATAACCATCGGCTTTGCCATCCTTTTATCCAGGCGCATTATAGAAGCACTTCCTTTCCTCATTGAATTCGACCCTGTAGAGTACAGAATGGCCTATGTTTGGCTGGGTATATTCTCTTCGCTTTGCCTTGCCGTAGGACTGATTCTGGTTGGCCGAATATTTAATTACATGGAAAGGATGGAAACCGAAAAGCGCGAGACGGAAAAGAAGTTTCTGGCTGTAACCATTCAGGCCGAGGAGAGAGAACGCTCCAGAATATCGAAAGACATTCACGACGGGCTGGGGCCACTGCTTTCCACCATTAAAATGTCCATTTCGGCACTTAAAAAGGGATGGGACAAACCAAACGCCGCGAAAATACTCGATAACGTTGATGTTATTACCAATGAGGCCATTAAATCAATCAAGGATATTTCGGATAACCTAAGCCCTCACGTTATAGAAAACTTTGGTTTGGTAAAAGCTTTAAACAACTTTATTCAAAAAATTAACGCCACCAAAACCATTAAAATACACTTCGCCGATAAGCTGAATAACTACAGACCACACAACGATATTGAGATTGTGCTTTACCGCGTGATTTGCGAACTGATTAGCAATACGGTGAAACACGCTGAGGCCAAGAATATTTACATTGCCCTCAATCATGACGGGAAAAGTATGTACATGGATTATCAGGATGATGGTGTAGGTTTCGAAGTGGACTCGCTATTTAAGCCACAGGCTAAAGGGATGGGCTACTACAGCATTTTCTCAAGGATTAAATCCATTAACGGGGAGGTAGTTACCAACTCTTCCAGCGAAAAAGGCACGCGGATAATAATTTCCATTCCTCTATAAGCATGAAAAACGAGAAGAAAATAAATATTGCCATCGTTGATGACCATGCCCTTTTTCGCAATGGATTGAAATTGCTCATCAATTCCCACGAATCATTCAATGTGATAGCCGAGGCTTCCAATGGCATTGAATTTATTAAAACGCTTGATGTTATACCCATTGACATTGCACTTATGGACATCTCCATGCCCGAGATGGATGGTGTTGAAACTACGCGGATAGCGCTGAGCAAGCATCCTGATTTAAAGGTCATTGCCCTATCCATGTATGGCGACGAGAGCTATTATTTCAAAATGCTTGAAGCCGGAGCATGCGGATTTCTCCTTAAGGAGTCGGATATAGACGAGGTATTCGTTGCCCTGTCAAGCGTTATGGAAGGGAAAAGCTATTTCTCCCAGATGTTGCTTCAAAATCTCATTAACCTTATTAAAAACAGCCCACAAAAGCCCGACAAAACAGACGATCTTTCCGAGCGTGAGATTGATATTATCTCATTGGTTTGCCGTGGCAACTCAAATTCCGAGATTGCCGAAAAGCTTTCGCTGAGCAAAAGGACAGTGGAAAAACACCGCTCCAATATCCTTTTCAAAACCAACTCGAAGAATACCGCGGCACTTGTTGTGTATGCCATTAAAAATGGGATTGTTGAGATATAAGCATCGGCTGTCAGGCACATCTCAACCAACGGGGTCCACGCCTTTACCCCTCCACAGCTTTCCAAAGCTGTTTCTCAATCAATTGCTTATCATATGGTTTGCAATCCTCTATCCCGCTTACGTGATCGGTGGTGTATATCATCTGCTCTAAAAAATCGGGAGCACGGTTGGTCCCTTCACCTGTATTTACCAGAACCGTTTCGTTGTTGTTAATCCTACCCTCCTTAAGCGCTTTAAAAAAACCTGCCATACAAACTGCTGAAGCAGGACCCAACAGCACTTTTCTTTCGAATGCCACTAATCGGGCAAAATCCACCAGCTTATTCTCGCTAATTCTCAGAAATGTTCCGCCGGTTTGCCTTACCAGTCTGGCAATCAATGGATATGTAGCCGGATGGCCTGTGGCCAATGTGGGTACTCCCGTTTGTGGCGATTTTAGTATGGGGTAATCCTTTTCAAACCCTTCGGGGAAATTATTGCGTTCGGCATTCTCCCATGCTCGCACCATGGGATCGCACTTATCGGGTTGCACCATAATCATTCTGGGATTTTTTACCTGTGGGAAAGCATTGACAATCTCCCTCACCCCCTTATCGATGGCAATGGGGCCCG
Source organism: Bacteroidetes bacterium ADurb.Bin008 (assembly GCA_002071445.1). Taxonomy (GTDB): domain Bacteria; phylum Bacteroidota; class Bacteroidia; order Bacteroidales; family Tenuifilaceae; genus MWFE01. The sequence goes on along the minus strand of MWFE01000061.1, from coordinate 43,750 downwards.
TGCCACCACTGACTGCCTGAATGTAAACATCAGGCGTTTTTTTCATTATTCGGAGCCATTCAAAAACCATGGTTTTTTTGGCTTCAACCCGTATGGGATCAATATTCCCCGATGAGATGAGTATGTTGTTTTGCTTCGCAAACTCGGCAGCAACCTCTTTGGCCCTGGCATAGTCACCCTTTATCCTGTAAACCTTCTGGGAAAAGGCGCTTATCACTGCCTCCGACGCTTTAAGGGCATTGTCGGGGATAAAAACCGAGCAAAGTATCCCACCAAGAGCCAGGTATTTACTATACGAAGTTGCAGTATTACCTGTTGAAGCCACAATGTAATGCTTAATGCCCTCCTCCTTGAATAAGCTGGCAGCCAACGAGGCCGCAACATCCTTAAATGTACCGGTTCCGCCATTCAGGTCGTTCCTATAGACCCATACCTCGCAGTTCACACCGTAGTGTTTTTTTGCAAACTCTTCAAGGAAACCCCACCTTTCCAGTGGAATAGCCCCCTCATTGCATGAGATAATATTTTTTCTATCGGATAGGGGCAAATAGTCGAAATAGTGCCAAAAGCTCTCAGGGTTCCCCGCAAGTAATGCTGATAACTTACCATAATCGCTACGATACCACACCTCCGAATGTTTGCTTCCACATTCAGGGCATTGCTGATTTTGCCGGAACCACTGCGCAAAATCGGGGGTTATGCGTTTGCAGTTGGTACACTCAAGGTAATACTTTGAATTTTGCATGATGCAAGTTGTTAGTATTCAGGTTTAATCTTTTTAATTAACTACGGCACAAGGAACGGGTATTTTAAGCTACAAAAATATTATACAACCCTCATGTTCTGCATCTCATGTGCATCGTAAAATCCCGACATCAGCTTATCTTTTACCTCGCTAAATACTTTGATGGTGCGTTCAACATCTTCCAGCGTATGGGCAGCCGTCGGGATAAGGCGCAACATGATAACCTCCTTGGGAACAACAGGATATACAACGATAGAGCAAAAAATATTGTAATTCTCCCTCAAATCGACTACAATGTTAGTTCCCTGATCAACGGTGCCATTAAAGAAGACCGGGGTTACAGGAGAATTCGTATTGCCGATATTGAACCCATTCTTTCTTAATCCATTTTGCAATGCTCTGGTTATTTCCCATAGCTTTGCCTTGTATTGCGGTTTGGTTTTTAACAGTTCCAACCGTTTCAATGCCCCAAAGACCATGGGCATTGGCAGCGATTTGGCAAATATTTGCGAACGCATATTGTACTTCAGGTAGGCAATTATTTCCTCTTCGGTAGCCACAAAGGCTCCGATTCCGGCCATGCTTTTGGCAAATGTTGCAAAAAACACGTCTATTTGGTCCTGTACACCCAAATGCTCTCCCGTTCCTGCCCCGGTTTTCCCCATTGTGCCAAATCCGTGAGCATCGTCAACAAGCAAGCGAAATTTAAAATCCCTTTTCATGGCTACAATCTCATCCAACTTTCCCAAATCACCGGCCATGCCAAAAACACCTTCGGTGATTACCAATACTCCGCCATTCTGCTTGTCTGCCAAAGCAGTTGCCCTTTGCAACTGCTTTCTAAGGCCCTCCATGTCGTTGTGCGGAAATACAAACCTTTTGCCCATGTGGAGTCTAAGGCCATCGAGGATACAGGCATGCGATTCGGAATCGTAAACGGCAACATCGTTTCGGGTCATCAACGAGTCGATTATGGAGACCATTCCCTGGTACCCGTAGTTTAAGAGGTAGGCAGCCGGCTTGCTGACAAATGCGGCCAGTTCGTTTTCGAGCTGTTTGTGGTATTTGGTCTGCCCCGACATCATGCGAGCGCCCATGGGGTATGCCATTCCATACTTCGCAGCAGCCTCGGCGTCGGCTTTTCTTACTTCAGGGTCGTTGGCAAGCCCCAGATAGTTATTCAAACTCCATGTCAGAACCTCTTTCCCCCTAAACATCATTTTGGGAGCAATTTCTCCCTCCAATTCGGGGAACATAAAATAGCCCTCGGCTTTCTCCTGATACTTTCCAAGGGGTCCTCTGGCCTTTTTAAGCCTGTCAAAAATATCTTCCATTTCCTTAGAGCAAATGATTAGTTGTTATTAAATGAGTTGAATGGCGGTATATTAAAATCAAACAAGTTGAAGTTCTTCTTTCCTGACCGACTGCTTTTTCCTGGCAATTACCTTGAGATTTCCGGCAACTATTTCGGCTATGTCCATCACCCGGGCCTTATTGCCATGCACAAACGATTTTTTACACAGGGGGCAGGCCGTAACCAACACTTCGGGCTTATCTTTTGTAAGTTCACCAAGAGCATGATCCCGAATCTTCAGTTGCAACCTCAGGTCGAGTATGGCATCGGATAGGCTCCCGCCGCAGCAAAGACTATTCTCTTTTTCATAGTCTGATTCAATGAGGGAGAAATTTCTCAGGATGTTTCGGGGTTGTTCGTAGATATTCGCTCCTCTTCCCAATTCACAAGGATCGTGGTAAACCACGGTAACATTCGAAGCGTTCAAAGTAATCCGTCCGTCGGCTAACAGCCCCTCAATATATTCGGTGTGGTGCATTACCGGTAGGTTAAGGTTGTACTCCTCCCTGAACGATTTATAGCAAATGGGGCAAGAAGTTACCAGCAACTTTGCCCTGGCTGAGTTGATTATCCTCGAATTTTTGATAACAAGATTTTTCGATTGCTGAATGAAACCCTGCTGCCTGAGCGGTCGTCCGCAGCAAACCCCCTTGTCCTCATCCATAAACCAGTAGTTCACGCCAGCCGCCTCAAATATTTTTTTCATCGAGATGATTATACTTGGCGTTAGGTGAGTCATGCACCCTGCATAGTAAATTACATCAACACCTGCTTTGCTTTCAACGGGTTCGGTGTACTCATAGTAGAATTTCCCGGGAATCTCCTGTTTATTTCTGAACTGCTGCCTTACTAACGTAAGCTCGAGGCCAACCGGGCACTCATTTGAACATCTGCCGCACATCAAACAGTTATTAACAACCTCATCGCTTAAGGTTTTATACCGTGCATCGCGAACGAAATAGACCGATTGGACATCGCTGATACCGGCAGCAAAATTCAGCTGGCAGGCATCTATACAAATTCCACACCTTGAGCATGAGTTCAACTGGATATCGGTGTACCCCGATAGCTGCTCGCCTGTATCTGCTCCCCAATTCCGAAGGAGTATTAAAACCACTTCCGTAGGGATATGCATATACCTTGAATAGGGCAAAGCCACAAAAAAGACGAAAAGCGAAATGGAGTAAGCCCACCATAACGGCAGCTCAGCGTATGGGGCAATGGCCGAAGGGATTAAATGACCTACCGAATTGGTTAAAAACCCGCCATTACCATGTAACGATGCTGTAGTGGACTCGGCCATAAGCCTTAGCGGAAAGATAAACCAAAGCGATGATAGGGCGATTCTGTCGAATCGGCTATGTTTTGTAGTTTTCCGCATCCCCAGCAATGACGATTTAACCCGTTTGATAATGGCCAATGCAAGGCCAGAGAGTATGATGAGGAGCAAGAAATCCATGGTAAAAGTGAGCATTTCACCATACGAGAAGGCATGACCATCAACAGCAAAGAAGTTGAAGAAAATGCCCAGCCAAGGGGGCTCAAAAAAGGTTCCCGCATACAATGAAGCCTTTATTTTTCCAACAACGATAAGCAAAAACCATCCGAATGCCAGACTCATGTGCATATAGCCAAGAACAGGGTTCTTCTTGTATATATTATGGTGAACCAGGGCCTCTCTGAAAATCTCTCCGATGGCACGAATGGTTTTAAAGCTAAAAATGTTCTGCTTAACCATAAATTTCTGTTTCCTGTCCAAAGCGGCAATCCAAGCGTAAAACTTGTAGAACACCACTCCGAAAAGGAACAGGGCCCCGACGGTAAACGGGATGACAAATGGATGATAGTTCATCATTTTATGCTTTTATAGTTAAGATTTTCCAGTATAATCCTCATGTTATAAATAATCGCACGGGTATTAACCCCCCTGTTGCAGACAAGCCTGCATTTACCGCAAAGCATACATTTATCCAGTTCCTCTGCCAACCCTTCAAATTGTCCGCGACGAAAGAGCAGGTGCACCTTCCGGAAGTTGAAATCGGTATGATTCCGCGCCGTGCAGGTTGCGGTGCAAGCTCCGCACATTAGGCATAGTTTTGCCGATGGAACTTTCTCCACCACCCTTCGATACGCCGAGAGGTCGGATTTATCCAAATCAATGGTACGCGATTGCGATATCGAAAATCCTAAATCCTTCATTGCGACAAGCTCTTTAGGTACAGATCTATCTCTAAAGCCGCAGCGCGTGCATCGGCCATGGTTTCGGGAACGGTCAGCGGCCTTTTACAAGTCCCTGCCAAAAAGAAACCCTGATGCTTTGTTTTATTATCAGCTGTATGCAGGCTTATGCTTTTTGAAAAGTTGTATTCACCATTCACACCTACCTGTTCACCAATCCGTGCAGTGCCCTCAGAGGCTTCAATACCTATCATCAGCACCAAAAGGTCCACCGTCATTTTCAATGGAGTTTGGCTAAGGGTGTCTTCGCATTTAACCTGCAAACGGTTGTCGATGGTAGGAGCAACCTCTGAAATTCGGCCTCTTATATAGTTCACGTCGAAATCCTCCTGCGATTTGCGGTAAAGCTCCTCATAAAATTGCCCCGACATGCGGATATCCATGTAGAAGCAGTAGGCCTCAACCTCAGGAAGCTGTTTTTTTGCCTCAATGGATAGTTTCACGGCATTTATACAACAAACTCTTGAACAGTAGTGATTTCCTACTTTTTCATCGCGCGAACCTACACAGTTCAGAAAGGCAATGCGGCGTGGTTTTTCGCCGTTGGCTGTCTGTATTTTTCCTACTTTCAGCATCTCTTCAAACTCCACCGAAGTGATAACACCCTTGTAAATTCCATACCCCAACTCCTCCTTGTACCTGGCATCGAAAGTTTTGAATCCGCTGGCAAGCAACACCGCCGGGGCGATAAAATCCAATCCATTTATGGTTTGCACACGCCAAAAGTCGTTCTCCCTTGACACCTGTGTTACTTCCGAATTATTGTAAAGGGTGATATTGCCATGCTTTGTTTTCTGCAACAGGGAACTTCTGATTTCCGAAGCATCCTGAAAATTCGGAAAAAGAGTGTAGGCGGTTTGCATATGGCCAAATATCTCTTTCTCTTTTTCAACAAGGACAACCTTATGGTTATCACGGGCCAGATTGTATGCTGCCTCAATACCTGCCGGGCCCCCGCCAATGACTACAACATCTGCCTTATTCATAAGCCTTTACTTTCAGGTGGGTGGGTTTTTCAGGCTCACCAAGAAACGCTCCCGACTTACCAACATACTTATCCTTTGGATCGTACTTAATGCCCATCTTATCAAGCAACGGCTCAACTTGCACCTGATGTGTCTGCAATCCTACATCCCACGGGTTATATCCCAGCAATATTGCCGCTAACTCCTCATAGGTCAACACCGGGATACCCATGCCGTTCTCGCCGTAGGTAATACCCTCGGTTTCGGCAATGGTATATTGCCACCTATCCATGAACATGGTACAACCGGGGCAATTGGCTAAAATAAAGTCGGGTTTGAACGGCTGCATCGATTCCAACTTCTTTTTGGAATTGGCAGCCGAGTAACCCCTGTTGGCCAAAACCATATACTGGCTGAATCCAAAACCGCAGCAATGCCTCCTTTCGGGATAGTCCACCACCTCTCCTCCCCATTCCTGTATCATGCCTACCAGCACCTGGGGGAATTCGGCACCTCCCTTCACCTGCCGCGGGAATATTTTGGCATAATGGCAACCAATATGCTCCACCACTTTAAGTGGTTTGCCGGTATGCACGTTGGTAAGGCTGTATTTCATCTTCTCTTTCAATTCCTTGCGATATTTGTAGATGATATCACAAGGGTGAGCAATATTTTCCGGCACATCAAACTCTTTCCCATTGGCCTCTTTCAGGTAACCCCTAATCTGCTCAAGTTTTTCGGGGAAGTGATGCCACATATCAACCACCTCGTTAACCAAACCGAAGGATGTGATGCACGAAGGCACAAAGTTTTTGTAACCTGCTTCAGTCATCAATGCAAACAGACGCGCAACTACCGTCATTGTGGTATCGAGTGGTACCACGCCCGAATAGTAACCAATACCCGAACATGTATGCAGGTTCATGTCGTCTGCAATATCTTTACCCAGCAGATCCCTGACTATGTTTATAAAAACCTCCTCGGAGCCGGTAAAAAACGATTGGCGAATGCAACTCCTCTCGTAGTAGTAATGGTCGTCGGCAACCTTGCTCTCGTATTCTGTCCAATACTGTTTTTTCATTATTCCTGGGTTTCGTTCTTCTCTCTGTAAACATGGTAGAAGTACTCGTTGTCGTCCACGTTGTCAGTGATATTCTTCTTTAATTCGGAAGCTTTTTTCTTCGACTGCCTGTCTATCTGTTCGAAAAAATCTTTCCCTCCGGTAACCTCAAATATTTTTCTCAAATCTTTCAAACTTTCTTCCGATATTTTCCGAAGCGCACCGGAGCCCTCTTTATTATAATTCCCCCCCTGCCGATCGGCCACTTCTTCGGAATTTTTAAAATACCACTCCCAAACAGGTCCCTGTTCGGGGTGAAGATGGGGTTTAACGTGCATCACATGTACGCAGTAACCGGAATCGACTATGTGTTCGCCAAGAGTCTTCTTAATGGCATATTGCCTTCGCCCTTCTTCACTTTCGGTAAAATACCCCATCCGAATGGACACTTCGCGAAGTAGTGATATTAACAAACCCGGAACATTGCCTCTGGGGCAACGGGTTTTACACGACAGGCATTGACCACAATGCCATATCTTATCGGTTTTAAGCAATTCTGCGATGGCAACCTCATCCTTGGACATCAGGGTATTACAAACATCCCTGGGATCATAATTGTAAAACTCTGCTGCTGGGCATATTGCGGTACAAACGCCACAATTCATACATGCCTTCAATCCATCAATATAGCGAATATCAGCAGATATCATGTCTAATAATTCTGCCATGCCGATAGGTATTTTTTACATAACAAATTTATTTTGAGAGGTTACAATAATTCTAACAGTTAATACTGAAAAAAAGGAGCGTTTGGCTCCCTTTTAATAGAAATAATACTCATCGACTAGTAAGTATTTATACCTATAGACGGTTTTTTTTAAAAAATTGAACTTTTTACAAAAATTCTTGTTGGCATATTTCGAACCTATAAACGAGACTAATCCAATGGTTCAAACGAACATTTTATTTGCAATAAATGATTCCGAATTAAAATAAAGATAAAAACATGGAATTAAGATCTGTTTTTAATTATTTTTTTTTATTTTTATACTTTGAAAATTAACTTTTAATAGGTGCGATATGGAAGTTTTATCAATAAAAGGGACCAATCAATTTCCGGAAATTCTCCTTGACATGAACAAGGGGATTCTGAAATTCTCCGGTAACTCCTTGCCTGAAGATGCTAAAGGTTTTTTTGAGCCTATTATGGACTGGGTTGATAACTATATTCAATCCCCTCTTTTAGAATCGTCCATCACTTTTAAAATGACATATTACAATACTCCGAGTTCAAAATTTTTCTTCCAAATTTTAAAAAAATTTGAGGCGATTCATTTGAAACAGAGTGCGGTCAAAGTAATCTGGAAGTATCCGGAGGATGATATTGATATGCGGGATGCAGGCAAAGATTTATCGGAAAGTATTAAAATTCCATTCCACTTGGAATGCTATAAAGAATAAAAAAACCGGCTTAAGAGCCGGTTTTTTTATTACCAATTGGTTGTGTAATTATGGTTATATATTCGATAGGTTTTCTTCTCCCCTTTGGCATCGGAAGTAAAATGTATATACCCTGAGAGCATAGAAATACGTTTACCTGCTGTTGTGGTTTGTTCAATGCTAATTGGCTGATCTATATTGAGAATTAAGGAATGGTTCCCTTTCCCTGCGTAACTCCTGTCGATGTTGTCAATAATTATGGGTGGCTGACCCGGCCATTCAAGCACTACCTTGTTGATGGTAAACGGTGCCTGGTACTTCGATATTAGGGTTATATCGAGCGTAGCATTCTCCACAGTACTCTCACTCTTCGAGTTTGCCACAAAGTGAAAAGGTTCATTAACAAAGATAGCTGCCTTATCGGCTGTAATATCAAAGTAGAATGGTTTTTGAACATTCTCATTACCAAACCTATATGAAACAAGTATGTGATTCTCGGGATCTTCATAACAGTTAAAGTAATCGTACTTAATCACTGTATAATCCTTATTGTTAACGGTGCTGGTAATTCTTGCACAATCTGATTTAATCTGTGGTTTGCGGCTTGTTTCAATATAATTGCTCCCAAGGCGCAACGCATATTTCAACTCTCCAAGGCCACTTTCCAATTCCACAAGTTCGATACCTTTGTATAGATTGCGATAGCGCGAAATTCCAAGATTAGCCTTATCCTTGCGGCCGTCCATGAAATATTTCGCCAGAATGACTAAATCGCCGATATTCTTTTCAATTTCTTCAACGCTTTTAACCTTATCAACCATTTCCAGTATATCATCCAGCTGTTGAGTCATCTCCTTGTCGCGTTTTTTAAACTCGGTTACTAGATCCCATAGCTTGACTTGGGAGAATGGATATTTAATGTGATAATTGTACTGTACTGTTCGGGTCGCTTTGTTTTCAAACTTTTCCCAGTAAAACTCCTCCACGTTGGATAGCGAAATACCTTGCAAAAAGGGAACAGGCCCAGAAGTGGTGGTTGTGGTGGTGGCAAAATTTTCAAGGTACGACGAAATGTTATTGACAGTGGTTTCCTGTACTTTCATCTCTGTTGAAGTTTTAACATTTTCGGCCACTGCGCTCACAATCCTTTCTTTCACCATTTTCAGAGCATTCTGCTGGGCATCCTGAATATTTGGAGCCGTTCCCACAGCTATTATATAATCCTTTTCGAGTCCGTTAACCCAACTTGGCTGTTTCTTGCTGCTTGTTTCTGTTGGCTTTTGAGCAAGGCATGCTATAGGTATCAAAAGCAGTATTGCTAGTATTCTTTTCATCGTTAATAACTTAAAATATTGAAGCATGTTATGGGTAAAAGGTACCCGAATATTGTGTAAAACTTATGTAAAACTTATCGGTTATGCCATGTGAAAAAGCAACCAGCAACCCACTGGGGGTTGCCGGTTTGTGCTTTAGTGCAGAACTACGGGCGCTCGTTGGCCAGTTTTTCCATCTCCTGATTGAAGATGTTTTCAAATTTCATCTTGTCATAGTCCAAACGCAGCCTGTCGTCCTTGCTGATCTTATTGCTAATGTTGTTCAACAGCTCATCTTTTGCCACCTCAACGGCAACATAAGTAATGTATTTGCCATCCTTCATAAAAGTCTTGCTACAAACAATGGCAACATTGTTCAACTCCTGATTCACCACTTCGCGAGTCATGGATTCAAACTTCTCGGCAAACTCGCTGGCTTCACCAACGGTAATATCCTGCCTGTAACGATCCGATACAGTTTTAATGGTACGATTAATTCCGGCAGCAAGGTTGGCGTTTGCATCGGTATTGGCTTTTTGCTTGGACATGGACTGGTTTGTACTTTCGCCTTGTCCGGTTCCACGGAAGTGAGTTTTGGTGGAATGGTAGTCAACATCGTTGCAGGGAAGTTCAATTTCGGTTCCCAAAACGCTCTTAGTTGCTTTCTTTTTTCCACCGCAGCTAGCCAATGTAAAAGCTCCAACTATTACAACTGCTGCAATAATCATCTTTGTCAGTTCAAGTTTTTTCATAACTGTAAAATTTAGGTTAGTAAATGTGTATTAGTAAATAAACAAAAAGTAATTATGTGTTAATTTTTATAAAGCCAACCCCAATTAAAATGCGACGCTGCGCCCCAGTAGGCCCATGATTTAGCCACATCTCGGCCAGCTTCAATCTTCATTTTTTGCAAATCGATGCTATCATCATACCTTTTCATTTTAAAGGTCCACGAACTGGCTCCTTCTGCCTCAACGGCTGCGGTAATTTGTTCGACCAACTGCATGGCATCGGGATAGCAAGCCATATCCGGAGTAATCTTACCAAGGTTTTCTTCCACTCTGTTCAAATCCTTACCTGCCCAACCTGCTTTTGCAGCCGAGAGGTACTCGTTACACTTGTGATTGGCATACTCTTGATATATATCTACGGAAATTCCCATGCATTTATCGAAACACTCGCGACTTACATCGGGCACATTATAAAGGATAGCCAAAGCATCCTCGTATTTCTTTTGCCCCGCTAACGTTTTAGCAGATGAAATGATAACGTCGCACTGCGAGTTGTAGTACTCCACTATCTTCTCCTTGCCCTTCTCCACAAACCCACGGAACTGCCCATGTCTCGGGTTCAGGTTATTCAGAGCCTGCGAATAGGCCCTATCCTCAGTATTGCCAACACCTTTCACCTCAATACTAGTTTGGCTGAAAATATTTTGGCTTAACACGTCAACAATGTAAAGGGTAACATCAGCCTTCAATGCAATTTGAGGCGGAGCTGTGGGTGTTACGTCTTTACTTATAATCGAAACCATGGGCACCATGGCAAACTGCGATCCACTTTCGGCTGCACCCAGCCCATTGAGGGTTGCAACCTGCATTAGCTTATTCTTAAGCATTTGCTGTGCCCCTCCGGGAATACCGGCCTCATTAGGTACTATGGCTGCAATGGCAATGCGTCCCAAATCATCAGTTTTACCTAAACTGCTTTGAGGGTATGCTCCAACTGATAGAAACATGGAGCAGATGGATAGAACAATTAATTTTCTCATAAAAAAATCTTAGTGTTTAAGGTTATTGTTACAAACCCTGTGCCGTAATAGCAAAAATCATAAAACTAGTATCCCAATAATTGCACCTCTGAAAGAGAACAGTATTTACATTCGGTGGCATATATTTTTACGTATCTTGCTTTCACAGGGCTAAAATTGATTCGCGGCTCATATCCTTTATGACTAGGAACGGTAGAAAAAGTTTCCATGCGGTAATTACTATAACCTCCAACCCTTCCCCATGTTTTATCAATGGTGGCCATTTTGGAAAAATTTACCCCATCAACTGAACATTCTAAAATATACACATCGGTATTATGGTTCGAAATATGGAAACCATTAATTTGTTTTACCTCTCCCAGGTCAAGGATAAAATACACATCCTTGGGATCGTCCCACCAAACGCACTTATCACCATCTCTTATAGTTCCATTACCAGCAAATTCACCATCGGTAATGCGATGATAATTGCCCTTAAAACTCCCATAGTATTTGGATACAGTTGCCTTAAGGATACCCAACTGATTAACGTCAACGGGTGCAGTGCTTGTTGTTACTTCCGAAGAGGGTTTAGAGGTACTTGTTGTGGTTTTTTCAGCCTGACGCTGAGCCACAACCTTCTTCTTTGCGTTGGGATACATCCAACTCCAATCGAAATGCGAAGCAGCACCCCAGTAAGCCCAACTTTGGGCTACCTCTTTAGCAGCCTGAATCTTCATCTTCTCCAAATCCACGCTATCATCGTACCTCTTCATTTTAAAACTCCAGGCATTCCCTCCCTCTGCCTCAACAGCCTTGGTTATTTGAGCAACCAGCTGCTCAGCCTCGGGATGGCAAGCCATATCAGGTGTGATTTTTCCAAGATTCTCCTCAACCTTTCCCAACTCCTTGCCGGCCCATGCAGCCTTAGCTGCCGAAAGGTACTCGTTACACTTGTGGTTGGCGTACTCCTGGTAAATATCCATTGAAATAGCCATACACTTGTCAAAGCACTCGCGGCTCACATCGGGCACGTTGGAAAGCATGGCCAGGGCCTCTTCGTACTTCTTCTGCCCGGCTAACGCTTTGGCAGAGGAGATTATCACGTCGCACTGCGAGTTATAGTACTCCACAACCTTCTCCTTGCCTTTCTCCACAAAGCCTCGGAACTGACCATGTCTTGGATTCAGATTGTTGATTGCCTGTGTATAGGCCCTGTCCTCGGTATTGCCAACTCCCTTGGCCTCAATGCTGGTTTGGCTAAAAATTGTCTGACTCAGCGCATCCACTATGTAGAGAGAAATTTCCACTTTGAGTGCTATTTGCGGCGGAGCCGTGGGTGTAACATCCTGGCTAATGATTGATACCATGGGAACCATGGCAAACTGCGAACCCTCAACTGCACCCAAACCATTGAGAGTAGCCACCTGCATGAGCCTGTTTTGTAGCATTTTTTGTGCACCTGCAGGTATTTCCGCCTCATCGGGGACAATGGCCGCAATGGCTATGCGCCCCAAATCGTCGGTTTTGCCTAAACTACTCTGCCCCATGCTTAACATGGGAAGCAGAGCAGCAAGCATTAGTACCAGTATTTTTTTCATGGTTAATAATTTAAGGTTTGAACTGGTTTACTTTTCTCCCACAATAAGCCAGGCTTCGCCCAATCCCCTTAAATAAATCTTCGAATCGATTTGGAAATTGTCACGGAGATGTTTGCTCAAGCCGCTAAGGAAACTGCGGGCATCCACAGCGCGCTCGCGACCGCGGCTGTCGGTTGTCATCATGGGGATGCGAACCTGCTCTAAACGCATCATATTCTCGGTGGCATCGGACAGGCTGAAACGGTGCTGAACCGTGTTGTCGTAGAACCAATCCTCGATATGCTCCAGCAGTTCCTTATCCTCGCCATCGTAATCGTAAGTACTTTCAAGATTGTCGAACCAGTTGGCCCAGCGTCTCACCATAACCTTAATCTCGCGGCCATTGGCAAACATATCGTCGAAATGGCGCTGAAGGCCTGCATTGAAACCGTCCATATGGCTGAGGACTGCTTCTTCCAGCAGGAGATCGGCACCGGCCGATGAGGAGGGTGCTCCCTGCCCTGCAGCGCCAGCTATTTGTTTGGATGTGTATGCATCAAGCCCCCTCAGGTTGAAAGTAATGTATTTGTTAGGTCCCTGACGTTTAATCTCGAAACTAAGGTCCATAACGATATCAGCCTTGGCTGTACGTTTCAATGCGTCGATAGGGCTTTCGGCCATTTCGGAACCTGAACTGGAAGAAGCCAGCATGGCAGCCTCGGCAGCCTCGCGTTCAAGGTTTTTGAGTTCCATCTCAAGGTCTTTCAGGGGGAAACCCCTATCGGCCATAATCTCACCCATCTTTGTAATTACCAATCTCACTTCGGCATCATTCTGCATAGCAGCCTTGTAATCGGGTAGGGTCTGTTTCGCCCCCATGCTCTCAAACTCCATTTTATAGCCCTTGCTTATGCAATACTGATCGCTGGGTACCACCATGATGGTGGGCTTTTTAGCCTGACCAAAAAGGGCAAGGCTGAGTGAAGAAATAACTATTAATCCAAATAACTTTTTCATAACAAATGGTATTAATTAAATAGATATCGAAATAATTTAAACTTATTAAAAACCGGCGTCAAGCCTACGGGCTATGCCATCGGCCTCCAATTGTTTACGAAGTGCATCGTACATAACCTGAACGTAGATGGCCACCTTATATCCGGTTTTCATCTTCAGGCGATCCTGCCCGCTGGGCATGCCATCTGTAGTCATAGTGATAAACTGCAAGTATTTCCCGCCGGGCGAGAAAAAGGTCTCAAAGTAATCTGCATGCTTCTCGCTGGCATTTGGATCCGTTAGAATAGCAGGCGTAGCAGCAGCACCATGCCCACCTGGGATACCTTTGAAAATAGCCGAAGCTACAGCGTTCATTTTTGCCTCAATGATGGCGTCTTCAACTCTTTTTCCATATCCCCACACCTTCATCACCTTTGTGCCATCCTGTCCCACCCCCGAAATCTGAACCTCATAGTTATAATTGCTGCTATAATGAGCTTTACGCTCTTTCCTGCTGTAACGTTCCTGTGAACTTACATTTGAATAGAACATTACTCCAAGGAGTAGTAGCGATACCAAACGAATTGTTTTCATAGTAAAAAAGATTTAATAGTTAGAAATGTATTTAGAACATAAATTTCACTCCGAATAATGCCGAGGGGCCGCTTTTGTCATATAGATCATCCCACGAACCAGCTACTGTGTACCCGCTAGCATCGGTAACCTCCCCTATAAAACTATAGGCACCAAGCCCTCCGACAAGTTGTATGTTGTGTCTCAAATTTAATGCCAAGTTAACTCCGGGCTTAATATACAATGAACTAATTGTACTACCGATTCCTTCATCTGTTGTATTATCAAGCCCAAATCCGAAATATGGACGTATTTCCAAATTTCTACCCAGTTGGAATCCTTTGGCTAAACCTGCTCCATACCTGACAAATGATGCTTCTGTGCCATAATAATATTTTGATTCCAATGCGCCAAACTCTCCATAGAGGTAAAATGCAGGTATTCCAATGAAACGGCCCAAGCGAAAATCGGCACGCAGTAAAAGGCCGGAAGTATTACCCGCTTCGCCGCCCGCTATCAGTTCCAATCCGAAATCATTTTGCTGCTGCAGAGTGAAGCCTGCCTCCAGTTTTCTTCCCGCAACCTGATAGAATTTTGATGTTCCCATATCGCCTGTGGCCTCCTTCCTGTTGTCAACAATGCTTGATCTCCCTGCTACCCGAATGACACCCCTTCTTTTGGGTTCGGCCTCGTTGGTTTTCGGATTGAAAACATGTTCGTACACAAAGAAACGGTAATCGGTTTTCAGCCCCTCTTTCAGACCAATTTTAGCCCTAAGCGGGCGGGTTTGGTAAAGGGGTGTTTTAACCTTTAGATCTTCTACTTTCATTTCAGTTTTGTAGATAATCTCATCGTACGATTTCTGTACCAACTCTTTTAACAGTTGCTCCATACTTTTCGCTTTCAGTGCCAAACGGATACCGGAAGAAGATTCAAGTTGAGTTGCAGAAATGAGAACAATTTGTGTTGTAACCGGATTAAGAGAAAAAACAATTTTATCGAAAGCAGCCCGTTTCTGATTTTTAACATCCTCCGTATCATCATCATAAATCCAAGTGTCGTAAAGTTCATTCTGTTTTTCCTCATTGAAATCTAGGCGAAAAAGATAGCCAATTGCATTTGCTTGCCACCCCTTCATGTTTTTTATTTCCAACTCTTCTGTTGTTTTAACATTCTGAAGGTCGATGACAAGAATATGGCTAAGGTTAATCAGCCGATTGCCAAAATCTTCGAGGGCGGCGTTACCTCTCTTACTTGTTTGAGCTTTCAAAAAATCTGCATCAGTAGCAGTAAACCGCCCACGCTTATGAATCAATTCCATGTTCATTGACCCATCCGGTTGCCTGTTATACCATTTGGCAATCAGCTGACGGCCAACATTCATGTTATTTAGCTCATTGAGCAACACATCTTGGGTGCCTTTTGTAGGAAGTTGACCTGCTATAGAGGAGCTGATTATAATGTTACTGAAATTATTATTATCGTACTTATCGGAAAAGATAACAGAATCGATCATTGGACGCACCTCGCTCCAATGGTTTTGTGCGGGATTTTCAATGTAAAAAACCGCAAACGAACTACGATCATACGTAGTAGGAATGGATTTAGACTTTATAATATCCTGAGCAACAAGTGTGCTCGCAACAATTACGAAAAAAAGAGTTAGTAAACGTGTTCTCATAGTGATTATAATTTAAGAGGTTTTAAGATATTATGTTTCTTAAAAAAATTAGCCAAACAAAAGTTTCACAAGTTAAATTGCCAAAATGAAAAACAAAAAGCATTGTTTGCAACAATAATTATGCTAAAAATTAAAGGTCAAGAACCACCCACTTTTCACACTCTGTCTATGCGAAGATTAAGGAGCAATTTGAAATTTCTATGTTACTTCTTCAAATGAAAAATTCAGGTATAAAGTTAGCAAAAAAATGGGGAAGTCAATCATTATTCGAGAAATTTCCCTTGCCCGGCATTTACTCTTCGTCCGAGACAATAGACAGATAATGCTTTATGGCAAATCAACTCCCATCGCTCTGGATATTCCTTTGGGGATATCAGTATTATCTATGTTTCCGGAAAACATTTCTTGTCCAACCCCAATGGCATAAACAGGAACCTGTGCACCAGTATGCGACATCGTGGTCCAACCCAATCCAGCCCTTTGATTCAAGACGCGGATTGCTGCAGTTGCCATGGGATCAAATGAGCCGTACTCTTTACGATTGGCCTCCTTGTCACGCGGGTTGTTTTGCTTTAGTGAGGCCAAATGTGCTTTTTGGAGGTACGACAATTGCATCTCGTTATACGCCTTTGGGTCAATATTCAATTCGTCGGAAACAAATTGTAAATAACTATTAAAGGTGGGATTGGATTTATGTTTTGTTTTAAACTCCAAAACCTTTTTATTGAACCCATCAATGGATTGCTTTTGATTCGCCAGTATAGTAAAGTTCGTTTCATATTTCATTGAGCCATTACCAATGGTCATACCTCCTGTTTCGTGGTCTGCAGTAACCACGATCAGCGTTTCGTTGGGGTGTTTATTGTAAAAATCAACTGCTATGGCAATAGCATCAGAAAGAGAAATAACTTCTCCTACTGTCGTAGCAGCATCATTATTGTGGCAAGCCCAATCGATTTTTCCACCTTCTACCATCAGGAAAAAGCCCTTTGGGTTCATGAGCACATCGATGGCCAAAGATGTAATATCGGCCAGGGTAACATCTGCCGAATCGGCATCGATTCTGCATTTCAGCGTAGAACTTGCATCGGGCTCGGGAACTGAGTAAACAATGGATGAATAAGCATTTAGTATTGAATCGGGTATGGGAAACGTTTGAGTAAAGTAGAAATTTTCTGCCAACCCCTTCTCAAAAACATTGCCCAATGGGTTTTTACTCTTTTCGCCTTCGGGATCTAGGAAACCACCTCCTGCAAAAAACCTGAAGCCTGATTTTACCATATCATGTGCCACTTCGTGGTACATGTTCCTGTCGGGCTGATGAGCATAGAATGCTGCAGGGGTTGCATGATCGATACTAACGCTAGTGGCGATTCCCACTTTAAAACCTGCCTTGTGGGCATGGTATGCAATGCTGAACAGCGTATCGGTGCGCTCGGCATTCAACCCCAACGTGTTTATCGAAGTTTTACTACCCGTGGCCAGAGCCGTACCGGCTGCAGCGGATCCTGTGATGTAACGATTGGCCGCATAGGTGGTAGCAAAACCTGTAACGGGGAATGAGGTGAAGCTTAGATCTTTATTCCCATAAGTATCACTGATGGCAGCCAGATATGCCTGAGTAGTATTGATCTGCTGCAAACCCATTCCGTCGCCAATAAAATAGAAAACGTATTTAGCCTTATTTCCGTCATCCGCCCGATGGCAGGAATAGAAAAGTGAGCCTGATAAAATAATGGCGATGATTAATGAGAATCTGATAGTTTTTAACATGCTATAGAGTATTAGAAAACAATAAGTAATTAACAAAAAAACATAAGTATTTGTTGGTTCAAATTTGCAAATATTATTACGAGAAATCAACAGTTTGAACCTTGAAAATATATGGAAAAGCACAGTAGGATGACCTAATTTGCAAAAAATAATGCTTAAAAAATGAACGTTGCTTTTCCATGGATGGTGTTATCCACGAGAATCCTTGAACGCATTGCGCATCTGGCAAACTCAACCGTGTTACCCTTAGGAAGTTTCTAGACCTTAAACACAGCTAAAAAAAAGGGTTAAGAAAACTCTCAACCCCTTTTTTTATATCCTAAGAGAATAAAGTTAATCCATTAGTCGTGGATAACTCTTCTGGCCGAGTAGCTAATTTTGAGAGCGCTTGCCTTTCTCAATTCCTGTTTTACATCGGTAACGATACCCATTCGGGTATCCTCGTCAATTTTAAGCGATGTTTGCAGGAATGGCCTGTCCGATTCGCTCATAGCCTCCCTTTCGGAAGAAATGAAATCGCGGATGTCAGTCAGCGTTTTGAATGAATCGTTCAGCTGGATACGTGAGTCTGTGCCGAACAGGCTTTGATATTGCCTGGCCGGAGGTCCAATGTAAATATATGACACCAAAGACTTTTTCTCGAGTTTGACTACTTCCGATGCCTCGGGAAGCTTAATTTTAACAAACAGTTCTGTTTCCCTAAGCGTTGTACTGACCATGAAAAAGAACAATAGCATGAATACGATATCGGGCAGCGATGCCGTTGATATTGCAGGCATTCCTGTTTTGCCTTTCCTTTCAAATTTTGCCATTACTTTTTCCCTCCTACACTTTTTGGTTCGGCCTCGGAAATACGCATCTGGTAAATAGCCTGAATTGCCTTCTGCTGATCTTCCAGTAAATCATCGTAATATTTTCCGAATCTACTACGGGCCAACTCGTTACGCAACTCATTGTAAGCAGCAACCAGTTCGTTTTGAACGTGCATATACATGGAATACGACGTTCCCCTGTCGTTTTGCAACGATATAACCCCTTTGGGTACTTCGTAAGCCCCAAAATAGTCAATTTGCTTCACCTCCTTTTCAGGAAGATCCGGGTCATTGTTTGGGTTTGCGATGAATTCTTTGGCCTTTTCACGAAGAATGCTGACGTCCATGGGTTTACCCTCAACGAGCAAACGATCGCTTTTGTTAATGAGGACGGTAAAAATATTCCTCTGCTTAACATCCTGCGTGGTTTTTTCATTACTGTCAGCAATTGGTGGTAACATTCTTGCCAGCCCCGTATCCACATTCATGGTTGTGGTAACAAGGAAGAAGATAAGTAGCAAGAATGCTATATCGGCCATCGAACTTCCATTTATTTCTGGTGTTGGTTTAGCCATTGTTAAAATAATTTGTAGGTAAAAAAAACACCTATATCAACTATCGTTTTATAACCCCTTTCAGCCCGGTAAGGAGGAGCAAAAGGAGTGAAATGATAAACAGTAAATAAGTAGCAAAAAGTCCGGTATCTGTAAGCTTAAGTACTGTGGGATTCGAAAAATTGAGATCAGTTGCAGATGTTGCAGTAACCAGTGGTGTTGTATCGGCCATTAGGTAAGACACTATAAAGATAACAGCCATAAAAACCAAGCTGATCAATACACCCTTAATATTTTTTGGGTTTAGGATAAAATTTATCAAGGGTAAAACCAACGTAAACACAACACCTAATCCCAGTAGAATGTATGCCCATATAATGAATGTTCCTGCTACATCCAACTGCTCACTTGGTGTTACCTTGAAAATTCTGAGAAAGAATACCACTGTAAAAACAATGGATGCTATCATTAAACACCAAGAAAAGATTTTTAGCAATTTAGTGGTTAAACTACTGAACATGACTAGTTATTTTTAAGGTTGTGCTTCAACAGTATGTCAATCAACGAAATGGATGCATCTTCCATTGTATTTACCAATTTGTCGATTTTAGAAACTGAGTAGTTATAGAATATCTGAAGAATGATGGCAACGATAAGACCGAATACTGTAGTGATAAGGGCTACCTTAATACCACCTGCCACCAGCGAGGGAGAAATGTCGCCGGCTGCCTGAATGGCGTCGAAAGCCTCGATCATACCAATAACAGTACCCAAGAACCCAAGCATGGGTGCAATACCGATGAATAGGGCAATCCATGTTAAACCGCTTTCAAGCTGTCCCATCTGAACCGAACCGTATGCCACTACTGATTTTTCTACCACATCAATCCCCTCGCTGGCGCGATCGAGACCCTGATAGAAAATGCTGGCTACGGGGCCACGGGTGCTACGGCAAACCTCTTTTGCCGCTTCAACGCCACCTTCCTCCATAGCTTTCTCAATTTTGGAAAGGAGTTTGTCGGTATTCGTGGTAGCCAGATTTAAGTAAAGAATCCTTTCAATGGCTACGGCCAAACCAAAGATAAAAACAATTAGGATTGATGCCATAAAGCCGGGACCTCCTTCGATGAATTTAATCTTAATCTGCTGATGCATCGAAACCTCCTCTTCAACAGCGGCAGTTGGAGCCATTGCCGCCCCCTCAACATCCACTGTATCGGTTTCTACAACGGTAGTGGTATCAATGCCTTCAGGAGCATTGTCCTGGGCTTTAACTATAGCTTGTGTGCCCAGCATAAACAATCCGGTAATTGCAATAAATGTTAATAGCTTTTTCATGGTTTAATTAAGTTAAGTTACTACTATGATATTAAGCAAAAATAATCGTTTGTTTTTAAAAATCAAAGAGCGGAGAGAGTGGGATTCGAACCCACGATACCCTTTTGAGGTATACACACTTTCCAGGCGTGCGCCTTCGACCACTCGGCCATCTCTCCAATAAATTCCTGACCCAACGCCTTCAATAATTAAAGTGCGAAAAGTACAAAAAATATTTTATTCCCACGCATGATTCACGAAGTTATTTCTCCGCTAATGGATTTTTGGGCCAATTCTTTCGTTTTCTCAAGGGATAGATTCTTCCCCAGAAGGAACATCAATTTCACAATGGCAGCCTCAAATGTAATGTCTTTGCCATTCAGCACACCAAGTTTTTTCAGCAACAGGCCGTTTTCATACTTATCCATGTCAACAACCCCCGCCTTGCATTGGGTAACATTTAGAATAACAATCCCCTTTTCCACAGCTTTTTGTATTCTTTTTAAAAACCAATCGTCGCTTATGGCATTGCCCGCTCCATAGGTCTCTAAAACAACTGCTTTCAAACCTTCCTGATTAAGAATGGCATCCACTGTGGCGGGCGAAATGCCCGGAAACAGCTTCAGAATGGCCACATCGCAGCCTAAGTTGGTGTGAACTTTGAACTCTTGCGAGGGTGTGGGATAGTGTATATAGGGAAAATTATACTTGATGCTAATGCCCGCCTGGGCCAGAGGCGGGTAGTTATCGGATCGGAAGGCGTTGAAGTGCTCGGCATTGTGCTTGGTAGTGCGGTTGCCCCGGAAAAGTTGATTCTCGAAAAAGATGGTTACCTCAGGAACCAAGGGCTTCCCGTTGCTGTAAGCAGCGGCAATTTCAATGGCACTAATCAGGTTTTCTTTTCCATCGGTGCGAAGCATACCAATGGGCAACTGCGACCCGGTAAACACAACGGGTTTATTCAGATTCTCAAGCATGAAGCTTAAAGCCGATGCGGAGAACGACATGGTATCGGTGCCGTGAAGGATGACAAATCCATGGTATTTGTGGTAGTTGTTCTTCACTATCAATGCCAGCTCTGCCCAGATGGCGGGAGAAATATCGGATGAGTCAATCAGGGGATCGAACGATATGGTATCGAGAGAAAATCCGAATTTGCGGAGTTCGGGAACCTCGTTGAGCAGCTGGTCGAATTTGAAAGGAGCCAAAGCTCCCGTTTCGGGGTTTTCCTTCATCCCAATGGTTCCCCCGGTGTAAATAATGAGTATGGATGTAGCTGATGCCTGCATAATTATTCATTTAGTTTGAAAAGTGTCAATGCATTACTGGTGGTAATAGCGGCAACCCGATGGATGGGCAGGTTAAAAACCTCGGCCATTTTTTGGGCCACATGGATTATGTATGAACTTTCGTTTCGTTTACCCCTATGCGGGACGGGGGGAAGGTAGGGCGAATCGGTTTCGAGTACAATATGTTCAATGTTCATTTCACGAACCAATGTATCGAGCCCTCCATTCTTGTAAGTAATCACACCTCCTATCCCTATAAAGAAACCTCCGTAACCGACAATATGGTTGTAATGGTCGATATTCCCCGAGAAGCTGTGAAAAATTCCGCTTAGAGAGTCATCATTTTCATCGTCAAGCACTTCAAAAATCTCGTCGAAGGCGTTGCGGGTATGGATTACTATGGGCAACTTCATCTCTTTGGCCAGCTTTACCTGATACCGAAAAGCATCCTTTTGCTGATTGATGAAAGTTTTATCCCAATATAAGTCTATGCCTATTTCGCCGACTCCCCAAAACCTATCTTTCCTAAGATGTTCCTCAATAATTGCCAGCTGATCCCGAAAGTCATCCTTAACCGATGTGGGGTGCAACCCCATAAGCGGAACGCAACATCCCTTATACCGATTGGCAAGATCCATAAGTGGAGCAATGGAATTAACATCGATATTGGGCAGGATAATACGGCTCACACCCGCCTCTCTGGAGCGATGGATAACCTCGGTGCGGTCGTTATCAAACTCCTTGGTATAGATATGCGAATGGGTATCGATTAGCTGCACGTTGTGTATATTTTACAATGTCTAAAGGTAGATTTCCCTAAAATCAGGTCAAAAGTAGTAATTTTTTAGAAGCACATCTCGTCGCTACCAAAGCTAATTGTTTTGCAGTTTGTTGGCACAGGGTTGCTTACGCATACTTTGTCCGGTAGGCAATTTAAGATTTTATGGCATTCATAATCGGCTCCAAAGTAGCCACAGGGGAGCAATGGATTTGAAAACAGCGACTCGTGATTCATCTTAATGTCTTTGTCCTATGGGTAATAGCTACCTACTGCATATCGTTACTCCTCAGGAGTAATCCTATGTTATACATAAAGGTTTTTAATGGCGAACACTTTGCCCGGTTTGCTGACAACAAGGCCGGCAAATTCGAGGTTGAGCAGCAAGGACGATACCTTGGCCACAGGCATTTTTGTTTTTAAACAAAGCAAGTCAATGGGCTCTTGCCCATTCTCCTTAAGGGCATCGAGAACGGCTTGCTCCTCGGCACTGAGCACAGGGAAAAGGGTAGTCTGTTTGGGTACCTTGGCCTTTTTGGGCGACTCCCATCCCAGTTGAAATTCAATATCCTCAGCAGTTTCGATTAATGCTGCCTTGTTGGTTTTAATGAGCATATTGCAACCCTGTGAGTACTTTTGCCCGGCATTGCCAGGAATGGCCAGTACCTCGCGATTGTATGAAACAGCCATATCAGCGGTAATCAGCGAACCGCCTTTAAGCGCACTCTCAACAACGATGGTTGCATCGGCCAAACCGGCAATAATCCTGTTGCGCTTAATGAAATTGTTGCGTTCGAATGGTGTTTTTGAAGGGAAATCGGTAACCAGAGCGCCTGTCTCGGCAATCTCCTTCGATATGCTCCAGTGAGTTGCAGGATAGAGCCTGTCCAGTCCATGCCCTAAAACGGCAACGGTTTGAAAGCCCTCCTTCAGTGCCGCCCGGTGGGCGCAAACATCAACCCCGTAAGCCAAACCGCTGACCACAATGGGGTTGTGACCCCTTTGGGCCAGGCCCCGGATTAGCTCTTCGCAAATCGCCCTTCCGTAGTCGGTGATACTGCGCGTACCAACAACGCTAATCACCTTGCTTTGGTTAAGGTCAACACCATCGTTCCCCTTAATAAAAAGCACTATCGGGCCATCGTCGCATTGGAATAGCCTTTTGGGATAATCCTCATCAAGGTAAAAAATAGCGCGGATACCGTGTTTAACAACAAAATCAACCTCTTCGGCTGCCCTGTCGAGGACTTTCTGATTGACGATCTCCTTGGCAATGATACTGCCAATCCCGGGAATTTTCGTGAGGGTTTTTGCCTTTTCTTTGAAAACTGCCTCCACCCCGCCGCAATAAGCAATTAACCTTTTAGCGTTGACACTGCCAATCATGGGAATCATATCAATGCCGATTTGATATTTTAAAATGTCAGTATCCATGGGCTTGGCAGGCGATTGATTTTATGGGGAGGTTGTGGGTTATTTTCCCGAATAGCTGTCCAATGTTTTTAGCAGTTTTTTTCTCTCGTCAGCAGTAAGGGCCGAGATGCTGAAAGGGGGATAGCGAACTATATTGCCCTGCGACTTGCGGAAAACAGTGACATTCTCCCTAAGCTTGAAAAGCGACTTGCGCTCGATACGATAACCTGCAAACTGCGATCTGGGTATTTCGCACGAAATCTTTGCCTGATTGAAGAAGTTGAGCTGATAAAATCTTATGACGATTTTTCCCTCTTCATCGTTAAAAGAGATATATGAAGAGGCTCTAAAAATATGGTACAGGTAAAATGCTAGGTAGAGCGTGCAAAGGATAATGGTAAAAAGCCCCCGGCTAATCCCAGTATATTTGTAAACATAATCCCAAAAATCGGTGATAAAAATTAACGCCACTACGACGGCAACGATGACAGCGAACAGCTGTTTCTGGGACTGTATCTTTATCTCCGTGTGTTTGTTATCAAATTTCATGGTTTGGAGGTAAGGTGTTTTGTTACTTCTGCTTCTTTCGACGTTTTTTCTCAAGCCGGATTAGCGTTAGCTCCCTGTTGGTTTGCCCTTTAACCGAGGTATTCTCCTGTGCCCTTCGGAAAAGGTAAGGCATTACATACTTCACGGGCCCATAGGGAATGTACTTGGCCACGTTGTAGCCCATGCCTGCCAGGTTAAACGAAATGTTGTCGCTCATGCCATAGAGTTGTGAAAAGGTAATCCTCGGATCATTGCGCTCAAGCCCTTTTTGCTCCATGAGCCTGGCAAGTAACTCAACGCTCTCCTCGTTGTGCGTACCGCAGAAAATGGATACGGCGTTCAGGTTGTCAACTGAGAATTCAAGGGCTGCATTGAAATCAGCATCGGTTTGGGCCTTCGTGTCCTGAATGGGTGAAGGATATCCCATCTTCATGGCGCGTTCCCTCTCCTTCTCCATATAGGCACCTCTCACAAACTTCGCACCCAGTATGTAGCCATCCCTTATGGCCCTATCGGTGGATTGTTTTAGAAAATCGAGCCTGTCCTTGCGATACATCTGCCAAGTATTGAAAACCACTGCTTTCTCCCGATTAAACATTTTCATCATCTCATGACAGATATCGTCCAACGCCTGTTGATACCATGAGTCTTCGGCATCGATAAGAATAGGTTTTTGGATATTTGCTGCCGTGCGGCAAAGGGTAGTTACCCTTTCCTTAAACAGCGAAAATTCCTGATTCTCTTCATCCGTCAGTGGATTTTCAAGGCTAACCTTCTCAAGAATGGCCGTTTTAACCAAACCCGTAGGTTTGAAAACTACGAAAGTAATGGCCGGGTTTCCCTTTGCATTTTCGATGGAGCGCAGAATCTCGGTATAAATTTTACCAAACGACTCCTCATTCTGCTGACCTTCAACCGAATAGTCCAGTATTGATTTAACATTGTGCTTCTGCAACGTATTGACCACCGTGGCGCTCTCCTCAAGGGATTCGCCGCCGATAAACTGTTTAAAAATGGTGGGTTTCACAATCCAGGCTATGGGGAGCCTCAACCTGAGGGCCAGGGTTATTAGCGCTTGCCCCACCGTAACGAGAAAGGGATAGGCCAGAATGCTAAAAAGCATTGTGGCTCTTCGGAGCTCTCTGTTGGTGCGATAGGCAAAGGCTATTTCGGTATTGCTAAATGACAACATCGTCTATTCAAGTATTTTAAAAACTTAATGGAATAACTACTATTTAGTCGAAAAATGGGAAAGCAAATCCATTGGAGCGTATCATGTAAGCATTCGTCACTGCGATTGCTCCACCGATACGCCAACCTTTTTAAAATCTTCCCAATAATTGGCGTAGGCCTTGGCTATTGCCCTGGGATTATCGATAACCACCTCAACGCCCATCATGACCAGCGGGGCAAAAGCCATTACCATTCTATGGTCGTTAAATGTTTCGATTGCCAATTTTTTCTGCCTGGGTATTTTCATCTTCCCGTTGAAACACAGGGTCTCCATATCGCCTCTCTTCTCCACCGTAAGCTTGGCGCCCACCTTGTTCATCTGCGATTGAAGTATCATAATTCTGTCTGTTTCCTTATGCCTAAGCTGTTCAATGCCAGAGAACCTGAATGGTATTTGCAGGGCTACGCAGGTTACTACCAGAGGAGGAACGAGGTCGGGGTTGTTTATAAAGTCGTACTCCAACGATTTAATTCTACGTTTTGTGGTTTTTAGGACAACACCGTCGGGTACAGTCTCCGTTTTAACGCCCAGTGGTTCAAATATCTCCTTAACAATGGCATCGCTTTGAACGCTATCGGGGTTAAGACCTTTGATTTTTAGGTTAGCCTTACCGGCTATTGCGGCCATCTCGTACCAGTAACTCGCCGATTTCCAGTCGGATTCAATGGATATTTCCGATCCGTCATTCAACTCGTACTCCACCAAAATTTCCTCTTTTTGCCAATTGCTGTTAACGCCTAAATATCGTAGTAATCTGATAGTTTGATCGATAAACGGAGAACTCATAATCCTGTTTTTCAACTCCTCCACCTCATTGGCCGGGAGAGATTGCGATATTACCAGCGTAGTGGAGATAAACTGGCTGCAAATATTGGCATCCACTCGTGTGATATTTTCCTTAAACCCTTTGCCAATGATTTTCAACGGGGGAAAGCCCTCGCGAATCAGATACCTCACATTGAACCCCTGACGGTGCAGCCTGTCGATTACATCGCCAATGGGTCGTTTGTGCATCTCGGCTGTTCCCGTAACAATCCAATCGCCCCGAAAGTATGCCAAAAAAGCCCTGAGGAACCTCATGCCCTTTAAGGGCTCGCCCACATCGAGCGATACTTTGCCTTTACGCAATGATTTATCGATGAGCTTATCCGAATCCTTACCGGATATGGATTTCACATCCAGCTTGGAATTCTTCAGGGCCCTTATCAAAAGGTTCCTTTTGCTCACGCTAACCGACGAAGCCAAGGCTATTTCACCGGATAGTTTTTTATCCTTCTTTTTAAGGGTATAGGTTTGCATGATATCGAAAGTTTAGTCCCAACAAGGGTCAAAGTTATTAATTTATTACATGCAGAATTGAATGTGGGCTACCCTTTTTTGAAAACCGAAATACAAATCCTTGACTAACAGCTGTTTTCAAAATTATTTACTCAGTTTTCCCAATAGTAAAACGTATGGATTGAGTAAATTTTCGTTACCAGGGAGTTGAAATGCAAATTCCTCCTCAATACACAAATAATATGGCAGATAGCCATTAACTTATAAGTGGCTAACGTGACCTTGCAGGAGGTGTGGCGTCAGAGCTAAATTCATCGGGAGGCACGATTTTCCTTTTTTTGAAGGTATAAACCAACGAAAATCTTGCCTGCCTATTCCTAAGAAAAAAGTTTTCACCTAAAACACTTGGTCCCATGTTATTGGGCCCATCTATTCCCTCAGAATAGTCGGACGTGAAATTATGCCTAAACTCCATATTTACAGCAATTCTATTGGCCAACCCGATATTGCATCCCATGGCCACGCCAATATTGTGCGAAACGCCGAAGGTTCTATCTCCAAAGTAATCATATTGCGGTCCTGTGGTCAGGTATTTATAGCTACATCCCATGAATGGCTGTACTCTATACCTATCAAAGTAAAAAAGCACAGGAACCGCTATGCTATGCTGACCCGCCCCGTAATGCGAATTGAGCCTTTCGAACTCCCAACCTTCTATGCTGTGCCACACACCAACGGTTCCGTCAAACTTGTAATCTCTACTGCGACAAAAGTAGCTGTATTCAATACCCGTTTTCAGTCCAAAGGGTGTTTTCCCAAGATCCTTCTTGGCATAGAAACCCACACTGTAGAGCGAAGTGTACGGTTTAACTACGTAGTCCATTTTACCATGCTCCCACCAGACACCTGAGCCAATGGACATCTCATAGTGCGTTTGTGATAATACCATGGTTTGAAAAGCAAGGAATACCACACCAAAGAAATTTAATTTTTTCATACCGTTAGAATTTTTCAGGTTATTACAATAGTTTCCATACAGTATGATGCTGTTTAGCGGAAAGGTGGCAGCTTTGCCATTGGATAATTGCAGCAAATTGGTGTTATGCTTAACCGTATCGAGCTGCAATATAAATTGAGACCTTTGATTTATGGGGAACAGTTCTTTCTCTGCGGATTTAGTGTATATGGTATCACGAATATAGATGGTATCGTACACCACTACGTCTTCATAAATATATAGGGTATCGGGCTGCCCCTTTGTATGGAAAAAAAGGCAAATCCCAATAATAACCGGCAGTAATATCCGAAGTTTACTGTGCATCGTTTGTTATTACTTCTACAGTATCCCTTACAATAATTTGCTTTTTCACCAACCTTTTCTTTTTCACAACCACCGGCGGAGCATCGGGTATCTCTGTCCCTTTTTCGAAAAGGGTATCCTTACAATTTTCCATGGTATCATTTGGTTGCATCGAGATAAGGGTATCAATAGTCATGGCATCATTGCCATCTTGCTCTCTTTCAGGCACATTGAAGTTCTTCAACAGGATTACCCCTGTTAACACCACTGTCAAGCCGGCTACTCCAATGGCGGTAAAAAGACCAGATACTTGTTTTACAACGGGAAACGCCACGCTATCCCATTGCACGGCATTAAAAGGGAAGTTTTGTTTTGGCTTAATTTCAAAATTTGACAATGATTTGCGGAACAATCTGTCCATACCAAATGAGCTTTTTGGAAACAGGAAAATGAAAGGAACAAGCATTCTCCAGCGGCTCTCCTTCTGCTTATCTTGTAGTATGGAACGGAGTTTCTTCCTTGCCCTTGCTAGGTGCGATTTTGATGTTCCCTCGGTGATGTTTAGCTCATAAGCTATTTGTTTGTGTGTGAAGTTATCCAGCACGTATAGGTTGAAAACCAGCCTATGATGCTGCGGCAGCATGTTGATAGCCCCTATCAGCTCTTTTGCACTGTATGATTGGCGCTGTTCGGTCACATCCTCTGGAGCATACTCACCGTATTCCAACGATAGGTTTTTAGCTCTTTGCGACGCATCCTTGCGTAGGTACTGCAAGGCAATATTGACGGCAATCTTTCTTAGCCACGCGTTAAAGTGGCCTTTCCCTTTAAACGTTTCACTTTTTTCCATGGCCTTTACAAAAGAGTCGTGAGCGAGATCTTCAGCAATCTGCCAATCGGAAACATACCTGTAGCAAAGCCCCACCAGTTTTCCGATGTTCTGATTATAAACATCTTCCCAAAAATTCTTTTTAGCTATTCCCATTTGATTACGATTCATTACCTGTGATGCAGAAAAAAGAAATGGTGGCACTTCAATAGGGTAAATCTACATTTTTTTAAAGATAAGTGCGCAGTAAAAGCAATATATTTAAAAAACCAATGTCAGTTCCCAATACCCAAGCCAGCCCGTTAATGCCAACATGACAAGTCTTCAAATAATTGACTCGATGTTGCCTCTACTGTTATACCACATTTTTCATACCTTTGCCCATTCAAAATAATTGCAAAACCCAAGCACCATGGATTACAATTTTGCCGAGATAGAGAAGAAATGGCAACAATACTGGAAAGAGCATGAAACCTACAGGGTGGAAATCAACAGGGCGAAGCCCAAGTACTACGTTCTCGATATGTTTCCCTACCCCTCGGGGGCAGGCCTACACGTGGGGCATCCGCTGGGGTATATTGCCTCCGATATCTACTCGCGCTACAAGCGGCTGAAGGGCTTCAACGTGCTGCACCCCATGGGCTACGATGCCTTTGGCCTTCCCGCCGAGCAGTACGCCATACAGACGGGACAGCATCCGGCCATCACTACGGATAACAACATCAAAAGGTACCGCGAGCAACTGGATAAAATAGGATTCAACTACGACTGGAATCGCGAGGTGCGCACCTGCGACCCGAAGTACTACCACTGGACACAGTGGGCATTTCTCAAGATGTTCAACCACTGGTACAACAACAAGAGCCAAAAGGCTGAACCCATTGAAGGGCTGATTGCCGAGTTTGAAAAAAACGGAAACATGGCTGTTGATGCGGCATGTAGCGAGATTGACCATTTCACCGCTCAGCAATGGAAGGCCATGAGCGAAAAACAGCAGCAGGAAGTGCTGCTGGCATACCGTATTGCCTACCTTGCCGATACCATGGTAAACTGGTGTCCGGCCCTGGGTACAGTGCTGGCCAATGACGAGGTGAAGGAGGGTTTGTCGGTTCGCGGTGGGCATCCTGTGGAGCAGAGGAAAATGAGGCAGTGGTGCCTTCGCATATCGGCGTATGCCGAGAGGCTTCTCAACGACCTGGAAACCATTGACTGGTCGGACTCGCTGAAGGAAATCCAACGAAACTGGATTGGTCGCTCTGAGGGTGCCGAGGTAACCTTCGCAGTGGAGGGATCGGATGAAGAGATACTGGTATTCACCACCCGTCCCGATACCATATACGGTGCTACCTTCATGGTGCTGGCACCCGAGAGCGAACTGGTTGATAAGCTGACAACCGCCGGACATAAGGCGGAGGTGGAGAAATATGTGACAGCAACCAAACGCAAAACCGAACGCGAACGTCAGGCCGAGACCAAAAAGGTTACCGGCGTGTTCA
This sequence comes from Bacteroidetes bacterium ADurb.Bin008, assembly GCA_002071445.1. Taxonomy (GTDB): domain Bacteria; phylum Bacteroidota; class Bacteroidia; order Bacteroidales; family Tenuifilaceae; genus MWFE01. The sequence continues at coordinate 13,433 of MWFE01000061.1, read as the reverse complement.
CGGGAAGCTACGCCATCAACCCGTTTACCAAGAAGCGCATACCCATCTGGGTGGGCGAGTACATCCTGGCGGGTTATGGCACCGGTGCCATTATGGCCGTTCCGGCACACGACAGCCGCGATTTTGCCTTTGCCAAAACCTTTGGACTACCCATAGTACAAACGGTTATCCGCCCCGGCGAAACCACTTCCGACCCATCCACGTGGGACGAATCGTACGATGCGCGTGAGGGCATTGTGATAAACAGTGGGATTATCAACGGGCTTGAGGTTGAGCAGGCCATTAAAACCATCAATGGGAATATTGAACAGCAAGGGTTGGGCAGGTTTAAGGTAAACTATCGCCTGCGCGATGCCATTTTTAGCCGTCAGCGCTACTGGGGCGAGCCATTTCCCATTTACTACAAAGACGGGATGCCCTACCCCATTGATGAGAGCAAGCTGCCCCTTGAGTTGCCCGAGGTGGATGCATTTCTTCCCACCGAGAAGGGCGAGCCCCCGCTTGGAAGGGCCAAGGGATGGCACACACCCGACGGGTACCCGTACGAAATGAGCACCATGCCGGGATTTGCAGGATCTTCGGCATACTACCTGCGCTATATGGACCCGCACAACAACGAGGGTGTGGTTTCGAAAGAAGCCAACGAGTACTGGGAGAATGTGGATTTATATATCGGTGGTACCGAGCATGCCACAGGGCATCTGGTTTACTCCCGATTTTGGAACAAGTTCCTTTACGATTTGGGCATTGTGTGCAAGAAGGAGCCCTTTAAAAAGTTGATAAACCAAGGGATGATACAGGGGCGTTCCAATTTTGTTTACAGGGTGAAGGGCACAAACAAATTTGTTTCACATGGACTGAAAGATCAGTATGATGTTACCGAAATTCACGTTGACGTAAACATTGTAAGCAACGATATCCTTGACATTGAACAGTTCCGTGCCTGGCGTCCCGAGTTTGCCAACGCCGAGTTTATTCTCGAAAATGGGAAATACCTATGCGGTTGGGCTGTTGAGAAGATGAGCAAAAGCATGTACAACGTGGTGAACCCCGATCAGGTGATTGAGCAGTACGGAGCCGACACGTTCCGCATTTACGAGATGTTCCTGGGCCCCCTCGAGCTATCCAAGCCGTGGGATACCCATGGAATTGACGGCGCACATAAATTTCTGCGACGCGTATGGCGCCTATACCACGATGCCAACAACAACATGAACGTGAGCAACGAACCCGCTTCAAGGGATGAACTGAAGGTTATCCATAAAACCATTAAGAAGGTTGGTGACGACATTGAGAAGTTTAACTTCAATACCGGCGTATCGGCATACATGATATGCCTGAACGAACTATCCGATTTGAAATGCAACAAGCGGGAAGTTCTTGAACCCCTTGCTATCATACTGGCACCTTACGCTCCGCACTTTGCGGAGGAACTCTGGCACTTGCTGGGGAACAACACAAGCGTTTGCGATGCCCGCTGGCCCGAGTATAAGGAGGAATATTTGGTTGAGAGCACCTTTACCTGTCCGGTTTCATTCAACGGCAAAACACGGTTTACCATTGAACTGCCATTGAATCTTACCAAGGAGGAGGTAGAGCAAATTGTGATGCAGAATGAGCAAACCAACCGCTATCTCAACGGGGAGCAACCCAAAAAAATAGTTGTGGTCCCCAATAAAATTGTGAATATTGTGGTATAGCCTTACCCCATTGAAGAAGAAAACCGCTTGCACCAATGTTCAAGCGGTTTTTCGTTTATATCTCAAGCTAATCTAGTTTAATCTGATGAGTATCTTTTCTCGGCCTCTTTGAGTTTATTGACGGCCATCTTCTCTCTAGCCTTGGCATCCTTAAGCTTCTGCTTATTCTTTTTTAAATTGGCCTTCCCCTTGGCGGCCTGACTATCGCCTTTCTTCTGTAACTTTGTGTTTTCCCTAATGCTTGTGGCTAATTTCTTACGCTCTACCTTATACTCCTCCTTCATGTTTTTCAGCTCAATTTTCGCCTCATCCCTGTCCTCCCTATCCATTTTGCTCATGTTTTTTGTCATGTTGCTAACGCTCTTATTGTGACTCTTCGTTAGCCTTTTCTCCTCTTTTATCTGTGCCTTTCTTTCTTTCCCCGACGATTTGCTCAAAGAAGTACCCTCTCTAATGTCCTCCTCACAGGCAGCAATCATTTCCTGAATCTTGGCCGTATTTGCCGCTGCCTGGTCAACTTTTTCTCGATACTTAATCAGCTTGTCATTCTCCTGCCCAAAAAGATTTGCACCGGTAAAAAGTGCTATGAAGAGAGAGATACTTAGGGTTTTCGACATGAACTGAAGCATATGCTGTCTCTATAATCTTCTACAAATATAACAATTCGTTTTAAAAAGCATAAGTTTGGAATAATTTTGATTTTTAATTTTATTTACTTTAACATCATTAACCAAAACATAAACGTCATCGTCATACCCTTATTATCCATACAATCTGCAGCACATAAAGCGGGGTTTGATGCCTGTGGAACGGGTAAAATCCAACCCTTAAGTGATGATGAAAATCACCTTAAGCAGTGGCTTGAAGAGGGTATGCATGGCGATATGGCATACATGGGTCGGAATGTCAACAAACGCATCGACCCGGGCATGCTGGTACCCGGTGCACAATCGATTATCACGGTGCTGCTCAACTACTTCCCCGGAAATCCGCCAGCCGCCACCCATCGGCCCAGAATTGCCAGGTACGCCCTGGGAGTTGATTACCATTCGATTGTGAAAGGGATGCTGTATAAAATGTTGGATTTGCTGCGCAAAGAGCATGGCACTATCAACGGGCGGGCCTTTACCGATTCGGCACCCGTGCTCGAAAGGGCCTGGGCACGAAGGACGGGATTGGGGTGGATTGGTAAAAACGGCATGCTGATACACCCGCAAATGGGCAGTTTCACTTTCATCGGGGAGCTTATCATCGATGCCAAGGTTGAAGCAACCAAAGTGAACATCCCCGACCGTTGCGGTACATGCACGCGGTGCATGGATGCTTGCCCCACCGGGGCAATCGTGGCCCCACACGTTGTTGATGCTCGCAAATGCATTTCGTACCTAACCATTGAGAAGAAAACTCCGCTTAGCGAAAAGGAAAAAGGCATGCTCAACGGATGGTGTTTTGGCTGCGATATTTGTCAGGAGGTATGCCCGTGGAATGGGAAAGCAAGAGAAACGGACATGCCCGACATACGCCCCATGGGTCATATCGCTAATTTGGATGTAAAAAACTATGCCCATTTGACAGAAAGAGAATTTGAGACTATTTTTGGCAAAACGCCTGTGAAAAGAGCAGGATTTGCGAAATTTGTTGAGAATTGCAAAGAATCCTTGTGACGACAACTTTATAACCCATTTAGTATTAGTCATTTAAATTTTGACAATAACAAACATGGAACCCAAAGAAATCAACCTAAAACTAAAAACCGGCGAAAATATCTACGCCTGGCACCTTTCGCCTCACCCTTCCCCCCTGGCAGTAATCTGCTTATGCCATGGATGGGGCGAGCATTCGCTGCGCTACAAGCATTGGGCCGACAACTTTGCGGCCAACGGCTTCGGTTTTTTTGCATGGGATCATTACGGGCACGGACAATCGGAAGGGAAGCAGGGGCACATCAACGAGTATGGGGTTTTTATGGAAGAAATCCACCTTGCCATGGAAAAGGCCACCATGCTGTTTCCCAACAGCCCCATTGTACTGTATGGGCACAGCATGGGTGGGAATATCGCCATAAACTTTGCACTGAGGGAATTCAGCCCCATGAGCCTGCTGATAGCCACCTCTCCCTGGCTAAAGCTAACCAAAAACTCGTCGGGGGTGATGAACCTGCTGGTAAGCTTCCTAAACCTTGTGGTACCCTCGCTGCAAATTAAGGCCCCCGTGAAAGCGGAAGACATAAGCCACGACCCCGAAATTATTGAAAGCTACAGAAACGATCCGCTCAACCATGGCAAAATAACCCCGCGGCTGATGCACGAAATGAACATGGCCAGCCAATTTGCCATTAATAACATAGAGCGGTTGAAAGAGCCATTTCTGCTCATACACGGTATTAGCGACCCCATCACCCGCTACGAAGAGTCGTACAAACTGTCACAACGGGCACCCCATTGCAGCTTTATCCCCTTCAAGGATATGTACCACGAGCTGCACAACGAAACCATCAACAAGGAAGTGTTCAGGATTATTAACGAATGGATCAGAGGAAACATTGAAACCTAACCGTGACATGGAAAAAGCGTTCACAACCCCCGTAAGCATTGAGAGGTACCCATTCACCATTGGCTACTCCTCTCCCGTTCTCTTCATGGGATCATGCTTTGCCGAAAGCATAGGGGATAAAATGTGTGAGCGTAAGTTCCCATCGATGGTAAACCCCTTCGGGGTTGTTTACAATCCCGTTTCGGTTGCTCTTGTTCTTATGCGGATAATGGGAGGCACTCCTTTTGGGGCCAGTGAGCTGCACAAACACAACAATCTCTGGTTCAGTTTCTACCATCACACCTCTTTCTCTTCCCCCGATCGTGAGGAGTGCCTTGAACAAATCAACACATCGCTTGCGCAGGCTCATGCATTTTGGGGGAAAACCGAATACCTTGCCATTACCTTTGGCACGGCCAGAGTTTACACCCACAATAAGCTAAACCGTGTGGTGGCCAATTGCCACAAAATCCCCGCAGGGGAATTCACCCACAGCCTTCTCCCGGTGGATGAAATTGTTACCCTGTGGTCGGATCTGCTCACGGAGATACTTAACGCCAAGAAAGAGCTTAGGGTAATCCTTACGGTGAGCCCCGTACGACATTGGAAAGATGGTCCTGTGGGCAACCAGGTCAGCAAATCGACGCTGCTTTTGGCTGTCAGCCAACTGGTGGAAAGGTTTCGGGAGAGGGTTTTCTACTTCCCCTCATACGAAATCCTAATGGACGAGCTGCGCGACTACCGTTTCTACGCCGACGATATGATACATCTCTCGTCAACGGCCATTGATTATATTTGGAATAAGTTCCGATCGGCGGCAATGGATGCTGATACCATCAAACTGTCGCTGGATATTGAAAGGGTCATGGCAGCGGTAAACCATCGTCCGCTTCATCCCCAATCGGAAGAATTTGCGAATTTTGCGAAACATGTTGTGGAAAGTATGGATAGGCTGAAAGCCAAATATCCCACGCTGAATTTTTCGAAAGAGATAAGCATTTTGGAAGGGCATAGAAAGTAAAAAGGTAAAGCAATGGAATACACTCTCAACGACGTAATTCTGGCCTTTGGGCTCACACTTTTCGCCGGTCTTTCAACCGGCATTGGCAGTACCATCGCCTTTTTTGCCAAGCGCACCAACACCAAATTCCTTTCGCTGGCATTGGGGTTCTCGGCGGGCGTGATGATCTACGTATCGTTTGTTGAGATATTCTTCCAGGCCAAGGAGTCGCTGGTCATGGCCCTGGGGAACCTTCGGGGTTCATGGGTTACCGTCCTGTCGTTCTTTGGGGGCATAGCGCTGATTGGCATCATCGACCGGTTAATCCCTTCGGCCGAGAACCCTCACGAGATCAAGATGGTGGAGGATTGCCAAAATTGTACACAAAAGGACAAGCGGCTCATTCGCATGGGCATCCTCACAGCGCTGGCCATTGCCATTCACAACTTCCCGGAGGGGTTGGCCACCTTCACCGCGGCACTTTCCAATCCCAGCCTGGGTATTGCCATTGCCGTGGCCATAGCCATTCACAATATCCCCGAGGGGATTGCGGTATCGGTTCCCATTGTCTATGCCACGGGGAATAAGAAGAAAGCGTTCACGCTTTCGTTTCTCTCGGGGCTGGCCGAGCCCATAGGGGCGCTTGTGGGATACCTGATACTCCTGCCATTCCTCTCCGACCTTACCTTTGGGATACTCTTTGCCGGTGTGGCGGGTATCATGGTGTTCATCTCCCTCGATGAGCTGCTACCCGCTGCGCGGGAGTATGGCGAGCATCATCTCTCCATATATGGGCTGATTGCAGGAATGGTGGTGATGGCAGTGAGCCTGTTGCTGTTTATATAACCCTTACAACAAAAGCAAACTCTTTTTTAACATTCTATGTTTCAATTGCCATAAATTCAACTATTTTTATCCTTTATATTCCTGACTTGTTCCCTTTAGGGCGTTAGATATAACTTATCAAATATTTTCAAATATTCGGAGGGAATCTTGGTTCTTATCTTAACTCCTTAGATTGTTTCTCGGAACTTCGTGACTCAACGTCCATTGGGGCTTTGCCCCATAAATGGTGATTCACTGATTCGCTGATTGTACCGCAAAGAGCCGCCAAGAAGCAAAGCTCCGAAGGCTCGGAGCGCAAAGAAAAAAACTCTGCGCAACTTAGCGATACCTCTGCGCAACTCTGCGGCACTAAAACCCATACCGTTTGTTCATTGTTCATTGAATATACCGCAATGAAGCTGAGACACTGAATTACACATTGTTAATTGTTCATTGCCTTTTCTTGAAGAAACGCCTTAGTGCGGTAAATTTACCCTTTTTTCAATGCTTGAATTGATTATTAACCATTTACAACCGCATTAATTTGAAAGGGGACAAATCAGGATAAACAACCTCTTTTTTATCTTTTCATTTCTAAATTGCCATAATTTCAGCTATTTTTATCCTTTATATTGAAATAACCCATAGTTTTTGTGCCTGCTGATTGTATAAAAACTTGCCGACATGAAACAAAAGGTAATTCTTTTGAAAGGGACACATCGAAACCAAAGTGTTATCTTTTTCCAATTTGAAAAAGATGAAAAGATTATAAAAATACTCAGGCAAAATTTCAGTGTGCTTTGGAGTGCTACCAACAGGATGTGGTATGCACCTGAGCAAGGATTTGATCTTCAAAAGCTGCTTCAGGTAATGAAAGGTCTGGCATGGATAGATTATTCCGCTATTCGCTACAAAAGCCCACCCCCCGCAACACATCCTCACCATACTGAATCAAAGGAGAGCGTTCCGGATCTGCCCCCGCACATGGCAGACAAGTTGGCCCAATTTACACGGTGGATGGAGCATAAACGGTACAGCCACAACACCATCAAAGCCTACAGGGATATGGTAAAGCTGTTTTTAATGTTTTTCCAGGACAGGGATACCACCGGGATTACCAACGAGGATGTGGTGCGATTTGTAAATGAGTATATGGTTAAGAGAAACCTGAGCTTCTCATACCAGAACCAGCTGGTGAACGGGCTGAAGCTTTTCTACCGTGAAGTGGAGAAAAGCCGTATGGACATTGAGAAAATCCACCGGCCCAAGCGAGAGTTCAAATTGCCCAATGTGCTGAGTAAGGAGGAGATAAAGGGCATTTTGGAGGCTCATGCCAATGTGAAGCACAGGGCCATGCTCAGCCTAATCTATGCCTGTGGACTGCGCCGTAGTGAGCTGCTGAACCTCAAACCCACCGATGTGGATAGCAAGCGCATGGTTTTGGTTATTCGGAATGCCAAGGGACGAAAGGACAGGATAGCTCCATTGTCAGCAAAGGTACTGGAGATGTTGCGTACCTATTACAAGGCATACAAGCCCAAACGGTGGCTTTTTGAGGGGCAGTATGCGGGTACGCCATACAGCGCAAAGAGCCTACAATCTGTACTAAAACAGGCATTGGTCAAAGCCAATATTCACAAACCCGTAACCCTGCATTGGCTTCGTCATTCATACGCCACACATCTGCTAGAGGGCGGAACCGACCTGCGATATATACAGGAGTTGCTGGGCCATAAGAGCTCCAAAACCACTGAAATATACACCCACGTATCCACCAAACAAATACAGCAAATAAAATCACCCTTTGACAGCCTTTAATACATTTTTTTATATATTAGCTAACGCAAATAGGGATGACACCAGTCAGACCTATCCGCCTATTTTGGGGTGTATAGGGATGAAAAAGTCAGACCTATAAGCGAGTTAGCGGGCAGGCACAGAAACCGAAGAACGAAAGTTGTAGCTCGAATTAACAAGAATCGAAGAATCAGAAATATATTAATTAAACAATGGAATTTCAATTTTTTATTGGTGGCTATAATAGTGGACATTTTGAAGTTGTTTTGAAGAATGGTGAATTACACTTTTTTGTTTCCAACTATCCAATAAGAATAGAAGAGCAAGAACCAACTCATATTATTCCAATTGAAGGATACATTGCATGGCAGAACTTAATCAAATATCTTGATGGTTTAAATTGGAAGCGAAAGTATGAGACTGACATTATGGATGGAACACAATGGGAATTGACTTTTGAAAGCGAGTTTAAAAAAATGAAATGTTATGGTAGTAATGCTTTTCCGACAGAATTTGACAATTTTGTAAAGCTTTTAAGGAAAATAACAACAAAAAACAAAATCCCAAACGAACTACTTAGAAATTTCTAAAATTATTAGATCAATATTATATCTTGAACGAAGACTAATAAATTTACTTATTGCCCGACCCGCTAACACTTTGCAGTAGCAAGCTGGGCTTTGTAGCTTTTCAATCATTTGGTTCTTTAATAATCTTTTGTACTTTTACTAAGCTTTCGTTCTCCGAACTCCCAGCCTGCTGCTGCAAAGGGACCGTTAGCAAACATTTTATCGATGAGCATTTTGGCAATGAAACAGATGAAAACTAGAAAACTTATTATATCACTTTCGACATTCTTGATAACGATACTTATCTCGTGTAATCTTGACCAAGTTGAAAGTAATTATAAAGACTTTAAGACCGCAGACGAGAAAGGACTTTTTGAAAAAGGATGGATACCAAAAGAATTAGTTGTTGAATCAATGACTGAAATCTATCTTATGACGGATTTAGACAGGAATACATGTATTTTTACATACTTGACGACGGAGAATGACCTTGAAAGAATTAAGACAATAATTCTACCCCTAGAATCGAAAGAAACAAAGAAACATGTTCCTCAATCTAAACAATGGACTGAATCTATTGAAAAGTTAAAACAGAACTTTATTGTAACGAATGAAAAATCAGATACTGTATTTATTGCCATTGACGACAGTTTGAATAGAGTGTTTGGTTGGAGACATTAAGATAAAAACGTTTGCTAACACGTGGCAAAAAATATTGGGGCTAGACCTTGCAGATGCGGGGTTTTTATTACCTTTAACTTAGTTTCTAACGGCGGATAGATGTTCGGTTTCTAACTCCCCAACATTTCTTGCCACGGAAACGTTGTGCGCTATACGCCTGCTACCAGCAATCGGGCAATTTGATACATTAAAAGTCGACGTGAGACTATTTTCGGGTGCTTTGACTGTAAATCCGTACGTCGACAAGATTTGATAAATGATTTGATTGCATCTAAATAGTCTCGTGCCGACTTTATTGGGATAGAATAGATGGCTAAACTGGATAGCAGACGAATAGCACACTTTTAACTGGCAACGACAAGATTTGTTTAAATAACGGGCGATGTATGGATTTGTTCTTTGATTAGATTGATTTTATTATATTTTATGGATTTAATATAACGATTAGATTATCAATACTGATATTCTGAATTGATTTGATTTTGAATAGCCGATTATTGGATTTATTCACAGTATTAATCCATAGATAGCAGATAAATTAATACTTTCAAAAATTATTGATTTCAAATCCAATAATTACGGACTAAATCTCGGCTTAATGAATGGATTACAGGATAATCGGGGTATTAGGATTTAATAACGCTGAATAATAATGGATTAGCGGTTTCTATAATTGATTGTTTCGTATAATTGATTAGATAAGACAAATACAACGATAACTGTCCAAGATTTATGATTACTGATGAATTTAAAGCTTGAAGCCTGGCAAGACAGGATATAAGTACAGCGCACAACAACGGCTACAAGTAATGCGGGTTACAGAAAGTTGCAAAAGTCGGTTCTTTGATTTACATTTGTTGAGAGCGAAGGCCGGTGGCACGGAACCCCGCACTACTGGTAGCCGGAGCCGTTGGGTGCAAGCCTAAGACCGCTACGAACATACAGACCTGTTGACAATTAATGAAATCTTTTTTAATTTCAACCAGACAAAATGACTAATTTTGTGTCTTTATAAAGACAATTATGGCAAAACAACAACCAGGGTTATTTGGTATAAAATATTCAAATCGGGATTTTACTCAAGCTGATACTTGGGGTAAAAATCAATTTAATTCTTCATTTCCTGCTGGTTTGACAAATTTTCTTGCTTCAAAAAACTTAGAAAATGTTTATATCTTTCTTGACAAGGAACTTAAAGTTAAACACGGAAAAATTTCGGTTGAAAAACTTTATGGCATAAAACCAACTTCTGACGATTTATTTTTTTCGTTTGAAAGTCAATACACCCCTTATCAACAATTAGTTATTGGTACTTTACCGAGAGTTGATTTGGTTACTCAATCAAGAAACAATGGACAGGTTTTGCGACCGATTGAAGTAAAGCTAACTGCATTACCCGACAATTCAACGTGTCATTTAAATGAAGAAAATTATGGTTGCGAAATAGTTATCAGACCCGACACGATTGTTTATTTGGCTTGCAGTATTGCCGAAAATTTTAAAGACAATAGGAAACAACTTGATAAATTATTAGGAAATAATTTTGACAAAATAAAAGATTGGACAGAAGGTACATCTGTTTGGTCTTACATTCCCGATATGATTTCTGTTATTGACAAAATCGTGCTTTCTGTTTTAGAAAAACAAGAACCGATTTTGTTACAACCAATATGGAAAACGAACGGGAAATCGCCTAAACTTTCAGACAATTGCTTGGACGTATTTGTGTGGAGCAATTTTGCTTTTACACAACTTTTTGTTGATGTAGCTCGTGGAGAACTTTCCGAAAACAATAGAATTACTAGACAGATTAGGACTATTATTTGGTTATTCAAAATGCTTTATGATTTTGCTAAACAAGGGCAAATCAATCATCACAAAATTATAGACGAGCTTTCCTACAACACAAAAAACGACAAAGCATTTGCAGTAAGTGGGCGTGTTACACACAAGTATATGACTTGTGCAGAATTAACCAAACCGAGAATTGAAAAGAAAGACATCAAAAAAATCATTCTTGGTGGCGGACAGAATTTATTAAGTCCTGAAAGACGATTTGATGCGATTATATATAATTCACCTGAACTTTTTTTATAATGGAAACAGTAGATTTATTTTCAGGTTGTGGTGGTTTGTCTCTTGGTTTTCAAAATGCAGGTTTTAAAATCATAGCTGCATTTGACAAGTGGGAGCCTGCTGTAAAAGTATATAGAGATAATTTTAATCATCCGATTTATGATACAGACTTAGGTAGCGATGAAGGGCTTGAATTCGTTAAGAGTTTAAAACCTAAAATGATTATTGGAGGTCCCCCCTGTCAAGATTTTTCAAGTGCTGGGAAAAGAGATGAAACTCAGGGGCGTGCAGACTTGACAATATCTTATGCTAAAATAGTGGCATCAGCGAAACCTGAATGGTTTGTAATGGAAAATGTTGAGCGAATTACAAAAAGCCATATCTTAAAAGATGCGTTACAAATTTTTAAAAAAGCGGGTTATGGCATTTCTTATCAGGTTTTAGATGCAAGTTTTTGCGGTGTTCCTCAGTCAAGGAAACGTTTTTTTCTTGTTGGGCATATTCATTCTTCAGACAATTTTTTAAATCCCTATTTCATTAAAAACCAATCAAGCAAACCTATGACTTTGTTTGATTATTTTGGCAAATCTTTGGGTATTGAGTATTATTACCGACACCCAAGGAGTTATGCAAGACGAGGGATTTTCAGCATTTACGAACCAAGTCCAACAATTCGAGGTGTGAATAGACCCATTCCAAAGGGCTATTCTAAACATGAAGGCGACCCAGTTGAAATTTCTGATATGGTTAGACCTCTTACAACCAAAGAAAGAAGTTTAATTCAAACTTTTCCTGAGACTTTTATATTCAATGGGAGTAAGACTGACCTCGAACAGATTATAGGAAATGCTGTTCCAGTCAAATTAGGAGAATTTGTTGCAAATTGTATAAAAGAATACATTTCAGACAAGCAACAAAACAAAAAGATTAAAACTGGACAATTAGAACTCGTATATGAATAAAAAAGGCCAGCACCCAACATCGTATATAAAACATTTGGCAGTCAGTGTGTTATCGAGCATTTTGGCTCGTATCAAAAGTAGTTGTAACTTGACAGAAACGTGCTTCGAAATGCCAAACGTTTCATATACGTGACCGTTAGGCACTACTAAACAGAACGGTAAAATATCATTGATAAAATTTATGCTGATTGATAAATTAAAATAAAAAATTGATTAACTTTGCATAAATAAAAATTTATAACTATGTGCAAATTAAACCCAAAAATAGATTTAGTTTTTAAAAAAATATTCGGTACAGAACAAAATAAAAACGTTTTAAAATCGCTAATAAATTCAGTTCTTCCAAAAGATGAACAAATTGTAGAAGTTACGATTAAAAATCCATATAATGAAGCAGATTTTGTGGGAGATAAATTATCGGTTGTGGATATTAAAGCAACAGATGAAAAAGGACGTTGGTATGATATTGAAATCCAAGTAAAAGAACAAAAATTTTATGGAAAACGAGCGATTTTTTACTTGTCTGAAATTTACAGCAATCAACTTTCAGAAAGCGATAGTTATGATAAATTGAGAAAAACAATAATTATTAGCATCTTAGATTTTAATTATTTTACAAACGACAAACGTTATTTCAGACGTTGTAGTTATAAAGATTTTGAAACAGGTGAATTTTATCCCGAATTGAATTTTGCAGATTTATACTTCGTTGAACTTAAAAAATTTGATAACGAACTTAAAAATATAAAAACAACCTTAGACCGTTGGATAACATTTTTAAATAAAGCAACTGAATATGACAGAGAAACAATTCCAAATGAATTACGTGAACCAGAAATAATACAAGCATTTGATACTATCGAAACAATGAGTTTGAGTGTTAAAGAACGTGAATATTATGAGGCCGAAAAAAAAGTTATGCGTGATAGAGATGCACAAATAATGACAGCAGTAGAAAATGCAGTTGATAATGCAAAAATTGAGTTCGCCAGAATAATGAAAAGCAAGGGAGAGCCAATAGAAAAAATAATTGAATATTCAGGATTATCAAAAGAACAGATTGAAAAACTATAAACGAATGAAATACAAGTGCCTAACATATGCTAAAACGGCAAGTGCAGGTATTGTGCGGAACTTGAAACAACAGTGCAAAATTTACATTGTGCTGAATTGAAACATTTTACTTTCAACTCCTGCACCTGCGTTTAGCATTTTTCGTTACCAACAAGCCTAAAAAAAAGACAGCGACATGAAAATTGACAAGACGACATACAAAGACAAAGAAGAAAAT
>MWFE01000060.1 GCA_002071445.1 Bacteroidetes bacterium ADurb.Bin008 | reverse complement strand
GATTACGAAAACCCTATATTTGTAATGAATAGATTATTGTTTAACCAAAAGTTGCATTTGTGACTTGAATCCGCCGTAGATTATGAGTGTTAAATCCAAGATTAACCTTAAAGCTATCCCCGGAAAAGGGAGAGAAAATAAGGATAAGGAGGTAATCCTTATTCTGGGAGGAGAGCTTTCGGTCGAAAATTCATCGCAAGTGAGGGATTTCCTTTTAAAAAACCTTAAAGCGTTCGAAAAGTTTACATTGAGATTAAGCGATGTGGTTGCTGTTGATCTTAGCATCCTCCAGTTATTGCAAAGATTTATCTGGGATGCCGAATCCCTAAAAAAAGCGACTATGGTAGAATTCAACCTCTCGCCTGATATTGAAGCATTCCTTGAAAAAACTGGTTTTAGACCTTTATTATCTTTATCAACCAATAAATAGCGCATAATACCCTTAATAGTATGGCAAAAATAATCCTCATAGTGGACGACTCTGAAAGCATTCGCGAAGTGGTCAGCTTCACCCTCGAGACCGAAGGGTATAAAGTGCTTGTTGCAAATGATGGTGTCGATGCGTTAAAATTTTTGGATGGATCGCATATTGACCTTATCATAACCGACCTGCATATGCCCGAGATGGATGGCATTACGTTAATCCGACAGGTGCGACAAATGCCTGCGTACCAGAGAATTCCCATTTTGTTTCTGACTACTGAATCGCAGGCTGCGAAAAAGATGGAGGCCAAAGAAGCTGGTGCTACGGGCTGGATCATTAAGCCTTTTGTTCCTGCCAAACTAATCGCTGCTCTTAATAAAGTTATACGGTGATGGAAAACTTTAAAAAGAAATTTGTGGAGGAAGCCGTTGACCTCCTCGAAGGGTTGGAAAAATCTTTGTTGGCATTGGAAGAGAATCCGGAGGATTCAACGTTAATCCAGCAAGTGTTCAGGGTGATGCATACCCTCAAGGGTAATAGCGGCATGTTTGGCTTCGACATGATAGACAGTTTTACCCACGAGATGGAAACGGTATACGACCTGATTCGTAACGGTAAACTTAGAGTTACCCGTGCAGTTCTCGACGTCACTCTGGCAGCCGTTGACCATCTTAAATGCCTGCTCGATGAGGAGAATTATAACGATGCTAACGTTATTGCCAATCACAATGAACTGCTTTCAAAAGTAAAATTGTTAACTGCGGAAGAGCCTGTAATTACAACAAATGTCACTAATGAATGGCATAAAAATAGCCCCGATGAGGAACAATCAAAGAAAGAGAAAACTTACTATATAAGTTTTGAACCAATACATGAAATATTCGACAACGGCACTAATCCCCTTTACCTTATTGAGGAACTCCATTCCATTGGACAGGTTACAGTATTTGCCCATTTAAACAAAGTGCCTCCCTTGGATGAATTAAATCCTGAGCATTGTTATACCTACTGGGAGGTGCTTATTGCAACTAGTGCTAACGTCAATGATATCAGCGATGTATTCATGTTTGTGGAACACGATTCCACTCTTGAAATACAGGAAATTGCTGACTTTAACCTGTTGGCCGACGAGCTGTTTGTTAGTGAACTTACCAGGCTTGCAGCCACACAAAAGGATATTGGACTAACCACAGTTCAAAATTTATCAAAAAACCTGATCTCAAAGAAACTAAGCGAGAAGATCAAAGAGTTTTCAAAGGATCAACCCAATGCTAAACGAACCTCAATCAGTAGTATCCGGGTGTCGGCCGACAAGTTAGATAAGCTGATGAACCTCGTTTCCGAACTGGTTACAACCCAGGCCCGATTGAGTTTATTTGCCGAAGAGAATAGCACTCCGGGTTTGCTCCCCATAGCCGAAAATGTACAAAAACTATCGCGCCAGCTGAGGGATATAGCATTTAGCATTGTTCTCATTCCCATTGAGAACATGTTAACACGTTTTCAGCGTTTGATTCGAGATTTATCACAGGAGTTGGGAAAAGAAGTAGTTTTTATAACCGAAGGCGCTGAGACAGAACTTGATAAGACTATCATTGAAAACCTGGCCGATCCTCTCATGCATATTTTACGTAACAGCCTCGATCATGGCATAGAGGACAAAGAGTTACGCTTGAAAAGGGGTAAGCCAGCGCAGGGGAAGGTGAGTTTGAAAGCCTTCTATTCAGGAGCAAATGTGATGATTCAGATTAGTGATGATGGTGCCGGAATCGATCCGGATATGATAAACGAAAAGGCCATTGCCAAAGGAATCATTTCCGCTGAAAGGAAACTTACGAAACGTGAGATTTTAGATCTGGTATTTTTACCTGGATTCAGCACTGCACGCAGTGTTACCGATCTTTCGGGCAGAGGTGTTGGCATGGACGTGGTAAAAAGAAAGATATCGGATATCAGGGGCGAGGTTGAAATTGATTCTGAATTGGGCTACGGAACAACCATAACCATCAAATTACCATTAACTCTTTCCATCATCGATGGTTTACTGGTTAAAGTGTCAGATACGTTCTTTATTATTCCATTGTTAATGGTTGATAAGATTTATGCCATTGAGCATGAGAAGATTGTAAATACTTTCAATAATGTTGTAGTTCTTGATGGCCAGCAGGTTCCATTTTTTTATGTCCGTAGAGAATTCGATATCCCGGATAGTGCAGAAAAACTTGAGCAAGTTATTGTTGTGAATTTTGAGGAGAAAAGGGTAGGCCTTATTGTTGACCAGGTAATCGGTGAATATCAGGCAGTGCTTAAACCTTTGGGAAAATACTACAAAAAACAGGATATGATTTCCGGTGCAACTATCCTTGGCGATGGAACGGTAGCTTTAGTGATGGATACAAACAAAATTATCAAGCTATTTGCCAAGCATGAAGTGTTTACCATGAAGGAAGACTAACTATTATAACCCAGATAACAGACTATTACTTAAAGGAGGAGATCATATGCAACAGGATAATCTATCGAAGATAAACTCTTACCTTTCCTTTAGACTTGGGAATGAAGAGTTTGCAGCACACGTTAGCAAGGTGCTTAATATTCTGGAAATGACTAAGATAACGGAAGTTCCTAAAGCTCCTAATTACATGAAAGGGGTTATAAATCTTAGGGGATCGGTTCTGCCCGTAGTAGATACCCGTTTAAAGTTTGGAATGACTGCTACGGAGTACACGGCCAATACGTGTATAATTGTTCTTGATATCGAAGTAGATGGTGAGTCCATTAACGTTGGTGCATTGGTTGACTCAGTTCAGGCGGTTCTGGAAATAGATAAAAAGTTAATCTTACCCCCTCCAAGTATTGGTAGCAAGTACAAATCGGAATTCATTGAAGGAGTGGCTAATATCGACCAGAAGTTTATCATGATTCTTAACATGGATGCAGTATTTTCAACAGATGAGATAAGCACGCTGAAAGATACTACAGAAGAAACTGAGAAAACAACAGAAATAGAGGAGATCGGTAATTAAATGCTTTAATATTAAGTAATTTAGAGTATTTGTTCTCATTTGCCGGGATTAAATTTTTAGGTTAAGGCTGGAGTTAATAATTTTTTTAAATCCCGGTTAGGGCTGTTCAAAAAGCAATTGAAAGTTGTTGTTAACAATGCGTGCGAGGGCTTTTTGAACAGCCCATTAATCAATAACCAGAAACACATGAAGAATAAAATTTATTTTCTCATTCTAATACCACTTTTTTTTCCCAGTTTTCTATTAGCTCAAGATACAACTACTGTACAAAAACCGCATGTCCATTTCGGCGGTTTTTTCAGGTTTGATTACTGGCTGGATACAAGACAAAATGTCGATGCCCTCGATGGGTTGCTAACTCTTTACCCAAAACCCCCACTATTAGATGCGAATGGAGAGGATATTAATGCTGCTCCCAACCTGAATGGATTGGCCATGGGTACACGACTGAACGCATCGGTTAAAATGCCAAAAATTTTCAACGCAAAATCGAGCGTATTTGTGGAAGCGGATTTTACGGGAACCAACAACACCCAGGTTCACCTGAGGTTTAGGCATGGTTTTTCGCGCTTTACATGGGAGTCAGGAACAGAACTTGACGTTGGACTCACGTGGCACCCAATGTTCGTTGCCGAAGTATTCCCACACGTTGCTGCATTGAATACCGGGTCGCCGTTCCAAAGTTTTAACAGAAGCCCTCAAATTACTCTAAAACAAAATATCAGCCCATCGATACGTCTTATCTTATCGGCCCTTACGCAAAGCGATTATAAAGGATTTGGACCCGATGGGTATAGCACCACATATCTGCGCAATGGCATTGTACCCAACCTACACGCGCAATTGCAGGCAAAGCATGAAAGCATAACTGCAGGATTTGCTTTGGATTTTAAAAGCCTAAGACCCAAACTATATACTACTTCCATTACTGATCCGGGAAATATCTATAAAACGAAGGAAAGGATTAATTCGCTATCGGGAATGCTGTATGCTAAATATCAGAACCATTTGTTCACTGCGAAAGTAAAGGGAATTTGGGGCCAAAATCTTGGCGATCATTTGATGTTTGGCGGATATGCCATTTCAAGTATCGATTCGTTGACCGGAAGAGAGCATTACACTCCACTCAACCATCTTTTCCTACATGCTAACATTACCTATGGCCAAAAATTTATGCCCGGTATTTATGTTGCCTATGCTAAAAACATGGGTGCAACCCAAGAATTGTCGAGCAATACGCTTTACGGAAGAGGGTATGATGTGGACTATGCCTACCGTATTGCACCTAATTTCACATATAGGAATAAAAGTTTCTCAATTATTGCTGAATTAGAGTACACTGTTGCTGCCATTGGAACAAACGATATTAATGCTAAAGGTAAAGTAATCAATGCAGAATCTGCTTCCAATGCCAGGGTACTGTTAATGGTACAATACGATTTTTAAGATGATGTGTACGTGTAAGTTGAATTAAATTAGTAGTTGTTGATGAACAAACCCATGCCAAACGAGATTTACAAGGCTATTCTCACTCAGCAAGAGTTTGATCAGCTTAGCAGTTTTATTTATAGAGAAAGCGGTATTAAAATGCCGCCTGTTAAAAAGATTATGCTACAAAGCCGACTTCACAAGAGGTTGAGAGAACTAAGTATGACTAATTTCAAAGAGTATATTGACTACTTATTTAGCAAGGAAGGTTTGAATAACGAGATAATCCATATGCTGGATGTGGTTAGTACCAATAAAACCGATTTCTTTCGCGAGCAGGTCCATTTCGACTTTCTTAACGAAGTGGTTTTACCGGAAATGATAGGACCAAGAAATACTTTTCCACATATTAAAATATGGAGTGCGGGCAGTTCCACAGGTGAAGAGGCATATACCATTGCCATCGTTCTTAGTGAGTTTGCAGAAAAACATCCACGTTTTGATTTTAGTATCATTGGAACTGATATTTCAACTCAGGCTCTTCAGAAGGCAATAGATGCCATTTACAAAGAGGAGAGGGTACATGGTATACCAATGAACATCAAAAAGAAGTACTTTTTGAGAAGCAAAGACAGAACAAATCCAACTGTGAGGATTGTTGCGGCTTTGAGAGCAAAAGTAAAATTTGGCAGGCTGAATTTCATGGATTCATACTACAACCTGAACGAAACTTTCGATGTTATTTTTTGTAGGAATGTTCTTATCTATTTCGACAGGGCGACACAGGAGAATGTTATCAATAAACTATGTGCTAAACTCCGCCCGGGGGGGTACTTCTTCCTTGGTCATTCAGAATCGATAATGAATATGAACGTTCCTCTTAAACAGCTAAAACCTACGATCTTTCAACGAGTATAACTATATGTTAAGCGTTTAATAAGTATTGTTTTATTAATAAAACTCTATCTGCAAAAAAACTTATTGATATGGGACATAAAATAACTGATGACGAACTGCTGGACGAGTTGAAACGGCGATTTGAACAGAACAAGATAGCAGTGAAGGAGTTGAAAACTCTAAACGAAGAATTGAAGATAGCCAATAAGAAGTTAGGCGAATCGGAGGCGCTTAAAAGCCACTTCATTTCCAATATTACCAATGAGATTATCAACCCTTTTACCTCCATTTTGGGGCTATCAAGAGCCATACTCTCGGTGGATAAGGAGAATTGGAAAAAGGTGGTTTCCATGGTTGCGCTGATCCATTCAGAGGCATTCACCCTTGATTTTCAGTTTCGTAACATTTTTGTGGCGGCTAAGATTGAGGCGGGTGAAATATTTCCTGAGATAATCTATACCAATATTGAAAATGTCATTGATAGCGTATTGGACTCATTTAAGTATGAGGCACGCAGGAAGAAAGTGAACGTTGATTTTAAATTTGACATAAAAACAGATAATCAGGAACCATTTCTATTTAAAACGGATCCCGAAAAGTTAAAGTTAATTCTGGCAAACCTGCTAAGCAATGCAATAAACTTTAGCTTTGAAGGGGGTGTTGTGGAAATTGTGGCAAAAATAGATAAGGACGACCTTGTGGTTTCAGTGAGGGATCATGGAGTTGGTATCAGCAAGGAGAATCAAAAAATCATTTTCGATAGGTTTAAAAGGCTCGATTCGGGCATAAACTCGCTCAATCGCGGGCATGGGCTGGGTTTGTCGGTGAATAAGGCAATAATCGAAATGCTGAATGGCAAGATTGATATTCAGAGCGAAATTGGAAAAGGTGCCTGTTTCACCATCCGAATCCCCGAGAGCGAATCTTTCACATCGGATTTAGCTTCGGAGGCAAACGAAACCTTTTTTGATACAGAGGAGGAAACTTTTTAAACATGGGATTTGTAATGGAAGACGTAAAAACCCATTTCCTGTATCCCTCGTCGCTTTTTGCCAGCAATGAACCGCACATTGTGAGTACTATTCTTGGCTCCTGTGTTGCGGTTTGCCTGTTCGATGCAACCACAAAAATTGGTGGTATTAATCATTATATGCTCCCGTTTTGGAACGGGCAGGGACTGGCCAGTCCAAAGTACGGCAATATTGCCATAGAACGTCTTCTGGAAAAAATGATAGCCTTGGGATGCAAGAAAAGTAATATTAGGGCAAAAGTTTTTGGCGGAGGGGAGGTTATTGAAACCAATATAGCGCAGTTTAAAATAGGACAAAGGAATATTGAACTCGCCATGGAGGCATTGGATGATTTGAAAATACCCATTGTGGCTAAAAGTGTGGGCGGTAAACTGGGAAGGAAGATAGAATTTAATACAGAGACAGGCGAAGTAAAACAGAAGTATATTGAGAAAACATAGCTTACTAAGAACTATTGAAAATTTTAATATTTTGTTGTAATTTGGTAGTTGTGACGCTTGACACCATTTTTGTATATGGGCCGAAAAATTAGAGTATTAATAGTTGATGATTCTGCTGTTGTAAGGCAAACCCTTAGCCAAATCATTAGCACCGATCCCCAGTTGGAGGTAATGGCTACGGCAGCCGACCCATATTTTGCAGCGAAAAAGATTGCCGAAGAGGTGCCCGATGTTATAACCCTTGACATTGAAATGCCCAGGATGGATGGGATAACTTTCCTTAAAAAAATTATGTCTCAACACCCCATTCCCGTTGTTATTATTTCCAGCTTAACAGAGAAAGGCACTCAAACAGCACTGAAAGCCTTGGAACTGGGAGCTGTTGATATTATTACAAAACCCCAGTTCAACACCAAAACATTTATCGAAGAATCCAGCATTAGGATATGCGATGCGGTTAAAGCTGCTGCCCATGCAAGGGTACAAAGGAAGAGAATAGCCACAGAAATACGTAGTGTTGAGCCAAAGCTCACTGCCGATGTTGTTTTGCCGGCCTCGGGACCCAACTTGAGTATGATAAAAACCACCGAATATATTATTGCCGTTGGTGCATCTACCGGTGGTACCGAGGCATTAACCACTTTCCTTCAGGCTATGCCCATCGATACTCCGGGAATTGTTATCGTTCAGCATATGCCTGAGAAATTTACCACCTCGTTTGCTGCCAGGCTGAATGATATTTGTAAAATTACGGTAAAAGAGGCCGAAAATGGCGATTCGGTCATTAGAGGGCGCGCCTTGATAGCTCCCGGCAATTATCACATGTTGCTTAAACGGAGCGGGGCTAAGTACTATGTTGAAGTCAGGGAAGGACCTTTGGTAAACAGGCATCGCCCATCGGTTGATGTACTCTTCAGAAGCGCTGCACGTTATGCAGGGGCCAATGCCGTAGGCGTAATTATGACCGGCATGGGTGGCGATGGTGCACAGGGCCTGCTTGAGATGAAACAGGCCGGAGCCAAAACAGTGGCTCAGGACGAGAAAACCTGTGTGGTGTTTGGCATGCCCAAGGAGGCGATAAAGTTGGGAGCTGTGGATAAAATTCTACCCCTCGATGCCATTGCACCGTACGTAATTAAGCCAATTTGATGATAGAAATAGAGACGTTTTCAAAGAACAACATGTATCGAGAGAATGAATCAATTGCCCATGATATTTTGCATGGATAATTTATTTTGAATTCAAACTCCCTTCTTTTAGAAATTATCCCTATTTTTAGTCAAAATTTTTTTACAATGCAACGGAAGTACTCTAAATGGTTTGTCGCCCGCTATACAACAGCCGTCTTTTTACTAAGCCTACTTGTTATCCTTGCTATTTTGTTCATTCAGGCACTATTTTTCAACATCCCTTTCTCTTTTTCTGGAATAATTGAAATACATAAAAAACAACCCATAGCGTACTTTATCGATTTTTTACCTTTCCTATTGGCTATAGCTTCATTCCTCATTTCACGACATGTTTCGGAGTTGAAAACGGAAGCGGAGACCTTTTCGGAAGAAGAGTTGACACATCAACGTAAGCTATACCGTTTCGTGGAGAAACTAAAGGAAGGGGATATAAATGCTGACTTTTCCCCTGCTGAAACCGATATACTGGGAAAAGCCATAGTCAACCTGAGGAACACCCTTAAAAGAAGCAAGGAGGAAGAGGTTAGCCGTAGAGAAGAGGATGAGCGGCGCCGTTGGTCAGCCGAGGGGTTAGCCTTATTTGGTGAGATTTTACGCTCGCAGAAAGAAAATATTGAAGAGTTATCATACTCCATTATCAGCAATCTTGTTAAATACATTGGAGCTAATCAGGGCGGCTTTTACCTTTTAGATGATTCCGACCCGGGTGATAAGTTTTTTAACCTGACGGCTTGCTATGCATACGAAAGACGTAAGTACGCCGATAAAAGGGTGAATTGGGGAGAAGGTCTCGTCGGAGCCTGTGGGCTAGAAAAGCAGACCAGTGTGCTAACAAAAATTCCCGATTCGTATCTGAACATCACTTCCGGGTTGGGCAAGGCAAATCCCAGGAATCTAATCTTGGTACCGCTTATTGTAAACGATGAAATTCATGGAGTAATTGAAGTGGCTTCGTTTAACGTATTCGATAAATATACCGTTGAATTCATTGAAAAAGTTGCCGAGAGTATAGCCTCAACCATATCCAGCGCTAAGATTAACCTTCGAACGGCTAAACTGCTTAAGGAATCGCGCGAACAAGCTGAAGCGCTGCAGGCTCAAGAGGAACAAATGAGGCAGAATATGGAAGAGTTGCAGGCTACGCAAGAGGAGGCAGCACACCAGGCAGAAAAGTTTATCAGCTTTAACAATTCTGTGAACCATACCCTTATTAGGGCCGAGTACGATGTGAACGGAATCCTTCAGTATGCCAATACAAAATTTCTTCATAAGCTGGAGTATTCATCCAATTCAGAGGTTGAGGGGAAGCATATTTCAATGTTCGTCAACAAAAAGGACAGGGTATGGTTTGATGAGATTTGGGATAGCCTTGCAAAGGGCGGACATCATTTTGAGGGCGATATGAAGCACGTTACAAAAAATGGGAAGGACTTATGGACCATTGCCACATACACCTGCGTGCGTAATATCCACGGAGGAGTTGATAAAGTATTATTCCTGGGCATCGATACTACAGATCAGAAAAACCAAAGCCTGGACTACGAAGGACAAATTGAAGCTTTAAACAGATCAAGCATTAAAGTTGAGTTTGCACCTACGGGTGACATCGTTGATATTAATGATAAGTTCCACCAAGTTTTTGGGTATAACCTCACCGAATCGAAGTCCAAAACGGTTTTCGATTTGTTTCACCCCAACGACAGAAAAACCATAGAATCCATTTGGGATGATGTTACCCATGGCATTCCATTCGAAGGGCAGTTGAAAAATATTATACGATCCGGTGAGGAGAGATGGTTTAGGGGAACATACACTGCTGTGAACGATATGTACGGAGAGGTGACCAAAATAGTATTCATAGGACACGATATAACCCGAGAAAAGTTGATGGAGATTGAAACCAAGGAGCAAACCGAACGGTTGAAAATACAGGAGGAAATGCTTCGCAAGAATGAGGTGGAACTCAATCGTAAGTTGAGAGAGGCGAAAGAGGATATAAAAAATCAGTTTAAAGAGATTGAAAAGGTAAAAATACGTAACGAGAAAACATTGGAGGGCTTCCTCGATGCCATTATAACGACCGATCAGGATGGAATAGTTCAATTTTTCAACCATGCGGCAGAGGAACTTTTCGGGGTTGATAAGGCAGATGTGCTGGGGCAAAGCATTAGAATTCTATTCCCTCCTGATGCCACCGATAAAGATGAGTTTCTAGCGGCTTATTTAGATCCTCAAAAAGAGGCCATTACTGGCGAAAGGCGGGAGATTACCATTACGAAAAACGACGGGGAAGAAGTGAATGTCCTGATGCTTCTCACCGAGGCAAAAATAGGACGTGAGACAACCCTCACAGCCTTTATTCAGAATATCTCCGTTGATCTTTTTTAGAGCAATGGCTTTAAATTCCTTCTAATATACGCATTCCGCATACTCCCAATCCATGTCATACTTTGTAAAAGACCATGGCATATATTTTGTTAATCACCGCATAAAAAAACGCTTCCAGTCAATGCATCGCTTACCCTTTTTACTATTGCTTTTCACCCTATTCCAAAGCAATCTATACTCACAGCGTATGATCTACGATTCACTGCTCGTAGATTTTGGCCATCCTAAAGAACCTGTCAATGGGATAAAAATTGATACCATTATAGATGAGCGTAAAGAGAATCCAAAATTCTTGGGAGTGTACGAAAGTACAAAGTATTTATATGTCCCTGTCGATCGTTATATAGCCATAAAGAAACCGCTTGCTGATGAAATAGGTGCATTGTTCTCTCATGATGATGGCAATGCGTTAGGCAGAGAATTAAAGTTGACAATAAAGGAGTTTACCTTAACTGCCCGTAGCCAATTTTTTTCAAAAAAGTACGTAACGCAAGCCATGATAGCGGTTTCGGAGGTTGATAGTAGCAGAACTTACCAATCGATTGGAAACC
Organism: Bacteroidetes bacterium ADurb.Bin008; assembly: GCA_002071445.1. GTDB lineage: Bacteria > Bacteroidota > Bacteroidia > Bacteroidales > Tenuifilaceae > MWFE01. Next base: position 123,958 of record MWFE01000060.1, on the reverse strand, counting down.
TTATCTACGAGGAGTATGCTGCACCCAAAGGCTTTAAATCCGGTGCAAAGGAGGGATATTCTGCCTCCATCGATGTATGGAAACAGCACTTCTCGGCTGATCTGGTAAAACTTTCTGTATGTCCCGGTAACGATGGGTTCTGTGGGTTACCAAACCTTTACCTTGGTTCCCAATCACTTAAAAAGAATTTAATGCCCAGCCTCGAAGTCTCGTGGTGGATAGATGCCTGGCTTGTGGATGGCGAAATAATCTTTGCACGTCCCGAATCGTCAAAGCGGTTTTTCCGTAAGGCTTTCAGCCTTAGATACCGAAACCAGCCGAAATTCCAATCGTTCGAATTTAACTTTAGCAACGATCAGCTCAACTTTCGCCTTTCGGACCTACTAGTAACCACGCTAAAATCCAAACTTTTCCTTGGAATCAACCTGTGGGATGAAAACGAATACAAACATCGAGGATTCGAAGATATTTTCGTGCTCGACTACTCGCTGGGACAGTATATCCTCATTAACCCATTTGGCAAAAAAGGGTTGACCGGTGGTATTGGAGCAATGGCTAGTGCAACCTATGTCTATTCCGAAGGTTTCGATATTAAACCATTCCTTACAGTTCAAATGGGAGTAAAATTTTAAGATGATGAAAAGGATAGCTTTACTCATACAATTTTTTATCCTGTTGGTTTGTAGTTCTTTCGCTCAAACCTACACTGTGTCTGGCTATGTGGTTGATGGAGAAACAGGCGAGACGCTTATCGGAGTGTCGGTGGTTAAAAAGGGTACGCATCAGGGTGTGAGCACCGATGGCAATGGTTTTTTTCGGCTTACAGGATTGAGAAAAGGCGAAACGGTATTGGAGTTTTCATACCTTGGTTACGGAAAGCAGGAGAAAAAGGTAGTGATTACCTCGAAAAGCATTCTACTCGAAACTCTAAAACTTTTTCCAGAAGCATTTGAATTTCAGGATGTTATTGTAGTTGGTAAGAGACATGATATGGTAGGCGATAGGGAGGTAGAAACATCGCAACAACGCATAACAGCGCAAACCATTATAAACATTCCTTCAGCAAGAGGCGATATATTCAAAGCCATAAAATTTCTACCCGGGCTTCAGGGCACCGAACCTTTCTCTCCCCTTTACACTGCAAGGGGTAGCGATCCCTCGGGTAATCTGGTGATGTTAGATGGCGTTGCCGTGTACAATCCATACCACTACGAGCAGAGCGGTGGACTTTTCAATATCCAGTCCATAAAAAATATTGATGTTATGGTAGGCGGATTTGGGGCTGAATTTGGCGGAAGAAATGCCTCGATCCTCTACATTACTACCAAGGATGGCAATCTGAATAAGTTTAGCGGTGAGGTGGAGCCAACCACTACCCATACCAAGCTATTCTTCGAGTTCCCTGTGGGAGAGAAAAGCAGCATGATGGTTGCCGGAAGATATTTTTACGATATCCCCGGCTATTTCCTTTTTGGCAACAGGAGCTATTTCTACGATTTCAACGTATCCTACACAAATCGGATTAACGAAAGAAACCGATTGACCCTTAAGGTGTTCAATGCGTATGACAATATGAAAGTGGCCCCCGAGAGAATGTTTAACTATATCGACAACTCGTTCAATATTGATATTTATGAGGATTTACAATTCGATATGGGTAATAAGTGGTCCAATAGGGTGGCTACAGCTTACCTTAAATCGGTAATTAGCCCCAATGTCTATCTACACACTCAGCTTTACGGATCGTTCCACTCGGCAGATAACCTGTCAACGTTCGATTTTACGTATAAACCCGATTCGACGGATGCTACGGTGGCACTTCGCTACAGTTCCCAATTTACCAGCCGCATCAGCGATTTAAGTGCAAAAACATCTTTGAGCGTTAAAACGGATTCCATTAACACGTTTAAATTGGGAGTCGAATTCAATAGCTACTACTTCGCTAACAGAGCTGCTTTGAATTGGATTGATAAAGGGAAAAGCGTGCGAGAGCCTTCAATGCTTGCAGCATTCGTTGAGGATAAGGTGAAGATAAACCGCTTTGTGATACGCCCCGGAGTACGCCTGTCCAACTATTCGTTAAACGGCGATTGGCAGGTGGAGCCTCGGGTGAATATGGTGCTATCATGGCCCTACGATTGGAAGTTTAAGGCGGCATGGGGAGTTTACTATCAGAGCATTATCAGCATGAATACTCAGGAGTTCGAGGTTAGCCAATTTCTCGATTACTACTATCCACTTAGCAATACTGCACCTTCAAAGTCGGTACACTACATAGTGGGGTTCGACAAGCCAATTTCAAAAGTATCAAGCCTATCGGTGGAGGCCTACTACATGGAAATGCCTATTACTTACATGTTTAACCTGAACCAAAGTGAGCAGGAGGCCTTCTCGTTCTCCGATAAGTTGGAACGTGGCAGCGGTCTTTCATATGGAATTGAGGTAATGTTTCGGGGCGATTTTCACAAGTTGTCCGGTTGGGCAAGCTACGGATGGGGGAGAAGTACCCGAAGCTACAGCCATATTATGGATGGTAAGCCTTTCCTTTTCGACTTCGACCGAACCCATACAATCAAAACCATGGTTAGCTACCGGATTGCCCCGCGGTTGACTTACAACTTCAGCCTGGTGGCACTAACCGGATTACCCAAAACCGTTGAGCCTGCTATGCAAGTTTACAACTACTACAACCCAGTAACGGGTAGCACAGCTTTTTACCCCTTCGGGGTTTCAGATGTGAAGAACAACGCAAGGCTACCATGGACTATCGATATTGATATGGGAATACTGAAACGCATACGGAGTGGTTTTGCCGTCGAACTGCAGGAGTTCCTAAAAGCAGAAGAATCGTACTACACCGTTTCAATAGGAAATATACTGTTTTTACGGAGGAATGTGATATGGTACTTTCCTGTTGGTACCAAGAAGTATATTCCGGTTGGAATAAACTATATGCCCACCGTGTCGGCGGGATACGTAATTAAGTTTTAAACCGTTGGATACACGAAAAAACAACGTCATGAATAAAAAGCATCTTTTCAAAAGCCTGTTTATCGCTGCCATAGCACTATTCTCATCGTGCAACAGCGAATTTTGGTTCGATTTTTTACTTGGGCCTCAGCCCAAGTTTATCGAAGAGGTAGAGTTTGAACCCGCGCTGAACATTCTGGGTGTTATCCGCCCCGATTCAGCTAACGGGATACCCATGTCATTCGTTCTCCTTAATCAACTGATGCAAGCGGTTACCTCTGAGATAGATACAACCTCGCTGAAAGATGCTGATATTGAAGTATCATTAATGGAGGACGGACAACCAATCCAATCGTTTACATTTGCTTACGATAGCACGCAGCAATTCCCTACCATTTACCGCCCCATAGATTTTAGCCCTCAGGCAGGCAACACATATTCCTTGCGGTGTTATAGAGACGGTTTCCCAGAACTTACGGCAACAACCACGGTTCCCCAAGTTCCTGTAATTGAAGATGATTTTATTTCAGTATCGGGCAATGCTTTGCACTTTTCCATCGTGGCCGATTCAACCGCTGCCCTCTACGATATTTACCTGTTTTCAGGATTCATGCCTGTCTTTACAAGGATAATGAAAGCGCAAAGCGGGAATACTTCTATTACACTCAAATTTAACGGCAACCTTAGCAGCGATGCAGTGCTTGCCATTTACGCATATGACTCAAAACTATCGGCATACGTTACATCGCCCAATGTTTTCTTTAAGCCCAACACCTATAGACCACCCTTTACCAATGTTGATGGTGGTTATGGTTGTTTTGGATCGCTAAACCTGTTGGTAAGGAGTGTTTATTAAGGTATCAAAAGAGGTATAATAAAAAGCACATCGATTTACGCCTTATCAATCCTAATATTCAGGGTTTAAATGCTAATGGCATGGCACTATAGTTCAATGGGGGTTCTCTACCATAGGGTAGATTTACCGTTAGGGTTGTTAATAAATTAACCTTTTCTTCCCCCATATTTTTACTAACTTTGTATGCGTTTCTAACATAATTTGTAAGTTCTATTCAATACTTCACAATGGAAAATTTTGTTGTATCGGCACGGAAATACAGGCCTATTTCGTTTAGTAGCGTAGTAGGCCAGCAGTCGCTTACCACAACACTGAAAAATGCCATTCAGCGAAACCAGCTGGCTCAGGCATACCTGTTTTGCGGTCCGAGGGGTGTGGGTAAAACAACGTGTGCCAGAATATTTGCCAAAACCATTAACTGTCTTAATATTACCCCCGATTTCGAGGCTTGCAACGAGTGCGAGAGTTGTAAAGCGTTTATTAGCCAGCGCTCGTTCAACATTCACGAACTCGATGCCGCATCCAACAGTTCCGTTGAAGGCATTCGGAATTTAATAGAACAGGTAAGGGTTCCACCTCAAATTGGCAAGTACAGCGTTTATATTATCGACGAGGTTCACATGTTGTCGCAAGCTGCCTTCAACGCATTCCTGAAAACGTTGGAAGAACCTCCGGCACACGCCATTTTTATATTAGCCACCACAGAGAAGCACAAGATAATACCCACCATCCTTTCGCGTTGCCAAATATTTGATTTCAACAGGATTAGGGTAGAGGATATTGTAAAATTTTTGCAGGATATTGCTGCCAAGGAAGGTGTTAATTATGAGATTGAGGCCTTGAATATCATAGCTCAAAAAGCCGAAGGGGCCATGCGTGATGCGCTTTCCATATTCGATCAGGTAGTCAATTTCAGCGAGAATAACATTACCTATCAAAAGGTTATTGAGAACCTTAATGTGCTTGACTATCAATACTACTTTTCGTTAACAGAAAATTTCTTGGCAGGCGAATATCCAGCAGCTCTGAATGTATTCGACGAATTGCTTTCGAAAGGATTCGATATGCAGCAGTTTATCAATGGGTTAAGTACTCATTTCCGCAACCTGCTTATCTGCAAGGATCCTCAAACCGCACCAATGTTAGAGGTGGGCGCAGCCATTGCCGAGAATTACGTTAAAGTAGCGCAGAAATGCACTCCTGAGTTTCTAATCGAAGTATTGGGAATTATCAACCAAACCGATATTTCGTTTAAGCACAGTAGCAACCAGAGGTTGCACGTTGAACTGATGCTCATCAGCCTGTGTGGAATTAATCAGCTAAAAAAAAAAGTTGATACCCATGAGTTAACGGAATCGGAAGGAAATGATCTGATTATAGTTGCCGAAGCTCATAGCGATACCGGTTATCAAACGGAGAAACCCGTCAAACAGGCTGAGGAGACACAGCAGGTAGCTACACAACGAAAACCGCAGCCCAAAACAATTTCCATAAAAAGTGCCATTCTGGGAAAGGAAGGGCAGGACAGCGAAACGGGTGATAGCGATGATGCTTGTAATGTAGCCGGAATGGGCGACGAAACTTGTGGCGATACAGTTGAAGCCGCCGATTTTACCCTTGTGGATCTTGAAACATACTGGCAGGAATATATTGATAAAAACCTATCCGAAAAGCCCGCTTATGCCAGTTTGCTTGAACTCTATAAACCCGATTTGGGAGAGAATTTTTCTTTGACCATTACGTTCGAAACACAGCTGCAGTTGGACATGTTTTTAGAGATTAAAAGCGATCTCATGCACTACCTGAAAATTAAGCTGGAGAATAAACTCATCACATTTACTGAAAAAATACAGGAGGGTGAAGTTCAGCAGAATAAACTATATACCATTGAGGATAAGTATCGATTTTTAAGCCAAAAAAATCCTGCTCTTTCCAAGTTAAGACAACAGCTAAATCTTGATTTTGAGTAAAAACGTGTTGCTATTGAAACATACGAACATTTTTTTTGTTGTAAAGTCGAAGTTTTGAAAACGAATCTAACTATAAACCCTAATTACTAACCATTAATGATTTGAAAACTATGCTGAATAAAAAAGTTCAAAAAGCGATCAACGATCAAATCAATGCCGAAATTTGGTCGGCTTACCTGTACCTTTCCATGTCTTCATATTTTGCTGCCGAAGGCTTGAATGGTTTTGCCAACTGGATGAGAGTACAGTGGCAGGAAGAATTGAGCCATGCCATGAAATTTTTTGATTATTTGGTGGAGAGAGGCGTTCAACCCATACTTAAACCCATTGCAGCAGTTCCCGAAAAATGGAATGGCCCGATGCATGTAATGGAGGAAACGTTAAAACATGAGCAACATGTCACCTCTTTGATTAACAACATAATGGATATAGCCATTGAGGAGAAGGATCATGCCACCAAGAGCATGTTGCAGTGGTTTATCGATGAACAGGTTGAAGAAGAGGCCAATGCTCAGGAGATCATTGACAGCCTGAAACTCTTTGAAGGTAAAGGGCATGGATTGTTTATGCTGGACAAGGAGTTAAAAACTCGCGTGTTTGTTGACGAAACGAAAGAGGAGTAAGAAATAGCCTATATACTAATATTGTTCGGGAGCTTTCCATCAGGGATAGCTCCTTTTTTATATTGTAATATCAGCAATAGTTTCAAATTGGAGTGGAACATGTAAATGTTACTTCCTTGCAAATCCTTATTAACCATTGGTTGAACTGTTTAAGTAGGGTTGCATAAACTGAACATGCCATAAACATTCACCTATACCTGCTTTGCTCAAAGACAAGACCGTCAGTTTTTAATAAAGTTGCACTTAACTCCTTTTCACAAATTTCTGCTAAATTTGCAAATTGCCATTTTCAAAACGAACAAATCCAATGGGAGCATTAAACAAAATACTATCAATGATTTTTGGCGATAAGGCCCAGCGCGATATGAAGGAGCTGTTGCCTTACGTCAACAGGATACAGGAAATTTACCCCCGTTACACAACCCTTAGCCACGATGAGCTTAGAGCAGAGTCTGAAAAGCTGAAAAAGCGTGTTCGCGATTATATATCGGGAGATTTAGCCACCATTGAAGAGATGAAGGGTAAGATGGAATCGACCGACCTGGGTTACGATGAAAAGGAATCGCTGTACGAAGATCTTGAAAAGCTGAAAAAGAAAGTTGATGAGAAGGTGGAAGAAGTTCTCAACGAGGTTTTGCCTGAGGCATTTGCCATAGTTAAGGATACGGCACGTCGTTTTAAAGAGAATGAATTTGTTGAGGTTACAGCCAACGATTTTGATAAAGATCTGGCAGCAAAAAAGGATTTTGTTACCATCCAGGGTGGCAAGGCCGTTTATAAAAATCGATGGGTAGCCGGAGGGAATGAGATTGTTTGGGACATGGTGCATTACGATGTACAGTTGATAGGCGGGGTAGTTCTGCATCAGGGTAAGATTTCCGAAATGGCGACCGGCGAAGGAAAAACCCTTGTGGCCACTTTGCCCGTTTTTCTCAATGCCCTTTCGGGCATGGGGGTTCATGTGGTTACAGTGAACGATTACCTGGCACGCCGCGACTCCGAATGGATGGGCCCGCTATACGAATTTCACGGCCTTTCAGTCGATTGCATCGACAAGCACCAGCCCAACAGCGAGGCCCGCAGGAATGCCTACTGGGCCGATATCACCTTTGGCACTAACAACGAGTTTGGATTCGATTATCTGCGCGATAATATGTCCATCGCTCCTGCCGACCTGGTACAGCGTAAACATCACTACGCCATTGTGGACGAGGTTGACTCCGTGCTAATTGACGATGCCCGAACGCCTTTGATCATCTCAGGTCCGGTACCCAAGGGCGACGACCAGATGTTTGAAGAGTATAAGCCCAAGGTGGAAAAACTGGTCAATGCACAGCGTAACCTTGTTACCCAACTCTTAGCCGACTCCAAAAAGCTTATCGGCGATGGCAATGAGGAGGATGGAGGAAAATTGCTGCTCAGGGCATTCAAAGGATTTCCCAAGTACAAGCCGCTCATTAAGTTCTTAAGCGAAACCGGAATAAAGTCGCTTTTACTCAAAACGGAAAACTTTTACATGCAGGAGAATAACAAGAATATGCACCTTGTTACTGACGACCTGTATTTTATAATTGATGAGAAACAGAATTCGGTAGAGCTCACAGAAAAAGGTATTGACTTGATTACCAGCTCATCTGATGATCCAAATTTCTTCGTGCTTCCTGATATTGGCTCTGAAGTGGCTGAGATTGAAAAACAGCATATAACGCCCCAGAAGAAGATGGAACAGAAGGAAGAGCTGCTGCGCGATTTTTCCATAAAATCTGAAAGGGTACATACTGTTCATCAGCTGCTGAAGGCTTACAGCATGTTCGAGAAGGATGTTGAATATGTGGTAATGGACAACAAGGTGAAGATTGTGGACGAGCAGACCGGCCGAATCTTAGAAGGACGTCGCTATTCCGATGGCTTGCATCAGGCCATTGAGGCCAAAGAGAGGGTTAAGGTGGAAGCTGCCACCCAAACCTTTGCCACGGTTACCCTGCAGAACTACTTCAGGATGTACCACAAGTTGGCAGGCATGACGGGTACAGCCGAAACAGAGGCTGGCGAGTTCTGGTCGATATACAAACTCGATGTGGTGGTTATCCCAACAAACCGCCCCGTGATCCGTGGCGATAGGGAGGATCTGGTTTATAAAACCAAACGCGAAAAGTACATAGCAGTCATCGATGAGATTGTGAATTTGGTTAATGCCAAACGACCGGTGCTGGTTGGTACTACCTCTGTGGAAATTTCGGAGTTGCTTAGCCGTATGCTTAAGATGAAGGGCATTAAGCACAACGTACTCAACGCCAAGTTACACCAACGCGAAGCCGAGATTGTGGCTGAAGCGGGTAGAGCCAGAACGGTTACCATAGCAACCAACATGGCCGGTAGGGGAACCGATATTAAGCTGACACCCGAGGTTAAAGAGGCGGGCGGCTTGGCCATTGTGGGTACCGAAAGGCACGAATCTCGAAGGGTTGACCGTCAGCTGCGCGGGCGTGCAGGCCGTCAGGGCGATCCCGGAACTTCGCAATTTTTCGTCTCACTGGAGGACGATCTGATGAGGTTGTTCGGTTCCGATAGGATAGCAAAGGTCATGGATAGGTTGGGGTTAAAAGAGGGCGAGGTGATACAACACTCCATGATTTCAAAATCCATTGAGAGGGCTCAGAAAAAGGTGGAGGAGAACAACTTTGGCATCCGTAAGCGTCTGCTTGAATACGATGATGTTATGAATTCGCAGCGCGAAGTGATCTACACTCGACGCCGTAACGCCCTCTTCGGCGAGAGAATTGATGTTGATGTGGCCAATATGCTGTACGATGTGGGTGCAGCCATTATTAACGATGCGCATGGTAACATGGAATTTCAGGATTTTAACCTGGAATTAATCCGTAACCTTTCCATTGAGGCCCCATTTACAGAGAAAGAGTACTTGCAAGAATCGCCCGAAGTTCTTATTGAAAAGCTATACGCTGCCGCCATCGAAAATTTCGATCGTAAAATTGATGCGATGGCACGACAGGCATATCCCGTAATAAAGGAGGTGTATGAAAAACAGTCGGCTCTGTACGAGAATATTGTTGTGCCCATTTCCGATGGGCAAAAGGTTTTTCAAATAGTAACCAACCTGAAAAAGGCATATGAAACAGGGGCAAAGGAGATAAGCCGTTCGTTCAGCAAGACCATGATTCTCTATATCATTGATGAGCATTGGAAAGAGCATCTTCGCGAGATGGACGAGTTGAAACAGAGCGTTCAGAACGTGGTTTACGAGCAGAAAGACCCATTGTTGATTTACAAGTTTGAGGCTTATGAGCTGTTTAAAGGGATGAACGATAAGATTAATCGTGAGGTAGTGTCCATCCTTATGAAGGCACACATTCCCCTCCGCGATCCCAGCCAGGTTCAGCAAGCCGGACAGCAGCGTAAGCTGGATATGAGCAAATACGAAACCAGTCGGACCGATGCCCTGCAGGCAGCCCAAAACACTCAGGAGCGTAGCAGAGAACCCGTGAGGGTTGAGAAAAAAGTGGGGCGCAACGATCCATGCCCTTGCGGAAGCGGTAAGAAGTACAAGAACTGCCATGGAAAAATGGAGAATTAAAGATCGTAAGCCTTAAAAACCGATGTATCGATTGCCATTATTGGCCTACAAATAGTTTTAAAAATTTGAGTAAAAACTTTGTTTTTTAATTATTAATTACGAATTTTGCGCACTGTTTTTAAAAACCTTTACAATACAATAATACCACAAGGAACGATGTCGAAGATTTGCCAAATTACAGGGAAGCGGATGATGGTTGGTAACAATGTTTCCCACTCGAACAGGAAAACCAAAAGAAGATTTTACCCTAACCTTATCAATAAGAGGTTTTTTCTTGAAAAAGAGAATCGTTGGGTCACCCTTAAGGTTTCTGCTGCAGGCATCCGCACAATTAATAAGTTAGGCCTTGAAGAAGCCCTCAAAGAGGCACAGGGAAAAGGATTAATTAACATTTACTAAAGCTTATTGCAATGGCAAAAAAAGGGAATAGGGTTCAGGTGATATTGGAGTGTACTGAGCACAAGGAATCCGGAATGCCCGGTACATCACGGTATATTACCACTAAGAATAAGAAGAACAACCCCGAGAGGATGGAGTTGAAAAAGTACAATCCAATTTTACGAAAGGTAACTTTACATCGTGAAATTAAATAAACTATCGCATCATGGCAAAGAAAGTAGTAGCAACGCTGCAAAGAGGTGCAGGAAGAGTAAATACCAAGTGTATTAAAATGGTTAAATCGCCTAAAACCGGGGCTTATACCTTTAAGGAGGATATGGTTCCCAATCAGGTAGTGAAGGAATTTTTTCAAAGGAAAGATTAACATTTACCCAATAGATAGATTTGCATGGAGCTTCCTTGATAATGGGAAGCTTTTTTTATTATTTTGCAAAACTTTAACTCAACATAAGGAAGATTATGTCCATACTCGGTTTGTTTTCGAAAAAGGATGAGGAGCTACTTGAAAAAGGGCTGGAGAAAACGAAGGAGAGCCTTTTTAAAAAATTGTCTAGGGCAATTGTCGGTAAATCCTCCATTGACGATGAATTCCTCGATAATCTGGAAGAAGTGCTTATCAGTACCGATGTGGGTGTTGAGACAACCCTTAGGATCATTGAGCGGATTGAGAAACGGGTATCGAAAGATAAGTATCTGAATGTTAGTGAACTTAACGCTTTGCTTAGGGAAGAAATAGTGGCCCTTTTGGCCCAGAATGAGGAGGCTAACATTGGCGACCCATTGTCAACCACAGGGGATTTGCCTTATGTTATTATGGTTGTTGGAGTCAATGGGGTTGGGAAAACTACCACCATTGGCAAACTGGCATACATGTATAAGGAGATGGGGAAAAAGGTTTACCTTGGTGCTGCCGACACCTTTCGTGCCGCCGCCGTTGACCAGCTGACCATTTGGGCAGAAAGGGTAGGAGTACCCATCGTAACTCAAAGCATGGGTGCCGACCCGGCATCGGTTGCCTACGATACCGTGAATACGGCATTAAAAGAAAAAGCCGAAGTGGTAATAATCGATACTGCCGGCAGGTTGCATAATAAGGTTAACCTGATGAATGAATTGTCGAAGATAAAGCGTGTAATTCAAAAGGTTATCCCGTCGGCTCCCAACGAGATTTTGCTCATACTCGATGGCAGCACCGGACAGAATGCCTTTGAACAGGCAAAGCAGTTTGCAAAAGCTACCGAAATTACGGCACTGGCCATAACCAAACTTGATGGCACAGCCAAAGGAGGCGTGGTTCTTGGGATATCCGATCAGTTTAAAATCCCCGTGAAATACATTGGGCTGGGCGAAAAAGTTACCGATCTTCAAATTTTTGACAGGTTCCAGTTTGTGGAAAGCCTATTCTCGTAACGTGATCGGCTAAATTCTATCTGTATCAACTGATGATTTTAAAAAGTAAGAAGATCAATATTGTCACCCTTGGGTGCTCAAAGAATGTTGTCGATTCCGAGTATTTGGCACAGCAGCTCAAAATAAACGGCTGGCAAGTTCTTTTCGATTCAAATGCAACGGATATAGACGTTGTAATAATAAATACCTGCGGATTTATTGCCGATGCCAAGGAGGAATCCATCGATACAATCCTTAGTTTTGTGGAGGCAAAACGTAAGGGATTGATATCAACGGTATTGGTAATGGGTTGCCTATCGCAACGATACAGGGAAGAACTGATGAATGAAGTGCCTGAGGTTGATGGATATTTTGGCGTTAATCAGCTGGATGAAATACTGCATGCCGTCAATACCAGCTATTTACCAACGCATGCCAACAGAAGACTACTCTCTACGCCTACCCACTATGCTTACCTGAAAATATCGGAAGGTTGTTCGTGGGGTTGCTCTTTTTGTGCCATCCCCCTTATACGAGGGCAACACGTGTCGAAGCCAATGCCTGAAATCATTGATCAGGCACGGTGGCTTGCCAATGAAGGCGTGAAAGAGTTGATTCTGATTGCACAGGACTCTACCTTTTACGGAAAAGATATCTACGGCGAGAGAAGGTTACCTGATCTTGTCAATGCATTGTCAGAAATTAGCGGTATAGAGTGGATCAGAGTACATTATACTTACCCATCGGGCTTTCCCTTTGACCTGTTGAACGTGATGGCCAACAATAGTAGGGTTTGTAAATACCTGGATATCCCGTTCCAGCATATCAGCGATAGGGTTTTGAAGGCCATGCGCAGGAAGATTAGTAAGCAACAAACCATCGATTTGATAGAAAGAATTCGCAAAGAGGTGCCGGGAATTGCCTTGAGAACGACACTTTTAGTGGGCCATCCCGGTGAAACGGAGAAAGATTTCGAGGAACTGCTGGATTTTGTCAATACATACAAATTCGACAGGCTGGGTGTATTTGCCTACTCCAGCGAGGAGGGAACGCATTCGGCAACTTTGGCTGATGATGTTCCCGATGAGATTAAACAGCAAAGGGTCAATAGGATAATGGAGATACAGCATGGCATTGCCATTGAGAATAACCGGAAACATATTGGCAAGAGGTTAAGGGTGATAATTGACAGGGCAGAAGGCGATTACTTAATCGGACGTACCGAGTTTGACTCACCGGAGGTTGACCAGGAGGTTATCATCGAGAAGCCCCAAGGGCTTTCGCCCAAACCGGGCGATTTTACACAATGCCTTGTCAAATCGGCCGAGGATTACGACCTATTTGGTGAGATTCTGATGTAGCCCTTTAAAGCCAAAGGCACTTTCAAAACCATTTTTAGGATTCAACAAAAAAACCTCCCCGTAGATTGACGAGGAGGTTTTTCGTTGTGTAATGGCCCTTTAGCCCTCAATTTCTTTAATGGTGAACTGCAGGGCATCCTGTAGCATTTCCTCGGGCGGATTTTTGATAAATCCCGTATCGCAGAGCGAATGGGTCAGTGAGCGCGAGTACTCAATGTCCCTTTTGGCTATAGCATAAGCCTCATCCCATGTTACTTTTCGGCGGGCAACGCCATCCTTAATGGCCTGGATAGCCACATCGGCGGCTTCTACAGGAAATACATCCGCCTCATCCATGGTGGCTGTGATGTTGTCGGGGCCTATTCCCCGCTTCTCAGCAAACTGGGCCAATGAGTGTGCAGCTGCTATGGCCATATTGTCGGTAATTTTTTGGGCACGTACAATCAACGCTCCCTTAAGGATTCCCGGAAAACCAAGGGAGTTATTTACCTGATTGGGAAAATCGCCCCGACCGGTGGCCACAATGAAAGCTCCTGCTTCCTTGGCAGCATAGGGATAGATTTCGGGAACGGGGTTGGCACATACAAATACAATGGATTTATCGGCCATCAGGCTAACCCACTCCCTTTTAATGGTATCCGGTCCGGGCGTGGAGAGTGAGATAAGCACATCGGCACCCTTCATGGCTTCTTCCATGGTTTGTACTTTGCCGGGGTTTGTGCTGACGCACAGTTCCCACTTTCTATAGAAACGAGGATCGGACTTAATGTCCTGACGATCGGAATGTAAGGATCCCTTGGTGTCGAAAAGTATCATCTTCTTGGGATCGCCGCCATCGGCAATAACTAAACGGGCAATGGTGGTATTGGATGCTCCGGCCCCGAAGAAAACTATTTTGGCATCGGACAACTTTTTCCCGGCCAACTTTAACGCATTGATCAATCCGGCCAGGGTTACACATGCTGTACCCTGAGCATCATCGTGCCAAACCGGAATAACGCACTCCTCGCGAAGCACATCGAGAACTTTAAAACAGTTTGGTTGCGAGATATCTTCCAAATTGATTGCTCCGAAGCTGTGCTGGCACATTTTTACAAAGTCGATAATTTTATCGGGGTCGTTTTTTCCATCTTTCCCCTTGCTGTCCACACAGAGAGCCACAGCATCAACGCCACCCAGGTATTTCATGAGGAAAGCCTTACCCTCCATTACCCCCATCCCTCCGGGAGGCGTACAATCGCCGTCGCCTAAAACACGGGTCGAGTCGCTTACAACGGCCACCAAGTTTCCTCTGTTGGTGAGTTCAAAAGAGGTGTCGTTGTTATCCCTTATGGTTGTGGAAACTTTTGAAACACCGGGGGTGTACCATACATTGAACCAATTAAATCCCGGAACGGGAACTTTTGGAACCACCTGAACTTTACCGCCGTAATGCCTATGCGAAAGTTCTGCCAATCTCTTTAAAAAGATGGTTTTACCTTTGGCCTTTTGCTCTTCATTCCAGTGATCGGGAAAAATCTTTCCCAAATTGTCGAGTTTTACATTTATCTTTTCCATGGTAACGTAATGTTATTTTTAGGGACAAGTTATAACTATATAGTTTTGGTTCAAAAAATATCGGAATAAAAATAAGAAAGAAATTGATGCCATTATTTAAAAAAGTCAGTATTATTTAAAAAACGTTTAATTAATTTTTTTTAAATGCCAATGTTATGTTTTATCCCGGACAATATTTTAAATAGTGAAATCAAAGCATTATTTTTAAGGCTAACTAATTGTCTTTGGCATGAAATTAAAAATTACAGTATTTACAGCATTTATCATACTTTCCTTTAGTCTGATTACTAATGCAAATGGTAGATTTTCTTTTACTAAAGGGGTACTTAATTTACAGGGGGTTGATATTGAAGCCTGTGATATCATTAAACTGGAGGGAGAGGTTGAATTTTACTGGAAACAGCTTTTGGAACCTGCTGATTTTTTAGATACGACGCATCAGCATAATTGTCAATATGTTTACATACCAAAATCGTGGGATAACTATACTTTTAAGGATAAAAAGTTGCCCCGTGAAGGGTATTGTACATATAGATTCATTATCGAAAAAAAGGCGGATAGCAAAATCACTTTTTATGGCATAAAAGAAGAAACAATATTTTGTAGCTACAAACTATGGGTTAACGGCCAGTTGGTTTCTCAGGTAGGCTCTGTGGGAAAATCAAAAGATGATTTCAAACCACAATTCAAAGCGCAAGACATGCTATTCTGCCTCGATCCGGAAAAAGGTGCGACGGATAGGGTAGAAGTGATAATGCAAATTTCAAACTTTTCCCATCGAAGAGCAGGGATGCCCTGGGCCATGTATTTTGGAACGTTTGACAACATTAAGAACTACAGTCGCAATTGGGATATACTCAATTTGATTGCCATTGGCATAGTCTTAATTATTGGTATCAACCATTTGATTATGTATTTTTTCCGGAGGCAAGAACGTACAAATTTGTACTTTGGTATTCTGTCTCTCGTTATGATTATCAGGAACATCTCTACAGGCGATAGGATTATTGAATATCTATTCCCTAATATTAGCTGGGAATTGCTCTTAAAACTCGATAATTTTTCTGGTTATGGCACCATTCCGTTCTTTGCGCTTTTCATTTATCATCAATTTAAGACGGAATTCCATACTTGGGTTAAGAATGCCTTTGTAATCTTTGGAGTTATCATAGCGGTATTGATTTTTTCTACACCGGCATTGGTGTATGGGAAGTTTAACCTCTTTTTTGAACTTTACCTTTTAATAGGAGGAGTATATCTAACTTTTGGTGTGTTGTTGAGGGCAACCATTCTGGGCAGGCGATGGGCTTTCGCTTCGTTTATAGGGATGATTATACTTTACGGAACAATAACCAATGATGTTTTACACAGCATGGGTGTTGTTAACACGCCATACATAGCACCCTATGGGTTGGTTATTTTTATGCTGATACAATCGTTCATTTTGTCCAGTAAGTCAGCCAAGGCTATTAATGAAAATGAAGACCTTTCCAAAGAATTGTATAATGAGAAGCAGGATCTTGAGAAGAACATAGAAAAACGTGTACAGGAATTAAAGGAGCAACAAAAAGTTTTAATAGCCCATCAGGAAAAGGAAAAGGAGCAAAATTGGATTAACGTGGGTTTGGCCAAACTTAATGACGTTCTTACAGATAATAAAAACGATTCGAAAGTGCTGAGCCAAGTGGTTATAAACACGCTTTCAAAGTATTTGGATGCAAAGTTGGGAGCATTGTACGTAATTAATGAAGAAAATCCCGCCGAACCATACCTTGAGATGGTGGCCAGTTATGGTTCCGGAAAAGGAATGAAGAGTAAGAATAAGAAAATCGAGCCAGGGAGTGGATTGGTTGGAGCTACATACAGCGATGCTCAGTTGAAAATATTGAATGATATCCCTGAAGACTATTTCAAAATAAATTCCGGATTGGGAGAAAGCCTTCCCAAATCAATCCTTTTTATACCACTTAGCACTGACGAAGCAGTTTTCGGAGTAATTGAACTGGCAAGATTTAAAGAGTTTAGCAAGGTTGAGGTGGAGTTTATGAAAAAAATAGCCTATAGTATCGCCATTAACCTGAATAATGTGAGAATGAACGAACGCAGTATTAATCTATTGCAACAATTCCAGGAGCAGGCTCAGGAGATGCAGGAAAAGGAAGAGCTGATTAGGGAGAGCATGGAGGAGTTGGAGTACTACCGAGAGCAGTTCGAAAGGCTAAAGCGTCAGGGAGAGCAAGGGGGAGAGGAACGAGGAATGAAAGATAGTTAATCCGCTATAAACACGAAACCGCCCTATTTAAGGGCGGTTTCGTGTTTTTTAACAAAGAAATCTTACTGCTTAATAAGTCGTTTTACATATTTAGTTCCATCGTTCAGCTTAATGGTAACAATGTAAATACCGGCTCTTAGTCCTTCTGTATCGATACTAATCTGGGTACTGCCATTGCTAATTGGTCGGTTGATGAGTTCCACGCCAATCAGATTTGTAATGGCAATACTTTTGGCATCATTCAGATTATCGATATTTAATGTACCGACCATGGGATTAGGGTAAATGCGAATGTTATCCATGCTGTTATCGTTCACTCCGGCGCCCCATTCAAAATGCCCGGTAATTTCAACATTGTGGTCGGGCATGGTAAAAACCATGGGATTGTCTTTACCCAGCTCCTGATCACCAATTGTCCATTTAACAAAACCATAGCCTTCAATGGGCGTAGCTTTAATGGTAACCTCAGTTCCTTCGGTATAGGGAGGTGTATTGGTAAGATCATCGCATGTGCCCGCACTCCATGGTTGTGCCTTAAGTGTAAGGACATAGCCAACCTTTTCGGAAATGGTGAAGGAAATGGTTTCGCCTGCTTCGGTTATGTTAATTATGTTTAGCCCTCCGGGATCTCCATTAGCCAGAAATGAAGAGGGATTGGTATTGTCGGTAATTGATGTTCTACCTGAGCCTGCCGAAAAGAATGCCTGATTTATATTCCCGTTTACCGTTGTCGTGCCGTTTGGCCTATATACATATACTTCATCGGGAGGTCCGCTGGCATTACCGTCCCCTGCAGTGGTGTTAATCCTGTAAACTATCAGCCCGCTACCGGGAATGTTACCTTCATAAAGTCCTGTCTTTCTCCGGTACTCCAAAACGAAGTATTGCGATGAACTATTGGGCGAGTTAATACGATATGCGTTGTTCTCACTGGAAGTAATGGGATTAAGAGTGTATTCGCCAGGTTCTGAAATGGTTGGGATTTGGCTAATCCATTTATTCTTGGAGTATTTCCTTTTCATGTGTGCGCCCATATGCACAAATCCATTGGCCATTAAATCCCATGGACCTACAGGGTCGAATCCGCTACCGGTGTAACGGTAAAGGTCAGGAGCGCCTAAGGCATGAAACATTTCGTGGCATATGGTGGATACCACTGCCTGATTCTCGGGTTGGAATGTGTAATCGTAAACCCTTTTACCATTGATATTGACCACGTATGAGTATAAAACCCATCGGTGAGCCCAAAGCAAGTCGGCCCATCCTTCTGAATTACCCCTAATGATAAAACAAACATTATCCACACGGCCATCGTTGTCACCATCGATGACTAAATCCGTGGGAACTTGATCAGAAATTGCATTTATGGCATTTACCAACAGGGTGTGCTCTCTCACTCTACTCTGGTCATCATCCTGGTATCCAATGGTATTGGTTGTGGCATTGTAGGGTTGATAGTATCCCCTGGGGTGCGAGTCCTGATAGCTGAGGTTGGTAGAGAAGTCCTCTATATGGGGGTAATGATGACTTTCAATATTAAGCTGCCCATAGGATACCTCCTGGTAATAATTTTTCAGCGAAATACCCTCCGCAGGGTTGAATAGCTGGTCGTAGTGAGTACGGGGAGTAGTAAATTCGCTATCATCGTTGAAACGAATGTAAACAACAAGGTTGTTGATTGTACCCTGATGCGGAGCTTTTCCCGTAGGATCATCAACGTCTTTCCAATAGGCAGTTGTCCTTTTCTGATACTCCTCAGGGCTAATCAATACATTGGGTTTTAAGCCAACTTTTGAAGGATTTACGCTATTCACCCTGTATTTCGAAGGAGCAACCTTTCCGTTCTCAAGATGGGCATAGTAGTAATATCCATCTTCCCCTTGGATTATTGTGTATCCGTCGGCATCGTGTAAATAGTTAAAATACTCATCCCCGGTAGCAAAGCACCGAATTTCTGTGCCATCGGGATTTTTAACAACAGTCGGTACGTTTTTTAAATATGCAGCATAGGAATTAATGTTCAACAGCAATGCCAAAGACAAAACTATCATACAATCAATCAGTATTTTAGCCTTCATTTTCATTTTTATAGCCTCCACAATTTTTAAACGTTCAATTTGGTCAAAAATACATAATCATTATAAACTAACCTAACCGGTTGCCGATGCAGTTAAATTTGAAAAAAACACCGGAGGATAATAAATATCACTTATTTAAAGAGATTCAATAAGATAATCATTACCCAACAAGCTATAAAACAATCTTAATTTTTTACAATCCTTTTAACAATTCTTTCGCCACTCAACATTTCTAAAGTTACAAGATAAATGCCCCGTTGAAAATCGTGGGTATTAATTGTAAAGTTAACATTATTGGCCGGGGTTTGTTTAAAAACCTCCTGTCCTATAAGGTTGGATATGGTAACACTTTTCACCGAAGATGCATTGTTGATGCTGAGCGTGTTTGAAAAAGGATTGGGGAAAACCATCACTCCGGCAATTGATGTTGTAGGGGTGTTGGTTATCCAACCAAAATGGCCAACTATTTCAACATCAGCAGCCTGAACTGTGTATTGCAAAGGATTTGCAGAAGAGATGGAGTCGCCTGCAATGGTCCATTTCTTGAACTCATACCCCGGGTTGGCAGTGGCAGAAATACTTACCAAAGAGTTGGGCATGTATGGCCCCTGATTCGTATCATCATTAACTACTCCCGCGTATTCGGGATAGGCAATAAGGGTTATGTTGTACAAACCAACCCATTTAAAATGCCCCACAATAGTAACGTCATAATCGGGAACAGAAAACTGCAATGGATTTGCGTTGGAAATGCTGTCGCCGTTGGCCGTCCATTTCTCAAATATGTAACCGTTATTCGGATTTGCTTCGAGGGTAACCGTTGTCCCGTATTCGTAGTGTTCTGCATCAGGGCTGATGGATACCGAACCACCCTCAGTAGGGTTAGCACCTACACTGATGTTATATGAATTGACTACTTGAAATGAAATGGTTTCGCCAACGGCACCAATGTTTTTTATATTCAGCCCGCCGGGAGCGCCGTTTGAAAGGAATGATGAGGGATTGGTAAAGTCATTGATTGATGTTCTGCCGACATTGGAAGAGAAATGGGCATAGTAAATATTCCCATTGTCGTTTAGTGTTCCATTGGGCCTGTAAATATACACCTCATCGGGTGGTCCATCGGCATTTCCATCGCCTGCTTCGGGATTGATTCTATATACCAGCAAACCGCTACCGGGTAAATTATTTTCGTATAGCCCCTCTTTTTTACGGTATTCCACTATAAAAAACTCACTATTCGAATTGGGCGAGTTTATACGATAGGCATTGTTCTCGCTCGAAGTGATCGGGTGGAGAGTGTAGGTCCCTGAACCGGAAATAGTGGGTATTTCACTAATCCATGTATTGTTGGTATATTTCATCTTCATATAGGCTCCCATGTGTACAAAACCACCGGCCATCAGATCCCACGGTCCGACAGGATTGCCATCATTGTAATACTGGTATAGATCAGGAGCTCCCAGGGTGTGAAACATTTCATGGGTCAATGTGGATACCTCTGTTTGAGTCTCAGGTTGAAAAGTATAATCGTAAACCAGTTTGCCATTGATGTATGCATTTACGGAAAAGAGCACCCAGCGGTGCGCCCATAGCAATTCAGCCCAACCACCAGAACCGCCCCTAATAATAAAGCAAACATTATCAACTAATCCGTCATTGTCAGCATCAATGTTCAGGTCAACTGGTACATCACCGGCTATGGCATTAATGGCATTGAGCAGAAGGGTTTGTTCACGGTCTGTTCTTTCCCAGCCATTGTCGCCACCCTGATATCCGTTCGGATTGGTAACTGCATGGTAAGGTTGATAGTATGCCCGTGGGTGCGAATCCTGAAAGCTATAGTTAAATGATTGACCGGTTACTACAGGATAGTGGTGGCTTTCAATATTGAGTAATCCATACGAGGCCTCGTTGAAAAAGTTTTTCAGTGAAATACCCTCCACGGGGTTAAACAAAGCATCAAATTCTTCGCGAGGAGTATTAAAATCCGTATCATCGCTGAACCGAATATACACCACCAGGTTATTCAAAGTTCCGGTGTGGGGAGCCCTGCCCCTTGGATTATCAACCCATCTCCAAAACTCTTTTACCCTTTTCTGATACTCTTCAGAGGATATTAAGGCATAGGGCTGTAGGCCCACATCCTTCGGATTAACTTCGTTTACCCTATGGATTGAAGGGATAACGTTATCTCCCTCTGTAATTGCATAGTAGTAAAAGCCATCAGATCCCTGAATGATGGTATAGCCCTGTTCATCATGAAGATAATTAAAATATTCATCGCCACTGGAATAGCAATGGATTTCAGTGCCATCGGGATTTTTTACCGTGGTAGGGCGATCCTTTAGGTAGGCTGCAGTTGCATTCGTATGGTTTAGCAGGGCGTAAAAAGCAGTAATGATTATCAGAACTTTAAAGCTGAACGAATAGATTTTCATAATTTTATAATAATAAGCTAATGAGTGACAATATTTTGAACTCAATATGTAGGTAAATGCTGCGCAACAAATTTAATGCCTTTTTAAAATGGAGTTATCTAAACAATCCAATTCTTAGAGGCTTATTTATTGAAAGGTTTATTATGGTTTCTCCATATTTTGCCATTAATGATTTCTTTGTTCCAATTTTATTTTTGATTTAGATAATGGATTGAACAGTAAGATCTTAGTTCGTTTAAAGATTGTCTGCTTTTTGTAGTATTTATGGGTATAAAAATTTTTTTTAGATTTGTTACACTTAACTTGCACCCATGTTGAGATTTCGAATCGGTATAGCCTTCTTACTGCTGCTTTCTTTTGGCATGGTGAATGTTTTTGCGGAAAATCCTGCAGAAACGGGGAAGGATATTTCGGTTTCCTGCATGGAGACATCATTAACCATTGGCGCAGGGAAGAGGTTGGATGATCAAACAGGTAGCATTACAATCATTTCAGAACCCGAAGCAGGTATGGCCATTTATATTGATAATCAAAATACCGGCAAAACCACACCTGTCACAATCGATGGGATAGCCGTTGGTCAACACGTTGTTAAATTGATGGGGGAGTGGTATCGTCCTCAGGAAAAGAGGGTTGAGATTATCGAGGGTCAAAATAATGATTTACTTTTTACCATGGTACCGAATTATGGTATTCTTACTGTGAATACCAGTGCCGATGCCATTATTTACATCGATGGGAAGGTTAAGGGTTCAACAACCTGGTCGGGAAGGGTTAAAGAAGGAGTATGCATTGTTAAGGTGGAAAAGGAGGGTTACAAAACCCGCCAGTGGGAAGTGAGCATGGTGCGTGGGAAAGATCAGGCCATTGACCTGATTATGAGCCCAAAAACAGGAACTCTTGAGGTGAAGACCATTCCTGATCAGGCCATGATAAGCCTTGACGGTAAGATGTACGGAATGTCTCCCAAAATTATCCCCGATTTGCTACTTGGCACCTACAATCTAACGGTTGAAAAACCAGGTCATACCAGCGTGTATATGCGTGTTGAGATTGAGGATTCTAAGACCACAACGGTTGAAATCCCTCTGGTTTTTGGGAAGGAGATTACGGTTACCAGTGTGCCCGACGGGGCATTTGTAATTGTGCAGGGAGATACCCTGGGCGTTACCCCCTTAACTTTCGTTTTGAAATTTGGCAATCATGAGGTTATGCTGGTAAAGAACGATGAGGTTCTGGTTGAAACTATCCATGTTTCCCCAACGGGGAAAAAGGTATTCGATTATACCCTTAAACAATCCAACGACCCATTCTATGGGCAAATGGTGTTGGTTAAGGGCGGTACCTTTCAAATGGGCGATGTGCTGGGAATTGGCAATAGGGAAGAAAAACCCGTTCACGATGTAACCCTCAGCGATTTCTATATCGGTAAATATGAAGTTACCCAGGCGCAATGGCAACTGGTGATGGGTGATAACCCAAGCCATTACAAGGGCTGCGACAATTGCCCCGTTGAGCGGGTCAGTTGGGACGAAGTGCAGGTGTTTATTACCAAGCTGAATCTCCTTACCGGCAAAAAGTATCGCTTGCCCACGGAGGCAGAGTGGGAGTATGCCGCCCGGGGTGCCGGCCTGAGCCAGGGTTTTAGGTATGCCGGGGGCAATAATATCAATTTTGTGTCATGGTATTCGGGCAACAGTCAGGGTAAAACACAACCCGTTGGCACAATGAAACCCAACGAGTTGGGATTGTACGATATGAGCGGAAACGTGTGGGAGTGGTGCAGCGATTGGTTCGATGATTTTACGGCAACACCTAAGGAGAATCCCGAAGGCCCTGAGGAGGGGGATTATAAGATTGTGAGGGGCGGAAGTTGGTATGGATACATTGGCGGGAGCAGGGTAACGTGTCGTGGAAGCGATGAGCCGGCTAACAAGCGAAGTTACATAGGGTTCAGGGTGGCCATGAGCCCGTAACTTTCTGTTATGCACAAATGTATAAATACCACAGCAATTATTTCCAGTTTTTATTATGGCTAAATTTAACTACAAGGTTACAATCATATCAACTATAGCTATTGTTTTACTCTCATTCACTGATCAGTCCGATTTTTTGGCTGAACAATCAAGATTTATACGCGTAAGAACCGCCATTAATGAAAAAAAGGAATTTATAGAGAAGACGTTAAATGAAAATCAAATATCCATTGACAGCCTTAATCTGCTTCTGATTGCCTATAAGGACAATGATCTTCTTGATGTTTATGCTAAGGCAAAACAAAAAGAGACCTATAAAAAAATATTATCCTATAAAATTTGCGCTCGCTCAGGCCAACTTGGTCCTAAAAGAAGAGAAGGAGATGGGCAAGTACCCGAAGGGTTCTATCATCTGAACTATTTTAATCCCACAAGTAATTTCTATCTTTCTCTTGGGATTAATTACCCGAATCTGGCAGATAGAAGAAAAAGCACTGCGAGTGATTTAGGCGGAAATATATTTATTCACGGCTCTTGTGTTACCATAGGCTGCCTGCCGATGACTGACGAATGTATTAAGGAGATATATCTCCTGGCTGTTTACGCCCGAAACAATGGACAACTTAGAATCCCTGTTTACATTTTCCCTTTCAAAATGACTGACCAAAATATGACGATCTATAAAAGCCAATACAGAGACAATGAAGAGTTAGTTGCATTTTGGGACAATCTTAAAGTTGGTTATGATTTATTTTTTAACAACTTCAGTGAACTGAATATAAGAGTGGCAGAGAATGGGGATTACATATTCTAAAACAAAACCTTTACATCGGAGATGTGGAACGATTCTCTAGTCGTACTACTTAAAAACCTAAATTGGACAAAACAGACTTTTTTCGTCAAGAAAAAAGTAAGAGGTAAACTAAAGCCTTACCCAAGGCATCCATCACGACCCAGCTTTAAGTTGGGGCTGTTATGTATGCTACTATACCCTCTTTATTGGACACTTAGGGAGTGAAATATATGAAAGTATAAAACCACAGGAGCCCCTTATTTTCCAGAGTGAAGGATGGAAAAAGTTGAATAACGAACCTTAATGATTAGGGCAATGCAAACATTTTACTTTATGCTATTTTTCGTTGCAAAAACAATTGCAAAGAAAAATGACCCCGAAGGGGCATTTAAAAGTGCCTATTATCTATTGTCATTATTAGTTAGTCTTAATTTGGTTGCTTTTTACAATATTTTAAAAAGTTTTGTGCCAAGCCTAAATTTAAATTTTAACTTTCTAATATTCTTTTTCATATTCTTTGCACCCACACTAATCTTCAACTATTTTTATTTTCTCCGGAATGAAAGGTATATCCAACTAGAGAAAAACTATTTTGATAAAGTTATTAACTTAAAAAGGAACAGACCTTTTATTGCATTTACTATTTATATTGTCTTAACTATCTTATTACTTGCTTTCTCTTTTTGGCTAAGCATTTACTAGTTCTGACCGCTAGCGCGGACTTGCAGCCCCTGTTAGGCTGAGGCTGTTAAAATACATAAGCGAAATGAGTTTGGCAGCTTGCCACGCAACTAGTAGCCCCGTGAGCGGCTTGGATTGAGCGGGGAGAAGCATATTTTTCCCTAGACCTTTTTGCCTACTTTTTGGGGCAATGCCAAAAAGTAGGTGGGGTTTGGGGCAAAGCCCCACAAAAAATTACTTTTAACCAAAAATATCCTTACCTTAGCCCTATCGTTCTTTGGAGGGCTGAGGAAAGAGTTGGTATGGCAGCAGCAGGGCTACTACCCCTTCGGCATGGCGCTGGGCGCCACCCTTGCCACCGCCGAGCCCAACCGCATGATGTACAACGGCAAGGAGCTGCAGGACTACCCCCTCAACGGCATGGAGCTGGGGTGGTACGATTACGGGGCGAGGTTCTATGACCCGATGCTGGGGAGGTGGCACGTTGTTGACCCAATGGCAGAAGAATATTACAACCTTTCACCTCATGCTTACTGCGCCAATAATCCAATAAAATTCATTGATCCAGATGGAAGGTCAATAGGTGCAATTACTTCATCATTTGTTACACCTGACGGGACATTAATTGAACATAGAGACGATGGAGACCCAAGGGTTTATTTAGTGCGCGACCCTGATGCTTGGCGAAAAAATGGGAGCAAAAAGGAAGATGCAGAACATGTAGGATATGAATATCCAGGAGTTGATTATGCCAGCATGGTAGGAAAGCAAGTTCTTTATTATCCAAGCAAAGCGCCATTTATACCGGGATTTCTTAACGATGGTCCAATTGAAAAGGACTATACTCTTGAGACCATGTTTATACCTGTTTTTGGTTGGTTGAAATGTCTTAAGTTTGGTGGTAAATATCTTTGGGGCTTCTGGAATGATTTTGCGAAAGTTGTGTATAAAGGCAAAACTTATTCAAAAGTAGGTGGAAGATTGTATAGTAGACATGCGATAGATAGAATGGTTCCAAGTGCTTTAGGAAGGGCCGCTGGAGGAAGTGCCGGACGAAGCGTGTCAACTAATATCGTTGAAGAAGTAATTAAAAATGGAAATAGGATCACAAGATTAGTTGATGGTATTGTACGTACCGAACATGTATTAGGCGATGTTCATGTGATTACAGAAGAAGCTGGGAAAGTTGTAGTTACAGTAATTACTAAATAAGAGAAAATGAACTACTCAGAAAAATTAAAAGATATCATAAATAAATATAAGGGAAATCTATACAACGAGATGGAGTTCCAAGATGCTCTAAATTCTATTATAGCAACAATAACAGAATATGAACATTTTGAATTAAGAAATTATTTAACAACTTCGGAAGGCGAATTGGAGCGAATAAATTACTTAGTTGAGAAAAAACATATAAAGGATAAGTATTTAGAGATAATAAACCAAATAGAAGAATTTACAAAAAACCATTCCTTATAACTATAAAGCCCGGTAAGTTCGGGCTTTTTGCTTTACGGTGCTGCAATGTTTTTCTGAAAGAAATCCTTAAACTTCTTTTTCGGCGGGTTTTGTGCATTTTCACCCACAAGGTGGCAGTTTAATAAGCAACTAGCCGCCCCGTGAGCGGTTTGGCATGGCCGTTGGGCTATGAGCCAAAAAACAAATTGGGGCGTAAGCCCCACCGCGCGCGGACAAGGGGAAAATGCGCTGCGGTGGCTGAGTCCACTCGAAGTCACCAACGATTTACGATTCACGTTTTACGATTCACGCCTTACTCATGGACTCTCTTAGCGAATTCGCGCATTCGCAGATTTGCAAATTTGCACTTTAGTAGGTTCGCAAATAACTACTTATAACCAATAATATCCTTACCTTAGCCCTACCGTTCTTTGGAGTGATGAGGAAAGAGCTAATGGCAGCAGGGCTATTACCATTTTGGAATGGCGCCGGTGAATCGTCATCAACTGGATTGACGGTAGCATGAGTGATGAGGATAAGCTCAACAGTACCATAACCATGCTCAACAGCTGATGCTTATCTCAGGTCACCCGGGCACCATCTTTTCTCAGGAATCATTACCTTTGCCCAATAAATTTTTCAGGGGCATGAGTGTCGGGGCGCGCTTCGCTGCATGCGGGGTTCTCCTCTGAGGCCGGAAGCCCCGGTTACTTACAGGCTTTCATAACTACAGATATGTTCGACATCAATACCACCCTCTTTGAACTTCTCGGTTACCGCATGAGCCTCCTTGAGCTGCTTGCCGTGATAACCGGGCTCTTAGCCACCTGGTTTGCTGCCAGGGCCAATATTGTCACCTGGATCTTCGCTATTATCAATGCCGTTCTCTTTTTCAGGCTCTACTACCAGGTCAATCTTTACTCGGCAATGTCTCTCCAGCTCTTCTTCTTCGGGAATGCCATCTATGGCTGGTTCAACTGGAGGCGGCAGACCAGCGACACTGATGAGCCGGTGACGCTGTTGAGCCACCGTGAGAGGATTTCATGGGCGGCAGTGCTGATAATTTCTGCGATGGCTCTCGGTACCATTATGGGACGCATCCACATCTGGCTCCCGGACCTCTTCCCCGAGAGGGCAACTTTTATTTACATCGATGCCATGATTGCTGTGATGAGTATTGGTGCCTCACTGCTCTGCGCCCGGCTGAAGCTTGAGAACTGGGTTCTCTGGATACTGCTCAACGTCATGAGTATAGCCCTCTACTCGATCAAGGGCATAATGCTTGTCTCGATGCAGTATGTCATATTCCTGGTGATGGCTGTTTACGGCTTCATCCACTGGCAGAAAAAGATTGCGGTTGCGCGTGCTTCGTGATGCTCCGGCCCTTAATCCGGGGATCAGGCAGAAGCTGTAAAAGAGGGCTGTGATGTAACCATTAACCTGCCACATGAAACCAGTTCGGCTCAGGCTGTACCTGAGTCGGTCTATCATTAGCAAACTGCACCTACGGTATAGTAAAATAACGAACCCGCCAGTTATTGGGCGGATTTTGTACGTTTTCACCCACGGGCTAACATTTTGCCACGCAGTTAGCCTCCCCGTGAGCGGTTTGGAGGGAGCGGGGGAGGAGCATTGTTTTACCCACTTTGAATATGTTATGGATAAGTTGACTATAATTGAGAAGATAAATATTGAAAGAATATTGAGAGCGTCAAAAAAAAGACCCGGTACTGCGCCGGGTTTTTACTTAAATACGTTTACTTGTTTTATCTTCCCATATTTTAGGGTTTCGGTCGGTGCTAATCACTGCCAACACTTCAACAGTGCTGTTTTCCTCGTTAATGAAGAAATGAGCCATATACGGGAATTTTTTAATAACCACACAGCGAATTTCCCTGTAACGGATGGCGTAAATCTGAGGGTTTTTGTTCAGGGAGTTAATCTGCTTGATTGCTGTATTTTGGAACCGTTTACCAAGGCCTGCCTGAACTTCGTTATACCAGTCGGTAATTTCCCTGATATCGGCCAGTGCTTCGGGATCAATCTTTACCTTGTATTTTGTCATCAGGCTTTGAGCGTTTTTTTAGCATCGTTCCAATCCAAAAGCCTTGTCGGATTTTTACGCACTTTGTCAAAGCGTTCCATTACCAGTTTTTGGTGAGCTTCGGGAATATCAAAACGTTCTTGCTCTTTTTTTAAAGCATAATCAAGTATGTTTTTAATGGCATTAATCAGGTTAACATCATTTACCTGTTTGAATTGCTCTATGATAATTGCTTTTTGGGCTTGTATGTTCATAACATTTTTTTAAACAAGTTAACAGCCAAATTACTTTGAATATTGCATTTTAAAAAAGGGGTATGGACACCATTTTTTGCGAGTTCAACTGGTTACATTTTTTCTTTTTCCTAATTTTTGAAAGCCTATCTCCGAACGACAAAAATGTATTTTTTAGTACTGTAAAATCTATGTACTTGCAAAAATACAAAACAAATGTTGTCTATTCAAATAATAATTTGGTCAGAGCGGGCAGAAGCATATTTTTCCCTAGACCTTTTTGCCTACTTTTTGGGGCAATGCCAAAAAGTAAGTGGAGTTTGGGGCAAAGCCCCCATGCAAATGTTTAGTTCTCTTGCCTTTGGCAAGTTGGCGCATTCGTAAATTTGCAATCCCGACTCCCGAGTCGGGACGCAAATTCGCAAATTCGCGGGTTTAAAAAGGCTACTTCTAACCAAAAATATCCTTACCTTAGCCCTACCGTTCTTTGGAGACCTGAAGAAGGAGCCAGTATGGCAGCAACAAGGCTACTACCCCTTCGGCATGGCGCTGGGCGCCACCTTTTCCACCGCCGAGCCCAACCGCATCATGTACAACGGCAAGGAGCTGCAGGACTACCCCCTCAACGGCATGGAGCTGGGGTGGTACGATTACGGGGCGAGGTTCTATGACCCGATGCTGGGGAGGTGGCACGTTGTTGACCCAATGGCAGAAGAATATTACAACCTTTCACCTCATGCTTACTGCGCCAATAATCCAATAAAATTCATTGATCCAGATGGAAGGTCAATAGGTGCAATTACTTCATCATTTGTTACACCTGACGGGACATTAATTGAACATAGAGACGATGGAGACCCAAGGGTTTATTTAGTGCGCGACCCTGATGCTTGGCGAAAAAATGGGAGCAAAAAGGAAGATGCAGAACATGTAGGATATGAATATCCAGAAGTTGATTATGCCAGCATGGTAGGAAAGCAAGCTCTTTATTATCCAAGCAAAGCGCCATTTATGCCGGGATTCCTTAACGATGGTCCAATTGAACAGGATTATACATTAGAAGAATTATTTATACCAGTATTTGGTTTTCTTAAGGCTATAAAATTTGGGAAGGGGATATATAAACTAATTCCAAAGAAAATTAGTTTAGGGAAACAAGGGAAACACATACTTGGGCATAATAACTTCATAAAAGGAAGGAGCATTTTAAAAGCAAATCCTCAGCAATTATTAGATAAGGTTCATGCAAAAGAAATAAAGTCAATATCTAAAGTGGGGGACAGTATGGTTTGACTCCTACAAGAGTTTGGTATAAAGAAAAGTTAAAAAAATATGGTTTTACTACAACAGAAAAATCTTTTACTAGTTCTCTTCTAAAATTTAAAAATAATAAATTACAATACATCTTATTCAATGATAATATCGGATTTTATGGTTTAGATAGTCCTGATGGATCTTAACTTCACCTCAGATACCTCATTGAATGGAAGGTTGCCAGATTGAAACTAAGTTGAGCATTACGGCATTGGAACCGCAAAATCCGCCTGTTTGTATGGGTTTTATGCATTCTCACCCACAAGGTGGCAGTTTACTAAGCAACTAACCCCGTTCGGCTCAGGTTGCACCTGAGTCGGTCTATCATTAGCAGGCTATGCCTGCGGTATAGTTAAATAACAAACCCGCTAGTTTTTTCGGCGGGTTTTGTGCATTCTCACCCACAAGGTGGCAGTTTACTAAGCACCTAATCGCCCCGTGAGCGGTTTGGAGGGAGCGGGGGAGTAGCATTGTTTTACCTCGTTTTTTTAACCGAAAATATCATTTTTTTTTAACTTTGCAGAAAAGATTGACTATGAATATTCAAGCAGAAAAATTGGAACTCGTTAGAATGATACTAGATACAGACAATCCTAGCATTCTTGCTTCCATTAAGCGGATATTCACAAGTTCCAAGAAAGTTGATTTTTGGGATAGTTTAACTCAATCCCAGAAAGAAGAAATTCTTAAAGGCATTGAAGAAATTGAAAATGGAGAAACAATAGACTACGAGGAATTCATTAAGAAACATCGTTAATGAAAAGAGAAATTAGGCTCTCAAAGAGAGCAATGCAAAAACTCGACAGTCTTCTTGTTTACCTTGAGGAAGAATGGTCAACCAAAGTGAAGTACGAGTTCGTTCAGAAACTGGATAAATCGCTAAAACAAATCCAAAAACTTCCGGATAGTTTCCCTGAATCAGAAAAGATTAGAGGTTTAAGAAAATGTGTTGTAACCAAACAGACAACTGTTTTCTATAGGTATTCAGAGGCAACGATAGATGTCGTCACAATTTTTGACAACCGCAAGAATCCGAAATCTCTAAAGAAAGAAACGAAAGAGTAAACCCCGTTTTACAACAGGCGCTAAATTCCATTTGGGTAGTGAGTCAGAAAACAAAGTTTTCCGTACTTTAGTTTCAGCATTAACGAGGGATAAAGAAACAGTTCTTTGCTTCCCCGTTCGTCTCAGTTTGTACCTGAGTCGGTCTGTCATTAGCAGGCTACACCTACGGTATAGTAAAATAACGAACCCGCCTTTTTTGGGGTTTTATGCATTCTCACCCACAAGGTGGCAGTTTACTATGCAACTAACCGCCCCGTGACGGTTTGGAGGGAGCGGGGAGAGGCATCGTTTTACCTTGACTATGCAATACTGCTTACCAAAACACCACGTAAAGGAATATCAGCACAATAGTCAGCACCAATGCCCCGATATTGAACCCCTTGCTTGTTTCGAACAGCTGACGCGACAGGGCAATACCCTTGCCATCGTTGGCCCCTTTGTTGTCAATATA
Organism: Bacteroidetes bacterium ADurb.Bin008; assembly: GCA_002071445.1. Classification (GTDB taxonomy): domain Bacteria; phylum Bacteroidota; class Bacteroidia; order Bacteroidales; family Tenuifilaceae; genus MWFE01. The sequence continues at coordinate 92,432 of MWFE01000060.1, read as the reverse complement.
GCTGAACAGGATGATCAGGCCAATGGTGGCCAGGCAGGTTATCATCATCTGCTTCATGAATGGCAGCACCACGAACAGCGATTCAATGGCTGTGCCATTTGCCCAGCCATTGGGGCCCACTTTGAAGTATAAGGCAATGGGAATGGAAAGAACCACACCAATAATGGCGCCCTTGTTGGTGGCTTTGCGGTAGAACAGCCCCATCATGAATACGGCCAGAATACCCGGACTCACAACGCCTGTGTACTCCTGAATATACTGAAAAACCTGCCCGATATTGCTCAGCTGAGGGGCAATGAGCACTGCAATGATTAGTGCAAAAGCAGCGGTAATACGGCCCACAGACACAGTTTTGGCGTTGGAGGCATTTCTGTTGAAATAGGGTCGGTAGATATCCATGGTGAAGATGGTGGAGGTGGAGTTGAGCATGGATGCCAGCGACGATACGATGGCGGCTATCAGCGCGGCCAGCACAAGCCCCTTTAGCCCAACCGGTATGAACTTACTGATAAGCCATGGCGCTGCACTGTCGTTGAGAATTTGCCCGTCTGCCCCAATGAATGTGGGATCCAATACTGCACCTTCCTGATAGTTGAGAACATACGCAACAATGCCGGGAACAACAACAATAAGGGGGATAATCAGCTTAAGGAATGCAGCAAACACAATACCCTTCTGACCCTCTCTAAGGCTTTTGGCCGCCAGCGTGCGTTGTATGATATACTGGTTGAAACCCCAGTAGTAAAGGTTGGCAACCCACATCCCGCCGATAAGCACCGAAAGCCCCGGCAAATCCCACCAGGCATCACGCCCGTCGGGGGTGATGATTTCGCCCTTGGACAGTATCATGGAAAACTTCTCGGGCACCACGGTATATAGATGCTGAAAACCTTTAATGATGCCACCATCGGGGGTGAGCTTGGTAAGGGCAATGGCCGTAGTTACCAACCCACCCAAAATCAGCAGGGCAACCTGCACCACATCGGTCCATGCCACAGCCGAAAGTCCACCCCATAGGGAGTAGGCCGCAGCGAAAAGGGCCAGACCCAGAATGGCCACGAGCATCAGGCTGCCATCGCCCACACCCACAATGGTATCAATGGCTTTGGCACCCAGGAACAGCACCGAGGTGAGATTGACGAATATGAAAAGCGATATCCAGAATACGGCCAGGATGGTTTTCAGGCTCTTGCTAAAACGGTGTTCAACGAATTCGGGTATGGTATATATGCGCTTCTCAATGAATATGGGGAGAAAGAATTTGCCCACAATTATCAGGGTGATGGCAGCCATCCACTCGTACGAGGCTATGGCCAAACCAATGGCAAACCCCGACCCCGACATGCCAATAAACTGCTCGGCCGAAATATTGGCGGCAATTAGCGATGCTCCAATTGCCCACCAGGGCAATGATTTACCTGCCAAAAAGTAGTCCTCTGCTGTTCGTTCCTCTCCCTTTTTTCGGCGCGATACCCAAAGCCCAATGGATACGATAATTATGGCGTAGAGGGCTAAAATCACATAGTCAATTCTGGCAAAATTCCTGTCCATACAATTCATTTTTTGGTGAGGTTGAAAATATTGTAAGTTTTTATTCTTCCGTTATTTGTAGTTAACACAAAGATAAGATATAAAACAATTTTTACATTATGCCAATCGTGTTCCACCCCCAAGAGTGCAGGTGTATATTTCGGGATTTGAAGAGTCGGGCGTTTTGTACTCATTGGTAATCAATTGTTTGAAGTTATCCAGGTGGTTGTTTTCGACCAGATTAATGGTGCAGCCACCAAATCCCCCGCCCATCATCCTTGCGCCTAGCACGCCATCCATAGGCTCGGTTAACTCCACCAGCCTGTCCAGTTCGGCGCAGCTCACTTGGTACTTGTCCCTAAGCCCGTAGTGCGATTGGTACATAAGCTGCCCAAAGGCATTGAAATCGCCATTGGCAAGGCAATCGCATGCCGCTATCACTCGCTCATTCTCTTCCAAAACGTATGTACACCGTTTCAGAATAGTCTCATCAAATTTATGGCGGTTCTTCACTATTAAGTCCATGCTCACATCGCGAAGCGAACGGATTCCATCGCTTTCTCTTTTCAAAATGTCCACTCCCTTTTGGCACTCCATTCTCCGCCTGTTGTATTCCGATGATGCAAGGGAATGTTTAACACCCGTATTGACCAGTACTATTGATAAATGGCTCATATCCAGCTTGTAATGTTCATGGTCGAGCGATTGACAATCCAACTTAATGACATGATCACTGCGGCTGAACAGCACAGCGAATTGATCCATGATACCGCATTGCACACCGGCATACTCATGTTCGGCCTTTTGGGAAAGAAGTGCCAGTTCCAATTGGCTGTATCCAAAATTATATAGATGATTCAGTGCGTATGCCAGTCCACATTCAATGGCTGCCGACGAGGATAGCCCTGCGCCCATGGGAATATTGCCGCCAAAAACGCAATCGAACCCGGGAATGTTCTTCCCGTGTCCTGCCATCTGGGCGATAACGCCCAATAGGTAGTTTGCCCACGGTTTATCGCAGGGCTCAATACGCCGGGATGAGGTGCTGAAGCGGCTATTCAAATCGTAGGCAAGGAACCTGTACTCATCCAATCCGTTGGGCTTTACCGCAAAGTACACATACTTGTCAATGGCTGATGGCAGCACAAATCCGTTGTTGTAATCGGTATGCTCACCGATCAGATTCACCCTTCCGGGCGATTTTACCATGATTGGGGCAGGGGAGAAGTGCTTTTCAAATGCTTGTTTAATTTGGTTTACCATGGACATATCGGTGTTTGTGGCATTATATACTTCGCTTTTAATGTCCGTCCATCTATACAAAAATAGAAAACCCCTTGGAAATATCTTTATCCATAAGCTTATTATTCCTCCTGACTTGTCCACTTTCAAATTAGTGAGGTTATAAATGGCTAATAATCAATGCAAGTATTGAAAAAAAGGGGAAATTTACTGCACTAAGACGTTTCTTCAAGAAAAGGCAATGAACAATTAACAATGTGTAATTCAGTGTCTCAGCTTCAATGCGGTATATTCAATGAACAATGAACAAACGGTATGGGTTTTAGTGCCGCAGAGTTGCGCAGAGGTATCGCTAAGTTGCGCAGAGTTTTTTTCTTTGCGCTCCGAGCCTTCGGAGCTTTGCTTCTTGGCGACTCTTTGCGGTACAATCAGCGAATCAGTGAATCACCATTTATGTGGCAAGACCCCAATGGAAAATGAGCCACGAAGTTTCGAGAAACATTTAAAGGGGTTAAGATAAGAACCAAAATTCCCTCCGAATACTTGAAAATAATTGAAAAGATATATCTAACGCAACGCACTAAAGGTAACAAGTTAGGAGGGTAGAAGTGCTTTTTGAATGCTTGTTTAATACGATTTACCATGGACATATCGGTGTTTGTGGCATTATATACTTCGCTTTTAATGTCCGTCCATCTATACAAAAATAGAAAACCCCTTGTAAATATCTTTATTCATAAGCTTATTATTCCTTATATCTTTGTGAAAAAAAGGTTATGAGCACATCTTTACAAGTTGGGATTTCCCACATTTCTGAACTAACAGTGGAAAAGGGGCATACAGCCTCGAGTTACGGTTCCGGATTATTGGAAGTGTATGCCACGCCATCAATGATTGCCCTAATGGAAAATGCGGCCATGATGGCCGTTCAGCATCGTCTCCCCGCAGGACACGGAACGGTTGGCATCGAAATCAGCGTGAAGCATATCAAGGCTACGCCTATTGGCGCAAGGGTTAAGAGCGAAGCCATATTAGCCGCCATTGACGAGAGAAAGCTTACGTTCTCGTTAAAAGCGTGGGACGAACAGGGTGAAATAGGTCATGGCACCCACGTTAGGTTTATTATTGATAACGAGAAGTTTATGAAAAAAGTAAAGGGTTTTGGATAAGCTATCCAAAACCCTTTGCTCTGTTACTATCTATCCTATTTCCTATTCAGCATCAGGTTTTCCCCTTAGGCTCTCTAGGGCAAGGTAGGCACAAATAACCAGAAACATACCCAACCCAAGTATTTGAGCTGCGTTGGAAGCAAACCATTCCGGGTTAACAAAGTTAATCCCACCGAATTTGAGAATTGCGCTAACTACTCCCATCAACGCACCACCTGCAATAAATCCCCCCCTCCTTTAACAACCAACCCTGTCAGGTTTCCAAAACCTGACAGGGTTTTTTCTTCAACTTTTATGAGGCTAAAGCCTAATCGTATTGTCGTATTCTATTCCTGAAGCCGACGGCTATAAAAAGGCTTTCGGGTTTTAACCCAATCCACGATTATTACCGTTGGCTTTAGCCAACGGTAATAGTAACGGGTACCCTTGGGCTTTAGCCCCATTTTCGTCGGTGGTGGTTGAGTGTCGAAACCGCAGGGTAGTTCTTTCACGCTTCCATAAGGCTGCGCCACGATGGAAGGTGAGGACTTTCCAACGCCCGTTAGGACATGGAAACGTGCGGTAATAGCCGAGCCTGTTCCCCCTTTGGGGGTTAGGGGGTCAAAACTTTCAACTTGATAAACTATCCCCTTGACAACTCAAAAAATCTTTCCTACATTTGAGGTTGAAAAATTTTCAACGCTTTGATACCATGCAGCTACTCAAGAAAATACCCGTTGACCTCATTGACGTTTCGCCGTGGCAGGGCCGATTGCTCGACATGAGCGTAGAGCCGCAGGGCGATACCAGCCCCGCCGAGGCGGAGGCGCTGGAGCAGCTGATGCAGAGCATCGAGATTAACGGGCTTATGCAACCCATTACCGTAAGGGAAATAGACGGCAGGTACGAGCTGGTGGACGGCCACCGCCGCCTGCTGGCACACCTGAGGCTGGGGCTACCCGAAATACCCGCGCTGGTGAGCCACTACACCGACAAGCAGGCGCAGGCCCTCACCGTGATAGCCAACCTGCAGCGCAAAAACCTCAACACCATTGAGCGGGCACTGGCTTTTGAGAAGATACTGAGCAACGGGCTGTTTGCCGACCGCAAGGAGCTATCGCAGGCCATTGGCAAGGACGAAACCTACGTGAACGACCTGCTCAACACCCTGAGCATGGCCCCACGGGTGGTGGAGCACCTGGCCAAGACCAACGCCGTGCGCGATGCCCGACTGCTACGCATGATACGCCGCGCCGCACCGCTCCACAAGCCCGAGGGCGAGCAACGCCAGTGGGAGCTCTACATGCTGGTGGTGAACCAGAATATGAACCGCAGCCAGCTGGCCGACCACCTGAAAAAGGACAAACCCAAACAGCCGGCGCAGTGGAACATCAAGTTTAGGCAACGGCAGGTGGACATAACCCTAAAAACAGGCAAGCTCACCCCCGAACGAATAGAGAAAATACAGGAGCTACTTGCCAAAAAGCTCGAAGATTTGCTCGAAGAATTATCGTAAACAAATGAATAACAGGCAGTTACGCCCAGTCGGTCGAGACCGATTGACAATTAGTAGATTGGATAATTAGCAGATTAGCAGATTAGCAGATTAGCAGATTAGCAGATTAGCAGATGAGTAAATGCAATGAACAATTAACAATGAGTAATGAACAAAGAACAATGAACAAAGAACCCCGAACGTCAAACTCCGAACTTCGTTTCACGCTTTACGATTCACGAATCATCACATCATCCAATCAACTAATTATCACATTATCAAATTAATTAACCTATGAACACAAAAATTTTCTGGGCATTTCTCACGATTTGCCTCTTGGGCATGAATAATAGTATTGCCCAAATCACTTTTGACAAAACTATCGTTGGCAACAACAACGGTCAAACCGTCACAATTCCAGATCTACCAAATGGCATAACTTATAGAATTGGTGTGGAAAATGGTGGATTGTTTCCTATCCAGCTTGCAAATTACATTCCTGGATCTGTATCTTGGGGAAGTATTTGTGATGATGGTTTTGTTGATTTTTTGGATCCTCATTGTGGAAGTGGATATTATTATGTTAATTACCAAAAAAACGGTAACATATCCAGTTATCTAGACCTGTGGATACATTACTTCATTTCCACCTCCTCCTCCATCTTGGAGGCCAGCTCTGGAAGCTGGACGGCTGCCGCAGATGACTGGCTTGACGAGAAAACCTTACAGCTTCCATCTGGCGTTAACTCTTTGACCATGAATGTGGTCAACGAGGTGGCTGGGAATTTTTTGGGATTCTTTTGGTATATTGAAAAAGAAGATTTGTCGTTGCAGTTGATTAGTACTTATCAATACAATAATACTTATGAAACTGTAAATATAAATATGGAAGACAAAGACCAAGTTAAAATCATTATTAAAGCTTACGATAGCGACGCAAGTAATTATGATAGCGAAGACTACTTCATCATCAAATCCTCCGGTCCGAAGATCTACGATGTGAGTGGATCTAGCTACTGTGAGGGAAGCTCTGGAGAAGTATCTCTTAGCAACTCTGAAACAGATGTAAGTTACCAACTCTACCAAGGCGAAACAGCTATCCAATCCCCCAAAAATGGGACTGGTCTTGCTATGACTTGGACTGGCTTATCTGCTGGATCTTATAGTATCAAAGCGACTAAGGGATCTATGACCGCGACCATGAACGGTGTAGCTGAAGTGGTAGAGAATCCTTTGCCTACTAAGCCGGTGATATCCGCTGACAAGTTCGTGGAGAAAGGAGAAACTGTCTTGTATAGCACCGACGCATCATATGCTGATAGTTGGACTTGGACTATCTCCCCTACCGAACTAGCGACCATCACTCCAAGCGGAGCGACTGCCAGTATCACCTTTAACCAAGCTGGCAGTCTGACTATCACCACAAAAGCTACAAATGGCTGTGGCGATGGTCCTACTAGCGATGGTTTCGTGGTTCGTGTGGTGGATATAGATGGCTTGGAGAATCAAGTTACTACTCTGCAAGGGCAAGTGACTACTCTTACTACTGAAAATCAAAATTTGACTTCGGCTAATGAAGCTTTGCAATTACAAGTTAGTGACTTGACTTCAACCAATGAAGCTTTACAATTACAGATAGTTAGCTTACAAGGACAAGTTGCTGACTTGACTTCAGAAAATGAAGACTTACAAGAGCAAGTCGCTAACTTGACTTCGGAAAACGAGGCTTATGCACAGCAAATCGCTGACCTGACTTCAGAAAATGAGGCGTTGGGAGTACAAGTTGCTACCCTTACCATAGAGAATGAGGATTTGGAAGCGCAAATTGCCACCCTTACCTTAGAGAATGAGGGGCTGGAAGCGCAGGTTGCCACCCTTACCTTAGAGAATGAGGGGCTGGAAGCGCAGGTTGCCGCCCTTACCTTAGAGAATGAGGGGCTTGAAGCGCAGATTGCCACCCTTACCTTAGAGAACGGGGAGTTGGAAGAACAGGTTGCTACCCTTACCTTAGAGAATGAGGGGCTGGAGGCGCAGGTAGCCACCCTTACCTTAGAGAACGAGGGGCTTGAAGCTCAAGTAGCCACCCTAACCTTAGAGAATGAAGCATTGGAGGGGCAGGTCAACCAGCTGACCCTTAGGATAAGCGGCATTGCCGCCCTTTTGGGGGTAGCGGAAGCGGAGATTGAGGAGCGGATAGAGCTTCTGCAGGAGGTGTATATCATAGAGTTTGACTCCTACGACGTGAGCACCCATGTGGTGGAGACTGAAATAGGCACCTTTACCTTCCGCGTATATCCCAACCCCAACCCCGGGCAGGTGTTTGTGCAGTGCAACCGGCCCATGGCGCGGCTAACGGTTTATGCCCTGTCGGGGCAGGTGGTTTACCAAGAGGCGGTAACCGGCGCCGAGGCCTCCTTTACCATGTACCGCAGCAGCTACCCCGCCGGCACCTACCTGGTTGAGGTGGAGCTGGAGAACGGCCACCGCTACACGCAAACCCTAATCCTTAGCAAGTAGCACATTTCACATACCCCACTCAGGGTTTGACTCCAAGTCAAGCCTTGAGTGAGCCCCCGGAGGGGGTTTACACACCGCAATAAATCCCCCCCTCCTTTAACAACCAACCCTGTCAGGTTTCCAAAACCTGACAGGGTTTTTTCTTCAACTTTTATGAGGCTAAAGCCTAATCGTATTGTCGTATTCTATTCCTGAAGCCGACGGCTATAAAAAGGCTTTCGGGTTTTAACCCAATCCACGATTATTACCGTTGGCTTTAGCCAACGGTAATAGTAACGGGTACCCTTGGGCTTTAGCCCCATTTTCGTCGGTGGTGGTTGAGTGTCGAAACCGCAGGGTAGTTCTTTCACGCTTCCATAAGGCTGCGCCACGATGGAAGGTGAGGACTTTCCAACGCCCGAAGGACTTGGAAACGTCAAATTTCAAGGTTTGGTGCCTAGTCAAACCTTGAGTGAGAATTCCGTTATCTTTGCAGAAAAAAAAGGTTATGAGTACATCTCTACAAATAGGCATACAACACATATCGGAACTGATTGTGGAGAAGAAGCACACCGCTTCGGAATATGGTTCCGGGCTTCTTGAGGTATTTGCCACACCCTCCATGATTGCCCTAATGGAAAATGCGGCCATGATGGCCGTTCAGCATTGTCTCCCCGCAGGACACGGAACGGTTGGCATCGAAATCAGCGTGAAGCATATCAAGGCTACGCCTATTGGCGTAAGGGTTAAGAGCGAAGCCACACTAACCGCCATTGACGAGAGAAAGCTTACATTCTCGTTAAAAGCGTGGGACGAACAGGGTGAAATAGGGCATGGCACCCACGTTAGGTTTATTATTGATAACGAGAAGTTTATGAAAAAAGTAAAGGGTTTGGGATAAGCTATCCAAAACCCTTTGCTCTGTTACTATCTATCCTATTTCCTATTCAGCATCAGGTTTTCCCCTTAGGCTCTCTAGGGCAAGGTAGGCACAAATAACCAGAAACATACCCAACCCAAGTATTTGAGCTGCGTTGGAAGCAAACCATTCCGGGTTAACAAAGTTAATCCCACCGAATTTGAGAATTGCGCTAACTACTCCCATCAACGCACCACCTGCAATAAATCCGGAGGCTATCAGAGTTCCCCTTTCACGACGGGCCTGATTTACCTTGGCATCCTTACTTCTGGTGGCAACGATATGGGCAATAATCCCTCCCACCAAAAGTGGGGTATTCAGGTGCAAGGGGATAAACATACCCAATGAGAATGCCAGAGCAGGCACGTTGATCATGGTCAAAATCAATGACAGCATGGCACCTGCAGTGTAGAGCAGCCAGGGAGCGGGTTTGCCGCTCATCATGGGTTCAATAACCGCTGCCATGGCGTTGGCCTGTGGGGCAACCAGAGCACCCTCGCCCGTAAATCCGTACGTTTTGTTGAGCAGAATGATTACACCCCCCACGGTTGCAGCTGCCACAAGGGTTCCCAAGAATTTCCAGCTTTGCTGTTTGTAGGGCGATGAGCCGAGCCAGTAGCCAATTTTCAGGTCGGTGATAAAGCCACCGGCCATGGAAAGGGCTGTGCACACCACTCCGCCAATGATAAGGGCAGCCACCATGCCGCTCTCGCCCGAAAGCCCGACAGATGCAAGAATGATGGAGGCGATTATCAGGGTCATCAGCGTCATGCCCGAGACGGGGTTGGTGCCCACAATGGCTATGGCATTGGCGGCCACCGTGGTGAAAAGGAAGGCTATTATCATAACTATACCCAACCCCACAAGGGCATGGGTGAGATTGTGAACAACTCCGAACTGAAAAAAGATAAAGATGAGCAGCGCGGCGGCAATCAGACCAAAACCGATAATTTTCATGGGCAAATCGCGGCGTGTACGCAGTTCCTCTTTAGTGGCACCGCCCTTACGGCCAACGGTTTCGGAAACAGCAAGGCCTACGGCCTGTTTGATGATATTCCACGACCTGATGATGCCAATAATCCCGGCCATGGCAATTCCCCCGATGCCAATGGGACGTATGTAGTGAGAGAATATCTCCTCGGCGCTCATATCGCCGATTAGCAACAGCGCATTGGTCCCCACAGGGCTGGCCATTCCCTCGGCAAAGTAGTTGAGGAAGGGGATGAATACAAACCATCCCACAAAGGATCCTGCGCAGATTATAGCTGCGTATTTCAACCCGATGATATACCCCAGCCCCACTATGGCGGCTCCCACGTTGATCTGGAAGACCATCTTGGCCTTATTGGCAAGCGTGGCGCCAAACGGTATTACCCTGGTGGTAAACACCTCGCTCCACCAGCCGAAAGTGGCTATGATAAAATCGTAGATACCCCCAACCAATCCGCTGATCAGAAGCAGTTTCGCCTGTTTTCCCCCTTTCTCGCCCGATATAAGCACTTCGGTAGTGGCAGTAGCCTCAGGAAAGGGATACTGGCCGTGCATATCCTGAACAAAATACTTTCGGAACGGGATTAGAAACAGAATGCCCAACACACCCCCCAGCAGCGATGAAAAAAACACCTGATAGAAGTGGGCCTCTAAGTTGAGAATGTAAAGGGCGGGCAGTGTGAAAATGGCACCGGCAACAATTACACCCGAGCTGGAGCCAATGGATTGAATAATAATATTCTCGCCAAGGGCATTCTTTCGCTTTGTCAATGCCGATATTCCAATGGCAATGATGGCAATGGGAATGGCAGCTTCGAAAACCTGTCCTATCTTAAGGCCTAGATACGCAGCGGCTGCCGAAAATATAATGGCCATTAAAAGTCCCCAAAGCACCGAGTAGAGGGTTACTTCGGGTACAATTTTCAGGGGCGACATAACCGGATTGTACTCCTCGCCAGGCTTCAGCTCCCGGTAAGCATTTTCGGGCAAGCCAATTACCCTTTCGTTATCATTGTGTTCCGACATATACTTAGGTTTTAGTTTTAGGTTAGTAATTTATCATGCAGCAAATTCACGAATTTTAAACTTAAATGGCTTAAAAATCGGTGCACAAAATACAAAAGGTTTTGGAATTATCGGGTTTATACAAGAAAAATTCCAGCGCTTTATTAGGTTGGAAAAATTTTGGATTGTGCTGAGTTTATAAATCATTTATTAAGAAATCGTGCAGGTTTAAATGGATTATCCCTTTATAATTGTGGCCAATTAAGGGTTCATTTAGGCTGACCACGTATTTTGGATAGTTATCCTTTATTTGCAAAAGGTTGCCAAACTCCCTGTTCATAGTTTTTTCTTTGCTTAGCTGCAGGCAAACCTGAACATACACTTTGAAACCCTGTTTCTCGGCTACAAAATCGATTTCCTGTGTGCCAAGTTGCCCAACAAATACGTTATAGCCCAACTGCTTAAGGTGGAGGAAAACAGCATTTTCCACCAGTTGGTGCAGATCCATCTTTTGGGTTTGTCCCCATAAAGCGTTCCGCAAACCCAGATCCTCAAAGTAATACTTTTCGCCTATTTCAAAAATCTTCAACCCTTCCACATTTGCACGCACCACCTTATGGATAAAATACGCATTGGTCAATGCTTTTAGGTAGTTAATAACCAGTTGGGGGCTCATGCTGATTCTTTGCGATTTGAGGTATCGGCTAATATTATTTGCTGAAAAAAGGTTGCCAACATTTCCTGCAAGATATTGAATGAGGTTTTCCAAAAAAGGAACATTTCTAATATTCTCCCTTGCCACCACATCCCTCAAAAGAATTGTGGCATATACATTTCGCAGGTATTCAAATGGCATATCTTCGTTTAAGCCAATTTGTATAAGGTAGGGCATGCCCCCGTACTTCAGGTATTTCAAAACCGATTCGGGAGATGAATTAAAACTATGGAATTGAAGAAATTCACTGTAGCTGAGGCTGTGTATGTTAAATTCGATGTATCGACCCGAAAGGTAGGTTGCAAGTTCTCCGGAGAGCATGTTGGCATTACTCCCCGAACAGGTTATATCGCAAATATTTTCGGCAAACAAACTTCGTAGCGCTAGTTCAAAAGAGGATATCTCTTGTATTTCGTCAATCAGCAAGTAGTTGTTAACACCGGGTTTTAATTGTTGCTTCACATATTTTAGTAAATCTTCGTGGCTCTTAATTTGGAGAAACTGCTCTAATTCACAATTAATGTAAATTATATTTGCCTGAGGATCTTTATCTTTGATAAAGTCTATCAGATTAAAAAGGATATAGCTTTTCCCCACACGTCGCTGACCTGTAATTACCTTAATGATTTGTTTGCCAATATACGGGCTGATTTTATTGACATAAAGCGGACGTTCTTTGTAATCAGGTAATCTCATTTTGTAATGTATGAATGAAACTTTGCGCAAATATACTTAATATTTCATTTATATATTATATTTTTCTTTAAATAGAGCTATGAAACCATGATTTTACTCCTTTTTGACTATACTTTCCCTTTAATCATATCAAGGATTTTTAAATAAGGTGATGTAATTAGATGTATATCTGAGTTATATCTTTCTTATCAGTTTTCTATTTAGTTTAAAAAACAGATAAAAAAGGCTTTTGGAATAATCGGGTTTATACAAGGAAAATTCCAGCGGCAAATCTTCCGTTATCGCCCCTTCGGGCCGAGAAAAAGGTATGATTATCGGTTATGGTACATATCCCAGCTATCTCGATATTTTCCTGTTTTACCCTCGATTCCGTTAGGGTTAGCCAATTGGCTTTCCACATATCGAAATAGGTTTTTCCGTCACGCTGAACAGTTACCTGCGATGGGTTGAAATGCACGGCAATCTCTTCAACCACATCGTTGCCAACCTCGTAGCAACAGGGCCCACCCGATGGGCCTATACCAACAATCAGATTGGCCGGATTGGTACCAAACTCACTTTTCATATTGTCAATCAGCACTGCAGGGATTTTAAGCACTGTTCCCTTCCACCCGGCATGGGCAACGCCAATGGCTTTTTCCACAGGATCGAGAAAAACAATGGGAACGCAATCGGCAGCCAGGGTCATCAGGCATAGGCGAGGAACATTGGTAATAAAGCCATCGGTATCGGCGAAGGCATCAGAAATAGAATGGCAACCCTTTCCTCGATCAATCTCATAAACTCTGGGGACATGGGTGCCGTGGACCTGAACAGGGTACACAAAATCGTTGGCATTTAGGCCTACGGCCTTTGCAACCTTGTTGCGATTCTCCATCACGTTGTCAACGGGATCATCCTGCATCATGCCCATGTTAAGGCTTTTATAGCTATCGCTACTCACCCCGCCATGGCGCGATGTTACGAAATGGGTTCCCAAATGGCTGAAATTCATTAAGTTTTGGAAATAGTACAGGGGCAAGTCTTTATCTAACCTCTTCATGGCTTGTTTGGGGTAAAATCTTTTTACTTATTTACTCAAATTTTGCAAGTAAAATAACATGCTGATTTTCAGCATCTGCACCTCATATATTAAAACAAGATACATGCTGTGACCCAAAGGTACAAAAATTCTTTCGAGATTAAATCGCTTTTTCACTTCCGGTGAAAAGGTCATGAAAACCATTTAAAGCCTCCACTGATAGCTGGGCAAGAATCGACGCAATCCCCACGGATTGAACCGCTTCGCAGGAAAAATTTTCACCCTGCCGCAAGGCAGGGTGAAAATTATCGAATAAACTAAGAAATTAATCCTTAACGCAACGGACAGAAAGGCCCAACTCCTCAGTATTGCCGAAACTTAGCACACTGCTATCATTGTAGCGCATGTCCCGGTACCAGGCGTAATAGGTTTCGTATTCTGTAGCGCTCCACCAGTAACCGATGCTTCCAACATCGTCAAATATTCCGCTGTATATACGGAAGCCACCCGGAAGTGCTGTAAAACCTGTCTCGTTGGTTGCGCCAGTGTTTGGGCTATTCCAATGCGTGGTACCGACTTCTTTTAATTTTCCGCCAGCATTACCTCCTAAATAATTAGTTAGTTCGTTCCACTCGTCATCACTTGGCAGATGCCAACCTGTGGGGCAGGCTGCCATGGCGGCAGGCCAGTTGTACAGCACGCCATAAGTTTCATAATTGGAAGTGGCTTTTGCGGCATTTATATCTGTGCCGTTATAACCATAAACGTAATAATAAGGAACTGTATTTGAACCTGTACTGGATCCAACTACACTGGGTAAATATTTTAAGTTTTCGGCCATCCAAAACTGGTTGCCAATTTTTACAAATCCATATTCTGTACCGTCACGCCTGTCAATGAATGAGGTTAAAAGGCCTGCATCTATCAAAGCAATTTCTAACAAATTGATTTTCTGCTCTAATTCATCAACGTAGGCCTTTGTGGCAGCATCCTGAGCTTCGGAGGGGTCTGTCAGGTTTTTAATTTGAGCATTGGCTGAATTATCCATTGCAAGCACATCAGCAAGGTTCTGGGTTTCGGTGATTATGTAGTTGCCCAAATCAGAAATTTGGCTTTCGGTTATAGATATGCCCGTTGATTTATCCCAAGCAGTGAAAACGGGGTCAGTTTCAGTTTCAATGTAATCCCCTAAATCAGCAATCTGGCTTTCAGTAATGGATATGCCCGTTGATTTATCCCAAGTAGTGAATACGGGGTCAGTTTCAGTTTCAATGTAATTCCCCAAATCAGCAATCTGGCTTTCGGTAATTGAAATACCAGTTGATTTATCCCATGTGGTAAAAATTGGATCAATTTCGGCAACAGTTGCAGCCTCTTTTGCATACAGCGCATAGGGTACGCTCAGCAGTTGACTGGTACCGGTAATGGTGTAGTTGTTTCCTCCCTCAATATCGGTTTTCACCTCTATGAAATAGGGACCCTCAGCCCAATTGATGGCATCAAAATCCGCTTCACAACCTATTTCAATACTTACTAAGCCGTTGGAGTTGGTGGTGGGAGTTTGGGTTTCGGTATAAACCACTGTACCCGTTGGGGAACCCTGTAGGATGCTGATTTGCATACCCAACTGTGTGTTGGTAACCAAGGCATCGCTACTGTTACGGATTACCGCCTGGTAGCTCATTTTTTCCGGACTTTGCCCGAAGGCAGGTAAAAGGTACAAGGCGAAAGCGACAAGTACCAATATTGATTTCACAAAATTTGTTTTCATTTTCTTGTGGTTTTAAAATTAAAGTATGTTGATTAGTTAATCCGTTAACGTGATAATTAGTTGATTAGCAAATTATCACATCAACACATCAATACACCATCCCAACTGCTAATTCTTAACGATCTTGAAAGTTTTAATTTCCCTTTGGCCTTGTGTTACTTTCAAAAGATAGGTGGCGGGTGCTAGATTGCCCACGGCAATATGTGATTGGTTTACGGTAATACTCCCTTTTTGCAGAAGTTTTCCGTTGATATCAAAGAGGAGGTAATTCAAGTCTAAAAGTTCGTAATTATCTACTTTTAGCATGAGATGATCGTTCACGGGGTTGGGATATGCAACAACGGATAGGGTAATGCCTTTTGCCTCATCAATACCCGTTACTTCAGAAATTTCGTATGGCTGTTGTACCCCCTCTGCCACAGAGCCGTTGGTTCCGGTATGGGTTTGGTACACAACCTGACCCACAGAGTAGTCGGCCGAGCCGCCGCTCCCCGAGGCATGGCCGCCTGAAGCGTTAATGCTTTCCTGTGCCATGACAGTTGAAAGTGAAAAGATAAAAGTTAAAAGTGCTGTTATTCCTATACTTTTTGCCGTTAAAAAAATACTCGCTCCTTTTACCTTTCTCCTTTCTCCTTTCTTGTTTTTGCACTTCATTTTTTCATTTATTGAAAGTTGAAACTCAATTTATTTGCGATATTATTTCTTTTTTATCCAGGTTTTTTCTTGTAAAGAACATAATTTTATTGAATAAGTTCAATTAATTATAATAATTATCATTAGTGATAGAGCCATTATTCCCATTTGGCTGTAATTCTTGTAAGCAACTCGCCATTTATTACATCATTATTAACGTCAATGCCAAGTACAGTGTTTTGGGTTATCTCCAGAGTTTTGGCTAACCATCCGGCAATACGCTGCATAATCAGTAATTCATCCTGTTTAAATTGGGCCAATTGAAGAACACAACTTTTGTCTTTGCTCTCTATAACCTTAATATCGGAAGGTTTGTAGTAGGCTGCAAAAATGCTAGAAGCCCTGCTTAATACGAAATGCGGGCTACTAACTCTTACGAAAATTTTATAAATACCTTTTAACGCTACATCTGCGCTAAATCTCCCTATTTCCCAGGCAGCCTTTTCGTGATTCCCTCCAAAAAACAGGTCGCCGGCTTTTTGTGTAGGAATAATAACTGCGTTGGTAAGGTTGTACCAACCGGTAGCATAGATTGGCTGTTCAAATATGGTTTTGGATGAAGGAGGCATGGATTGTATCCATTCTAAATAACGTGCAGGATATTTTTCCTTAATGTAATCAGGCGTGCTTCTCACAGCCGTTCCTTTTATTTCCATGGTGAACGTATTTGTTAGAAAACAAATAAAATTAGTAAAAATTTGATTTGGAAAATAATATTATCAAAAAAAGTATTGAATAACAGTTGTTTTTTAGAGGATTGAATAAGATAATGCTTAGGCTTTTGTGAACTTATACTACCTTTTAAAAGAATCTTTATTCGAAATAACCGAATCAATGTATTCAACAATGGCCTGCTCATGGCTGGGGTTAAACCACTTTATGCCTGCATCTTTAGCCCACCAGGTTAGCTGCCGCTTGGCATACCGTCGGCTATTGCGTTTGATAAGGTCAATGGCCTTGTCAAGCGTGGTATTGCCTTCCAAATATTCGAATATTTCTTTATAGCCTACTGTTTTTAAGGCGTTTCGGGATTTATGCTCCTTGAGACTTTCAACCTCATTCACCAATCCTTGGTCAATCATCTTGTCAACACGACGGTTTATACGCTCGTAGAGTTCCTGACGAGGAAGAGTTAACCCAATTTTTATAAGTGTGAATGGCCTTTGTTTGCTCGGTTGGGTAAGAAAACTACTGTAAGGTTTCCCTGTTTGAAGGCATATCTCAACGGCTTTCAAAACCCGTTGTGTATTTTTCAAGTCAATCCTTCTGTAATGCTCAATATCCAACAATTTTAGTTGTGCTTTTAGGCTTTCGATGCCCTCTTTTTTCAGCTGCTCTTCCAAACTTCTCCGCAAATCAGGATCGGGAGCGGGAAAATCGTCTATTCCTTGGCACACTGCATTTATATACAGCATTGAACCACCTACCAGCAGGGCTACATCTCTTGTTGTATATATTTTTTCAAGTTCTGCAAGGGCATCCAGTTCAAACATTCCGCAGCTATACCGTTCGGTAACGCTTTTGTGCCCAATAAAATAGTGTTCGGCAGCATTCAGCTGCGCGGATGTTGGAGCGGCCGTACCAATCCTTAACTCCCTGAAGAATTGCCTCGAATCGGCCGATAGGATGGGAGCATTATAGTGCGTGGATAGTCTGATGCTTAGCTCCGTTTTGCCAACCCCGGTTGGGCCCAATAGCACAATAAGGTATTTCGATGCCATATTACCGGAGTTCATGTAAGTCTTTAACGAAATTATACCGGTTAAGCAGGTATTGGTTAATCAACGTCGTCGTCAATTCCTTCGGGGAAGAAGCCGGTGCCAAACTCATCATCAAATTCAGAGCCGATATCATTGACAATATCGTCAAAGGTATCATCATCAAAGTCGGAAATATTAATGTTGGGGTCAATGCCTTCTAAAGACAGTTGATCCGGTGCATCACCGGCCGAAGCGGTACAAATAGGGTAGTGTTTGTGTGGATCCGGTTTGGTAATATCGTGTAACTCTATAAAAAAACAGCGATCGGAAAATATATCGAATACGTAAAGCAATCTTTCCTTTTTATGCTTAAGCAGATCCTGAAGCTTTACCGATTCCATTGGAATAGCAGCGGGACCGGCATCGTTTTCCATATCTATCAGGGTTAATTCAAGCCCTTTGTTCCAATACTCATCCGTGAGGAAAAAGGAGGCAAGCTGTGAGGATTCGAAATCGAGATTTTTCTGAATAAAGGAGTGGAAATCCAGAAAAGTATTCTCCCCATCCAGTTCATATTCCCGGATAAATTTGCCGTCCTCGCTGAAAATCATTCTAAACCTGTAGATCATACTCCTTATTTAAAAATGATTATCTACGCAAAATAAGCAAGTTAATTACTATAAAAAAAGTATTTTTCTGAAAATGTGTTGTATCAGCTGCCTAAAGTGAACTTAAAAATTCGAGGTTGTCAATGTTATCCATATACTCACTGATCTGAGGATATTGCGACCTCCCCATATCCACCCGTTGGGGCAGACTTTGAATATGCGAAACCACGCATTGCAAACGCTCTGCATTTTGGTTGATATAATCGTGTACTTGCTGTATATCACGGTATTGTTGATAGTAGATTACCCCTACAGGACTTCCAATACCGGCATCGGGTTTTAGCAGGACAAATCCATTGTCGAGGTGGGGTGTCCCATTCATTGCGAAAATTGCCCGGTGATATTCGTAGTTATTGGCGTACTTATGGTGGTTAAGAAGGTGTTTGTAGCTATCCAGCGATTGTATAAAACGCGAAAGATCAAAATCTTCAGGAATTAAAAGCTTTGATACGCTTCTACAACCCAATCCGAAATACATGAATATGTCGTTTGACAGCAGATTAAGTTCGTTTTCGCTTTCGTTCCCTGTGAGAACTGCTATGCTGTGCCTATTGTGCCGGACAATGTTTGGATACTTGCCGAAATAGTAGTCGAAATGGCGTGCAGCATTATCGCTTCCCGTGGCAATGATGGCATCAAAATTTTTAAGAGGTTCGTCGGTAAGCGCAACCAAACTTGTGAATCGGGGATCAACATCGGTGAGCAACTTCACAAAAGCCTTGGTTAATCCGCCATCCTTAGAGGATAATTTGCCAAGGAATCTGTGACCTGAAATCAGAACGCAAATCAGGTCGTGTACACCTGCATAGGGAATATTTCCGGCTGTTACCACACCAATGGTCTTTGGCGTACGGTGCGAAAAGTAGCTTCTGGGATAGCCCGACACCCATTGGGTTAAAATATCTTGGCAAAGCCAATTCTGTGCAATGCTTAAGGCGGCGTTACTGCAAAAGTCAGGGGTAAACCAAGGATTTTCTACGTGTGCAGTATTTATGCTTGCCCAAAAGGGGTTCTTGTCTTTCGATTCCGAAGATATCCTGATCGCTTTACCCAACTCTGCCAGGGCGCTAATACGTTCCTCTGTTGTCATGGCCAACATTTTACGCAAAAGTACAAAAAATAATGCGTTGGCTTTAGAACCACGATGTTTTGAGAAGTAAACCGTAATTATTCGCAACAATCCAATAAATCATCTACCTTTGATTCGAAAATTTTTAGCCATGAAAGGATTTGCTCTATTTGCCGATAACGTGAGAATATCGTTTGGTGCCATCCGATCCAATGTACTTCGCACATCGCTTACCATTCTGATTATAGCCGTTGGGATTATGGCTCTGGTGGGCATTCTTACGGCCATCGATTCCATAAAATCGAGCATTAATGATGAGTTTACCATGATGGGTGCCAATACTTTCAGCATACAGAGCCGAGGCATGAACGTACAGGTTGGCGGCCGGCGTTACCGATCCCTCAACCATGCGCGTATTAGCTACCAACAGGCAAGGGATTTC
This sequence comes from Bacteroidetes bacterium ADurb.Bin008, assembly GCA_002071445.1. Taxonomy (GTDB): domain Bacteria; phylum Bacteroidota; class Bacteroidia; order Bacteroidales; family Tenuifilaceae; genus MWFE01. The sequence continues at coordinate 72,832 of MWFE01000060.1, read as the reverse complement.
GCTGAACGTTTTGAGTTTCCATCCACCGTTTCCTATTCGGTTTGGGCCAGCGGAGCAAGTACAATAAAGTACAGAACGAAAAAAACCAATCCGAATATCGGGGTTAGGGGGGTAAGCCAGGGTTATTTCGAAACTGCAGGCCTGGAATTGGAGGAGGGTAGGGATTTTTCGGCTCACGAGCAGGAAAATGGCTGGTTTGTTGCCATCATTGGGAAAGATGTAGTAAACCAGCTGTTCGAAAAAAATGAGGATCCGCTGGAGAAAATTATCAGCGTGGGCAGCACCAAGTATCGCGTGATTGGCGTACTTAAATCGAAGGGAACGGGGTTTGGCGGGGGGCCCGACCGATCAGTACTGCTTCCCGTTCATAACGTGTCCACGCACTTTTCGCAACCAAACATGAACTACACAATCAACGTGAAGCCTTTAAATACTCAATTTTTGGAATATGCTGTACAGGAGGCCGAAGGTGTTTTCCGTATAGTACGAAATCTGAAAGCCATAGATCCCTCTGACTTCAATATCGAAAAAAGCGATTCGTTGGCCAAAATCTTGCTCGATAACATTAAGTACGTCACCATCGCGGCCACTTTAATTGGCATTATCACGCTACTTGGGGCTGCTGTTGGACTGATGAACATTATGCTGGTGGCAGTTGCCGAACGCACCAGGGAAATCGGAACCCGCAAGGCCATCGGGGCTAAAGCGTCAACCATAAAACAACAGTTCCTGTTTGAAGCCATTGCCATATGCCAGTTAGGAGGTGTTTTAGGCATAGTATTGGGTATTCTTATTGGCAATCTGGTTTCGTTTCTAACCAAAAGTGCTTTCGTTATTCCATGGTCATGGATCATGTTAAGCGTTGTAATTTGCTTTATTGTGGGACTTGCTTCGGGCTATATTCCTGCAGTTAAAGCCTCGCAACTCGACCCCATAGAGGCGTTGCGGTACGAATAGCACCCTGAAGTTTATCGTTAGATTGCGCCTTTACTGCTTAACCCAAAAATGCAGGTAGGAGAGAGGAATGAATTTTCACTGAGCAATACTATCCCTATGAAGGTATTCTTTTGCAGGGCCTTTCAATGCCACTCCATATATTAAATTTTGACACTCCTCTTCAGCTATCATGCCTCTGGACTGCATTTTCTGTGCAATAAAACGGAAGTAATCCTCTTTACCCGTTTTAAAATTCCCCAACGAATCAAAATTGCTGGTGTAGTTGTTGGGGTTAGGAATAATACTTGCCAAAAAAATGGCCTCATTCAGCTCCAATTTCATGGGATCTTTGTCGAAATAGAATTTCGATGCCTCGGCAATGCCATTGATGTTTGGTCCCCAATCGATTATGTTCAGGTAGATTTCAAGGATCCTGTCCTTTTCTACCAGCCGCTGGGTTTCGATTAACCATACGATAAGAGCCTCCTCCAACTTTCTTAGCAGCTGCTTATGACGGTTTAAATATAGGTTTTTCACTAATTGCATTGTGATTGTGCTTCCCCCCCGATACAGCCTGCGTTGCTTTATGTTGCGCGCCATGGCATACCGAAACCCGTCGGAATCGAAACCTTTGTGATAGTAGAATCCACCATCCTCGGCAGTAATAACGGCATTTTTGAGATATGGCGATATTTGGCCGAGAGTACGGTAATTTCGGTTTAACGGGGCCAGTTTTATTTTTCTTGTAAGGCTGTCGGCAAGGTATGTCGTATAGGTAAAGGTATCGCACACCTCGCGGAAATCTACTTTACCTAATGAAAGTATCCTAAAACCAATGGGTTTTAAATTTACCTGAAATCTCAGGCTGTCAGGCTGTGCAAGGTCTAAATCCAAAGAAAGGTCGAACTTGGTTTTGCCTTGCACTTTGATCCCGTCGATATTGCTAAAAAGCCCTTTGGGTATGGCTTCGAACAGGCCGGAGGCATCCTGTTCATCGGTGTGGATATCTACCTTAACCCTCGGCTTAAAGCTGTTGGATAACAGGAGCTCTACGGGGATAATAATCTTATTGATAGCTATGTGTGAAGTGCTATCCAGCGAAAACTTCTCGGGGGTAATGATTGACCCGAAATTTATACCGGCATACTTTACATCAATATACTCATTGGCAAGTTTATAATGATAGGTTCGAATCCCGAAAAGTTCAGCAAAACCTACGGTGTATATGCTATCGCGCAAAAGGGCTTGGTTAAGAAAGGAGAAGTGGATTGAATCGACGCGAAAATCCAAATGGGGAATCAGAACGTTGAAAGGCAAATCTACCTTTTTGCTGCCAATGCTCTTTACTTTAACGTTAATCCCTTTTCCGGAGCCGAATGCATGGCCATTGATCTCCACACGGCTCTCGATGCCATTTTTATAAACACTTAGCTGGGAGAATATCTCGCCATTGGAATTTGAAAAATTGTGGGATACCACTTTAATCTCATTGTTCTCCTGAATAAAGCTCGCTGAGATGTGGTTTATGGCGATCTTGGAGGATGCTAAAAACGGTACAATGCCAAAAAAACGATGAATATGCCTGATTGATAGTAGTTTCCCTACGTTGTTGCCAACGTTTAACGCTTGTTCCTTTTCGCTGGCAGATGCTGCATTGTAATCTTCTGCACTATCGTTTTGATGGAGAGTAGGCGAGAGTTTAACCTCCAGCGAATCGATTTTTAAAATTGATGGCTTAAGATTGAATGTAAGTAATCTCCATACGGGTATTTTTGCACTTACCTGTGCGGCGTGAACGGAAACAGAGCCGGTATTCCTACCGGCAGTAAAAGATTCAAAGTAAAAATTATTAATCCCAATAATTCTTGGCGACTCGTATTCCACGTAAACATTATGACGAGCACTCAAACCCTTGGCTACCCTGCTTAACATAAAGCGAAAGATGGGGGTGCGCAGGCTAAATGCTATCGCCACCAAGGCAATAAGAATGGCTATAATGTAAAGCAACTGCCAGTGTTTATGTTTCGAAAACATGGCCTTACGAGATTAATGAATAGTAAAGGTACTATTTTTTGGAACCAAATGGGGTTTGACAGTAGCCTAATTGTAACACAATTTGCTTATGGGTAAATTCGTGAGGTAACCGGATACTTCAACCCTTCCATGCCCGAAAGTACGGCCTTAACAGAGCCAACCAGTATTTTGGCTTCCACCAGGATGGGAATTTTATTCATATCGTCGGTTACCCACACAAAAAGGTCTTCGCCTCCTTTGAAAATAGTACCCTCAACTAACATCACCGAAAAACGTATGGTATTGAATGAGTTGCCCTCGCGTGTTGTCAGCTTTTCCTTGCCCAGATATCGTATGAATAGTTCAAAAATTTCGTTGTCAACTGCCATGGTTAGCGGAATTTTCTCGCCAATGCTGTACTTTGAGAAGTCGATACTGCGGCAGTAGTAAATGGCGCTAAGTATATCGAAAGTGCATGGTTTGAGAGGCAAAACTTCCTGTTTATAAGGCCTGTCGGATGTACGGCTGATAATTTCAATCTCTTCCGTCGGATAACGGAATTGGTAGTGGTTGTAAGATTCGTAACTTCCTTCGTGGGTATCCCTTTCAAACCAAACGGGCTTGTAGCCCTCCTTGTACACAATAGACTCGAACCTGTCGCGTACCTTATAGAACCAATCGTACTGTTTGAGTGTCCACCCTTCCGATTTCAGATGCCATGCCGATTGGCTGTTATAGATAGTATCCGACACGGTAAAAACCACATCACCCGCATTGACCCATATAAACCCCCAGTTGTAAACCGCCCTGTAGGTCACCCTTTCGCCGGAGAAAAACGGCACATTATTTACTTCACACCCTGCAACCTGGGCAAATAAAGGAATACTGCCACCCAAAAATATTGAAATGATGATTGTAATTAATTTATGGCGCATGGTGTAAAGTGATGTTTACATCTTTTACGGAACAATCAATCAAAGGGTTAAAACGCTATGCCGCTTTTTCGTCATGTTTTTTGGCCAACCACTCCAACACTACAATGGTCAGCACTCCCAAAATGGCAAAGCCGAATGCCAGCAGCACCTCATTGTTAAACGATTCGGGCAAGACAGGTTTATAGCTTTGAACAATTTTCTCGTTATTCTTTAGAATAAAATTGCCCAGCGCATCTGTTCTGTAAACCACATCCTTCCATGGCCACAGAATGCTCACAGAGCCTAAAATAAAACCCGTGAGCAGCGAAATAGTTTGGTCTTTATACTTTTTAAATATCCATGAAAGCACATGGGACAGGGCAAGAATTCCTACAATACCACCGAAAACAGCAGGGGCAAGGATTCCAATATTCCCTTCGCTCACGGCATCAATCATTATCAACTCGTAATTACCCATCAGGATTAGCACGAATGAACCCGAAATGCCCGGGAGAATCATGCTGCACACTGCAACAACACCGCAAATCATTAAATATAGGGTAGAGTCGTTTGGAGCAGCAGGGTTCATGTACGATATCCAAACGGCAACAGCCGTACCAATCACAAATGAAACGATTACGCTAAATTTCCATTTTGATATGGTCTTTCCAACGTAGAATATGGATATAACGATTAAGCCGAAAAAGAACGACCAGATGTATATAGGATAATTGGCAAACAGATATTTGAAGAGTTTGGCGAAGGTTACTATGCTAATCACCATTCCCGAGAGAACTGCAACGAGGAAGTAAAAATCGACACGCTCCAGCAATTCTTTTATTTTCCCTTTGAATAGCAATCTTAAGGCAATTAAGTCAATGGATTTGATGGCATGGATAATGCGTTCAAAAATTCCGGTAATCAGCGCTATGGTACCGCCCGAAACTCCCGGGATTACATTGGCTGCACCCATTCCCATCCCTTTAACAAGGTAGAGGGAGTACTCTTTTACTATTTTGTTCATATGGTTATGGAAAAAGTATGGTTAAAGAAATTCAAAGCAAAATTAGAACAAAATATAATTTTTGTCCTGATGGGGTATATGTTGTTTTTTGAAAACCAAGGCGTATAATGTTTGTGTAAGAGGAACGTTAAAACCGCCGGTGAAGGATGACCTCTAAAGTAATTTCAACTTGCTGACGAAATACTCGTCGTTAACTGTAGGTAAAATGGAGAAGAACTCGTCAATGGCAGCAGAATCAATCATTTTTGCCCCTTTAAGAAGTTCAACAGCTTTGTTGGGTTTATTCTGTAAGTACATGGCGGCAGCACAAATCACTTTTAGGGGGTATGTTTGGCTAAACCTGTCGGCTATGGAATTGTAGAGCTCCACAACATCGGCAAATGATTCTTTGTAGAGAAGGGTTTCGGCCAAACCAATATAGGCCTCTGGTTCATCTGGGTTTAGGATGGTAGCCTGCCGGTATGCATCCAACGCCTCATCAATCTTGTTCACCTCGTATTTTACTCTGGCCATGCCAAGCCAAAAGTCGTAGTTCTCGGGCTCAATGGCCAGCGCTTTGTTAATGTAGTCCAATGCTAAGTGCGGTTGCATTGTCCTTAGTTTCACAATGCCGATGCCAAAATAAGCCTCGGCGCATGAGGGGAAAATTTCAAGCCCTTTTAGGTATGACGCCATTGCCTTGTCGTAATTACCAATTCGCTCGTAACAATCGCCCATGGAAACGTATAGAGACGAGTTTTTTGGCTCGTAGGCAATCAATTCGGTGAGTTCGTCAATGGCCTCATGGTACTTGCCAATTGTTACCAGGGTGTTCGCCTTATTGTGAATTGCAGCGCTATTCATAGGATCAACGGCAATGGCATAGTCGTATGCTTCAACGGCCTTTTCGAAATCTCCCGTACGGGTATAAACCAGCCCCAGATTGAACCAGGCATCCGATGAGAACGGGTTAATGTCTAAGCAATGGTTGTAGTGTTTAATGCTAAGCGGATAGTCGCCCACACATTCGTAACAATACCCCAATTCGAAGTTGATATGCATGGAATGGTTATCAATCCCGTATGCTTCCACGAGGTATGAAATGGCGCTGTTAAACTCCGTAATATCCTGATATAAGGAGGCTATTCTGCATAGCAAATCAACCCTGTCGTCCGATGCATCCGATAGTGCCTTGTCAAAGGCAATCTCAGCCATTTCGAACTCGTTGAGCCCAAGATGACATTGACCTTTCAGGTAATAAGCCTCGCTACAATTCGATTCGATTTTTATTAAAACGTTGAGATGCTGTATGGCCTGCCTATAATTGCCATCAACAATCAGCAACTCAATCCTTTTCAACTGTATCTCCGATGAATAGGGGTGTATTTGTGATGCTATATTGATGGCTTCGGCAGCCCTCTTGGCATTGTCAGACTCAAAGTAAAACTCGATTATGCGTTCAAAATCGGCAACGTCGAAAAAAGGATTTTTCCCCTGCCTGAGCAAAGCTTCGTATTGACTTACCATTTGAATAGTGCTCATGTAGCCAAAAGAAAAATCTCTGTCCTCGTTCATGGTATATTGCAATCTTTCGCTGCAAATCTATACATATTAGGAGCTGAAACAATGCCTATGTCATTAAAATATATTAACAACGATTAAAATATATTAACAAAAGCATTGTCTAAAGAAGCGATAATAAGGGTTTTATCGCACGACAATAAATTTTTTGGCAATGGCCTCTCCGTTGTACTCCAAACGACAGATATACATTCCCGCTCCCAAATTAGCAATATTTACGGTATTTACCGTGCCAGACGGGGTAGAATGGTCGAGTCGCTCGCTTTGTACAGGTTTGCCCGAAATATCATAAATGGTTAAATGATATTTTCCTGTTTCGATCCCGTTAATTGTAAATGCAAGTAGATTACAAACAGGGTTTTGAACAATTTCAAAATCAAAACTCGAACCGAACAGGGAAGGGGCTCCCGTTCCATCATCATCGTCATCGTCATCATCGTCCCCGTCATCTCCGGTATCATGGTGGCGTTTTTCAACCCTCACATCATCAATGTACCAGGAGTACCAGAAATTGTCGTAAAGGGTATTATAAGCACGCCATGCTATGTAGATGGTTTGGCCAATGTAGTCGTCCAACGGCAAATATACCTTTTCATCGTATTGATTTACATATGTGTTAAGGTAAAAAGCATCCCATAGAGTATTCCAGTTGATTCCGTTGGTTGATACCGATACGGTATAGTGATCATACCACATGCTGCCATACTGCGCAAAGGTTTCGAAGGTCAGGTAGGCGGAGTCGGTTATGGTTATGGGCGGAGTAATCAGCCATTCGTCCTGATGATTCTCATAGAAATCCCATGCTACACCCGCCTGCTTTTTGCCGTGCTTGGGGTAAACGATATACTCATTGCCATCGCTATCATCGTAGTAATCAACTCCAACCTGACGCCAGATACACCATGTTAGCGGTTCGCCATCGATTGTCCACCCCTCAGGGGGAAACTCATTTTCAAAACTCTCCTCTAAAAGTGGCGCAATACCCTGCCATTTAATCGTATAGATTTCAGAAGTGGCACTATTATCATAGGTATCGGTCATCACAAGTTTTAAAGTACCAACAGTGCTATCCGGCTGAGGCGGAATTTCGCCCTCAAACTTAAAATCTCCACGCTTATCCGATATCAATGTTAGCGGAAAGGTAACGTCATCACCTTCAATGTTGTAAATGCCCTCCACGGTTGGTGTTCCCGGCGATTCATCGCGTACAACCGCAACGACATGCATGGGCAAATAGGCATACTGTGTTGTATTGGAAAGGCTTATCAGCTGCGGAGGATCTTCATCGGGTGCATTCCTGACGATTTTCACATTATCCAGGTACATATTCCAGCCGTATGCGCTCACGGCTTTGAACACAATGTGTTTAACGGACGATTCGGGGTTGAATACATAGCTGTACTCAAACCATCCGTTCTCGGTTTCCACCGGTTCGAAATTTATGGCCCTGTGCACTTCGCCCAGCATCACAGCATTACTTAGGTGCTCGTCATCCGAAAGGAATATCTGAAATTTATCCTCGCGATTGCTAATATTGTCAGTGCGGAATACCCAAAACCGAACGATATACTCCTCATCGTTAAAGCTGAGAGGAGGGGAGACGAGGGTGGACTCATTGCCTGCGTGCGATGAGAAAGAACGGTAGAACGCCATGCCAGCCGAGCCATCCATGGGGGTGCAATCGGGATATTGGCCCTCGGCGATAAGTTCGAAGGCGTAGTTGCCAATCAGCCTGTAAGTATTCCAGCCCAATGGGAATGTGGTAATATCATCAAATCCCTGAAAGTAGGGGAAATTGCCAATGGGTGTAACGGCTGTAGTAACTATCTCCAGTTCATCCTGAAGGGATGAATTCTGCGAATTTATGGTTACAGTAGCCGTATGTACCTGCCCAAACGTAACACCCTGCGACGGTACATACTGGCGAATGCTGAAGTAGGAGGTATCCTGCGCCTCGATTTCAAGGGAAGTGATTTGGTTGGAGAGGGTATGATCGTAAAACTCCACATCCCAATCGGATACACTGCTGAGATTGTAGGTGTCGGAATTCAATCCGGTATTGGCTATAAATACTATGTAATCGTAATACGAGCCTGAATAGGCAATGGTATCGGGTGTAATCCTGTTGGTTTCGAAGCTGTAATCCTCCACATGGCGCAGAACAACATCATCCACACAGAGATACCAGGGGGAATTGGTTGAAATGCCATGAATGCCAAGGTATTGGATTTCAGAACTATTTGCAGTAAACAGTATTTTCAGCTGTTGGTAATTAGTGTTGTTAATGGCCGTTAAAGGTTGAATGGTTTGGGTCATTGAACTTCCCAGGGTATCTGTTCCTAACATAACCTCGTACTGAAATCCATCGAACCCGTCGGTCATGTACCACATGGAGAACTCGTAGGTTTGGTCGGCTTCCAGTGCCGCCTCCTTGAACATCCAGCCGTTGCTGTTATAGGAGAAGTAAGCATACCAGTTTCCTGTATGCGCGTATCGATTGTGGTGTTGTTCGCCTTCACCGGCAAGCCATTTGGGCGTATCGCCGCAATACCAACCTACGGGTTTCTGTCCATTCACATTACCCGTCTCGAAAGAGTCCTCGAAAATGATTTGAGAAAATACATTAATCGACACAAAAAGCGTCAGAAGTGTTGTAATAGTGGATTTCATATACTTATCCTTTAAAATGGGTATTCGATGCTATTTTAAAACGGTAAATATATGAAATAATCAAATAGACCTTGGATATTAAAAGAACAATGCGCAATGAGCCCTGCACCCCGAACACTTTACTCGATTCTTGACCACAGAGTACCACAAAGAACCAAGAACTAGGAGCGCCAACCTTCAAACGCAAAACGTTAAACGCCAAACGCCAAACCCGGAACGTAAAACGAGCCGGTGCGTAGCACCACATCATCGCTCAGGCCCCCCAAACGTTTCCATTGCGGTGCCCTAACAGACAGTAATTGATTTTAGTGTATCCTGTTTTAATTTGAAAACTTATCAACCCTTAGAGCCCTTACCCCTCTTGTTGAAAATCTGCATAAACTGCACCCTTTCCATAGCGGTCGGATTGTGGGAATGTACCTGGCTCATTTTGCCCCTGAATGCATCAATGTTGTCAAAACCATGTTCCTTCATCCATCTCTGCAGGCCATCTAACATCTCCCGAATATGGCTGGGCCCGTTACGGTAAATAGCGGAGCATACCTGCACCGCTTTGGCTCCAGCCAGCAGCTGCTTAACCAATCCCTCGCTATTGTGAACACCCGTTGAAGCGCACAGGTCGTTCGATACCCTGCCCGACATGATGGAAATCCATCTCAACGGCAAGGCCATCTCCGCGGGTGTGCTCAACACATTGGTCGTTGTATATTCAAAGGTATTGATGTCGATATCAGGTCGGTAGTAACGGTTGAAAAGCACTATTCCCTTAATGGGCGTTTGGCTGAGCCTTTTAATGAAATTGGAAAGGGCGGCATGGTACGAGCTGATTTTTACCGATACCGGTATGGTTACCAGACTTGTAACACTGTTAATAATGTCGAAGTAAAGCTGATCATTTTCCTCAGCAGTTCTGTCGGGGTCGGATGATAGCGGGAAAATGTTTAGCTCTATGCCATCGGCACCGGCATCCTGGATGCGCTTGGCAAAATCGGGCCATTTGTTGGCGGTTACACAGTTGATGCTGGCAATGACGGGAATTTTCACCTTGGCCTTGGCATCGGCAATAAGCTTAAGGTAATCACCAACGGGATCGCTGATTTCATCATAGTCAAAGTACTCAAAGGTTTCCGGATAGATAAACCCGGTTGCCTGCATCTTGTTCATGTTGTCCTCGGCATCCATTAAAATCTCCTCTTCGAAAAGGGATTTTACAACCACGGCGCCCGCGCCGTTGGCCTCAAGGTCTATGATATTCCCCAGAGTATCAGTTAACCCCGAACTGGAAACGATAATGGGATTTTTCAACTTAAGCCCCATGTAGCTGGTAGTGGTATTGGTCATAGCGGTATTTTTATTTAGTTTGTTAATGCTATTGCGTTAATTACCTAAACAAACCAATTGCAAATAGGTTCATTGACCCTTAGCAAACACATGCTGAAAAAAGAGTATGTTTGAATGGGAGTTTCTCTCATACAACTTTTTGCCAATTGCAAATCATAGGAATGCAGAATATTGCGTGTGTTATTTTGCACAAAATTATTTAAATTGCATTGTGTTTTTTATAAGTAGTTTTTGTCTTTAATGTGACATACCCGTTAACCTAATTACTAACTAAAACTAAATGCTTATGAAACACCGAACAATTCTATTACTATTCATGCTCATCGTTGTTGCCTATATAGGTATAAACCATGCTGCAGCTCAATACATGCCCAGAGGAGCCCATCCTGGGGAGCTATACATAAGCTGTATTTGGTATTACGATTTGCAGGCAAGTAAACAGTACGATGTTATCCTCTTTACTCAGGACTATGGGAAAAGCTTTACTCCCTTACATGTTTACGAGTGGAATTCTGGTGGAGTTCCTGTTGGCATTGTTGATGCCGATGCCTCCCCTGACGTTTTATACAACTTCACGGTTAACGGGTTGTACCGCTCATTCGACAATGCCCAAACTTGGGAGATGCTGGATGAGGACATCGGACCTAACATACAAATCGCCACGGGAAATATTGATAATGAGGTTTTTAAGAAAAATCAGAACGGAATTTATAAGAGTACTGATAATGGGGATAGTTGGCTTCATGTTCATGAGAATATTCCTGGTGGGCTAGAAGTGGGAAACCAACCAGGTGAGTTGTATGTATTTTATGGAAACGTAACTGGCAACTCAATAACAGAACTAACTATTAACCATAGTTTTAATGATGGTGTTGAATTTGTTAGTATTAAGGTAGATACAAGTATTGTTGGATATTTAGTTTCAGGCTATGGACCAACTTTAACAAGGGGTGCAACCGAAGGAGAAGTCTATCTCGTTAGCTGGTGGTACCCCGCCAACTACAAGATATTTCGCGGCACCGACCATGGTCAGAGCTTCACGCAGCAGTATGAACAGCCAGATACCTGCTACTTCTGGGACGAGTACTACTACTTCACAGCAGGACGTGGCGAGTGCGAGTTCTACATTATCAAGGCAAAACATCTTGTGGATGACTACACTCGTCTGCATGTTTTCCATAGCACCGATTGTGCTCAAACATTTACAGAGTATGTACACGAACTCACTCCCGATTACGACGGTAACCCCGACCAGATCATCTATACCATTGCTGCAAATGCAAGCCCTCTTGAGGGAGGCACCGTTGAAGGGGGCGGAAAATATCACGAAGGGTATGCTGTAACCCTAAATGCTTTGCCCAACGAGGGCTATAAGTTTACAGGCTGGACAGAAGGCGACAATGTGGTTTCCGAAGAACTAACCCTTAGCTTTACCGCTGAGAGTACCCGTACACTGGTGGCCCAATTCCAACTTATCAACAACATTACAAGCCCCGGTAGTTACGGAATTACCCTGTACCCCAACCCTATTACAGGCAACACCATTACTTTTGAACTGGGCGAAGCCCCCGTTGAGCAGATAACCATATACAACGCCAAGGGGGTAGCGGTGGATTGGATACGAATAAACGAGCCTGCCAACACCTATACCCATAGGCATACGTTGCCCGCAGGGTTTTACGTTTTTACTGCCGTTGACAGGAATGGCAGGTGGTATAACGGAAAATTTGTGGTTCAGTAATTACTTATACCGAAATGCTGTTTGAGTCCATCCTCTTTGAATGCTTAAATGCCAAGAACAAATAAGATTGTTACACACTTCAGAACCAAAAAACTCTGTGACCCTCTGCGCCCTCTGTGGTGAAATAGAAATAACCACGGAGAACACTGACACCACTCTCCAAACCACCTCTCCTGTTTGTTTTACAATTTAAACGGTTTTTCCGGCACCCGCTTACCAGGAGGTGCAGAACCCCGATGGCACGGTTTACTTAACCTCTCACTTTTTAATCTCCTCCAGCTGCCTTGCCAGCTTATCGTAGGTATATTCGCTTACCGGGGCAAGGGGAAGGCGAAGGTTGTTGCCGATAAGTCCCAGAATATTCAGTGCGGCTTTGATACCTCCCGGATTGCCTTCGGCAAACAGGGTGTTGATAAAATCAATCAGCTTACCATGAATGGTGCGGGCATGGGTGAAATTTCCGGCAAGTCCAAGTTTAACCATGGTGGAAAATTCCTTGGGCAGCGCATTGCCCACCACCGAGATAACACCGTCGAAACCAATCGATAGCTGAGGGAGGGCAAGGGCATCGTCACCGGAGATTACCAGGAAGTCTTTGGGTCTGTCGCGTAGGATAATGGTTTGCTGCACCAGATTGCCCGACGCCTCCTTAATGGCAACAATATTGGGCACATCGTGGGCAAGTGACAGGGTGGTCTCGGCAGATAAATTTACCCCCGTCCGGCCGGGTACATTGTACAGAATGATGGGAAGTCTGCAGGCTGCAGCAATGGCTTTATAGTGCAGTTCCAAGCCCTTTTGAGTGGGTTTGTTATAGTACGGGGTAACCGATAGCACCGCATCAATTCCTTGGAAATTAAAGCGCTTAATGCTATTTATTACAGCATCAGTATTGTTCCCGCCAATGCCAACCACTATTGGCACCCTGCCGCTGTTCTGTTTCACTATGTATCGTACCAATTCGTCCTTCTCTTCGGTGCTCAATACCGCAGATTCACCTGTAGTGCCCAATACCACTACGTAATCAGCACTCCCGCTAACCAGGTACTCAAATACCCTGCTGACTGCATTAAAATCGATGTTGCCCTTTGCATCGAAAGGGGTTACCATGGCAACTCCCAGACCGGTTAATCTCTTTATCATGTGTTCAACTCTTTAGAAAGTACGATTATTGCAATACGTCGATATTAAGGAAACAGTGGATACCGTCATTTGTTTCAGCCGATTGTGGCCTTTCTCTTTTTGCTCTCTGCTTCCTGTGCAAAACGGTTGTTAATCAGATACAGGTAATGCTTTATCTGTTCAATAAGAAATTCAATGGTATTGTTCGATGTTATGTTAATTATCAAATCATTGGGGTTCCCGTAATACGAAAGGCATCCCACCTTAAACTTTGCCCTTGATAGCGAGGCAATCCATTTCAAAGGGAACGTTTCAGCCATGGTAAGATCAATGAGAATGTCGAACTCTTTGCCCATAAATTCGTTGGTATAGGGCAACAGGGGTTTACCATACCAGTTCACATCCTTTTTGTTAAAAATGTGGATATTTTTACGCATAAGGTACTTATGCGGAATTTCTTTGCCCGGATACAAGCCTAATAGGGTAGTTTCCAGGTTTTTCTCCGTAAGATACGCCATCATACCCAAAGCCTGTTCAAAATCGTTGTCGGAGTTTAACAACAACAGGATACCAATCTTTCTGGCCGATTCGAAGTTGTGTACCCTCTTATCGCGCTTTAGGGCTTTCAACTGTTTTCGCAGCTGCGAATGTCCGATTTTTAGTCTGAAATTTTTAAACATCCCTGCTTATCCGTATAGCTTGTTAGTCAATTAGTTTGAAAAAATCGTTTTCCGTAATAATCTTTATCCCCAAACGGGTTGCCTTGTCCAATTTTGCAGGACCCATATTTTCGCCGGCAACAAGGAATGAAGTAGATGCCGAAACAGCGCTTTGCACTTTCCCTCCATGTTTAATTATCAACTCCTTGAGCGCATCGCGCGAGATTTGGGAAAAAGTACCCGATACCACAACGGACATCCCGTTTAACTTTTTCTCGCCTTCAGGAAAATCCGTACTCTCGACATTCAGCCTCAAACCGGCTTTTTCCAAGCGTTCTATCAGATAAAGATTCTTTTTGTCAGCAAAGAATGAAAGAATGCTTTGGGCAACAATTTCCCCCACATCTTCCACCTCCATCAGCTGTTCAAAGGTAGCATTTTTTAAATTATCCATCAAACCAAAATGAGAGCTCAACTTGCGTGCTGTGGTTTCGCCCACGTAGCGAATGCCCAATCCATAGATAACCTTGTGTAGAGGCTCTTCCTTCGATTTCGCAATATTGGCAATGGCATTGCTTGCCGATTTATCGGCAAATCTTTCCAGTCCCACCAACTGCTTATATGTCAGGTCGTAAAGATCGGCTATATCGCTTACTAAACCCTCGTTGAAAAGGAGTTCAATGGTCTCCTCGCCCAAGCCATCAATGTTCATGGCCTTGCGACTGACGAAATGGATTATTCGCCCTTTCAGCTGCGGAGGGCAACCCGTTTGGTTGGGGCAGTAGTGCTTGGCCTCGCTCTCGAAACGAACCAACTTTGTTCCGCACTCAGGGCAATGGGTAATAAAATGTAGTGGCTCGGAATGGTCAGGTCTTTGGTTTAGGTCAACCCCCACGATTTTTGGAATGATTTCGCCACCCTTTTCAACCAGAACGGTATCGCCAATCCTGATGCCCAACAGCTCCATCTGGTCGGCATTGTGTAGCGATGCCCTTTTTACTGTGGTTCCGGCCAGCTGAACGGGGTGGAGGTTTGCCACGGGAGTAACGGCACCCGTGCGCCCCACCTGATAGTCGATGGAAAGAAGGGTGGTCTCCACCTGCTCGGCTTTAAACTTATAGGCAATGGCCCAACGTGGTGTTTTTGAGGTGTAGCCAAGCTCTTCCTGCTGAGAGAATCCGTTCACCTTAATCACAACCCCATCAATATCAAATGGTAATGAATGTCTCGATGTATCCCAATGGTCAATAAAGGCTTTAACCTCTTCGAGGTTTTTGCACAGGCGGACATGTTCTGAAATTTTGAAGCCCCAATCCCTGGACTTCAGCAAATTTTGGTAATGATTATTGTAGGGTAGGGTTTCGCCCAGTAGATTGTAAAGCATACAATCGAGCTTGCGTTCAGCTACCACTTTGGGATTCAGAAGTTTGAGCGTTCCTGCAGCGGCATTTCTGGGGTTGGCGAAAGGCGTTTCGCCTTGTTCTGCTCTTTGGGTATTCAGCTCTTCAAAAATGGCATGTGGCATAAGCACTTCACCCCTTATCTCAAATTCGGTTGGAAAATCATCTCCATGCAGGGTGAGGGGTACAGACCTGATGGTCTTTACGTTGTTGGTAACATCGTCTCCGGTTGTCCCATCCCCGCGCGTAACCGCCTGAAACAGTCTCCCGTTCCGATAGGTTAGCCCAATGGCTGTGCCATCGTATTTCAGCTCGCAAACATACTCCCATTGGCCTGTAAGCACTTTGGCAACCCTTTCATGAAAATCCTCTAATTCCTCAAAAGAATAAGTGTTGGCAAGCGAAAGCATGGGGTAGCGATGTGTAACCTGCTTAAACCCTTCGGTTTGGTCGCTACCCACCCGTTGGGTGGGGGAGTTTTCGTCGGCCAGTTCAGGATACTTCTTTTCCAGGGCTTCCAAATCTTTGAGCATGGCATCGTACTCAAAGTCCGAGATTTCGGGCTTCGCCAAAACGTAGTATAGGTGGTTGTGCCGATTGAGCTCATCACGTAGATACTGAACTCGTTTGGCTATATCCTTGGGCAACATTTTTTTTCTAAAAGTAGCAACAATTAAAACAGAAAGCGAAAAATGTGGGGATTGATTATTAACAAATTATTTACACCAGGAACAAATTGGAGTTGCTTTGTGTTGTGGTCTATTGCCAAAGAGCTTATTTTTGCAGTAATCTCTTGTTAGTATGGAAGTAAATGAAACACAGATAAAAAATCGCTATCGGGGTTTGCTGAAATCCTGTCGAAACAGTGTATCTCCCGAAGATTTAAAGCTTATTCGAAAAGCCTATGGAGAGGTTGTGTCCATTTACGACCGGAAGAAGAGTTCCAATGGCGAGCCTTACTATATCCATCTTGTGAATGTGGCCAGAATTTGTGCTGAGGAGATAGGCCTGGGAGCCACTTCGGTGATTGCTGCTTTGCTGCAAAGCACTATTAATGATAAGGTGTTTACGCGCCAGGATATCGAGAGGGAGTACAATAGCTCCGTTGCAAACATCGTGGAGTCGCTCTCGAAAATGTCCATGATCGACTCTAAAAACCCCCTGAAACAGGTTGAGAGTTTCCGGGAGCTTATGCTTGCCCTCTCTAGCGATGCGCGGGCAATACTTGTCAAGCTGGCCGAACGGCTCGATACAATCCGGTGGATGAGCAACACCCCCAATGAGTATCAGCGTAAAGTGTCGTGGGAGTCCCTGAACCTGTATGCCCCCTTGGCACACCGATTGGGATTGTACCGCGTGAAGTCGGAGATGGAAGACTTGGCCATGAAGTACACCAACCCGCAGGATTACCATTATATCATAAAAAAGTTGAGAAACACTGCAACTCAGCGCAACAGAATCACCAGAGATTTTATGGTTCCCATCGAGGAGGAGTTGAGGAGCAGAGGGTTCGATTTCGAGATAAAGGGGAGGCCAAAGTCGGTTTACTCCATTTGGAAGAAGATGCAGAAGCAGGGAGTGGCATTCAACAGGGTTTACGACCTGTTTGCCATCAGAGTGGTGTTGAATACTCCTCCCGAAAGGGAAAAGTCGGATTGCTGGCAGATTTACTCCATTATCACCGAGTCGTGGACACCCAATCCCGAGCGTTTGCGCGATTGGATTTCGGTACCCAAAAGCAATGGGTACGAGTCACTCCATACTACCGTTGTGGGGCCCGAAGGCCGATGGGTGGAGGTGCAGATACGCTCACGGCGTATGGATGAAATTGCAGAGAAAGGGCTTGCAGCTCACTGGAAATACAAGGGTATCAAACAGGACAAAGGGCTGGATCAGTGGGTTTCGAAGGTGAGGGAGATATTGGAAGCACCCGAAACAGCAGCCGAGGATTTGGTGGAGCAGTTTCAATTGAACCTCTACAAAAAAGAGGTTTTTGCGTTCACCCCCACGGGTGATTTGAAAAAACTACCCCATGGTGCTACTGTTCTGGATTTTGCCTTTGAAATCCATTCCGACGTCGGGTGCCAATGCGTGGGGGCGAAAATCAACGGACGCAGCGTTCCCATTAAGCATACCCTTTCCAATGGTGATGTGGTGGAGATTAAAACATCGAAAAATCAAAAACCCAAGGATGAGTGGTTGAAAATCGTTATTACGGGGAAGGCCAAGGCGAAGATTAAGCAAAAGCTGAGGGAGGAGAAAAATAAGGCGCTATTGGTAGGGAAGGAGATGATTTTCAGAAGATTCAAAAATTGGAAGGTTGACGATACGGAGAAGGCCCTGAAAATACTGCAGAAACACCTTAAACTTAAGAATAGCGCTCAGCTCTTTGAGGTTATCTCATCGGAAAAGGTGAATCTGAGTGACCTTAAGCAGGTAGTATTGAGCGGCAAGGAGGAACAGCCTGTCGAACACGTTGAAACATCTAAACCAAAGTTGGCTGAAGAGAAAGAGGTTCATAGGCCTGATTACCTGATTATTGATGAGAAGTTAGCAAATATCGATTTTAAGCTGGCCAAATGCTGCAAGCCCATCCATGGCGATGATATCTTCGGATTTGTGACCATTAAGGATGGCATTAAAATCCACCGAACCAATTGCCCCAACGCACGCCTGTTGTACCAAAAGTACGGATATAGGATTGTGAATGCCAAGTGGAAAGAGGCGAAGGACCAAACATCATTCCAAACGACCGTCAGGATTACGGGGATAGATGAGCTGGGTATGGTGAACAAAATATCGGAGGTTATCAGCAAGGATTTGAAAGTCAACATGCGTTCGTTTACCATTTCCTCACAAAATGGAATGTTTGAGGGAAAAATTCAACTCTTTGTTTCCGATGTAAAAAGTTTGGATATGCTCCTCTACAAACTATCCAAGATAAAGGGGGTACAAAGGGCTGTAAGGATTGGCGGACATTAGAAATCACAATGCTCTCAACTTCAAGGGCATAAACTACTCCTCCTCGGTTATCTTTTTTATGGCTTGATCAAGTTGTAATGATTTTAACCTCAAAAAATGGTTCAGCGCCTTGTTTATCAAATCATCCACCGATTCGCCCAGGTAAGGGGCCAGAATTTTAAATTGTTTTAGTACAACAGGGTCGATGTTCGCCTGATCTTTGGGCTGTGGTTTTTGCTCAACAACCTTTTCAACGGGTTTGTTAACACTGTCAGACTCATTGATATATTGAGTATTAGTTAAAAGTGCTTTTTGAATATCGCTGATTGTACGCCTATTTTTTGCCATATCTTTTCAGTATTTCTTTTGCCAAATCCATGTAATCGTGCGAGCCTCTGCTTCGGGGAGCATATTCGAAAATGGTTTGCTTAAACGCTCCCGACTCCATAAGGGCAATATCCTGCCTTATGTAGGTATTGAATAGCTTTCCCTGAAAGTTTTGGTTGTTCGTTAAATTCGATATTACCGCCTGACTAAATTTAGTCCTAGGTGCCAACTTCACAAACAGAATTCCGTCCAGCTCAAGGCTGGGATTCATACGTTTCTTAACCTTTTCGGTTATCAGCATAATCCTGTCCAGACCTATGAATGCAAAGTTTTCGGCCTGCATGGGCACAATGAAACTATTGGCTGCCACTAACGAGTTGATGCTTAGCGTACCCAGGCTGGGTGGACAATCGATGAGGATAAAGTCGAAATCGTCCGCCAATTTCTCCAGCTGCTCACGCAGCATGTACTCCCTGCCCGGTTCGTTGTTGATTTGAAACTCGAAATCCAGCAGCTTATCTGTAGAGGGGATAAGGCTTAGGTTGCCATTGGTTTTTAGCACATCGTCCATGGAACAATTGCCCACCAGCAGTTCGCCAATACCCATGTCATTTGTACCCGACTGGAACGTGGAGGTGAGGTTGCCCTGACTATCCAAATCAACCAACAAGACACGCTGCTTTCGTTTGGCCAATGCAGCACCCAGATTTAAAACCGTTGTGGTTTTTCCGGTTCCCCCTTTATTGTTGATTACGCTGATTATGTTTGCCATATAGATGGTTTGTATTAAAGCGTTAAAAGTTTTGCAATATACAAAAAGGAATATATTTTAGGTTTAAAAATTTGAAAAAGTTTGATGAACCCCGTGGGCTGTTATCTTTGAGTTGTATTTTCTGCATTACCACAAGGCACTAATATATAAGTTCTTTGAAATGGTAGCTCGTTCGGCGGCGGTTGTATCGCCGTTGGTCTATTATAAGCAAGCTATGCCTCTTGGTGAAACCAAGAAAAAAAATTACAACTGAGGTCGGAGCCTCAGCTGAACAGGGGGCTTTTGTTACTACTCACTGTAACAACCAATCAATAACATTCAGCTTTTGGATACCATCAATGTTGGAGTTGTCATAATCGAGTGTTAAGAGATATTTTGGATAGTAGTCAGAAATGTTTTTAAATGACGAAAACTCCCTAAAAAAGGTTTTTTCGTCATTAGCTGTAAAAGAAACCTGATAATACTCCCGCTCGTTGTTGTGCTTTTGCACCACAAAATCAATCTCTTTATCATTGTGTTTCCCAACATAAACCTTACCCCCACGTCTAAGTAATTCGAAATACACAACATTCTCAAGTTTATGTCCTAAATCGGTATCGAATTTATTGGATGCTACAATATTCCTTAAACCTAAATCCACAACATAATATTTTTCATTGGTTGTAAGCAATTCTTTGCCTTTAATATCATAACGGGGAGCTGAATAAAGAATATATGATTGGATAAAAAATTCCAAGTATTTAATAATGGTATTGTGAGAAATCTTTTTTTGTGAACTTTTATTGAGTTCTGCAGCAATATTAGTTGGAGAAACATATGAACCAACTGAGTCAAATAAAAAACTGATTATTCGATGTAGATTATGAATATTTCTCAGTTTATGACGTCTGACAATATCTTTAATAATAACAGTATCGTAAATAGCTTGGAGATAATCCTTTGCCAATTCCTCGCTCTGTTGAGAAAGAGTAACTGCTTCGGGAAAACAACTGCTGTTGAGATACTTGCGAAATAGGCGGTCAGTATTATCCTCGTTTTTATTGGCCAAGACATACTCTTTAAAAGAATAGGGATGAACGTTTATGGCTATGTATCTACCTGTTAAAAGGGTTGCCAATTCGCCAGATAGTAGGTAAGCGTTTGAACCCGTGACGTATAAATCAATGTTCTTTTTTACATATAAGCTGTTAATTAGCTTTTCAAAATCGTTTATCAGCTGAACTTCATCTAAAAAAACATAAGTTTTATGCCCTGTACCAATACTTCTGATAATTTCATCATATAAAGTTGTCCAGTTCGTAAAGTTAAGGTTTTCCCGTTCCTCAAAATTTAGGAAAACAATACTGCTACGAGCAACTCCTTGCGATATTAATTCATCCTTAAAGGCTTCTAAGAGGGTTGATTTGCCACTCCGCCTAATCCCTGTAATAACCTTTATTACATTGTGGTCTTTAAGTTGCCTTAACTTGCTTAAATATGTCTCTCGTGCTACCATTTTTATTTACAAAGATATATCTTATTGACGAAAAACCAACATTTCTGCATTTTTCGTCAATAATTCACTTATATACTTGATTGTGTTGTTTTTTTGGTAATAATAAAAGAGACTTAGATTCACAGTGTATAGCTCAGTGTAACCCTTTCGGCGGCGGTTGTACTGCCGTTGGGCTATTATAATAGAATATACTTCTTGCTGAAACCAAGAAAAATAATTGCAACTGAGGCCGGAGCCTCAGCTGAACAGGTAATTGCAGGGCTAACGCCCCAATTAGTTAATTAATTGATGCGATGATTTGTTGATTTGCGAATTTACGAATTTACCTTTTCAGTGGTGGTTGTATCGCCGCCTGTTTATTATAAGCAGGCCGAGCCTGTAAAAATATGCTCGATTGAGGCTGAAGCATCAGCAGAACGGGGGGATTATGTGTTCCCTTTGATATCTTTCCCATCCGATTTCAGTACAAGTTGCGATATCGCAAATAAATTAGTTTTTTTGTATTCAATAATTATCTCAAATCGACCAAACATTCCACGGTATGAAAAAACTTGTTCCCCTAACCATTTCCATAATACTTAGTTTTATGTCAGAAGCTCAAAATATCAACCGAATTGAACCTCCTTGCTGGTGGGTGGGCATGAAGAATAGTGAGTTGCAGTTAATGGTTCACGGTAAAGACATCGCACAGGCCGAAGTCAATATATCATATCCCGGGGTAGAGTTGGTTAGTGTGGATAGGGTAGAGAGTCCCAATTACCTCTTTGTCAATTTACTTCTAGATGCTGAAGTGAAGCCCAGCCTGTTTGATATAACCTTTAGTTTTGCCAACGGCAAAAAGATTGTCCATAACTACAGGCTAAACGAAAGGCGAACGGACTCCTATTTGCGACAGGGATTCGATGCCTCGGATGTGATCTATCTTCTTTTCCCCGATAGGTTTGCCAATGGAAACCCTGATAACGACGTGGTTAAAGGGATGCTCGATAAGTTGGACAGAAAGGATTTGTATGCCCGTCACGGGGGCGATATTCAGGGCATTATCAATCATCTTGATTATCTTATCGATTTGGGTATCACTGCAATATGGATTAATCCTGTGCTGGAAAACAATCAGCCGGCAGCTTCATATCATGGGTATGCCATTACCGATTTTTATAGCATTGATCCCAGGCATGGCACCAACGAGCTGTATAAGGAGCTGGTTGAGCTCTCGCACCAAAAAGGCATTAAAATCATTAAGGA
The DNA here is from genome assembly GCA_002071445.1 of Bacteroidetes bacterium ADurb.Bin008. Taxonomy (GTDB): domain Bacteria; phylum Bacteroidota; class Bacteroidia; order Bacteroidales; family Tenuifilaceae; genus MWFE01. The sequence goes on along the minus strand of MWFE01000060.1, from coordinate 50,652 downwards.
TTTGATATTCAATCATTGCGGCAGCAATCACTGGTGGATGGACGACTTGCCCATGAAGGACTGGATAAATCAGTGGCCGGAGTTTACACGAACCAATTATCGTGGGACAACAACCATCGACCCCTACGTGTCAGAATACGACCGCGTGTTAATGAGCGACGGGTGGTTTGATGTCCACATGCCCGATTTGAACCAGCGGAATCCATACATGGCAAAATACCTTATTCAGAATAGCATTTGGTGGATTGAGTATGCCGATTTGGATGGCATCAGAATGGATACACACCCTTACCCCGATAAGGAGTTCATGGCCCGATGGACCCGCGAGGTTATGGCCGAATACCCCAATTTTAACATCGTTTCCGAAGTGTGGCTTAACTATCCGGCCTGGTGTGCCTACTGGCAAACCGGTTCGGTAAACCGCGATGGTTACGATTCGGGTATCAAAACGGTGATGGATTTCCCGTTGATGTTTGCCATGCAACAGGCTTTCGACGAGAAGGAGGGGTGGGACACGGGGATTAACCGCCTATACGAGATTCTTGTCCACGATTTTGTGTATCCTAACCCGATGGATATTATGATTTTTGCTGATAATCACGATGTTTCCCGTTTTATGAAAAGCAAGAATATGTCCATAGGCCGTTTCAAATTGGGTATGGCTTTCCTGTTGACAACCCGTGGTATTCCTCAGATTTACTATGGCACAGAGATACTTATGGATGGCGATGAGGCTGAAGGGCATGGCGTAATTCGCAGGGATTTTCCTGGTGGATGGGAGGGCGACACACGCTCCGCATTTACTGCCGATGGCAGAACTAAAAAGGAAAACGAGGCATGGAACTACCTGAATACTATTTTGCAATGGCGAAAAACAGCCACTGCAATTCACAATGGCAGGCTTATTCACTTTATTCCTGAAAAGGAGGTTTACGTATATTTCCGTCAGAATAGCGAGCAAACAGTAATGGTGGTACTGCACAACGGATATCAACCCAAAGTGATTAAAACCCAAAGGTTTAATGAAATTCTTCGAAATTTCAAAGAAGGGGTGGATATATTAACCGATACAAGGATTACCAATTTGGAAAAGTTGCAACTCTCGCCACGATCGGCTTTGATTATTGAGTTGAAGTAAAACTTTTTAATTGTTTTTTATAATTTTACTCCATTAATAATGCTATAAAAACATGGTCATGAGACGATTAATGTACATTTCAGCTTTGCTGGTTCTTTCGGCATGCGGAGCAAAAGAGGTATTGCCCCGTTACGATAAAGATTCGAAAATACAGGGACTGGCAACACCCATTCAGCTATCCGGCGGAGAAACCGAGGTGATTCTGGAAGACTACTTTTTGGATGTGCTTCAAATCGACTCCATTGTAGCCCCTCCATGTTTTAAGGTTAATCTCGCCGATGATAAGAAAACCGTTGTGCTAATTGCTGATAACGAGCAAATTCCCCGCTTGTCGGTATTGAAGGTGTGGGTTGATGGTGTTGACTACTCAATCATCATGAGAAAAAGCAGGAAACAATTGGTGCAGATTACCTATAAGCCAACTGGGAAAGAACCCCGGTCAGTCCAATTGGCAGGGCAGATAAACGATTGGAATCCGGCTAAAACAAATCTTGAAAAGGTGGGTGATATCTGGCAAGCCAACCTTTGGCTCAATCCGGGCAAATACCAGTATAAGATAGTGGTTGATGGCCAGTGGATTCTCGATCCCTCAAACCCCGAAACTGAGGATAACAACATTGGAGGGGTTAATTCGATACTCAGGGTTGGCAATCTGCAATACGAAAACCTGCCCAAACTGTATCCCGACAGGGTAGAGGGTAAAAAGGTAAGAATTCTCTTCGAAAACCCGGTTGACGAGCTCTTTGTTTTTTGGGAGAACTATCGTTTGGATAATACATTTGTAAGTATTGATAGCCTTGGTGCTACCATTACAATCCCAGCGAATGCCGATGGTTTACGTCGTTCGTATTTAAGGGTGTGGGCTTTCAACAGCGAGGGCGAATCCAACGACCTGCTAATTCCTCTGGAGGGCATGAGAGTGGTAACCTCCACATCGCAGCTCAACCGCTCCGATTTGCATACGCAGGTTATGTATTCACTTATGGTCGATAGGTTTAACAATGCTGATCATAAAAATGATTACAGGGTGAGCGACCCTTTGGTTAATCCCAAGGTAAACTACTTAGGCGGTGATATAAAAGGCATTACCTCAAAAATAAAGGATGGTTACTTTCAGAGTTTAGGGGTGAACACCATTTGGATATCGCCCATAACCCAAAATCCATTGGGTGCCTACGGCATGTATCCCCATCCCAAAACAAAATTTTCCGGTTACCACGGCTATTGGCCCATTTCATCATCTGAAGTCGATTTTCGTTTTGGTACTTCCGAGGAGTTGAATACCATGATTGATGAAGCTCACCAACACGGAATCAACGTCATACTCGACTATGTGGCCAATCACGTGCATCAGGAACACCCTCTTTACCGCAACAATCCACACTGGGCTACACCCCTCTATTTGCCCGATGGTACAATGAATACCGAGAAGTGGGATGAACACCGCCTCACTACCTGGTTCGACACGTTTATGCCCACCCTCGATCTGGAAAACCCCGAGGTGTACGAGCCAATGACCGACTCGGCCCTGTTTTGGGTAACCCACTATCAGTTCGATGGCTTTAGGCACGATGCCACCAAGCACATTCCCGAGGTTTTTTGGCGTACGCTCACCCGCAAGATTAAACAGAACGTATCTGACAAGCGGACTATTTTCCAGATTGGGGAAACCTACGGGAGCCACGACCTGATTTCGGGCTATATAAGTTCAGGCATGCTCAACTCCCAGTTCGATTTCAATGTTTACGATGCTGCCGTGGCAACCTTTGCCCGTAAGAATGTATCATTTGCCGATTTGAACAGCAAGCTGATAGAGGGCTTCGGATACTACGGATGGCATAATCTGATGGGGATTATCACAGGCAATCACGACAAGGCGCGATTTATCTCCTATGCAGGTGGTGCACTCTCCTTCGACGAGGATGCCAAACGGGCAGGGTGGACTCGTACTGTGGGTGTGGGAGACACCATTGGCTACAATAAATTGCAGCTACTCAATGCCTTTATTTTTACCATTCCGGGTGTGCCCACCATTTATCAGGGTGATGAGTTTGGCCAGCCCGGTGCCAACGACCCCGATAACCGTAAGATGATGCAGTTTGGCAATCTATTGCCCAAGGAAGAGGAAACGTTGCAGATTACAAAGAAATTGGCTCATCTGAGGCGTGGCAATATGGCCCTTTGCTATGGCACTTTCGACCCACTGCTGGTCAACGACAGCAGCTATGCCTTTGCCCGAACATACTTTGGGAATAAGGTGATTGTGGTTTTCAACAACTCGGCTTCTCCGTCCAACATGATGATTAACCTGCCCAAAGGCTTGCAGGGTATCTCGTGGCAAAGCAATTTCGGTTCATCCTATACAGAAAATGACGGAACACTGGAAATTAATTTGCGACCATATGCATTCGAAGTGCTGACTTCCCGGTGATAAAAATAATCACAGTGTTACACTGTGTAAAACACTGTGTAACACTGTGTAAAACACTGTGTAACACTGTGTTCTTTATACTACTGATTAATGCTATAAGGCTATCAGCTCCCATATTTGCCACGAACGTACTCATCGATATGCTTGGCAGCATTTCGACCTGCACCCATGGCAAGAATAACCGTGGCGGCTCCGGTAACCGCATCGCCACCGGCAAAGATTCCCTCGCGCGATGTTTCACCGGTCTCCTCGTTGGCAATTATGCCTCCCCACCGTTCGGTTTGCAGTCCGGGGGTGGTTCCGGCAATGAGTGGGTTGGGCGAAGTCCCCAATGACATGATTACAACGTCACACTCAATTTCAAATTCCGAGCCCGGAACCTCAATGGGTCTTCTGCGTCCGCTTTCATCGGGCTCGCCCAGTTCCATTTTTATACAGCGCAATCCGCGCACCCAGCCCTTTTCATCGGCAAGCACTTCGGTGGGATTATTCAATAGTTTGAATACTATTCCCTCTTCCTTGGCATGGTGCACCTCCTCCACACGTGCGGGGAGTTCCTTTTCGCTCCTTCGGTACACAAGGTGTACATTGGCTCCCAAACGGCGTGCTGATCGGGCAGCATCCATGGCCACGTTGCCGCCGCCCACTACTGCAACCTTCTTGCCTACATAAATGGGCGTATCGAACTGAGGGTCATAAGCCTTCATCAGGTTGGTGCGGGTTAAAAACTCATTGGCCGATACAACGCCATTTAAATTTTCGCCGGGAATATTCATAAACTTAGGCAGTCCTGCACCTGAACCAATGAAAACAGCATGGTAGCCCTCTGCGCCCAACAAGTCGTCAATGGTAATGGTTCGTCCGACAATCACGTCGGTTTCAATTTCCACCCCAAGCTTCATCACATTATTTACCTCATATCGAACCACTTCATCCTTGGGCAGACGGAATTCGGGTATGCCATACTCCAGCACTCCTCCCGGTCGGTGTAGGGCCTCGAATATTTTAACTTTATAGCCCAATTTAGCCAGGTCGGTTGCACAGGCCAGTCCTGCAGGCCCACTTCCAACAATGGCTACCTTATACCCATTGGGCTCAACCTTAATGGGTTTAAAATAGTTTGCTTCTCTACCCCAATCGGCCACAAAACGCTCCAATTTTCCGATATTAACCGGTTCTCCCTTAATGCCAAGAATACATGCGCCTTCGCACTGCGTTTCCTGTGGGCAAACCCTTCCGCACACTGCCGGTAGGCTCGAGTCCTGTGCTATGATATCAAATGCTTCGCTAAATTGGTTTTCTTTAACCGCTTTAATGAACTGAGGTATTTGAATATACACAGGGCATGCCTGTACGCATCGCGGGTTTTTACACTGAATGCAGCGCTCTGCTTCCTGCATTGCTTCGCTTGCGTTGTAGCCATAGCATACCTCATCGAAGTTCTTTATACGTTCCTCGGGGAGCTGTTCCCTCACAGGAACTCTGGGTTCCTTTTTTGCCATTATTTATCTCTGCCAATTTTACATTCGTGATCATCTTTTTCCAGCTCGGCCAATTTTTGACCTTCTATGGTGCGGTACATGTTCTGGCGGCGCATGGCTTCGTCAAAATCCACCTGATGAGCATCGAACTCGGGGCCATCGACACAGGTAAAACGAGTTTTTCCGCCCACGCTAACCCTGCATGCACCACACATGCCGGTACCATCGACCATTAGAGTATTCAAACTGGCTATGGTGGGTATTCCCAGTTCTTGGGTCAGTTTGGCAACGAATTTCATCATAATCATGGGGCCAATGGTTACTACCAAATCGTACTTTTTACCCTGATTAACAACCAAATCTTTCAACCTGTCGGTTACCAAGCCTTTAAACCCTGCGCTGCCATCATCGGTGGTAAGAAAATATTCGTTGGAAACGGCACGCATCTCATCCTCTAAGATGACAAGATCGCGTGTTTTGGCCCCGATTATTACATCGGGTTTAAAACCCCTTTCGCTCAAATATTTAGCTTGAGGATATACCGGGGCAGTACCCACACCACCTCCAACAAACAGTATTTTTTTCGAGGCCAGCTGTTCATCCGTTTCATGAATTAACTCCGATGGCCGTCCCAATGGTCCGGCAAAATCAAGCAGCGCCTCGCCCTCCTCGAGGGCGCATATTAGCCGTGTTGAGGCACCGATGGTTTGGGTTACAATGGTTACTGTTCCTTCCTTGCGGTTATAATCGGCTATGGTTAGCGGAATGCGCTCGCCCTTTTCCCTAACACGTACAATGACAAACTGTCCGGGTTGTGCTGATTTTGCCACACGGGGAGCCTTAATATCCATTGAATAAATACTTGGCGCTAACAGCCTCTTCCTGATGATGGTAAACATATCTACGATTTTTTTTCGTGCAAAAGTAAAGATTTGGCTCGATATATCCAATGATAATACTAAACCAGAAAAAATAGTATAGGCAATCGAATATAAGGCGAAAAAATAGCGTTAAACCATACAAAGGACGGTTAAACTGAACAATTCAGCATTTTAATCGCTCGCGTTTCGTAGTTAAGCCTACAAATGTTGTATTTTAGTGGATTACATTTTAAAAAATAATATCCATGTCATTGATTAAATGTAAAATCTATCAAATTGATGCCTTTACCAAAGATGTTTTTGGCGGTAACCCGGCCTGTGTGATAGAACTTCGTGAGTGGCTTCCGGAAAGCGTGTTGCTTAGCATTGCCAAGGAGAACGGTGTCCCCGAAACGGCATTCTTTATTAACCAAGGCGAGTATTATCATATCCGCTGGTTTACACCCGACATCGAGATGGACCTGTGTGGACATGCCACATTAGCCACAGCACATGTAATATTCAACCATCTGGGATACAGGTACCATACCATCCGTTTCCGGTCGGCTTCGGGCGAGTTGGCGGTGAAGCGGGACAATAACCTCATGGTACTCGATTTTCCCAGCAGAGACCCTAAACCTGCACACCTACCCGTGGAGTTGGCTGAAAGTCTGAATATTCAACCACAGGAGGTGTTCAAGGCACGCGATTACGTCTTGGTGTATCTCAATCAAAACGAAGTGGAAGCCTTTGCGCCCAACAGGGCCCTGTTCGACAGGGTAAATATTAACCCCGGAGGGGTTATTGTCACTGCCCCGGGGGAATACGTGGATTTTGTATCGCGATTCTTTACCCCACAGGCAACCATCCTTGAGGACCCAGTAACCGGGTCGGCCCATTGTAGCCTTATACCTTTTTGGGGAAAGCGGTTGGGCAAAACCCAACTACATGCACTGCAACTGTCGGAAAGGGGAGGAGAGCTGTATTGCGAAGATATGGGTAGCCGTGTGCTTATCAAGGGCAGTGCAGCCACCTATTTGGTGGGCGAGATAGGAATACCCGTTTAATAATTGCCTGCAAGGTTATTTCACTTGCACAAGTTGCAAGTTTGTCAAGTACAAAGTTTGTCAAGTAGAAAGTTTGACGTTTGGCGTTTGACGTTAGGCGTTAGGCGTTTGACGTTAGGCGTTTGACGTTTGACGCTTTACGTTTCACGTCTCACGATTCACGTTCCTTGTTCATGGTGTTACTCCGTGCATTCTCTGTGGTACTTTGTGGTTAAAAAAAGAGTATAGGGTTTGGAGTGTTGCTGTCCGAAACGCTTCCATGTAGCTTCGCCATGATGGAAGGTTTCTTGGGATCAGCACTTTCCATCGTCCGGTAGGACATGGAAACGTGAGGGGACAGCAAACCATGTTGAATGGTAAGACCACCACAATGCAATCCCCGCTCGTAAAAGAATAAATCAGGATTAGTCGTATATTTGCCGAGAAATATCACACCTATTTTCCTCAATGACTATTCAAAAACAACATGGCCATACTCCAACTGATGGAATAAGGGTATTGACGCGAGAATTTGCCGTCTCTTCATTCCATAGCGATTTCACAGGGCACCTGTCGTTGAATTCGCTATTCCACCTATTTCAGGAAATAGCATGGGAGCACGCAAAGCTCAATCAATTTGGGTATGAGAACCTTCAGGAACATGGTTTTTTCTGGGTATTGTCAAGGGTTAAGGTTGAGATTGACCAATTGCCCCGATGGACTGAGGCATTCAGCTTAAAAACATGGCCCAGTGGTATCGAGGGGCCCTTTGCACTCAGGGACTTTGTGGTATCCGATGAACGGGGTAAAAGGCTGGTTAATGCCACCAGCAGTTGGCTCATTGTTGACGTGAAGAGCCGCCGCCCGCAGCGACCAGATGTGTTGTTCAGCCGTTATCCCTTCAGGGATGTAGAAAGGGCTACCTCGGTCAATGCTCCTCGTTTGCCCATTCCGCAGGAAGCGGTGATGCGGTCATACGATATTGTTACCAAAATATCTGATATTGATGTGAATATGCACGTTAACAATACACGTTATATTGAATGGGCAGTCAACGCCTTTTCGCAAGAGGAGTTTAAAGATTTTACAGTTAAGAAAATCGATATCAACTATTTATCCGAATGTTTTTTTGGCGACAATGTGACAGTTCAACTTATTGATTTGCAAAACCATGAGTTTGGTGTGCTTATTACCCGCAAGAGCGACCGGAAGCATTTGGCGGTTGTAAGATTTCTAACAGAACAAAAAGCATAGCAATTATGAGCATTAATAAACGTGGGTTTGCCAGCGATAACAACTCAGGAGTACATCCTGTAATATTTCAGGCCTTGGCCGATGCCAATGATGGCCACACCATAGCCTACGGTGATGACCCCTATACCCAAAAGGCCATGCAGCTATTCCGTGATGAGTTTGGCCCGCATGTGGATGTGTTCTTCGTTTTCATTGGTTCCGCTGCCAATGTGCTGGGAATGAAGGCTGCAACGCAACCTTACCATTCCATAATATGTGCCGAAACGGCACACATCAACGTGGACGAATGCGGCGCCCCCGAACGATTCACCGGTTGTAAGGTGCTCTATTGTCCCACCCCCGATGGGAAGTTGACCGTTGACATGGTGCAGAAGCACATGAATGGTATCGGGTTTGAGCACCACTCACAGCCACGCGTCATTTCCATAACACATCCCACTGAACTGGGAACCCTATATACACCCGATGAAATAAGGGTTCTTGCCGATTATGCTCATGCCCATGGCATGTATTTGCACATGGACGGCGCCCGCATAGCCAATGCGGCTGTGGCATTGAATACGAATTTCAGGGCATTTACAACCGATGTTGGGGTTGACATACTATCGTTTGGCGGCACAAAGAATGGGATGATGTACGGCGAAGCCATTGTGTTTTTTACCCCTGAGCTGAAGGAGGGTTTTAAGTACACACGTAAACAGGGGTTGCAGTTGGCTTCCAAAATGCGCTACATTTCGGCTCAGTTTATAGCATACCTCAGCAACAACCAATGGAGAGAAACGGCACTACATGCCAATCGAATGGCCAAAATGCTGGAAGCAGAGCTTATCAAGATTCCGCAAATAACAATCACTCAAAAGGTGGAAGTAAATGGCATATTTGCCATCGTACCGCCACACATCATTCCCAGGCTGCAGGAAGAGTACTTTTTCTACATGTGGGATGAGCACAGGTCGGAGGTGCGCTGGATGACCTCGTGGGACACCACGGAGGATGACATTGTGGGGTTTGTTAAATTGCTTAATCAACTGTTAGTATGACATTAACACGTGTCATCACTGGTTATAGGCGACATGCGAATCAGTAGTAATTGAACATTTTCATAGTTAAATCGCATGTGACTTTTGCTCTTTGCCTTTTTGTAACTATTTTTGTCAATTATTCCCTTTTTGATTTGTGCCCAATGGCAAAACTGCTGGATTTTATACTCTATAGGTTACCTTTTTATTTCCTGCTCCCTTTCTTATATTTTTTCGATACTGCTTTTGACGATACCGCCAAAAGTATCCATTCGTCAGTTCCATCTTATCCCAGCGAAACAGTAGCCGGTTTAATATCAAATGCTTACTCCAATTTGGATACATACAATATATTGGACGAAAGTATTGAACGTTTTGTTCGCAAATGGGATTTAGCCGGAGCGTCTATAGCCATAGCAAAGGAGGGTAATTTAGTCTATGCCAAAGGGTTCGGTTATGCCAACAAAGAAACAGGAGAGGCTATGCAGCCATACCACATGTTGAGGGTTGCCAGTGTATCTAAGCTTATAACCGCTGTCGCCATTATGAAACTGGTCGAAAAGGGGCAAATTGAACTCAACAGCAAAGTTTTCGGTAAACATGGTATCCTTAATGAACCCTTGTACTTGCAGTACATTGATAGCAGGGTAGAGGATATCACGGTAAAACAGCTGCTTACCCATTCGGCGGGATGGACCACCCGCTGGGGTGATCACTTATTCATGCACGAATCAATTGCCCGGCAAACAGGCAAAAGCCTGCCAATTACCAGCGAGGATATAATCTGTTTTGCCCTGTCGAAGAGGTTGCATTTTACGCCCGGAACTTATAGTTCTTACAATAACCTGGGATATGTCATTTTGGAAAAGGTTATTGAGCACAAAACAGGGCGCCCATATGAAGCATTTGTGAAGGATGAAATCTTTAAACCCCTTGATATTTACGACGCTTTCATCGCACAGAATTTTGATAGTTTACGTTATCCATTGGAAGTGCGTTACTACGAGGTGCCCGAATCGGAACTGGTGCCGGCATACGATGGAGACCAACACCTGTTTCATAAGAGCAGGGGAGGAAATGACATTACATCATTGGGTGCAGCGGGTGGTTGGGTAATATCATCTGTAAGCCTTTTAAAATTCATTCTCGACATTGATGCTGAAAATGAGCATGGCATTATTCTGTCAAAGAAAAGCCGTTTACAGATGGAGCAGGTTGATCCCGGAATCCAGCCCTTGGGCTGGAGGTGGATTTCGCACAATGGCGATAAGGGCCGGACAGGTTCATTCGCAGGAACATCTGCCCTGGTGTTGGATAGCAAAGATGGGTTTACCTTTGTTTTCCTCACCAATTGCAGCCCCTGGAATGGTGCAAAATTCCCGTTCGAAGTGAGCAAACTTATGCGAATGGCAACTCAAAGGGTTACCAGTTGGCCAAATCTTAACCTGTTCAATCCTGAGTCCATATACCCAAGGGTAAATCTATCCGTAATGGCAGATTTTTACACGCTACCCAGAAACACCGGACTTTCAAAATCACTTAAAGAAATCCTTACTGAGAATTACTACAGCTCCACCAGAGAGGTCTTCTATTTCTAGTTGAGTAGAAAATTATTGTCCAGCTGCACTTCCTGAAGCCTTATGGCCTCAATAAAATGTAGTTGCCTGATAAGAAATTGCTCTTTGGCCGCTTTGCTTCTTGCTGTAATTAATCGGAACTTATCTTCCGATTTAAGAGCTAATACTTTGGCAATATCCAGCATATTCATGCTTTGGTCAACGATGAGTGTACCCAATTTCGGAGTAATGCTGAGTTTCAGCATCTTAACTTTAACCGCTATTTCAGGATTCTGGGTTTCAAAATCGTTTGTCATAACCTCGGCAATGGCTCCGCCATAAAGTTTGTTGGGCAGCTCAGGAAAAAAATCGAGAGTATTGAACAGCGATTTGCCTTTAACCTTAATCAGCATATCCTGGCGATGGATTCCTCCTACAACGCTGGTTATCTCCACTTCGCTTCCCACTCCTGTTATCAATCCCTGGTGTAAGTATGGAATCCCAAATGTCAACTTATGACGGATACATTCATTAACCAACTGCTTATAGCTCGATTCGAAAATTTTAAGCATAATCTCCTCGCCGGGAAGAACTATGACATTCAGTGGGAATGCTGCTATTGTATAAGTTTGTGATTTCATGTCCATTTTCATTTACTCTTAGGGATAAATTTCAACGAGGCAGAATTAATGCAATACCGTATCCCCGTAGGTTTAGGTCCGTCGTTAAATACATGCCCCAAATGCGCATTACATTGTTTGCAAATCACTTCAACCCTAACCATCCCGTGGCTATAATCGGGAACCTCCTCAATATTATCCTTGTATGGACTATCTGAAAAGCTGGGCCAACCGCAGCCTGAATGATACTTAGTGTCTGAATCAAACAGCTTGGCTCCACAGCAGATGCAGGTATAGGTGCCCTTCTCAAAAAAATCCCAGTACTCGCCCGTAAAGGGATGTTCTGTTCCTTTTTCTTGCGTTACCTTATATTGCAATGGCGTCAATTTGGCTTTTATCTCTTGCTTACTCATATCCTGCCTATTTTCTTGAGCAGACAAACGGATTGGGTTTGTCAGCATAATAAACACCAATAGGGTAATAGTTCCAAAATGCATTGAACTTCGTTTACTGCATTAACATGAATTGTCCGGTTTTGTTCAGTATAGTTTTTTTCACTTGTTTTGTCTCAGACAGTGATCAAATAGCTAAAAATGCCTTATCATTGTGTATAATATTTGCTGCCCGTTACGTTATTTCAATAATTACTAAAAGTTTACCACCATGAAAACAAAAACCATTATTTTTCTATCCTTTTTATGCACTGCTTTACAGGTTTTTCCTCAGGTTAATCAGGAAAGGAAACTTGACCTTTTCGATAAGTTGAAAATAACTAACGAGGTAACCGTTTACCTTACGCAGGGAGATTCCGCAGGCGTTAAGATTGAGGCCTTTGGCATTGACCCAGATGATGTGCTCACAACGGTTACTGCCAAAACTCTTGAAATAGGACTTCAAAGAGGGGTTTATAAAGATATTTCAGTTAACCTATATCTTACTTATCAGGAATTGCGTGATGTTTTCGTCAGCTCTTCAGGAAAGGCTATTTTTCAGGGTTCTCTCGCCGGAGATAAAGTTGTGCTCAATGCCCATTCGGGGGCACAGGTTGATGCTGATATAAATCTCAGAACCCTGGATATTATGGCGACTAAAGGGGCATCCATTAGGTTAAGAGGGAAAACAGGCTCATACGAGGCTACCATTTCAACGGGTGCCAACCTTTCTGCCTTGGATGTGGCTGCCGATTCAGCCTTTGTAAACGTCAGCACAAAAAGTATTGCCAAAGTATCGGCCAAAAAACTACTGGATGCTAAGGTCAAATCCGGTAGCACACTAACCGTAGAGGGAAGCCCCGAGAAAAAGAATATAAAGGCAGGTATTGGAACCACCATTCTGGAACAGTAATCAATGGCAATGCTTATGAAAATGCAGGAAACTCCCTAATCTATGAGTTTGGGGAGTTTCTTTATGATGTACCTTTCCAATTTATGAAGGAATACCATAGGAAAACGAACGGTCGACTTAGCTAAGCCGACCGTTCTTAAATCCCATAGCTGCTTCATACTATTTGCCTTGCAACTCTTTTAACAACTCATTCACTGCCGCTTCCAATTGGGTATCCTTGCCGGTTGCAGCTTCCTCGGGTGAAATTGCTACTTTGATATCAGGCTCCAGCTGGGAGTTCTCCAAATAGTTGCCATTTAAATCTTTCACACCCATTTGCGGAATCCCGAATACAATGGTTGGGTCTTGCAAAGTTTCCCACCAAACGGCAGTCATGGTACCCGGAACGGGCATCCCGATTACCTTGCCAATGCCAAGGGTTTTATACGTATAGGGAAAGCCATGTGCATCGCTATAGTTCCCTTCTCCCACAATAATTACCGATGGTTTATACCATTTTGATATTGGTTCAGAGGCAATGTACTGCCCTCTGGGCATAAAATCAGCGTAGTGCTTGCCACTGAGAAGTGTGGCTAAGTCGTCGTGTAACCAGCCACCCCCATTGAATCGGGTATCAACAATAACAGCCTCCTTATCGGCATGACGGCCAAATAGCTGGGAGTAAACCTCTCTATAGCTCTCCGAATCCATTCCGCTGACATGTACATAGCCAATCCTACCGTTCGAAAGTTTTTCCACTTCGGCGTTGCGGCTTTCCACCCAGCGTTTATAGAGCATTTTGTTCTCTTGGTTTAACGGTAAGGGCCTTACCGTTTCTGTCCAACGCTCGTTGGTTGATAGGTTAAAAAGGGTTAATAAAACGTTCTTATCGGCCTTTCGGTTTAGCAGCTGGTAAAAATCTTTACCGGCCTCAATAACCTCATCATCAATCTTCTCAATGATAATTCCCGGCTTAATACGCCCCTTAGCATTTATCAATGGGGATTTTGCCATTATCTCGGTAATTTTCAGCCCATTGCCTGTGTATTGCGGGTCATAGAATGCTCCGAGGGTTGCAGTGGCTTCACCATTTTCTGCACGGTAGTAGTAGCGGGCACCGGTGTGAGAGCCATTCAGTTCACCTAACATTTCGCCCGCCATTTCAGCAAAATCGAAATTGTTATTTATATGCGGGAGGAACCGGCTGTAGTTGGCTTTGTATGCCTCCCAATCGAGCCCATGAATGGCAGGATCGTAAAATTTTTTGCTCACCTGGCGCCAAATATGTTCGAACATGTATTCGCGCTCGGCAGGGTAATTGATTCTGTATTCCGCATTGTACTTGATTTTGTTCTGCTTGTTATCGGGGATTTCAATCTGTTTCAATTCTCCTTCGGCAGTGAGGTAAAGATTTTTACCCTCCTTGTCTATTTGCAGATTTCCAGCATAGCCGTTGAATTTTAACAAGAGCTTCGTCTCATTATCCCTCAGTTTGTTAACCCATAGATCGAATCCCTTCTCAAACCTGCATAGGTAGTAAAGGTTCTCACCGTCAGGGGATAGTACAAAATCTGATATGTCGGACGAATTAATGGTTAATCGTACTTTTCTTTCATCCAGATTGTCAAATTGAAAAACAAGGGGCTCAACTTTCTCTATTTCATTGCTTTCATCATCTGATTTTTGTCCTTTTCCCACCTTTTTATTCCCTTCCTTCTGATTTTTTTCTTTCTCTTCCTTTTCTTTCTTCTCTTTCTTCCTTTTCTCCTTCAGCAATTCCCATTCTAATTTGGGTAGTTTAAATTCATCGTATGCCTCCTGAGTAAGAAATAGAGCATAAACATCGAATTCAGAACCCCATGAGCCGTGACTTCTGTAACCGTTACGGTCAGTTTGCCATAGGATTACCTTACCGCCCATCATCCACCTTGGATTTTCATCGCTATAGCCACTCAGGGTCAGGTTGTGCAACTCCGATCCATCGGCTTTGACAAGCCCCACCTCTTTGGTTGGCCAGCGATGCTTGTCATCATAGCTTATCAGCAGCCATTGACTATCGGGCGACCACTCAAAATGCTGATCACCATCGCTGTATGAATAACCCAGATTCTTTACAACATCTCTGATGGTGCCGGTTTTAACATTTTTTACCGATAGGGTTTGCCGATCTTTAAGGAAAGCTACCTCTTTCCCATCGGGAGAGTATGCCGGCTGAAATGCCTCCTCGGCAATATCCACTATAACCTCTTCCTTTAGTAGGGTTGATAAGCTGAAACACGGTTCATCCTTGTTAACAATGGAGGTTTCAAACACTTTCCATTTCCCATCGCGCTCCCCTGCATACAGTAGTTTACGGCCATTGGGACTGAAACTGACGGAGCGTTCCTGCTCGGGAGTATTGGTGATGCGCTTAGTGGTGTTGTATTTGGTGGATGTTACGAATATTTCGCCTCTGATCACAAAGGCTACCTCTTTGCCATCGGGTGATACAGCCATTTCGTTGGCCCCATTGGATTTAACCTGATTAACCAACTCGTTTTCGGTCTGATCGGCATGAATTTGAATATTAACCTTGTGTGGCTTTTCCCCGGGTATCTGGGTGTAAATCTCCCCATTGTAGCCGTAGCAGAGTTTGCCATTTTGAGCCATGGACAGGAAACGTACAGGGTTATCGGTGAAATGGCTAATTGCTTTGGGTTGGGCATTCTCGCTCAGCTCAATTTGTGCCACATTGAAAGAGCCAAACTGCTCCGTAAGATAGAATATCGATCGATTATCAGTTGAAAAAACAGGATTCCTATCCTCACCGTCGAACGATGTAATTTTGGCGTGCTTTCCGCTTTTAACATCATAAATCCAAATGTCGCGGGTTACGGACGAAGTATGCCTTTTACGCCAGGGATCCTCATAACCTTTTCTATCGTGATAGGCAATCCGATCGCCCGTGCCGTTATATACGGCATTTTCGGCCGGAGTGGTGAATATCTGTTCTATTCGCCCGCCGGAGACAGGAACGCTGTATAGTTCAGTTAGAATAGGGCTGGGAAAAAGGATGTTGTCTTTAGAGTCGGCAATTTGAGCGCTGAAAATCACATTTTTGCCGTCGGGGCTGAAAGCAGATGGTAATTCGTTGCCTGAATGAAAGGTGAGTCGGGTAGGAGTACCCCCTATAGCCGATACAATGTAAATGTCGAAATTCCCAAATCGGTTGGAGGCAAAGGCTATACTATTACCATCGGGCGACCATACGGGCATATAGTCGTGTGCCGGATTGGTGGTAAGGGGTATAGCCACGCCACCGTTAGCTGGCACTGTATAAATATCCCCCTTATAGGTAAATGCAATGGTCTCGCCGTTAGGCGAAATGGCAGGGTAACGCATCCATAGGGGGGCAGAGGTATCCTGACCTGTCAAGATGTATGGAACAAACAACATGATCAGGAGGTGGAGGGCAAAATATTTCTTCATGGGTGTAATGATTATACGGTTAGTGTTTCAGTTGTACAAGTATATGTAAATAATTTGGAACGAAAGGCACATATTAGTTTTAAAAAGATGTTTAAAATTTAATTTTTTTGGTAGTAAAATCCTTTTTAAACGAGGTGCGTGTAAAGTCATATTCATTCCATTTTCACACGCTGTCAATGCGAGTTTCATCCTTATATTGAAATGAAAAAAATGGCAAAAAAAAGTCGGTCGCAGCAACACGACCGACCTAATATCAGTTAAACATTACAAAAATTTAATTCAATAACACATTGATAATCATGTCTATAAATTGTTTCGCTCGAACTTGGCAGACTACCTCTGGCTATTAAAAAGGTCATCGTTAACTAACGATTTTTTTCAGCTCGTTTATGGCTGCATCGTAGTTGGGCTCATTGACAATCTCGGGTACAACTTCCACGTACCTTACCTTATCGTTGGCATCGATAATGATTACACCTCTTGTCAACAGGCGTAGCTCTTCAATTTGAAAACCGTACTTGCTTCCAAAGTCCATTTTCCTATGATCCGAAAGAACCACAAGGTTGTCAATCCCTTCTGCTCCGCAAAAACGCTTAAGTGCAAAGGGCAGATCGGCCGAAATTCCGATGAACACTACCTTGTCGCCAAATTTTGCAGCCTCAACGTTGAACTTCCTTGTTTGCACGGAGCATACGCTGGTATCTATGGACGGGAAGATGGATAGTAGCTTGACTTTACCCTTGTAGTCAGAAAGATTTACATCTTTTAAGTTCTCATCCAGCAAGGTGAAACCGGGGGCCTGGTCGCCTACCTTGATACCTTTACCCGTGAGGGTAACCGGATTTCCTCCGAAAGTAACTTTGTAATTGCTCATAGTGTGAATTATTTAAGTTATTTTTTAAAATGCATACTTCCACTATACAACGTTTTATCATTGGTTTTGTTTAACCATAACTAAGGCAAACTTTAACTATCTTTGTGTGTTGACAAACAAGCTTAATAATGGGTGAGTCTGCTGTTAACCCACAAATAGAGGAGAGTTGGAAAGAGGTATTGGCAAGCGAATTTGCTGCTCCTTATTTCGCTAAATTGAAGGCATTTCTTGTGGAGGAAAAAAAGCAGTATAGGATTTATCCGCCCGGCAGTTTGATTTTCAATGCTTTCAATAGTACACCTTTTCCGAAGGTTAGGGTAGTTTTGCTTGGGCAGGATCCATACCATGGCCCTGGGCAAGCTCATGGACTGTGCTTTTCAGTGCCCCGTGGTGTTCCTCAACCTCCTTCTTTGGTCAATATATTCAAGGAGTTGCATGACGATTTGGAAATTCCCATTCCCAGCCATGGCAATTTGGAAAAATGGGCAGGGCAGGGGGTGTTGCTTCTCAACGCAACGCTTACCGTTCGTGCCCACCAGGCTGGGTCGCACCAGAAAAGGGGTTGGGAAACTTTTACCGATGCCTCGTTGCTGGCATTGTCAAAATACCGTACCGGTTTGGTTTTCCTGCTTTGGGGTGCCTATGCACAGGCCAAAGGGCAGCTCATTGATACTTCAAAGCACCTTGTGCTCAAGGCGCCGCATCCGTCACCGCTTTCGGTTCACCGAGGCTTTTTTGGGTGCAAGCACTTTTCCAAAACCAATGATTATCTAAGGCATCTTGGATACCCCGAAATTGACTGGACTATATAGTTCATAGAGAAAGTTGCCGAATTTTATTGATGTTGCTCCCTCAGTAAATCGTTGACCGTTTTAACTGGATTAAATGTTACAATGGGAACCTCAACGAATAGCGTAATCCAGTCGGACATAGCACCATTCCACAGCCCCGGTAACTCTTGAGCCTTTAGCTCTTTCCCATCCTTGCTTTTGATTGAAATAAAGCCCGTTTGTATATCTCGGTATTTAAGCAAGTTGAATTTTGCCCCCTTGTAATCAACCACTCCGCAAATTAAATCCACCGGATTGAAATGGCTGGCCGCATCGAACAGAGCTTTCTTTTGTGGATCTTTTAAGTCTATTTGCGATGATTCCACAATTTGAAGCGATGTTGTACCATCAGAATTTTTGGCCCAGAATGGGCCACCCCCGGGCTCTCCCTCGTTTTTCACCATGCCGCAAACCCTGATGGGACGATTGAGCCTTCCGATTAGATAGGAGAGAAGCTCATCGGGATTATCCCTGTCAAGGTGGGTTGGTGGTACTATGCATAGATCTTCAATAGTGAAGGTCAACACTTTGTGTAAAAAATCGAGGGAAATATTTTTGCCATTTTCAAGAAGTTGCAAGTATTCAAAAACCATGCTTTGGTATTTGATTAGCAACCCTGCCAAGGCTTTTTTATAGGTTTTGGTTTGGGGTTTTAGCCTGTCGGGCACCACATTGTCGATGTTTTTAATAAACACAATGTCGGCATTGATATCGTTAAGGTTTTCGATCAAAGCACCGTGCCCGCCAGGCCTGAAAACAATGGATCCATCGCTATTTCTGAAAGGCTCATTATTGATATCAACGGCAATAGTATCGGTGGAGCGTTTTTGTTCGGAGTACTCAATATAAAAGTTAACTCCATAGGTTTTCTCTAATTCAGCCTTCACCTCCTTGGCCAATTTAATAAAACCACTTTTATGCTCAGGCGATACGGTAAGATGGATATAAACATCGTTGTTGGGCATTCGTGCATACTGAGCACCTTCTACTAAATGTTCCTCAAAGGCGGTTCTTGCTCCTTCGGGATATGAATGAAATTTTATCAAACCCTTGGGGAGATTCCCGTAATCCATGGAATAGGGTTGAAGTAATACTTTAAGTACGATGTCATATTTTTTTTCATCAACCAACTTCTCAACGCTGACACCGGATTTCTGAAGTTCTTTCTCTAAATCGTTGAAAAATGCAAATTTGGTAATATGCTCAAAAAAATAGTGGATGGAGTTAAATCCCTTTTCGTTAAAGCATGCTTCTTTTTTCTTGGGGTAATCATCGATGAACTCGAAAAGATATTTAAACATCCTTGTTGCTGCCCCCGATGCAGGGACAAATTTGGTTAGTTTTCCTTTATATCCATCAAAATCACCAATAAGTTTATCCAATTCATGGCTCTCCAAGCGAATAATACCCTGACCTACGGTAGCCGGTTTTGTGATATCGAGGTAAGGGAACCCCTTTCTGAAATTTTCAACCTGACCAAGGGCAACTTCGCAGGGTATTCCAAGCATTGCCAATTGCTTCTCGTCCTTTCGGGAAAATAGTTTGTTTTTATTCATCTTTTAACCCATGTTTTACGAGTTCAATACCCAGCTGTTTATCCGTTTTTTGGATATGGTTAATGAGCCAATCGCGGAGGAATACTAAAACTTCATGAGTTAAGTTGCCCTCGCCGGAATCAAGTTTAGCCACGAACTCTTCAACCTTTTTTGTAAACGCACGATGCTCTATCTCATGCTTAAACTGCTCTGAATAATCAATCATTTGCATATAATTCTCTTCCCGCTTAAAATGAAAACGTGCATAATCAGCCAGTTTATATACCGTTTTGTGCAATAAATCCTGGGCAACGCCTTGCGATAGTGCAACGGACATTTCATCAATTAGACTTACCAGAAACCGGTGATCGTCGTCAACACCTTTTACTCCGGTTTCATATTCCTTTTTCCATTCAAAGAAAGCCATAGCAGTACGTTTTAATGATGTTTTGTTTAATAAATTGAATCAACCCAAATATGTTCGAAAAGTGCAAAATCAACTTTCAGGGTAAAGATAGGAAATCGCCCTGATATTTTATATGCTTTGAGCCGTTTAAATAAAAACACTAATATTATGTTAAAATGTTGATTTTAAGAATATAAAGATATTCAAGAGAATGTGCCTGAGTTGAAAAGCTGATTGTTGAACCTATGGTTATCGAAAGAAAAAACTCTTTTGCCTTAATTTGTCCTCCTTACTTCGTGCAACATGCATTTTTGTTCCGGTATAAGGATCGTAACCGGTATAGAACATAGCCGTCGAAAGCGTCATTGGCGTTGGGGTAAAGTCCTGAACTTGCTCAGGTTTAAGCTTCATGCGCTTGAATTTATTTACCAATCTCCTCATGTGATCATCCGTACATGCGGGATGACTGGAAATGAAATAGGGGATAAGTTGTTGGTTTAAAGAATACTTACCATTAATGGCATCAAATTTATCTTTAAATGCCTGAAAAAGCCGGAAGGATGGCTTACGCATGGCTTTAAGTACTTCTTCTTCGGAGTGTTCAGGGGCCACTTTCAGCCTTCCCGATACGTGGAAGCGAATAAGCTCTTCGGCATAAAGTCTATTGACGCTGTCACTTTGGTCATCGAACAGATCGTAACGGACACCACTTCCAATGGTTATTTTCTTAATTCCTTTCATGTTACGTACTTTCCTGTAAAGATGTAGCAATGGCTCATGGCTTCGATTCAGATTGCCACATATTTTGGGAAAAATACATGATGGTCGTTTGCATTGTTGGCATAATCTCAAATCAACACCCTGCATTTTATACATATTGGCAGTGGGGCCGCCTAAGTCCGTTAAATGCCCTTTAAAATCCGGCATGGATATCACCGCCTCTATCTCTTTGACTATGGATTTTTCCGATCGGCTGGATACAAACTTCCCCTGATGAGCAGAGATAGTACAGAAACTACACCCTCCAAAACATCCCCTGTGGATGTTAATGGAGAATTTTATCATTTCCCACGCCGGGATAGGCTTGTTCTTGTAACGGGGATGAGGAGATCGCATGTAGGGAAGATCGTACCACGAATCCAACTCGCTAGTAGTAACAGGGGGATATGGAGGATTGATTACTACCATTTTATCACCATTCGGCTCAATGATACGCTTGGCTTTAAGTCTATTTGATTCTTCCTCAATGTATTTAAAATTTTCGTTAAACTTTTTCGTATCCTTCAAGCATTCGTCAAATCCATTAAGCATAATGGATTCATTATCAACAATAATATTGTTTCTGTTGACAAGGTATCCTGTTTGTGGAATATCGGTTATCTCCGATATGTCCCTACCTTCACCCAGCGATTTGGCTATGGCCACTACCGATTTTTCGCCCATGCCATATACCAGCATATCGGCTCCGCTATGGATAAGAATACTGGGAAATAGGCTATCAGACCAGTAGTCGTAGTGTGTCAAACGCCTCATCGATGCCTCAATGCCGCCGATAACCAAAGGCTTATGGGGAAACAACTTCTTAATAATCTGAGAGTAAACTCTCACGGCATAGTCGGGTCTATTCCCGGCCACACCGCCAGCAGTGTATGCATCATCGCTCCGCAAACGCTTATTGGCAGTGTAGTGATTTACCATGGAGTCCATACAGCCCGAAGTCACAGCAAAGAATAGCCTGGGCTCGCCCAGTTTTTTGAAGTCGCGAAGGTCGTCGCGCCAGTTGGGCTGGGGAACAATGGCCACCCTATAGCCCGCATTTTCGAGCACCCGCCCAATCACAGCCGCCCCGAAAGAGGGGTGATCTACATAGGCATCGCCAGTAAACAGTATAATGTCAGCCTGTTCCCATCCCAATGCCTCCATCTCTTTTTTTGAGGTTGGCAGAAACCCGGTATTTGCCATTTTATTGCTCAAAGCCCTTTGTTTAAATGCTGCTGAATAGTGATTACCTGCGATTTAGTATCTCTTATCTAATCCTTCTCTAAACAGGATGGAACTATCGCCATAGCTTAAAAATCGGAAATCATGCCTCATGGCATAATCATAAACCTTTTTCCAATCGTTGCCAATGAATGCCGCAACCAGAAGCAAGAGTGTGCTGCGTGGTTGATGGTAGTTGGTAATCAACGTGTCAACTGTTTTAAACCGATACCCGGGAACAATACAGAGTTGAGTAATGGCTTCAATTGTGCTCGTACTATGTTCTGTTAGCCACTGTTCCAACATTTCAAGCGATTGCCCTAAGGGAATGGCATCGGGAAGTCCATAGGCTTCCCATTGTCCCAGAGAGGGCATTGCCCCTTCGGGCAAGTAACCCAGATAAAGTTTAACTCCAAGCCAGTATAAACTCTCAAGCGTCCTCAGGGTTGTGGTCCCCACTGCTATGATGTTCCCCTGATATCCTTTAATTCGCTGCAAAAGCTCTCTGCTAACATAAAAATGCTCGGTGTGCATTTCGTGCTCAGAAATGGTTTCGGCTTTTACGGGCTTAAAGGTTCCTGCACCCACATGCAGTGTAATTTGCTCTATGCCAATACCATTGTTAGTAATTTGATTAAGCAACTCACGAGTAAAATGAAACCCGGCGGTGGGAGCAGCCACCGATCCTTCCGGGAGAGAATAAACGGTTTGGTAGTTATGGCTGTCACTTTCGTCCGATGCACGATTCAAATAGGGAGGTATGGGTACATGCCCGCTTTTATCTATAACTTCAGCAAAGCTGATACTGCTGTTATCCCAGCTAAACTCAACCGCTATACCATCGCTTAGCTCCTCTTTTTTAATTGCTTTCAGCTGTAGGTTAAGAGATTCTATGGACATAGTAAGCTCCCCGCCTTTCCACCTTTTCAGATTCCCCACAATACATTTCCAAACGCAGGAACCGTGCGATGCAAATGCGAGGGCATAATCGGACGGGGTTATGGGTTCAATAATTAAAACCTCAATGGATGCTCCGGTGGCCTTTTTAAAAATCATCCTGGCCTTTACAACCTTACTATTGTTAACTATCAACAGATCTTTAGAATTGAGTAGCGATGGTAAATGGCTGAAAGGGCAATGGCTGATTTTCCCGTTTTGATAGACAAGCAGTTTCGACATATCCCTGTTGGGCAAAGGATATTGGGCTATACGACTTTGCTCCAGAGGGTAATCGTAATCGGCTATTCTGATTTGGGGGATAACATTCACAATGAAAAATAAATTTGACCTGCAAAAATAGCTAATTTTGTTGCATCGATATAGAAAAACAAACCATACGTAAACTATTAGTTTAAGTATTGTATATATTAAACTTTATATCTGTATTTTAAATGGACCTTAAGGTAGGAGATAGGGTACGTTTTATCAACGATGTGGGGGGAGGAACCATCACCAGAATCATCGACAGATTAACTGTTGCCGTGATGAACCAGGATGGGTTTGAAATTCCTGTTTTGGAATCAGAAATTATCCTTGTTGATCCCGATCATGATCGAACCATTTCAAAAGATCAGTATCAAACGACGGATAGAGGAAATAGTTTTTTCCTTGATTCAAGTAAAGATGAAAATAATACAGGGCATGCAATTGTAAAAGAGCAAGATAGCAAACTGTCCAATGAAGTCGATTGGTTATCCGAAGGGGTCGATTTTGTCGGCTACAACAGGGATAATCCAGACCATGAGGGGGAATTAATTGTTTTTTTTCTGGGCCTTATCCCTTCTGAACGGCATGGCAGCGGTGAAACGGAACACGAGATATACATTGTAAACGATAGCCCGTATAGAGCGTTTTTCACCATATCTCTATGGAAAACAGGTGAGGTTTCGCCCATTAAGGCAGGTTTTTTACCGGCAGACACAAAAGAGTATGTTGGTCCATTCGTTTGCAGCGAATATAAAGGGGAAATTACCCTGAATATTCAGCTAATACTTTTTAAGAACATCCCATATACCCTTCATAAGCCATTGAATGTTGACCTTAGCATAGATACAAAGAAACTTATAACCCGGACAGGCCTTGCTGAAAATGATTTTTTTGAGGAAGAAGCACTGATTATT
Source organism: Bacteroidetes bacterium ADurb.Bin008 (assembly GCA_002071445.1). GTDB lineage: Bacteria > Bacteroidota > Bacteroidia > Bacteroidales > Tenuifilaceae > MWFE01. The sequence goes on along the minus strand of MWFE01000060.1, from coordinate 26,711 downwards.
CCCATTGCCGATTCAAAAAAAGAGCTTATACTCAGCACGTTAACAGACAAAGCAGTTGAAGGCTCCATTAGGGAGAAGGAGAGAGCTCCGGGTCCCAAACCGCGTAAAGTTGAGCCGGAACTCATCGAGGTAGATCTGCACATACAGGAGTTGGTCGATAACTATTCTGCCATGCAGCCAGGGGAGATACTGGAACTTCAGCTGGCCCATTTTACCTCCTCGCTTAATCAAGGGCTGAAAAGTAGAGCTACCCGTAAAATGGTGTTTATACACGGCAAGGGGAATGGCAAGCTAAAAAATGAGATTATAGATAAGCTTAAAAGGGAATATCCAAAATTACGATACCAGGATGCCTCTTTCAGAGAATATGGGTTTGGCGCAACTCTGGTTTTTTTAAAGTGATTTTAATTGACTTTCAACGGTTTTTGCCCTATTTTTGTAGCATCAAATCAGTTTGCATTTACTGCATAGTTCTTTCTATATCAGCAGGTCGTTCTACCGCTGCACCCCTGAGGGTGGAGAGGAAAGTCCGGGCATCACAGAGCGCCATTCTTCCTAACGGGAAGATGCTCGCAAGGGCATAGTAGCGTAACAGAAAACAACCGCCACTGCTGCAGAGTAGGGCAAGGGTGAAAAGGTGGGGTAAGAGCCCACCGGCTCTGTTGGCAACAATAGAGGCCGTACGCCTAATGGGATGAAAGACCATATATATCGCAATTACCGGTACAAACGGTTACAAAGCTGCTCGCTTTGATTTCACCTTCGTGAAAATTGCGAGGGGTAGGTCGATTGAGCTTACCGGCAACGGTTAGCCTAGACAAATGGTAGAAACTTTGGTGTGCCAAAGTACAGAATCCGGCTTATAGACCTGCTGATTTTTAAATAACTTTTCTCTTTATTACATATGTAAACTATCAATTTATATCACAATCACTACGAAATAGTTAAAATATATACTTAAATTATCAAATAAAATTACTTAAATAATAACCTGATTTATTACAGATTCACATTAGTAAACAACAAAATAAAAAGGCATTTGATATATCATATTGTTTATTTTTGAAAATATACAATACTTAATATCAGTATATTAGATAAGTTAATTGTATTTACACTTTAATATAGTATTTGAATGCTAGGTGTTAAATCTAGTTTAAGCGCCTTCAAAAAGCCTTACGAAATTGATACCCATATGTTTGCATATTTTATTTTTAGATTTAATTGAATATATCAATAAGGTAGCATGGTGCATTTATTGCACTTTAATTCGTTTTAACCGGTGAGTCATGATGTATAAATATTGTATATATATGTAAACTGATCCGGATTAATTGGGTTTAAAACCTAACTTTTTAACCTTATACACCTCATTAATCATAATATGTTTCTGTTATGTGAATGCGAAATACAAATAATCCCACATAGACCATTAATTCCAGTATATACATTATTTTCAGGTATAGAAAACATGGCTTAATACGATAATTTAAGAGGAATAATGAAGTAGGGTGTTAGGTCGGCAGTACTTCGCTTAAGAATTTGCAATCTGCTTAAATTAAATAACAAGTTATCAAACCCAGGGTATAATCACGTTATGTAAGACCTATATTCTTTATTATATGAACGCATTTATCCGGGAAAAAGAACAATACATAATTGTCCTAAGCCACGATTATTTTGTGCATTTTTGTAATCGTTTTTTGTTTACATATGTATTACAATTCTTTTTGTTTAAAATCAAAATGTTATTTACATTTGTAAATTGGTATGAAAGAGAGGTTGCAAATAATAGTAGAAACAGAAAAACTTAGCTATGCTAAGTTTGCTGAGATGATTGGCGTGCAAAGGAGTTCTATTTCCCATTTCCTCTCAGGACGTAATAAACCCTCTTTTGACGTTATTCATAGTATCCTTAGCAAATTTCCCCATATTAGTCCCGATTGGTTTATTTTAGGTATAGGCAATATGTATAGGGAATATCCTGAAAAACCATCAAAACCTGAAGAGCACACTCTTTTCCCTCCCAATCCCAAAGTCAATGACGATTCTTTCACAAAGGAGAAGTTTCACTCTAAAGAAGAAAAAAATGAAGAATTGGTTAAGAAAAGGGGGATAGAGAAGATCGTTTTCTTCTTTAACGACAGCACTTTTGCTGAATATCGCCCGGAATAGTACTGGTATTTAAAAAGGTATTAATAGTTTTGCATAAACTATTATTTGGCATTCATGTATAAAACTATTATTCGACCCATACTATTCCTTTTTTCTCCTGAGGTAGTTCATAATCTTGTTGTTAAAGCCATTAAAATAGGCTTCTTCATCCCGGGGGTACGCAACCTCGTTCAACATGTCTTTACCTGTAGGAATAGCTTGTTGGAGCGCAATGTATTTGGTATTCGCTTTTCAAACCCCATTGGTTTAGCTGCAGGCTTCGATAAGAACGCCGAATCGTATAAGAATCTTTCGGCTTTTGGTTTTTCCTTCATTGAAATAGGCACGGTTACACCCAAACCACAGCCCGGTAATCCAAGACCCCGCTCATTCAGATTAAAAAAAGATTTGGCACTTATCAACCGAATGGGCTTTAACAATATGGGTGTGCTTTATGTCAAGGAGATGCTTAAAAAGAGCAGGGGGAATGTTATCATCGGAGGCAATATTGGAAAGAATACTGATACGCCAAATCACTTGGCCATAGATGATTACATTATGTGCTTTAAAGAATTATATCAAGTGGTTGATTATTTGGTAGTGAACGTTAGCTGTCCGAATATTACCGACCTGAAAGAGTTGCAGGATAAAGAAAAACTCGGAGAAATCCTTCATGAATTGACCTCTTTGAGGAAAAAGGAGGCAATTTATAAACCCATCCTGCTGAAAGTATCCCCCGATTTGACAAATCTTCAGCTGGCAGAGGCTGTTGAAACCGCTCGTAGGGCAGGATTGGACGGCTTTGTGGCAACCAATACTACTACATCAAGGGAGGGCTTGGTTACGGACAACCTTAAGTTGAATGCCATTGGTAATGGAGGTTTGAGCGGGTTGCCGCTGAGAGAACGTTCTACTGAGATTATTAAACTGATCCATCAACAAACCAACGGCTCCATGCCTATAATTGGTAGTGGTGGTATAATGAAGCCAGAGGATGCCCTGGAAAAGATTGATGCTGGTGCCAGTTTGGTGCAACTATACACGGGATTTATATACGAGGGGCCAGGATTGGCCAAAAGGATTTGTAAAAAAATACTGATGAATCAAGGGTAGGGGAGAGAATGAAACTTACTGAGGGTGAAACATATCTATTCAGGGTAATTAAATATGCCAACCTTCCTGATGAAGGCGATTTTTTTGTACTTCGCCACGAGTCGGGCCGCAGAATTTTACTTTCCGCACAGGTATATAAAAATTATGGAATAAAGATTGGACAATCGATACGCTGTAGGGTGGATAAGGTTAGCTGTACGGGTAAAGTATACCTGGAGCCTGAACATCCCGTTTACAAAGCAGGGAATGAGTATGAATTCGCTGTGGTAGATTGTCGCAAAGAAAGCCCCACCGATAGTCACTTTACACTTACCGTTGCCGACTGTTTTCAAAATCAAATCAGGGTTTTGGTTTCCAAAATGGTCGATCCAAACAATAGCCGTAAGGTTTTACTAAGGGTTCCCAACATTAAAAAGGGCATTCCCATAGCCATTGATACAACTTTTAAACAGAGTCCCAACGACTTGTCACCAATCATTGGCAAAAACCTCTTTTTTACTGTGTTGAGTATGGGCAGGGATGATAATAATGAAGTTGTTTACTCCCTTGCAGAACATTCAGGATTACGAGCTGAATTAAAAGAAAAGCATTTCAACCGGTATGGATTCAAGACGGGTGAAGTAATTGAATGTACCATTATCGGAGAGACCCGCAGGGGACTTATAAAGGTAGAGCCTATTAACCCTTTCTACAAAAAGGGAGGGGTGTATAATTTCGAAATTGTAGAAGATAATGTGAGGCTGTATGAACAACATGGGGATGATTACACCCTGGTTGTCATGGATTTAACGGGGAAAAAGTGCGGAGTACAAGTTGATAAAGCAACTTACAATAAGTATAAAAAGAAGCCCGGCATTGCGTGCCGGGTTATTGGCTTTAGGAAAGGGAAACCTATGCTGGAATTTGCACAATCCGATGCTGATTAGTCATCGTACTCATCTGCAGGTTCTTCTTCTTCCTCTTCTTCAGGGAAAGTATCTTCCTCAGTTCCAATATCATCCGAGTCGCTGAAAAATCCCTTTTCTTCATCCTCATCCTTAGGCTTAGTGTCAATTTTAACGTTCACCTTAACCAGATAGCTGGCATCATCTGTATCAAGGGTAATGGCGTGAAAAAAATCGTTATTGGGTTTGGTAACCTTAATTACATGATTGTGGTAGCCGTAAGGATACTTTAGTTTCAGCAACCTGATTAATTCGGGTGTTAAATTTTTGTAACTAATAACTAATTTTTTCTTTTCCATAAAACCTCAAAATTTTTTGCAATAATACATAAAAATACAATTTGGAAACATTTAAAAAGATATCTCAAAAAATTTTAATCAAATTAGAATGAATTTAATTTACCAAACAGATAAGTTTTCAAATATTTCTTATTACCCATGCGACTTGTAGTGGGTTTCCCAGTGTCTAATTTTAATAGTAGAAAAAGTAAAATAATAGTCATATAATTAATATTATGTTAAATATCTATTTCATTCACCCTATTAGTTAAAACAAAAAAAGGCTACCATTTGTGGTAGCCCCTGAAGTGTAAATCTTAAAAAGAGAGATTATCGTACCTCCTCCCACTTACGGCTTATTTCCTCATATTTTTTCTGCATGTCTGCTCCTTCGCTCCTAAACCTAAAATATAGATTTTTTAATGTTTCAATGGTGTCTTTGCTATTGGGATTTATCTCCAAAGCACGTTCCATAATGGGAATACTTCTTTTAAACTCCTGATCTGCAAGTTTCATTTTTGCTTCATACTTTGAACCATCCCGATCCTCCTTAGGAGGAATTTGTGTAGCTTCTTCGGCAAATTTTACACCCTGATTAAAATATAATGCCCCTAGGTTGAATACTGCATCAAAATAGTCGGGTTTTATTTCAATTGCTTTTAAATAGGCTTTTTCAGAGGCTTCAAAGTTGTTGAGCCTGTCATATATAGTACCTTCAGCAAAATATAATACTTGGTTGTCGGGCTCCGACTCTTTAGCCTTGTTCAAATACTCTATAACAATTCCAGGATCATCGTCTTTTGCAATGTAGTAATCTATCAATGAGTATAAAATATTCTGATTGCTAGGCTCTTTCAAAAAACCATCCTGTAAATATTTTAAACCATCATCTGCCCTATCAAGTGATTTGTATGCATCATAGATGTAGTAAAAAACGTTTCCGGCAGCGTAATAATCATAATCGATTGATTTCTGATAATACTCAATGGCATTTTCAAGTTTATTATCCAGCTGAGCGGACAACCCTGTGTAGAAAAATAGCGCAGTGTCAACACTTGCCACCAGGGGATTTAAACCGATTTCTATGGCTTGGGAAAACAACTTGAACGAGTTATCGAAATCCTTTTTACTGTAGCTGTTTGAACCTTCAGCGATAAATGCCTTTTTGAGCATTTGTAAATTTTCAGTCATTTTATCTTTTCCTTTCCCCTTCTCATTCAATTCAATGGCCTTAAGAAAACTATTAAAAGATTCAACCAAAGGGTTGTCGAATAGCGGATTGGTAAATTCCCACGACTGCAGTACTCCTTCAACGAAGGTAAAGGTTACTCTATCCATTACTAGTTTAGTAATGGGAACTCCGTCTTGCTCTTCTTCAATTTGTTGCTTCGGCCTACCGATTACCAGATTAAACTCTTGCATGGTTAGACCGGCGTATGCGTTTAAGGTCATGGCATTGTAAACCTCGAGCATAAGCTCACCCCTCGACTGCCAGGTTTGGTACTTGATGTTCGATTTTGGGTTTTCAATGTTCTGATTACTTTTGGCAATCTTCTTTTCAAGATTTCCAAAATTAATTTGGGTTGAGGTTTGCGCAATAGCTGTCATTGACACAACAACAGCAAACAGCATTATCAAAATCCTTTTCATTACGTTAAGTATTTGTTTAACAATTGGGTTAACTATTTTATTGGTTTCAATTATATTATTCCGTTGATTCGTTGCTTAACATATTTTCTGCACTTTGGCTTTCGTCAATTTCTTCATTGGTTTCAACCTTATCCACTGACGCGATAGAATCGCCGTTTCTTAAGCTAATCAGTTTAACACCCTGCGTGGCCCTTGCGGACAATCTAATCTGCGAAACGGAAAGCCTTATGGTAATACCGCTTCGGTTAATAATCATCAGATCATCATTGTCATTAACCCCCTTTACAGCAATGAGCTTCCCGGTCTTTTCCGTGATGTTAATGGTTTTCACCCCTTTCCCACCCCTGTTAGTAACCGGATAATCATCAAACACAGAACGTTTACCAAATCCTTTCTCCGAAACAACAAGAATCTCTGTTTCTTCATCCTTATTGACACAAACCATGCCAATCACTTCGTCACCCTTGCCAATGGATATTCCTCTGACGCCACTAGCGGTTCGGCCGATTGGACGAACAAGTTGCTCGGGAAAACGGATGGCCTTTCCCCCTTTGGTTGCTAATAGTAAATGGCTTTGCCCGTCCGTTAAACTGGCCTCGAGTAGCTGGTCGCCATCTTTGATGGTTATGGCAATGACACCGTTCTGGCGAGGTCGGCTATACGCCTCAAGGGAAGTTTTCTTGATAATACCTTTTTTTGTACACAGAATGATGAAATTATTGCTCACATAATCAGGGTCGTTAAACTTCTTAACGTTAATGTATGCCTTTACCTTATCCTCGGGTTCGATGTTAATGAGGTTTTGAATGGCCCTTCCCTTCGAACCTTTTGTTCCTTCGGGTATTTCGTACACTTTAAGCCAATAGCATTTCCCGTTTTCGGTAAAAAACAGCATGGTGTTGTGCATCGAGGCAATATAGAGATGCTCAATAAAATCCTCATCCCTAGTGGTACTGCCCTTGACACCTACCCCTCCCCTTGCCTGCAACCTGTACTCGGTTAGCGGCGTCCGCTTGATATAGCCCAAGTGGGAAATGGTAATAACAACATCCTCGTCAGCATAAAAATCTTCGGGGTTAAACTCTTCCTCGTTGGGAACAATTTCCGTTCTTCGTGCATCCCCGTATTTCGCCTTCACTTCGATCAGCTCATCCTTAATGATTTTCATTTGTAGCGACTCGTCGCTCAGCACCTGTTTGCAGTAGTCGATGTATTTCAACAGTTCGGCATGCTCTTCCTTCACCTTTTCCCTTTCCAAGCCGGTAAGGCTGCGCAAACGCATATCGATAATGGCTCTGGATTGGATTTCGCTCAGGCTAAATCTTTCCATAAGTTTATCCTTAGCCTCATCAGGAGTTTGGGCATTGCGGATAATGTCTATTACCTCGTCGATATTGTCAATGGCTATGAGAAGTCCTTCCAGTATATGCGCTCTCTTTTCTGCCTGTTCCAACTCAAACTGCGTTCTACGTATGATCACGTTATGGCGATGCTTAACGAACAAACGTATCATATCCTTTAATCCCAATAGTTTGGGACGGCCATCAACAAGTGCAATAGAATTAATTGGAAATGATGACTGAAGCGGTGTTAATTTAAATAGATTATTTAATACAACATTGGCAACTGCTTCTTTCTTAAGAATGATAACAATTCGTGTACCGTGTCTGTCCGATTCGTCGTTAATGTAGCTTATACCTTCAATTTTCTTCTCATTAATAAGGTCGGCAATCTTTCTGATCATCTCGGCCTTATTTATCATGTAGGGGGTTTCCGACACGATAATTTTTGCCCTCCCCGATTCGGTTTGCTCTACCTCAGTGCGTGAACGGATTACTACCCTACCCCTTCCCGTTCTGAATGCTTCTTTTATCCCTTGGGTACCAAAGATAATGCCTCCGGTTGGAAAGTCGGGTCCGGAAATATGGTTGATAAGCTCATCCACTTCTATATTTGGGTTGTCAATGAATGCACAGGTGGCATCAATCACTTCGGAAAGGTTGTGGGGAGGGATATTGGTTGCCATTCCCACAGCGATGCCTGAAGCACCATTGACCAGTAGTACGGGAATTCTGGTAGGTAAAACCGTGGGCTCCTCAAGGGTATCGTCGAAATTTAGCCTGAAATCAACAGTATTCTTATCGAGATCGGCTAAAACATCTTCAGATATTCTCATCAAGCGTGCCTCGGTGTATCGCATGGCTGCCGGGCTATCGCCGTCAATCGAACCAAAGTTGCCCTGCCCCTCGACAAGTGGATATCGCAAAGACCAATCCTGAGCCATTCTAACCATGGCATCGTAAACCGAAGTATCACCGTGGGGATGGTACTTACCCAGCACCTCTCCTACAATACGTGCCGATTTCTTGTATGGTTTTCCCGGAAGCAATCCTAGCCCCGACATGCCAAACAACACCCTCCTGTGCACAGGTTTCAACCCATCGCGTACATCGGGCAGCGCCCTTGAGACTATAACCGACATGGAATAGTCAATGTACGCAGTCTTCATCTGCTCCTCAATCTGAACTTGTGTAATTCTCTCTTGCTCTGACATCTATGTAATTAATAGTACAAAAATTTTGTTGATAGTAATCCCCTAACTTTTAAGCGAGCGAATTTACCAATTTATTACTAAATACTACTGCATCTGTTAAGGCTATTTATTAACAAATATTCTCAACCGGCAGGAGCATGAATTTACTGTTGCCAGGCAATAGGATTTGTGAGCGTAATGGCGGAAAGCAAAATTCATTTTTGAAAATTAGTTACAATAAAAAGCAACATAAGGTTGGTATTTCTGTTATTGTGTAGTAATTTAGTGTCGATAATTTGTGCGCATTTACTATGGATTCAAAGTATTCAAAGAAAATTCAGGAAATTCTCTCATATAGCCGCGAGGAGGCCATCCGGCTGGGTAATCATGCCATTCAGCCTGAACATATTTTTCTCGGAATCCTACGCGATGGCGAGGGTTTGGCTATCAACGTTCTTCGAGAGTTAGGATTAAATATTGCCGAGGCTAAAGAGGCAATTGAAACCAAGATTCGCAATCCCATACTCGAGCCGGTAGCTGCCGATTCGGATAGTATTCCGTTGTACAAATCGACGGTAAGGGTGTTGAAACTGGTTAATCTTGTGGCGCGTGAATTGAAAAGTAATACCATTAACTCCATCCATTTGCTACTGGCTATCCTTAAGGATGAGGGAAGTATTGTAACGCAGCTGTTGGAGGAAAAGGATATTGATTACACTGTGGTTATGTCTGAATTATACCCTGACACCCCCGAAGCCAAGGCTGATTTTTCGGACGAAGATGATGAACAATCCTTTGGTTCTCAAAGATCGCCACAGCAAACACCCGGAAAGCCTGCCAGCGATACACCCGTTCTGGACAATTTTGGCATTGACCTCACGAGAGCTGCCGAGGAAAACAGGCTGGATCCCATTGTGGGCAGGGACAGGGAGATTGAGAGGATAGCCCAAATACTTAGCCGGCGGAAAAAGAACAATCCCATTCTGATTGGGGAGCCGGGCGTCGGAAAATCGGCCATTGCCGAGGGACTTGCTTTAAGGATTGTCAAAAGGAAGGTATCCAGAGTGCTGTTCAACAAACGGGTAGTTACCCTAGACCTGGCGTCCATCGTTGCCGGAACTAAGTACCGAGGCCAGTTTGAAGAACGTATGAAGGCGATCCTGAATGAACTGTCGAAAACCAACGATGTTATCCTTTTCATAGACGAGATACATACCATTGTTGGCGCCGGAGGCGCCACAGGCTCTCTCGATGCTGCCAATATGCTTAAGCCTGCCCTGGCACGCGGTGAATTGCAATGCATTGGGGCTACCACTCTTGACGAGTACAGAGAGCATATAGAAAGGGATGGTGCGCTGGAAAGGCGTTTCCAAAAGGTAATGGTTGATCCCACCTCACCCGAGGAGACCATTGAAATTCTCAATAAGATTAAGGAACGTTACGAGGATCACCACAACGTAACCTATACACCCGAGGCCATTGAATCGTGTGTCAGACTCACCATGCGTTACATTTCCGATCGTCACCTACCCGATAAGGCGATTGATGCTCTTGATGAGTCGGGTTCCAGAGTTCATATTTCAAATATTAAAGTCCCCGAAAAAATCCTGCTCCTGGAGAAGCAGATTGAAGAGGCAAAAATGGAAAAATTGAAAGCCGTTAAGAACCAGGACTTTGAATCTGCTGCTAGTTTTAGAGATCGGGAGAAACAGTTCATTGAGCAGTTGGAAAACGAGCAGCAGAAGTGGGAAAGAGAGCTGATTAAGCATCGCGAAATTGTTGATGAGGAAAAGGTGGCCGAAGTGGTTGCCATGATGACCGGCGTGCCGGTGCAGCGCATAGCGCAAACTGAGGGAACCCGCCTGCTAAAAATGGGCGAAGAGCTGAAAGGAACTGTTATCGGGCAGGATGAAGCCATTGATAAAATTGTTAAATCAATACAAAGGAACAGGGCCGGATTGAAAGATCCCAATAAACCCATAGGGACCTTTGTATTCCTTGGTCCCACCGGTGTTGGTAAAACCCAGCTGGCCAAAGTACTTGCCAAGTACCTTTTCGATTCCACCGACAACCTCATCCGGATTGATATGAGTGAGTACATGGAGAAATTCTCTGTATCCAGGCTTGTTGGTGCACCTCCGGGCTACATTGGGTACGAAGAAGGGGGACAACTGACCGAAAAGGTGAGGCGCAAACCTTACTCTATCGTACTCCTTGACGAGGTTGAAAAAGCGCACCCGGACGTATTCCATATCCTATTGCAAGTGCTGGACGAGGGTATGCTAACCGACAGCTTGGGCCGAAAGGTTGATTTCAAGAATACCATTGTGATCATGACCTCGAATATTGGTTCCAGGGAGCTTAAGGACTTTGGGCGTGGTGTGGGATTTAAAGCAGAATCGAGCCAAAGTGCCTCCAACGAATACTCGAAAAGCATTATTCAAAAAGCGTTGAAAAAGGCTTTTGCCCCCGAATTCCTGAATAGGATTGACGATGTCATCATGTTCAACGCTTTGACCAAGGAGCACATACATAAAATTATCGACATAGAGCTGAGAGGGTTATTTGATAGAGTAACCAACCTGGGTTACACCATTGAGCTAACCTCTGAAGCCAAAGATTTCGTTGCAGAGAAAGGGTATGATGTTCAGTATGGTGCCCGCCCATTGAAAAGAGCCATACAGAAGTACCTTGAGGATGAAATGGCCGAAGTTATTATTAAAAGTGAGATTCAGGTGGGCGACACCATTCTTGTCGGTCTGGATAAGGAGAAAGAGGAAATAAAAATTGACATAGTCAAACCATCTGCCAAGGCACATCCTAAGAAGGGAAAATAGCGATACGGGTTGATACCTGCCCTATATTTTAAATCCCATTATGGTAATGTCGTCTAACTGATCGCTTTCCATGGAAACCCATCGGAAAAAGGTATCCTCAATGATGCTTTTCTGGGATTCCATTTCATTCCTGGCGTTATCGAGGATTAGTTTTTTAAAGTTCTCTTTCCCAAATTTTTGGGTATACATATGACCTCCGAGCTGGTGGTAGAAGCCATCGGTGAACAGGTAAAATTGGTCATTTGAACCCACTTCAATACGTTGCGAAGTGAATGGTTTCATCCTTGGATGGTAAGAGGCCGACATTTTTTCTCCCTTATATTCAATCATTTCCAAACCATCTCTGGCATTATTACTTTTTACAAGCAACAGGCTATGGTTTGCCCCTGCAAATTCGATGTAGTCCATCCCTTTTGAGTATCTGACAATGGATATGTCCATGCCATCCTGCTGCTCGCCAATCTTCCCGGTTTGTTTAAAGGAGTCGATAATAATCTCCCTCAGGCTATTGATAATTTCAGCAGGATCTGTAATGCCTCTACTGATTAGATCATTCAGTGTTGAAATACCCAACATGCTCATAAAACCTCCGGGAACCCCATGCCCTGTACAGTCGGCAACGGCAATAATAATGCTATTATCCTTGGAATAAGCCCAGTAGAAATCCCCACTAACCACATCCTTAGGAAAGAATACGGTAAAATGATCTTCAAAGAACTTGTCAAAGGAAGTATCAGAAGGCAATAATGCTGTTTGGATATTAGAAGCGTAATCAATACTGTCCATTAACACCCAGTTGAATCGCTCCAACTGCTCGCTTTTTTCTTTCAGCAACTCTTGCTGCTTACTCATCTCTTTATTCTGAAATTCAATCTTTTCTTTCTGAACGGTTATCTCTTCGTTCTTTTCCTGAATTTCCAGGAATTGCTGTTTAAGCGATTTGTTGGCAGAACGTTTAGTTTTAAATTGGCTATAAACCAAGAAAAGAATGATTACCAATAAAAGCATCACTCCAAGAGAAAAATATGAGCGTACTCTTTGCCAATAGATTACATTCTCAGCCTGTTTGAGTTCAAAATCCTTAATAGCCTTTTCCTGTTCCAGGTGCTTAATGGCCTTTTCTTTCTGTTCCAACTGGTACAAGGTTTCCAGTTCAGCAAATTTATGGGAACGGTCGCGTGAAAGAACGCTATCGTAAATATCGAAATAGTGTTTAAAATTAATATAGGCTAAGCTATAATTGCCAATAGACTCGTATATAGTAGCTAATGCTTCGTATGCATCTTTCTGCAATGTAATGAGGCCATTCTTTTTCGATTCCCCAAGGGCATCCTCAGTCCACTGTAAGGCTTGTTCGTAGTTGCCTTGCCTGCAATGTACTTTTGCAATGAACAGCATGGAGTTAGCCTTGCTTATACCTATTTTCTCAGCAATCTCCAATGCTACTTTAAAATTTCTTAATGCAGACTCCAACTTATTCTCACCATAGTATATTTCTCCCAGAATATGGTAGTTATTGGCCAATCCTATCTTGTTGTTGATAACCTCGTTTACTTTCTTCGAGCGGTTTAAATAGTAAAATGCGCTGTCAAGTGCATTTAAATCTTTGAAACAACAGCCAAGGCTGTGGTACACATCGGCAATACCCTTCTGATCATCGAGAATTTTGTATTGAATCAGCGCTTGCCTAAAGTATTCGATGCCTGCTGCCGTGTTTTTTTCGCTAACCAGAACGTCTCCAATGTTGATAAGAGCAGAAGCAATGTTTTTCTTTTGATCACTCGCTTTGAAGATATCAAGCGCTTTATGATAGCTTTCCAGCGATTTATCGTAAGCTCCTATATCCTGACTGATAGACCCCATGTTAAGCAGTACCGATGCTATACTTAAGCTGTCATTGTTTTTTTCAAAAAATTCGTAGGCTTTCTGATAGTATATAAGCGACTGTGCGTAGTTTGATTGGAGCCTATGCATGACCCCCAGATTGTTATACATCATCGATAGCCCGTTTTCATCGCCCAGCTGTTCGAGTAGTGCGAGAGTTTGCGTGTAAAGCTGAATGGCATTGGCTAATTCGCCCCTGTTATAGGCAATTCGGCCAAGAACACCGTAACTCAGTGCTAATCCTTTAAACGATTTTGTTTCAATCCATCTACCCGCTCGTATTTCTATGAGCCTGTTGAATATTCCAATCCCTTCCGACATTTGCTCTTTTGCCAAGTCTAAGTCTTTGCTAAGGATGGCGTTAAGTCTGCCTATGGATGAAATTATTACGCCATGGTAGTAACAAAGCGTGGTATCATTAAGGGAATTTGTGCAGTTCTTCGAAATGGAAAGGCCTCGATTTAACCAGTAGAAAGCAGAATCGGGATTGGACGATTCGAGATTTTTGGAAAGCAAAAAGCACAGCTTAACACGCGCAGTATCGCTTTTGGCCTTTTCAAATTCAACAATAAGAGGGTCTTTCTCAACAGCAAATGCGTTGAAAACAGAGATTAGCAAGAAAAAAAGGCTGAAAACGTATGCTTTACGTATGGACATTTTACTTTTTTACATTTTGCAATATTCCAAAGTTAATCATTTGTCCAATACAATGACTTAATAAAGCATTAAAAAGATTTAACGTTCTCTTCTACCATTCGCAATCTTAGCATATTTAGCGCCGTAACAGCACCCCTGAGGATAATTCTTTCCCTATCGCCCCCCAGCTTGAATAGTTTACTCATCGTCAGAGTTGGCGAAGAAATGGCAATCCATAGGGTCCCCACCGGCTTCTGCAGGGTTCCACCACCGGGTCCGGCAACACCCGATGTTGCAATGGCGTAGTCGGAGTGCATAGCTCTTTTTACCCCCAATGCCATGGCTTCTACAACCTCTTGGCTAACAGCTCCGTATTTTTCAATAAGATTCTTATCAACCCCTAAAACTTCCTTTTTAACCCTGTTGGCGTATGCCACAACACTCCCATTGAAATAGTCGGATGAGCCGGGCATAGAAGTTATTAGCTGTGATACCATACCACCAGTACAACTCTCTGCTACAGACAACGTTGCGTTAGTTTTTCTCAACATATCGCCTACCACCGAAGCCATGGTGTCGTTTTCATTATACCCAAAAAGATATTCAGGGATTACGGCCTTGAGTCTTTCCACCTGATCATCAATTGATTCTTCAACTTGTCCCCTGTTATCCCCTATAGATGTGAGTCTTAATCTAATTGAAACAGGACTTGGAAGGTATGCCAGGCTAATACCCTTTGGGAGCCCCCGCTCCCATTCGGCCAGCCTTTCGGCAAGAAATGATTCCGGCAATCCGAAGGTGTGCAACGTTTTGTGAATAATAACCTGTGTAACATTTAATTGCGACAATCTCGGCAGTACGAATTCCTGCATTAACCCAATCATTTCGAATGGCACCCCCGGTAACGAAACGACAATGCAATCGTTATGTTTAAACCACATTCCCGGAGCGGTTCCCTGCCTGTTGAGGAGTGGTTCACAGCATTCGGGGACCAGTGCCTGCTGAATATTTAGATCCGTTAAAGGCAAGCCCCTGCTTTTAAAAAGATGTTCTATTTGCGTTAACGATTCGTGGTGGGTTACCAGCTTACATCCAAAAAATTTACAGAACGACAGCTTGGTTATATCATCACTTGTGGGTCCCAACCCCCCGGTAGTAATAACCAGGTCAAATTTTTCAGTTAATTGTTTGAGAGTATGGATAATGTCGCTCTCGACGTCAGGAATTGAAGCAATGCGCGATACATTTATACCTATAAGGTTAAGTTGGGATGCAATCCACGCCGAGTTAGTATCCACTATTTGGCCAATGAGAATTTCCTGGCCTATAGTTAAAATGGCAGCGTTCATGAAAAAATGATTTGAATTCAAAAAATTCATTGCAATGAGCCCCGATGTATGGGGTAGCAATGAATTGTGTTACTGTGAAATTAGAGCCTCTCATGGGACTCGAACCCACGACCTGCTCATTACGAATGAGCTGCTCTACCAGCTGAGCTAAAGAGGCTTTTTTGAGGCCACAAATTTACTCTTTTTCCTATATATGACAATCATTAACCGCCACATTTCTTGTCAATGCCTTTTATCCGGTTGATACGTTGCAAAAGAGTTGGGTGTGAATAGTTTACAAAAACATATAAGGGGTGTGGCGTAAGATTGGATAGGTTTTCGGCTGTTAATTTCTTCAATCCGGTTATTAGCTCCTCCCCCATATCGTGGCTAGATGCAAAGGCATCAGCCCGATACTCCATCATACGGCTCATCCCATGGGTGAGTAAGCCTAAAATTCTTTCAGCCGGGCTAAAAAGCAAAGCGAATCCAATGAGGGCTAAATGGAATACCGGATGCTCATTCCCGGAATATCCCAATGCTAACAAAACCTCTGTACTGGCCGAGAGTACGCTGAAAAGATACAAGAAAATGGCTGCCTGTAAAATACCTGTAAACATGTTTATCCATATATGCCCTTTTCGGTAATGGCCTATCTCGTGTGCCAGCACAGCCACAATTTCAGGTTCGCTCATTTTTTCTATGAGCGTATCGTATAGCACAACTCTCCTGTTTTTACCATATCCTGCAAAATATGCATTGGCTTTGGTTGACCTTTTTGATCCATCAATCACGTAAACCTTATCAACAGGGAATCCTGCCAGATTTCCAAACTTCTTTATGGCTTCCAACAAAGCACCATCTTCAAGGGGTTCCTGTTTATTGAATAGCGGAACTATTACTCTTGAGTAGAGTGCATTGGCCAACAGAGAGAAAACAACCATGACTGCCAGCCCCAGAATCCAGAACCAATCTCCCGTTCTATAGAATAAACAGGCAAGAAGGGTAAGAAGACCTCCCCCAATGATAAGAGTAATCAGGGAGGATTTAATCAGATCGATAATGAATAGCTTTACAGTTGATTTATTGAAACCATACTTCTCTTCAATAACAAAAGTGTTCCAAATGGAAAAAGGCAAGGAAATAATACCTGAAGCAAGGCCAATTATGGCAAAATAAACCAGGGCGGTGATTAAAGGATTGAGAAAGAAACCACTAAGCCATTGATGTAGCCTGCCAAAGCCGCCAGCAATGAAAAAAACCAACAGTACAGCGAACATTAAGCTCTTGTGAAAAAGTGCAAATCGAGCGTTATCAACCTCATATTGTTGTTGTAAATAGTACTTTTCGGGCGAATATACATCGCTGAGTTGTTGCGGAATATCTTTTCCCCTATGGCTCATATTCAACAAATCAAGCGTAATATCCACCAGGAAAATGGTAGTGATGATTGCAATAAAAAGGAAATATAATGATATCATAATTGCATTATGTTTAGTAGTAATAAAGAGTTGATATACTGGTTAGGATAGTGAATATGTAAAGATTAAAATTTTTCCATAACCTTTACCCTTAATTCTAATATTCTTTTATACCATGATTGACCCGAAAGTGGGTAATACTCCTGCGATTTATCGAGCCAATCCAACGCAACGTCAAACTTGCCATTCATTTCATTGGCCAAAGCCATATTAAAAGCAGCTTTTGCCGACAAAACGGGGTTGGATTTCGGATTCTGAATGATCTTCTGCCAAAGTTGAGCAGCATTCAACCACTCATTATTCTGCACGCTGATGGCCGCTTTCTTCATATCGCCAGATCCACGATGGTAATACACACGCTGTTCGTCCATCCACGAGGGTGCTATTTGCTTGGCAAACTCAATGCCGGTAACATAGCCAGAATATTTGGCAGCCGTGAAAAATCCCGGGATTTGCTCCCCCACATTAACCTTAACGTAATCCGTTTGATCCCAGATGAGGGTATCCCTATACAAATAGTTTGCAACAACTGACTGATTGGTAACATCGTACACTCTCCAGTAGCCATAAATACTGGTAGAGATTGCTCCATAATACATTTTGGCATATCCGTCCCAAAACGAATGACTATCGACTGAAGGTTTTACCTTCATGTATTCCAACGAAATCAGCATATCGGCATCATCCTCAATGACCAAACCCTCAACGGTTTCCCATGTAAAAGGGAGTATGTACTTGGAAGCGTCATCGCGAACGTAAACCCTCGTAGGAATGGCAATCCCATTCATCATCGGGGAATCGGCTAAAGATTCAGCCAGGGTCAATATGGCCTCAACCGCCGCGGTACTGTCAATGGCAGCTTGCGCTAAACTCTCCTCCACTCCCTCTATCCCCCTATAAATGCTTGCAACGGCAACAGCTTTGGAAAAATCCTTCGATATGCCAATTTCGGCAGGCTTAAGTGTTTGAATACTAATTATTTTATATTCAACACATGATGTAAAAGTTAATATAACAAAGAGAAGTATTAGAAGCCTACCCTTTTTACTCCTAAAGATGGTTGCCAATGTAGCATTTAACATACCATGAGGAAATGACATTTGCATATTATTTTGATTTCCTTTTCGTCAACTTTTTAAGCTTAGCTTCCAACTGGCGTACTGTGGCCGGCAACGAAACAACGGTTAAGTCGTTGGAAAGAAGAAACATTTTTGGTGTCTCATTCACGTTGTAATTTTCAATTATTTCATTATCAACGGAGTATGGCATATGTATGTTAATCCATTTGAGATTTCGCGCTTTAATAAAATTCTTCCATTCCTCCTCCTCCTGATCAATGGCCACAGCCACAATTTCAAACTCTTTGCGTGAATAGTACTCGTATGTTTTTAAAATTTTTGGTATCGATTCGATACAATGGGGACACCAGGTGGACCAGAAAAAAACCAGCTTGTAGTTTGACTCCAATTCTGACAGCCTAATTTGCTTTGCATCAGGAAGGTTTATAATAAAATCGAATGCTTTACTGCCTATGTTTACTTGGTGAAGATCTGTACTATCCGGCTTATTATTCTTTTTCCTAATAGGTTCAATTCCTTTAAATCCGGTTGTTTCCAATAGATCAACAACCTTCAGGTAATCGGACTTGGCAAACCCGTCGATGAGAATGGCTCTGATGTATTGTTTAATCTGCACGTCCATATCCCTCTGCATCAAATCGGAAATCCCATTGCAGAACGCTTCAACCTGCTCCTCCATGTCGTAGCCATCGTTGAATAGAAGTTCAATGAAACCCCAAAGCCGCGTGGCGATATGTGGCGAATA
Organism: Bacteroidetes bacterium ADurb.Bin008; assembly: GCA_002071445.1. Lineage (GTDB taxonomy): Bacteria > Bacteroidota > Bacteroidia > Bacteroidales > Tenuifilaceae > MWFE01. The sequence continues at coordinate 8,049 of MWFE01000060.1, read as the reverse complement.
AAGCAATCGGGTATCGAAAAAATCGAAATCCTGCCACCAGGAATCGGTTATCTGCTGGATACTTTCGCCTATTTTCGGATGATTAGAGATTGGCGGCCCCTGATCGGCTTGTATGAATTTGGATGCCAATAGTTTGGAATTCTGCAAAGCAATACTTTTTGACCATGCGTAAAATTCTTTCTTTTTACTGTCTAACTCATAGGATAACAGATGGTAGAATACTGTGGAATCGGGGTAAAAATCCATCAACGAACCTATTAGCCAGCCAAGTTGTTCCTGTTGTTTTTTTACATTCAAATATTCCCAGTACAAGGCATTTTCCTTTGAGTGTATCGACTTCAGACTGTCGTTGGGTGCGTAAACAACGGTTGAAACATCGATCAAAGGCTCACCCCCAACAACCACATCCAACGAAATACCCTTGCCTATGTTGACTTTATATAGACCCTGCTGATAACCCGGATGTAAGGTGAACTGGAAAACGCCCGGGCTTGTGAAATAGACCGAATCAATCAGTTCCAACTCCGTCCCCCTATGGATATACAGCTTCGCTTGTGGTAAAAAACTTTGCAAAACGTTAACGGAAATATCGACAGACTGCGCTTTTATCTCAAAATTAAAAAGAATGAAGAATGGCAGATAGCAGAGGAACGGACGTATTTTAATAAACATTGACATAAAAAAAGGGCTAAAACAAACTACAATTCGCTGACATTGAAAACAGCTAATAGAAATATTTAGTTTACGGTTTCGAGCAAAATAGCAATTTTTTTCTTAAGATCCTGAGGGTTAAATGGTTTTAAAATAAATCCATTCATACCAATGCTGAAAATCTTGGTCTGAACATCCAGCATGGCCGATGCGGACAGCGCAATAATTGGGGTCTTCCTCTTAACCGGGTCGTCAAGTTGGCGAATTGCCATGGCCGCATCATAACCACTCATCACAGGCATTTCAAGATCCATAAGAATTACATCAAATTCTCCATTTTTTACCTTTTCAACCGCTTCGGCGCCATCCTCGGCCAGCTCGGTCATAAATCCCCAGCCTTTTAAAAATTTAAGGGCAATCATAGAGTTAATCTCATTGTCTTCAACAACAAGGATCTTATAGGGTTTCCCTGCCCTTTCGGGGAATATAATCTCTTCAGAATCAATAGTTTTTTTCTTAACAGAGGTTTTTGTTTTGCCCAATCTTAGTGTAAAAAAGAAATTGGATCCCTTCCCAAACTTGCTTGTCAGCTCAAGATTACCATTCAACAGGCTAACCAACTGTTTTGAAATGGCCAATCCAAGGCCCGAACCTCCGTATTTGCGGGTTGTTTCTAGATTGGCCTGAGTAAATTCCTGAAAAATCATTTGCTGCTTATCGGCGGGTATCCCTATCCCCGTGTCGCTAACGGAGAAGTACACCAAGGCTGATCTTTGGTTTTCGGAAACTAACTTCACACTTATAGCCACTTCACCTTTTTCAGTGAATTTCAAGGCGTTGCCAACCAGATTTGTTAGTACCTGATTTATCCTGATGGAATCACTAATAAGCAGTTCAGGAATATTTTTGTCAAAGTTCATCCTCAATTCAAGCCCTTTTTTGCTGGCAACATGCTTAAAACTGGTATGTAGGCCTTTAATTAATGAGTGCAGAGAAAAGGGTGAACGGAAAAGTTTAAGTTTGCCGGCTTCGATTTTATTGAAATCGAGAATATCGTTCAGCAGCGACATCAGGTTCTCGGCCGAATACCTCAGGGTAGTGAGATTCTCCAATTGCGATTTCTTGGGATTCTCCTGAAGAAGGATATTGGCCATGCCAATTACTGCATTCATTGGAGTGCGAATCTCATGGCTCATAATGGAAAGAAACTGTTCTTTGGCTTTTGAGGCCTCCTCGGCCAGCTCTTTTGCTGTTATCAACTCCTTCTCCTGCAATTTTTGGATTGTAATATCCACCATTATTCCCATAAAACGATTGACCTTATCATTTTCCATAATGGCGGTTATGTGAGTAAGCACGGGAATATGGTGTTTGCCTTTTTTCACCGCCATAAGCTCCGTGGAGGGGAAATGTGGCGTGTGCTTACTATTGGCAATGTATTGGTTGATAATCTTTTGACTTTTTTTATCGAAGAAGGAGCTTAGATTGATTTTGCCATCGATTTGCTGTGCTGACAATCCAAAAAAGGATATCAAATAATTGTTGGCAAAAGTGATACGCCCTGCAGAATCGGCTTCGAAAATCATTTCGGGGAGTAGTTCGCCCAGCTTGCGGAAACGCAGTTCGCTTCGCTCAATCTTTTCCTGAGCCCTTTTCCTTTGGGTTATATCACTCATAACCATAAGGATACAAAGGTTATCCTGAATGTCTATCAGTTCAGCCGAAAAAAGGATGATTAACTCCTCTCCCTTCCTGTTGATAATGGTGGTTTCCAAATCCTGAGCTTTACCCTCGTTGAATATTTTCTGTTTGAGTTCCTGCCTCCTGTGTAATTCGGGGAAAATATTTAATTCATCGGAAGTTACACCTATTACATCTTTTCTCTGAATGCCAATGGTTTTTAAGAATGTTTCATTAACATCAACGTAGCGATCTTCGTCTAAAGTGCTGATGGTCATCATTACGGCATAATTATCGAAGGCCTTGCTAAATTTTTCCTCCGACATTTTGATGGAACGTTCCGCTTCGAGCCTTACGGAGATATCCTGACAAATGGCGAAAACCACCTCTTTCTGGCTCCAGTTACCGCTGAAAAACCTTGTTTCAACCGGAATCAACCGTCCATCCTCGGTTTCAAGATTTCCTGAAATAAGCACCCTGTTGCCGGCAAAAGCTTGTACCATGGCATTTCGAACTCCTTCCCTTTCGGAATCAGGGAAGAACGTGGAGAAATTTCGGAGTAGTATCTGGTTTTCTGCCAATCGTAAGCAATCGGAAGCGCTTCTATTGGCCTGAATAATGGCATGACGCTTACTGATAATAAAAACCATATCCTCAAAGGCATTTACCAACAGCCTGAAATTCTGCTCCTCCTCAATCAGGTCTTGTTCTATGTCCTTTTGAAGGGTTATATCAAAGCAGCTATCGAGCAGGGCCGGTTTGCCATTCCAATCGATAAGTGAAACATTGGATTTAAACCACTTTAAATCGCCATTTTTATGGCTTACTCTGAAAGTGTAGGAACGGGACTGTTTGAGGTTTATCTCGCGAAAATTGTTGCTAAAAAGGAGTTTAATGAGCTTTTTATCCTTGGGATGGACAATTTCCAAAAAGTTCATGCCCCTTAACTCTTCGGAGGTGTATCCTGTCAGGTTTGAGAAAAAGGTATTATGGAAAACTATCCTTTCATCCTGCACTATGTATATCCCGCTTCCGGCATTTTCAATTATGGCATTCACCTGATTGAAAGAGATAACCGATTCCTTATCACCTTTTTGCGATACACTATTGGCTTTATTTTGTTTAATTCCGGACATTATTTGGGTAGTATTCTATAATGCTACTAAAGTAGTAAAAATTTTTTAGTGGCATACTAGCAATCCAATCTATTAAGCTAATACTCCTTTCATTCATCGAATGAACTGTATGGTGCTTGCTTTGTTTATACCAGAATTGAATATAAGGTTATAAGCGTAATGAAAAAACAGCTGGGGATGTTACTCTTTTTTGTCCTTGTTATTGCCATTTATGGTCTTGTAAATCTATATATTTATAAGCAATCAGGTCCGATTTTTGCCATAGGCAACCCGGTGGGAAAATTCTTAAAAATCATTTTTATTGTACTGGTTATCTCCTATCCTGCGGGGCGGTTATTTGAGAGGCTTATTCCCTCAGAAATAACCAATTACATAATAAAAGCTGGATCCATATGGCTTGGTGCCATGGTTTACCTGTGCCTGTTCCTCCTATTCATCCATTTGATCAGATTAACCATTCCATTGCTCGGGCAAATAAACATTTGCATTCATGCTGATAAGTCATTAGTACACAAAAAGATAGTTATTGCCACTTACATAGTTACTGCTATTATGCTATTGGGGGGATACATCAATGCACGACACCCAAAAGTTAACCGTATACCCCTGATAACACACAAAAATATTGAGGGTTATCCCACCCTGCGTGTGGGTGCAGCATCGGACATTCACCTTGGGGTGCTGATGTCAAATGGACGCCTTAAGCAATTTGTAAACATGATGAACTCGTTAAACCCCGATATCATACTTCTGGCAGGCGATATATTTGATGAGGACATCGGCTTTGTGGTTAAGAATGATATGGGCAAGTTGCTGTCTGAACTTAAGGCTCCACTTGGGGTTTATGCCGTTACCGGAAATCATGAGTATATAGGAGGCGTGGAGCCGGCGGTGGAATACCTGGAAAAGCACGGTGTGAAAGTTCTACGTGATAGTGCCATTGTTGTCAAAGGAATTTTTAACCTGGTGGGTCGTGAAGACCGACAGGCTAAGATGATTGGGGGGATTGACCGAAAACCCTTAAGCGATTTGACAAGAGATTTGGATACAAATAAGCTTACCATCCTGTTGGACCACCAGCCGTTCCGGCTGTCTGAGGCTGTAGAAAATGCAATTGACTTGCAGATTTCGGGGCATACCCACCACGGGCAACTGTTTCCTTTTAACCTGATTACTGGTGCTATATTTGAAGTTAGCAAGGGACTGAAACGGATTGATGGCACCACCATCTATGTTTCCAATGGCTATGGTACATGGGGCCCGCCAATACGGGTTGGTAATAAACCGGAAATCATTCTCTTTGAGATTGTAGAAGGGAAGTGATTAGGGGGATGATATATATCATCAATTATTATTTCATATAACAATTTCCTGAATATCAGTTAAAAAATATAGTCTCCTTTGGAATTCAAAATGAAAACCAAAGGTAGATGGTAATATGCGATTGAACATAACCAGAAACTAAACGTATCATTGGTTGTTTATTCTTATCCTGATTTGAAAAAAACAACGAATTACAAGCGTTTTATCATTAGGAAGAAAGAACTATCAGGGTTGAATACCATGAAATGTTTTAAATAATACGTATAACTTAATTTGATGATTATGAGAAGATTATTATTATTTGTATTTGCCATGGCTTGCATGTTGTCCACAGGTTTTGCCCAATTGTTTCCGGCCGTTGACAACCCCACTTCCGGTGAGGCCAGCATGTTGGCTTTGCAGTTTAGTCACGATGACGATGGGTCTCTTCAAAAAATTACGAACCTTAACTTTACCGGCTGGGCTCCCGCAGTTACCGGACCCAATGGTGAAGAAGTACCTTTCAGAGTTTTTGGTGCAGGTGCCGATTTTACCACTCTTTACTATTCCGAAAACCTTACGGCAGGGGAATATACCCTCACGGGTTTTTTCCATGTTTACACCGATTACGATAAGCTGGATGAGTATAAGGCAAAAACGGGCGACAACAAGTTGGTTGAATATGAACCCTATGCCAAGCGACCTTACCACGTTAGGCAGCTTGTTCCGCTTAGAAATCCCGTGGTGGTTAAACTTGAGCCCAACACCATCATGTCGTTCGGAAGTTTTGCCGTTAGGTACAGCCACTTTCAAGGTTTGGCAGGAGAAGCCCCCGACAGATGGAGGGCTAAGGATGATGTGGCCATTACGGTTGAAGAGCCCTATAGCGATGTGGTATTGCGCTATATGAAACCCTGGAGATCGCCAAAATGGAAAAAATGGAATGCCAAGAATCCGGCACAGCCATTGTAAGCAAAGAGCAGGTGTTTCAGGTTTCCGAAACACCTTTTTTTTGCCTTGTGAAATGTGCTTGCTAATGCTGGAATGTTAGAAACAGCTTGTTATTGGTTTGTTTATACCCATGCCTGTTGTTCAATCTGTTCTCTATTCATTAAGGCGCCATCATTGAGTGTAACCGGTATTTCAATCCCTTCCTAGCATATCGATATACGCCGCTGCAATAAGCATAATAATATGGGGTTTCTTACCAAAGTTGACCTAATTGACATTTTTTAGCATCTGCACATTATCAAAAGCAAGGGGGCACCCGTCTATCCCGGTGCCCCCCAATGGCTTCTACCCGCTTTGCGGGGTATGGGTTTGCCCTACTGCTTCACCATGCGGAGGGTACGGCGATGCCCGTTGTCACCGGTTAGCGTGACGAAGTAAATCCCCCGGGACAGATGGTCAACCCTCAGGTCCTGTCCGTGGGCAATGTCGCATTCCATCAGCTTAATGCCTGCGATACTCGTGATGCAGACGTGCAGCGTGCCCTCCACCCCCGCGAACCGGATATGGGTATCAAAGGGGTTAGGATAGGCTTTCACGGCCATTAGGAGGTCGGATTCCACATCCGATGGCTTGGTGATATTCCCCAGGGCTGTGGGAGCCCCCTCCAGCGACAGGGTGTAGCAGTTCCTGTCCGCGCCATTAAGTTCAGCCTCGTATATCACAACGGGGATGCCCTCTCCCACTTCTGTCTGTGTGAAGCGCACCCTGACGTTGGTCAGGAACACCTCATCGTTGCCAACCACCCCTACCAGGGTGAGGTTGTTCTGGTTTATTTCCGCCACGTCGGTGCCATCGTACTCCTTGCTGTGCACCGTGAACGAACCGCCGATGGTGAGCACTATTGAGGGTGTATGAAACGAGACCTGAGGACCGTAGTCGGTGCCGTTGGTATTGATGGCGTATGCCCTCACGTAGTAGGTGGTGTTGGGCACCAGCCCGGTGAGGCTGCTGGTGAACCTGCCCGTACCTGTACCATTCATGGTGATGCCGTCATGGTTACCGGTAGTGGGTTTGGGGGTGGTACTCCACAACACGCCCCGTACGATTACATCGGAGCCGCCATTGTTAATAACATCTCCACCACCCGTAGCGGTGGTGGGGGTGATGGTGGTAATGGGCGCGGTGGTGAGGGTGGGCAGATTGGTTTCGCCATCATCATCAATATCCCAGTGGAATGTATCTATAATATGCTGCCGTGCCAAAGCGGGGATACCGGATGAGTAGCGGCTGAGGCCGGCATTGAACACTACGTTGTCTTTCAGCGTGCGGTTGCTCCACCCCACCAGCAGGCTGTTGTAGTTGTGGGTGGATAGTTTAACCTTACGGAACATGTTGAACATATCAAATACGTTGCTCACATCCCAGCCGCCGATATCCTGATCGAAAGAGGTGGCATTATAGAACATATGGAACATACTCGTTACGCTGCTCACATCCCAGCCGCCGATATCCCCATTGAAGTCGGTGGCATCCATGAACATCTCATCCATATTCGTTACGCTGCTCACATTCCACTCGCTGATATCCCCATTGAAGGCGGTGGCACCCATGAACATCTTATCCATATTCGTTACGCTGCTCACATTCCAGCCGCTGATATCCCCATTGAAGGCGGTGGCAAAGGAGAACATCCAAGATAGATCGGTAACCGATGCGGGTAGGGTGGCAGGCACCTGTGCCAGATTGGTGGCATAGCGAAATGCGAACGCCAGGCTGGATAACCCCAGGTTGCCAAAGGAGGTAACCGCCTGCAGCTTATCGTTGCCGGGAACAGTCGAAGAGGCGCCAAACTGCTGCAGGCTACCGGTAATGAATACGGTGTATTGGCCATGGGTGGCGTAGGTGTGCTCGTGAACACCTTCCGTGGTGTAGGTGTTGGTGGTGCCATCGCCCCAGTCAACCGTTACGTTAACAGCACCATAAAGGGGAAGGGCAATGGTGGTGCCATCGGAGAGGTTTGTGTTGTACTGTAGCACCATGGGGTCCTGTGCGCTGGCATGCCACAGGCATAGCAGCATGGCCAGCATGGAGAGTAGAAATCTGTTCATGGCTTATTAGGTTAGGGTTAAGTGAATAATGTTACTCTAATACGCTGATACTAGAATTTTATCTACAAATACAAAAGATAAAGGCAGAAATCTTAAAAGAAAAAGACAGAAATCTTAAAAGTTTTTTTGGAAAGATACAATAATTTGGAGTAATGGACAAAATTGATGCTATTTTTTAGACGTTTCGTCCTAATGGACATTTTTGATGCTGTTTTTTCGTC
>MWFE01000059.1 GCA_002071445.1 Bacteroidetes bacterium ADurb.Bin008 | reverse complement strand
TTGTTCAAAGGTACACAGTTCGCGACTCAATTTTCATCCGTGTTTGTGCTTATGCACTATCATGGGTGTTTCATATTAATAACTTCTGCAATTTCATTAATATTTTTTTGTGCTTCGTGATAATACTCCTTCTTTAATTCAATTCCAATGTATTTTCTTCTTAGCATTATTGCAGCCACAGCTGTAGTACCTGAACCTATAAAAGGATCAAGAATTATATCATTTTCTTTTGAAAACAATTTAATAAACCATGATGGAAGTTCAATTGGAAATATTGCACTATGGTTTTTACTAGAAACACCAACAGCAGTTTCAATAACATTTCCTAAATATAATCTATGTTCTTCTTCAAAAACTAAAACATTATGTGGATATACCTTTTTCTTGTTCAGCCAATTAGAAACATTTCGTGCTAAATGAGAATTGTTTTTTGAAACATGTCTTATAAAATCATTTTCACTCATTGATTTAAATCTTTTTGCAGCCCAATCACCAATAGGAACTTTAACTGCATCTTGGTACATTACAAAATCTTTCTTTCTAGTAAAATGCAAACACCTTTCCCATGAGTCACGAAAACGATTAGGCCATTTACCAGGGAAAGAATTTTTTTTGTACCAACAATACTCTTCTATCCAAAACCAGCCTTGTTTCTTCATTTCTAAAATCAATTCCAATACATATGTTTCTCTTTCTCCATTGCTTGGATGTTCTTTTATATTGAGAATGAATGAACCGTTTTCTTTCAATATTCTATAAAGTTGTAGGGTAATTGGCAAAAACCACTCAACATATTTTGCTGATGGAACACCTTCGTATGAATTCTTTCTTTTATCAGCATATGGTGGAGATGTAATAATAAAATTCACACTCTTGTCGGGAAATTTTTTCAAATCAGTAAGTAAACTTGCTGAATCCCCATTGTATAAAATGTTTGTTTGTATTTTTGTTTTAGCCATTAGTTATTAGTCTGAATTTTTGTAAAAGTAATACATTCTTCTTCTTTTTTCCATTCGCGAACGTTTGAGAATACGTTCTCAAAGGGATTCCTTATTATGATTAACTTTTCAAAGTCAAAATTATTATTTGAAATGACAGGGAGTAAATATAGGTAATACTTTTCTCCAAATACTTTTGCAATTTCAATCTCCATTCTGCTCCAATAAAATTTGTAATTGTCAACTGAAACCGCTTTCACTTCAATGTACCTTTCAATGCGTTTGGAATTACTATCAAGATAATCTTCAAAACTTTTGATGTCGTAGCCTGCTAAAACATTGTGAAGCGAAGTGTGTTCAATTTCATTTTTTAAAACAGAAATTGCTGAAAGGCGTTTAATTTCAAAATCAATAATTGCTTTCTCAGCTGATAAACCAATTGACTCATTTTCAGTTTGCTTCTTTTTCAATGATTCGGGGGAAAGTATTTGACTGCTGAATTGCATTACAAACAAATCAACAAAATTAGGATTGACAATGTATGTTGCATTATCAGAACTCACTGAAATGAATTCCAATTCAAGCAGAAGATTTCTTATGTCACTGAATTTTATTTTTTTAAGTTCGGATGCGTAGAAAACTATTTTTCCGTTCTTTGTCTGAAAGTTCAACAGAAAATTTCGCAACTCTTCTGAAACTAATCCACTTGCTGAAAACAAAACAGAGAGAAATAACTTTTTGAAGTCATCAAGTGAATTATGTGTATTTAAAAGAGAATTTGAAGGAATCAATTCGCCTGAATTGATTCTTACAAGTTTCAAATCTTCCAATAAAGAAAGAGTTTCATCGAATGACAATCCTTTTTCTAAATACTTCCGTTTAATAATGCTCACATTACGTATCTCAGCTTCAGCAAGGATATTGCAAAGAATATAAAGTTGCGATAATTTAATTTTTTCAAATGGCCTTCTCATTTTTACTAAATAACCTATTGTATGCGTTAATTTCTTCGTCATCATCATCAAACATATCAAGAGAGTAAATTCTGTAATCCTCATCAATAATTTTACTCATACGGTCCGCCTTTCTCCGCAAGTTGTTTAAGATGTCTTGGTCTATAGTATTTTCATATTGCAGAAAGTAATAATGAGCTTCAATTTCTTCCGAACCTCCTACACGATGTATGCGGTCAAGTGATTGTAAATATTGAGCACAATTGTATGTGAGGTCGTAATATATTGCAATATGACAAGTTTTGTGCAGAGAAATAGATTCTGCACAAGCTGCAGGGTTTGCAATTAAAATATCAAGACCACTTTTTGAATCTACAAACTCGTCTCGAATTTCTTCTCTTGTCTTTTCGTCTGCAATAGTTGATTGCACAATCGGTGTATTACCATAAATAGACCGACAATACATTCCCAATGATTTATTAAAGTATTCTTCAAGTTTTTCAATCGTTCCAACAAAATTTGTCCAGATTACAACTTTCTGTTTATCCTTCTGCAGTGCAATAATTTTCTTTGATAGGTATTCAAACTTTGCAGGTAATTCAAGTTTGTCGTAATCACGAACTATGTAACGCAAATCTTTTTCATCCTCCAAAATATCTTCGTCATAATTCTCAATTGCCTTAATAAGTAGATGCAAATAAGAAACACTTTGTCTTAGTCGAATCATCCTACCTCTTTTCAACTTATCGATGAAATCTTTGTTCTGTAAATAATCATTCATTGAATAGTGCCTTATTTTTTTTTCAATAGCTTCGTACACTTTTTTCTCATACTTGTTCATGGGCAATACAATAGGCTCATGAAATACTTGTTCCTTCAAACCGAGGTCTTTTTTTCTAACTCTATAAAATAGTGAGCCAACTCTGCTCTCTAAAATTGCTTTAGCTTCATCAATTTTGTTATTTTTTTCTAGCGTTTGCAATTTTATTCTTGCACTTGATTCAATGGTTTCGTTTTGGGGCCATAAAAAATCGAATAAGTTGTAAATATCGCTGAAACTTTTTGGTATTGGTGTTCCAGTGAGAATGCAACGAAACTTAGAGTACTTGGCAATATTTAGCACTGCAGTTGCCCAATTACCATTTATTTGTTTAATATAATGTGCTTCATCAATTACAAGAAATACATTAATATTTTCTTGCGAGAATAAAACTATAATATCATCTTGATCATTTAATAATGTTTGGAATGTTGTTAGATACAGTTCTGCTTTATTGTCTGTATTAGTATAATACTCGCTTTTTCTCATGCCTTTCTCTCCACCCGCAAGTATTCTAAAATCGGGCTTTCGACCTAATGTTTCAAAAAATTCCGTTTTCCATGGACCAAAGCAAGCTGGAGGTCCTACAACAAATAGGACATTAACCTTACTTTCTTCTTTAAGTTTTTCATAAACGCTTAATACAACAGATGTTTTTCCGCTACCAGGCACCGAAAAATTTGCTCCGTTGTGAATTAAATATAAATGAAATGCAGCTTTAAGTTGATGGGCTTTAAGTTTTCTTTTTGGTAAATGAGTATTAAAAAACTGACAAAATTCTTGAAATTCTGAACTGTTAAATTGACCACTTTTAAACGAATCCCCTAAATCTTTTATTCTTTTGAAGTTAAGAATATTGTTATTTAATTCACTGATTCGAATTTTCAAATCATTTGTTGCCTCATAAATTAAATTTTCCTTCTTAAAGTATGCAATTAGTTTTAAAATAAGGCCATCTGCAGATTCACTAGTGAATATTAATCTATCAACACCGTCATTTTTAAACCCCCAGAATTTCAGTTGACTTATTTGATGAGTCTCAAGATTAATATCTTCTAATAGAATAGTATTATTGTTAAAATCAATTTTCATTTTTCCTCAGGATTTTCTTCACCTTATTTTTTTGTTCCCAAAAAATTTTTTCTAATATATGAGCACGCTCTTGAATTTCTTTCGATTTTTTTAATGCATCTTCGATTTTAAAAATATCCAGCGCTTCAGGTACCATATTTTCATGATTAAGTTTTTTCAAAGCACCATCCAAAAGTGTCAGTGGTGTCTCAATTTCCTTTTCATGCTCTATTATATTAATTGCTTTTTTAACACTACCAATAATTGTAGTAGCATTTTTATTTCCCCACTTTTTATCTATTGTCTGTAGCTTGTCATTTTCGCTATATTCATTTTCGCTAAGATTATTTGATACACTTTTTATTTTCATTAGTTCCTTTTTAGCATCTTTATTTGCTAAGATTTTGGGCATTATTCTTATTACTTCATGAGTCTTATGATTAGGAAAATCTTTTTTACGAATAATTTTAAATGCAATATCTTCAATTTCTCCAACTTCATCCTCCTCAACTCCAAGTTCATTTCTCTTTCTTGAATCTAAAAGATTTCTATAGATCCTTTCATAATAATCAATAAATGAATACCATCGACCCTCTTTATCTGCTCTACCTTCCGAAATAGAATCATATAAGCCATCCCTGCCCAAACTTTCAAGATATCTATCAACACATTCTAGAGGTGCAAGGAATTTATTTTTGACTCGTTGTAATTCCTTTTTAAATTCTTTTGGTGTCATTTCTATCAAACTAGGATCATCTTTAAGTTGTTCCTCAAGTGACATACCTGAAGCTATTTTTCTTTGAATAGATATTGCTCGATCAAAATTTGTATATTCAGATTTGCCATCACTCTGTAATTGGTATCTATTTTCTATTTGTTCAATTTCCTTTATTGTTGGTGGTCCACCTTCATCATCAGCTCCAGGTAATATTACCACTTTCATTGTCTCATATTTCTTCTCCTTGGTTCTTTCATATAAATCTTCAATAACCATTTTTCTCCGATTTCCATTTATGAGAAAACCATCACAAGTAATGATTGCCGGCTCAATTTGACCAGAATGCTTGATAAGATTGCGAAGTTTTATATTGTTTTCTTCATCCTTATTTGTAAGGAATTTTCTAATAATTTCTTGTGTTGTATCTAGAGTTTCATCAAGAATACCATTTTGCTTTTCGTAACTATATACATCAGAAGCAATTCTGCCATTGTCTTTTCTGAAACGAAGTAATTTTGTTGGAACTAAATAAACGTAACGTTCACCATCTTTTCCTTTTAAGCGGTCATTCCTAAAATCGATGACCGTTTTTTCTGGATGAATTCCTGTTTCTTTCTTAAGTGATATTTCCTTTGCAAAATCTTCAATTATCTTGCGTTCAGCAATAGTTGAAATCTTTTGGCTCATAATACTTAAATTTTATTTATTAATAACTTAAAATTTCAGTTTTATTTATTAACAAGATTGTACTCTTTGACAATGCTTTAGTTTAGCGTAGGCGTGTAGGGCTTTGGTAATGTGTGTCGACAATTGTTTTAAAAAATGTGCGGTGGGTAAAAAATAAAAAAAATAGAGTCGGCTTGAGTCTCGGCTCTCTGGTATTGTTAATATTCCTTTTTTCTTTCCTTTCACAATGGTTTACTTTTCAATGTTTCTATGTTGTTGTATGTCTCTTACACTTGGCGATAACTCGTTAATAGCCCTAACCTTTTCTTCCCCATCCTCCCCCCTCCCACCTCCCACAGCAACCTGATATCTGCAACAGGTTTACATTTTATCTGGCTTAAAAACCCGAATAAAGTTACAAAGCTTTACCAAAATATCAAACCAAAATCCACAAATCGTCCAGAGTGGAAAGCACCCATGGCTATCCCAAGTCGCTGCTATAGCCGGTGGTTATTCTTTTCTCAAGCTGGTCAGCTTATAATTTGTGCTTCGGCCGCCCTCATTGGCTTCTTCCAAAATACCTTTTTCCATTAAGTCTTTGATATCGCGTAATGCTGTATCTGTTGAAACCCTGGTGATTTTTGCCCACTTGCTTGTCTGTAGCTTGCCATCAAATCCATCGAGCAGCATATTCAAAACAGCTCTTTGCCTTTCGTTGATTGGCGTGTGTTGGTGTAGTTTCCAGAATTCAGCTTTAAGCAAAATTCGTTGTGTTGTTTGCTCAGTGGCCAGCATTGCATTTTTAAGACAATGCAAAAACCAATCGAGCCATTCGGTTATATCGCCTGTGCTGTGCTGTACCCTTTGCAACACCTCATAGTAGCGTTTACGTTCTATCAATATTTGGCTTGACATGCTGTAAAAACGTTCGCCACTATGCTCGGCACGGGCCAGTAGCATATCAGCTATGGCTCTGGCTATACGCCCGTTGCCGTCATCAAATGGGTGAATAATGATAAACCAAAAGTGGGCAATAGCCGCTTTCAGCACGGGATCGAGCTGATTATCATAATTAAACCAATCTAAAAACTTGTCCATTTCGGATTTAACCAATTCCGGTGCTACGGCTTCGTAATGGACTTTTTCTTTGCCCAAGGCACCCGAAACCACCTGCATTTCACCGGTGCGGTATTTACCTGCTTCTATTCTATAAGGTCCGCTGTACCCTGTGGGGAAAAGTGCTGCGTGCCATCCAAACAAGCGTTTTTCAGTTAATGGCAAGGAGTATTGCTGTGTAGCATCAAGCATCATTTCTACTATACCCTCAATATGGCGATTGCTTGGCACAAAGCCTGCAGTGTTGATCCCTAAACGTCGTGCTATGGAAAAGCGCACTTGTTCATAGCTAAGCAGTTCTCCTTCTATTTCGAAAGATTTTACTACGTCTAGAGTTAATGCCGTAAGTGTTACTTCTTCTTTGGCATAAAAACCTAATGCGTTCATCTGTCCGATGATTTTACCTTGCATCAGGCGGACTTCGCCAAACACAGCATTGATGGCCTTATCTTGCCAGGTGAAATCTGTCCAATTTTTATGCTGGTATATGTATTTAGCCATTGCCGGAAACTTAATATGCATCAAATATACAAATTATTCAACGCATAAATGCGGCGAATGTTTCGTTTTTTCACCGCACCCGGAAAAAAAGAATCATTTGATGTTTTTTCTATTTGTTTTAGAGGGGTCTGTCGGCCTAACTATGGCTAATGGCCGGCAGTTGCTTACGCTGGGGAGTTAAACTCCAGTGGCGTCATAACCCGCTAAACCCAAAATTAAGTACTAAAAAAATCCATATCTGCATCATTAGCCCCAGTGAAAGCAACTGCTTGTTGTGTGTAGCCTTTTACTCTTCTAGTTTGGAAGCAATTTCTTCTTTCAGTTTAGGAAGGTGATTGATAACAATACTCCAAATTAAATCGTCGGATATTTTGTCGTAACCGTGGGCAATTCTGTTTCTTGTTCCAATAATTTTATGGACGTTTTTTAGATGGAACTCTTTGTGTCGTTTGAGTATTCTATTCGTTGCCTCTCCAATTATTTCTATATTCCTTTCGACAGCCCGTTTTGTTCTGATGTCGTTAATATATTCATCAAATCTCTTTGGTCTGTCTTCAAAGTAGCTTTCTATCTCTTCTATTGATTGCAAAATGTCGTACAACCAAGTTTTAATTTCGCTATCCATAAACTAGTTGCTTTGATGAATCAATTGATTGTTTTAAATAAGGATTTTTAATTGCTTTTTCTTCCAACAAATCCACATTACGTTTAAATAGGTTCTCTAATGATTCTTTTAAGTCAAAATAGTTGTCAGCGTATTCATAAAGGTTTACGTCTTGAAAGTCTACGACTAGGTCAACATCGCTGTCCTTTTTGAAACTATCTGTCAATACAGAACCAAATGCAAATAGTCGTCTAACTTTGTGCCTTGAACACAAGTCTCGAATTGTATCGATATTTCTTTCTATTAGGTTCATAGGACAAAGATAATAAATTTAGCAAATGATGTCAATTTGCACTAGGGTTAAACACGACTGCTTGTTATGTGGGGTTATTTTTCAGTTATTCTATTCTTTAAATCCATTTGTTCGTGAAGGATTCTAATTATTTCTACTTCATCCTTCTCAATAATCCTATAAAATATTATATGTCGTCCTGCTTTAAATCCCAATAAGTCTTCTGTAACCCCTGAATAGTTTTTACCCACTTCAGGATTATATGCAACTGCATTGCAGTTATCTATAAGCATATGATAGTACTTGTCTGCTTGTTTTTCAGACCACTTATCAACGGTGTAATTCCAAATCTGAGTTAAATCATAAACCGCTTTATTTGTAAACCTCAATTTTGCCATTCAAGTTTCGATTTGCTTTTATTTTTTCTAAGTGTGTTTCAGGGTTAAAGTCGTGAGCGATTCCACTTTCCACCCCTTCTTGAATAGCTTCTCTGAGAGCAATAACTTTATTTTCTTCTTCTTCAAGAAGTCTTAGCCCTGCTCGTATTACTTCGCTGGCATTTTTATAACGCCCTTCTGAAATCTTACTTTTGATGAAATTGTCAAAATAGTTTCCTATTGATATTGAGGTATTTCTATTCATGGTATTTTATTTTTCTACAAAGTTACCAAATTTTGGTACATTTATCAATACCTGTGTCTTTTTTTATAATCCCACATAACTCGTTAATAGTCCTAACCTTTTATCCCCATACCTCCAAAACAGTAGTATAGTCGCAACAGGCTTGCATTTCATCCGGCTTTTAAACCAGTATAAAGTTACAAAAATTCACTAAAAAATCAATCTTAAGACAGAATCGTCCGGTGGGGCGGTTCACTCCCCGGCATACATCAGCTTCTCAATATCCACCCTCTCCCTTTGGGTGTTCCGCTGGGGGTGCATTATCTTATACACCACGGGCACCACCACCAGCGTGAGTAGGGTGGAGATGGTCATACCCCCGATAATCACCCAGGCCATGCCGTTGCGCAGCTCGGCACCCGAGCCCCGCGACAAGGCCACCGGCAGCATCCCAATAATAGTTGAGAGGGCGGTCATGAGTATGGGTCGGGTCCTTATCCTTACGGCCTGAACCAGCGCTTCGTCAATGCCCTTGCCCTGGCGGCGTGCATCGTTGGCAAAGTCAACCAGCAGGATGGCATTTTTTGCCACCAGCCCCACCAGCATCACCAGCCCCAGCATGGCGTAGATACTCATGGCCGTGTTGGTGAGCGCCAGCGCCAGAATGGCGCCCACAATGGAAAAGGGAATGGAGAACATGATGACAAACGGGTCTATCCAGCTGTTGTAGAGGATTACCATGGAGAAATAGATGAGCAGCAGCGAGAGCAGCAGGGCGGTGGTGAGCACATCCATGGAGTCGCTCATTTTCTTCATATCACCTGTGGCCTCAATGCGCAGGCCTGCAGGCTTGTGAAGTTTCTCCACCCCGGCCATGAACTGCTTGGCAATGGCTCCGGGCGGCACCCCATAGGCTTGGGAGCGAATGGTAACTGAGCTGTTGCGGTTGTATCGCTCCAGGCGGTTTGGCCCGGTACCCGGCGAAATATGGGCAAACTGCGACAGCCTCACGCTCTCGCCCCGGTTGTTGATAAACATCAGGTTGGGGACATTCTCAGCCTGCTGGCGGTAAATCTTGTCGGCACGGATGTTTATGTCGTACTCGTAGTTGCCCTCAGTGTACTTCAGCAGGTCGTTGCCTTGAAAGTAGAGTTGCATTACCGCTCCCACGTTATCCAGCGTAAGCCCCAGTGCCGACATCTTCTCGCGATTTACCCTCACCGTGATTTCGGGGGTTGCACTCTCCACCGATAGCTCCTGCTGCATCACTCCCGGTATGGAGCTCATCACCTCCAACGCCTGCCCGGCAAACAGCATGAGCGAATCGGGGTTGGAGGCCGTGATAATATACTCCACTGCCGCCTTGGCGGCGGTACCCGTAAGGCTCACGCTGAAGATGTTCACCTTGGCATCCACCAGGAAATCGGACAGGGGCTTGCGTATACGCGTGATGTAGGTCTCGGTGCCCTCGGCCTGTTTCCTCAGCTTCACGTTCAGCTCGGCCAGGTAGGGTGTGCCCCTGGTACTCTGCAGGTTATCGCTGGTGAGCCCCACCATGGTAACCACGTTTTCCACCTCGGGCCGACTCATAAACCAACCCTCGGCGCGCTGCACCAGGGCGTTGGATTCCTCCATGGAAATGCCCTTGGGCATCTCCAGCTGCACGATAAACTCACCCCGGTCGATGTAGGGTTGAAACTCAAAGTTGATGAACCCAAGGGGGAAGAGCGACATCACTGCCATCGTGATGGCCAGCACCACAAGTCCAACCCAGCGTTTGTGACCCAACCCCCACCGGAGGATATCCGAAACCCAATGGCTAAACCGGGCAATGGCATTCTCAAAGCCTTTTAAAAATTTTCCGAATATATTGGTGTCCTTTATCCCCCTGATGTTGCCAAAACGTGAAGTGAGGAGCGGAACCAGGGTGAGTGCAGCCAGCAGGCTGAAGAGGATGGAGATGACGATTACGGCACAAAACTGACGCAGGATATCGGAAACCAGCGTGTTGGTGAAGATCACCGGTAGGAACACCATGACGATGGCCACCGTGACGGAGATCACCGTAAACCCTATCTCGCGCATGGCATCGAAGGAGGCCTTCACGCGATTTTTCCCCATCTCCATGTGGCGGTACACGTTTTCGATGACCACAATGGCATCGTCAACCAGCACGCCGATGACCAGCGATAGCGCTAGAAGCGACATCAGGTTGAGGGTGAAGTTGAAGAGCCACATGCCGATAAAGGTGGAGACTAGCGATATGGGAACCACCACCATCACGATAAGGGCATTGCGGAGGTTGTGCAGGAAGAGCAGAATAACCAGTGTTACCAACAGGATGGCAAGCATCAGGTCGGTGAATACTGACCTTATGGATTGGTGCGTAAAAGTTGTTGTGTTCTGTACCATGTCAATCCTCAGGCCCTCCGTGGCGTATGCCAGCTGTAGCTGGTCAATGGTTTCCTGCACCTGGTCGCTGACCCATATGGCGTTGGCATCGGTTTGCTTTTGCAGGTTGATAAGGATGGCATCCTGCCCGTTCACCCTTCCCAGCTTCACGGGGTCCTTCACGGCGTCCACCACGTCGGCCACGTCGTCCAGCCGTATTTGTGCACCCGTTGGGGTGGTGGCAATCACCAGATTGCGAAGTTCCTCAATGCTTGTCAACTTTCCTGAGAGGCGTATGGCGGTTTGCGACAGGTCGCTGTGCAGGTAACCGGTGGGGAAGTCGAGGTTGGCAGCACGGATAGCACCCTGCACCATCAGTGGTGTGAGGCCAAATGTTTTCAGCCTATCCTGCTTTAAGTTGATTTGTATCTCGCGCTGCATACCGCCCACCAGCGATATTTTGGCCACGCCCGTCACCCGCGAAAATTCGGGCAGTACCCGCTTGTCTATGAGGTCGTAAAAATCGGTTGGCTCCATGTGCGATGTTGCCGAGAGAATCAGGATGGGCTTTTCGTCAATGGATATTTTGGTGATGGTGGGAGAAAGGATTTCTCGTGGCAACTCGGCACGCTTGGCATTGAGCAGGTTCTGCGCATCGGTAACCGCCTTGTCGATATCGGTTCCGTAGCGGAACGAGACGATGAGCATGGACATCCCCTCAAACGACAGCGACTGCATTTGGTCGATACCCTCCATGCCCGACAGGGCATCCTCGGCCTTGCGGGTAAGCGAATTTTCAACCTCGCTGGGCGATGCCCCGGGGTAGATAATCTGCACGTTGAGCACGGGAGGCGTGAACTTGGGCATCAGCTCGGCGCTCAGGTTTACATAGCTTAGGTATCCCAGGATGGCGAGCAGCATGAACACCACTGTCACGTATATGGGGCGCTTGATGGATATTTCTGTTATTTTCATAAGGTTGACTTTTCTTAAAAATTCACACACTTTTGTTCGTCGGCAGGGGCATTTCCCGTTAATGAATGCATCGTACCGCCGTTCCGTCGGATATGTTTATCAACCCGCCCACCACCACGCTATCGCCACGGTGCAGCCCTTGCAAAATCTCGATTTGCTCGCCCACCATGCTACCCGCAATCACGCTGCGTTTTCTGGCAACGCCATTCTCAACAATAAACACATTGGCAGCCAGCACGCTCCCGCTGATGGCATTACGGTTGACGAGGATGCCCCGTTTTTGGGCCTCGGAATTGAAGTTTACGGATACGTACATCCCCGATTTCAGTCCTTTTTCGTTGTGATCCAGGGTAACCTCCACAGGGAAGTTCAGCGACCTGTCGGCTTTGTCGCCAACAAAGGTGATTTTTCCATGAAAAACCTCTCCGGGGAAGGTTTCGCTGGTCAGCTCCACTGCCAACCCCTTGCGGATATCCAACACCTGCTTTTCGGTGACGTAGCAAAGGGCTTTGAGATGCGAATCGTCGATGATATCGAAGAGTCGTGCTCCCGGGTTGAGGTAGCTGCCCACCTCCACATACCTCTTGTTGATGGTACCTGCAATGGGAGCCTTTATGGAGGCATCGGCCAGACGGCGTTTGCTGGTGGTGTAGCGGCTTTCGGCCGCCACCATCTGGGTACGGATGTTGTCCAGCTGCTGAACGGTAATCCCTCCCAGCTCGTTGGAGCTCTTGTATCGCTCGTAGTCCTTTTTCAGGCCTTCGTAGGCGGCCTGGCTCGAGGTCACATCGGCAAGCAGCATCTCGTTGTCCAACTGGATTAGCACTTGTCCCTTGTGAGTATGGCTTCCCTCGTCCACGTAGATATCCACAATGCGACCAGCTATGTCCGATACGAAGGCCAACTCGCGCCTTGCCTGGAGCACTCCGCTGGAAGAAAATTGGGAGGAGTAAGTGCTCTCCTCGGCCTCCATAACCTTCACGGCCACAGCCGATTTGTCGTGGGCCACCATCTGTGCCCTCTCCTGGGTTCTCCGCTTGTTCATTACCAGAACAATGACTATTGCGGCAACTACCGCACAAACCGAAAGGATGTAAAACAATTTTTTCATACTCTCGCTATTTTACTTGTTGATTATCATTTAGTAAACTTCTGATACTGCCCGTGGTTTTCTTTAGCTCCACGCAGGCCTTCATGTAGTCGTTCAGGGCGTTGGCATAGCTCAGCTGTGCTTGTACCAGCGATTGGCTGGCGTTGAGAATATCGGCCATGGACGACAGCCCCAGCTCATAGTTCTTCTCGGCCACGTTGAACACCTCCCTGGCCAACTCCTGATTGTCGGCTTGCAGCTCAATAGTGCCCAGGGCATCTGTAAGTTTCATGCGGGCGTTGAGGTAGGCCATATTTAGCGATTGCCCCAGTATTTGGGCATCCTCCTGAGCCTTGCTAATCTCGATGCTGTTCTGATTTATCTTGGCACGCCGCGAGAACCCGCTGAATATGGGAACTCTTAAGTTTAAGCCCACCAGCGAGGTGGGGTACCAGTAGTTGGTTTCGCCCCTGAAAAACTCATCGCTCATACCGCTGTACTGGTAATTGAACATGAGCGACAGGGTGGGCATGTTTTCGAATACTGCCGACTTCTTTTGCAGCTTCACCATGTTCATCCTTTCCATGAGGAGGCGATAGGGGGTAAGGTTCTCCGGGGCAAAGGGCATCAGGTCATCATGGGTAGTGCTGTCCACCAGTTGCTCCGTTCGGATTGGCTCAATGGCAATGGGGCTTTCCATATCGAACCCCATTTGCAGCTTCAGCAGATTTTTTTGAATATCGGCGGCATTGCGAACGACATTCTTTTGGGTTGTGAGGTTTACAAGGTTTACCCTCAGCCTGTCCACGTCAATCTTCTTAACCAAGCCGTTGGCGTAGTTCACCTCCATGGTGGCCAGCATCTTTCTAACCAGTTCAATGCTCTTTTCAATCCCGTCGACTGCATACTCGGTTGACTGAATGGCATAGAAGAGGTTGGCCGTTTGGTATATCACATCCTCTTCGCCGGATTCTATGCTCAGCTCAGCCATCTTTTCGGCTGTTTTGGCAATGTCCAGCATGTTGAAAAGGCTAAAATTGAGCAATTGTTGCGACAGCGATACCCCAACATTGGCATTGAAGTTTGTGCCCATCTCAATGGTCATGTACTTGGGGGCATTGGGGTCCTGTGCCGGTGGGGGCAGCATGCTGTTCATAAAGTTTGGCATTATGAACTTGGCCTTTTTCAGGTTGTCGTTCAGATTGGCCGTGCCGTTTATCTGCGGAAGCAGTGTCCCCAGAACCTCTTGGCGTGCATACGCCGCCTTCTCCCTGTCGTATTGCGATTTTTTCAGGTTGCGGTTGTTCTCCACAGCATACTCCAGGCACTGCTGAAGCGTGTAGACCGATTGGGCGGATAGCCCAAGGGTGTTGAGAAGGAGAGCGCATGCCAAGTTTATCGTAATAAAGCAATACCTTTTCATCCGTACAAAATTCTAATGTTATTAATATGTAGTAAGTTACGATCTTGACCTTAACACTCTTTAACGCTCGGATGGAACACCCATGGTTTGTTCATCGGTGTTTGCGCAATCTACATTACATGGGTGTTTCATATCTTTATTTTTTTTTCTTGATTTGCGATGATTCAGACTTTTTTTTTGTGACAGTATGTGCATGATTTTAATTCGCTTGCAAACACACCCAGACTTTTTTCGCGTTCCCTACAGCAGCTGTCGTCCTTTATCTGATACAAGGGCGCGTAGATGATACTCTACGGCATCTTCGAAGTATGATTTGGACAAAAAGACATTGTGCTTGATGATGCTATTGATATAGAAGCCAAAAACAGAATAGGCGAGATACTGACTGGCATACTCCACGTCGATATCCTGTCTGTAGATACCCTCCCCCATTCCCTGTCGCAGATTTGCTCCCATCTTAACCTGAAACAATCCCGAGCCGATGAGGTGCTCCGCTGTGGCTTCGCCGGGGTTCATTCTCATGATATCGTGGAAGAAAACCGGACTGAGGGTTTCGAAGAGGATATTCAGCTCGGAGAAGCAACTGCGTAGGTTTTCGATAGCCGATTTCCCCTTCATATCCAGTTTGGCTATGGCTTCCTGCATGTCGGCTGAAATGGAGCGAATGCACTCCTTCATCAGCTCGTCTTTTGATGCGAAGTGGTTGTATAGCGTTTTCTTGGTGATATTCATTTTGGCGGCCACCTCCTCCAGCGATAGCCGCAAGCCATCCTGCTTAAAAACGGCAATGGCCCTAGCGATGTATGATTCCTTACGATTCTCTATGCTCATGGTTTGATATCGGTAACAATGTTAAATTCGATGCAAAGTTACACTTTTTATTTAATATTAGTATAATTTGTGTAAATTATTTTTTGATTTTTCATATCATGCTCAAAATTTATTGATTTACAGGCAACAAACAACATGAAGACAACTAAAACTATTTTTGTTATACAGGAGGGCGGTTGGCAATTGATTAGTATAGAACAAGCATAAGTCAACCCTCAATTGAAAACTTATATAGCACTTAATATCAGAATATAAGCAGAATTATAATAAAAATACCGGCATCCGGTCAAGATATTATTATTTTAAATTTTAACTCCTTTTATGTTTTATCTCCCCTAATTTGGAGGTATTATATTTTGGCTATGAACAAAAAGGCAATCAGCCCGTTGTGTTTGCGTCCCGCCATAGGCTGTGCTTTTTTACCAACCTTCCAATGGAAGGGCTATTGAAGTCAGTGCCTTTGAATTTCAAAGGGGAAAAAGGGCAATACCAGGCGGGAGAAAGATATTAATTATTTAAAAGACAATATTTTATGGCAACTTCATCACAGGTAATAGGCGCATCCATCCTTTTTGCCATTTACGGAATGCTGATTCTCTACTTTGTAGTGAAAGGCTCGCGTGGCACCAAAAACATTAAGGATTACGCACTGGGCAGCATCATTTTTTCACCGGTTTTTGTGGCCCTGTCATTGGCTTCGGCCATGACCAGCGCTGCCACCTTTGTTATCAACCCGGGGTTGATAGCAAACTACGGGCTAAGCGCCTACCTCTCTTTCGGGGTTGTCTTTCCGCTTGCCTCCATGACCTCCCTGGTAATACTGACCAAAAGTTTCAGGAAACACGGGCAAGCCATGAATGCAGTTTCGCTATCGAGCTGGATTGGTAAGCGGTACGAGAGTAAAGGCTACGCCCTTTTTATTGCCTTTCTCACCTTTCTGCTCATCACCTTTATTGTGCTTATTCTGGTGGCCTTGGTAAAGGTAGTTGCACAGGCACTCAATGCCAATCAGATATGGGTTCTGGGGCTGATAATCGCTTTTATATTTGGCTACATGATGTTTGGCGGGGCCAACTCCATGGTTTACACCAACACCATCCAGGCCATTGTGATGATTCTGGTGGCCATTATCCTCATCGGATCAGGCATCCAGTTTTTTCGGGGAGGGCTTATCGGGTTTTTCGAAAAGCTTAGGGTGATTGATCCCGTTTTGGTTAAATCCACCAACCCGCAAAGCCCACTATTCCGCGATCTGTTCGAGATTATTTTCGTTCAAATAGTGGTTGGTGCAGCCGTAGTGGTTCAGCCGCACATCATCACCAAATCGCTTCTGCTGAAAAAGGAGAGCGATGTGAATAAGTTTCTTACGGTTGCTGTTATTGTACAAATCCTATTCTACTCGGTGGTTCTGGTTGGCCTGTTTGCCCGAATCAAATTCCCCGACCTGCAGCAGAATGGAGTATCGCTCAATGTCGATGGGGTGATTCCGGCCTACGTTATCGAGGTCTTTTCGGGGGGCATCGGATCGCTGCTTGTAGGATTGCTGGTTATCATGGGGCTGATCAGCGCAGGCTTTTCCACCATCGAAGGGCTTATCCAATCGCTTAGCACCACCATCACCAGCGATATTATTCAGCCCCTTTTCGGTAAAAAAATCCGCGAAGAGAAATATGTGAATATCAACCGGCTGGTAATAGTTGTATTGGGAATTATCTCGTTCTTTCTCACCCGCGATCAAATCCTAAACCCGAAACTTAGCGTGGCCATCTTTGCGCAGAATGGCGTTTACTCCTATTTTTCCATTCTCTTCGTTCCCATCGTGTTTGGGATTTTCGTTAAGAATGTGAAGCTCATCGCCCCGTTATCCGGTTCCATAACGGCGCTGGTGGTTTACTTCACCATCTACTACGGATTTCCCGCGTTACTAAAATCCGGTTTGGCTAACTTTGGCTATGCCAATATCTACCTTAGCGACACCGTGCAGAATCCGGCCATTGCCGCTGCCATGGCCATTATTGCATCGCTTGTAGTTGCCATTACCGTGCATTGGACTACAAAAAAAGCTAATACTCAGTCAGCATAAACGTTGAAAAGACATTATGAAAAAGTTCGATGAAATTTACAAAAGCAAGTTGATCCCGCTGGAAAAGATGCCCGATCTACTCCAAAGCAACACCGACGTCATTGTTGCACAATGCGCTTCGGAGCCTCAGGGCTGCATGTCGGTTTTCCACCTGGCCAAGAATAGGGTTAAAGACGTCAAAGTCTTTTCGGTGCTCACCATGAAGCCGTACGATTTCTACATGAAACACGAGATGAAGGGCCATTTTGAACTTTGCAGCTGGTTCCATGCACCCGGATCGCGTCAGGCGCTGAAAGAGAAAACGGGTACCGTAACCTACGTTCCAAACATGCTGCATCGTGCTGCATCGGATCGGATGAAGGTGCGTCGCCCTCATCTTTTCGTGGGGACCTGCACTCCGCCGGACGATAAGGGGTTTGTTTCACTTTCTCTCGGCATAACCTATGAGAAGGATATCATCGAAGCAGCTGAAATCGTGGTGCTTGAAGTGAACGAGATGCTTCCCCGCACTTATGGCGACACGCAGGTTCATGTTGCGGATGTGGATTATTTTGTGGAGTATTCCCAGATGCCCCCTACCCTTCCCGAGCCCCAACCCGATGAAGTGGCCATGGCCATTGGCAAACACATTGCCAACCTGGTTGACGACGGGGCCACCATCCAGCTTGGCATTGGAGAGATACCCAATGCTGCAGCACTGATGTTGAAGGACAAAAAGGATCTGGGCGTTCACACGGAAATGCTGGTGGACAGCATGATGGAACTGTATGAAATGGGTGTAATCACCAATAAGGCCAAAAGCGTGCATAAGGGGAAGTTTGTATGCACATTTGCCATGGGTAGCGAAAAGCTCTACAAGTGGCTCGACAACAACCCCGCCGTTGAATTCCTA
Source organism: Bacteroidetes bacterium ADurb.Bin008 (assembly GCA_002071445.1). Classification (GTDB taxonomy): domain Bacteria; phylum Bacteroidota; class Bacteroidia; order Bacteroidales; family Tenuifilaceae; genus MWFE01. Next base: position 36,817 of record MWFE01000059.1, on the reverse strand, counting down.
AGGGGCAGCTATGTAAACGACCCCTGCATGATGCGGAAGAATTCAAAGATGGTGTCGATCAACACCTGTATCATGATTGATTTCACGGGGCAGGTGGCCAGTGAGAGTATTGGCATTGAGCAGTATTCGGGCACAGGAGGGCAAAGCGACACGGCAGTGGGCGCAACCGAAGGTTTCGACGGAAAGGGGAAGTCCATTATTGCTTGCCGTTCTACGGCAAAACGGGGGACCATTTCCACCATTGTGCCTGTGCTACCGGCCGGAACAGGAGTTACTCTGCACCGCAGCAACACCGACTACGTGGTTACTGAGCATGGGAGCGTGCGCCTGACCGGGCTCACAGTTCGCGAACGAACTGAAGCGCTGATATCCATTGCCCACCCCGATTTCAGGGAAGAGTTAACACGGCAGGCACGCGAAATGGGGTATATCTTTTAAACGCTAATTGTTCAGGAATGGAAGCCATCAAAATAATAGGATCCGGGCTGTACGCACCCGGGGCACCCATCAGCAATCAGGAGTTGATGAAGTTGACGGGAATAGAGTTTGATGCCCAAAAATTTTCAGGGAAAATTGGCATTGAAAACAGGCACATTGCCCATTTGCGCGGGATTGACGAGACAACGGCCGACTTTGTAACAAAGGCCATGAGGCAGGCCATGGAAAATGCACACATTGATGCTGATGCAATAGGGCTTTTTATTGTTGCCACCGACACCCCTGAGTATATAACCCCTGCTACGGCCATCATCGTTCAGGGAAGGATTCAGGGTGGTGAAAAGTGGTCCATGTCTTTCGACGTTTCCGCATCGTGTGCCAGTTTTACCATGGCGTTTGATACCGCCTCGCGTATGCTTAGCAGCAACCCCCTGATAAAATACGCTACCATAGCCGGTGTTTACAACATGCCCGCCTTTATCCGCCCCGATGATGCGTTTAGCACGCCCATTTTCTCAGATGGCGCTGCCGCTTTCATCCTCACCAGGGATGAAGAGAGAAAGTCGTTTTACATTGGCAACCAAATGCTTACCGACGGAACACAGCATGATTTTATTGGCATTTATGCCGGAGGTGCTAAAATACCCGTAACGCAGGAAGTGATAGCCAATAAGCAGAATGGACTGCTCAGCCTGAAGCCCCTACCCGGCGATCGTAACGTTAGGCTATGGCCCATGATTGTTGAAAAACTTTTGAATAATTATGGTGTTCAACCCGACGAAGTTGACCATTACATCTTCACGCAAATCAACAAATCAGTGATTTTAACAGTGATGGAGGTGCTAAATCAACCAACGGAAAAAGCCCATTTTGTGATGGATAAATATGGATATACAGGCTCTGCCTGTGTCCCCATGGCGTTTCACGAAGGCGTAAGAGCAGGTAGGATAAAACGAGGCGAAAAGGTGCTTTTCGTTGCATCGGGAGCAGGTTTGGCTGTGGGGAGCAACCTTTTTGTTTACTAAACTTCAGAATCAATAGAATATTCCCAGAATACACTTGTCATGACCAAAGTAGGAATAGTTGGCACAGGAATATACCTTCCTGAAAAAAGAATGAGCGCCGCGGAAATATCGGCTGCTACCAAAGGTGTTTGGAGCGAAGAAGCCATCATTGAAAAGTTGGGCATTGTGGAAAAGACTATTCCCGGACCCGACGATGGAACCCAGGAAATGGGAGCACGTGCTGCTCTGGATTGCCTTAAAAATACTGGCATTGACCCGCTGGAAATTGATGTTATCCTCTGCGTTGGTGAAGAGTGGAAAGAGTACCCTCTCACCACGTCGGGGATTTACATTCAGCACCGTATCGGTGCCGATAATGCCTGGGCCATCGATGTACAGCAACGCTGCAACAGCACGGTAGCAGCACTGAAAATGGCCAAGGACATGATTATTGCCGATGAGGAGATTAGCACGGTTATGATTGTGGGTGGCTATCGGAATGGCGATTTCATTGACTATGAAGACAGCGCTGTTTCGTTTATGTTTAACCTCTCCGCCGGAGCCGGAGCGATACTTGTGAAGAGGGACTATCCTGCAAACCATATCCTTGGCACCCACATTATCACCGATGGTTCTCTGGCACGCTCGGCAGGCGTGAAGTATGGTGGGACTGAATATCCCATAACGGTTGATAATGCCCACGAGGCATACAAGTCTCTGAAAGTTTTTGACGAAAAGTACATGAAAGACCGCCTGAACGAGGTTTCCATGTCAAACTGGTTCCACTGCATCGATAAAGCATTTGAGAAATCGAATTTAAAACGGGAAGACCTTGGGTTTCTGGCCTGTCTGCATTTTAAGCGCAGCATGTTCAATAGCATGTTAGACGAGCTGAACATTACGTTGGACAAAACCATTTATCTGGAGAATTATGGTCACATGGGGCAGATAGATGCCATATTGATTCTACATTTGGCGCAACAAGAGGGAAGGCTGAAAGCCGGAACCTACGTTTCGATGATTGCAGCCGGAATTGGCTATGCCTGGGGTGCCAACGTTATCCGGTGGGGATGATAAGTCAACGGCATTTTGCAAATCAACATTTAGTTGAATATCTTGTTTTTATATTATTTTTGAGTTATATTAACGGCATAGTCAAGCCCATGTTTTTTAATCGTGAAATGAAGTTTTTTTCTATTATAATCAATTTTGTATCAACACTAACCTTTAAAAAAAACAATCATGAAAAAATTAATTTTTATTCTGATTTCAGCAGCAATTTTTTTCTCGGGCTGCAAGAAAAGTGAAGAGGAGGATAAATATAATCCTTCTACAGACGGGCTAATCGGCAGTTGGTTATCAAAAGGTGACAATGTGGCTGAACTGTTAAGAGTCTATTTCCAGGTTGACTCAATTACCGCTGTTTTCCATGAAAACAATACCTACAACGTAGTTTCCTACTCCGGCGGTACGCCAACAAACTACAACGGTACCTTTGTACAGACCAAACCGACCAGTGGAACTATTTGGACCATCAAGTTGCTTCAAAGCGCACCAACCTCTGTAACCAGCGAAGGGATCTTTGAAATTACCGGAAAAACGCCTAATTTCTTACTAACGTACGAGGTGGTACAAACCGAGCCCAACATCGGAGCTACACCTCCTACTCCTGAAGCAGGCTTTGGCAGCAGTAACGGTGGACTCTTAGCAATGATGAATGTTCAAAAATTTGTTTACGTTCCGAAATAGCATTCTAATGTTTGAAAAAGTCAGAGTGCCCAAAGCGCTCTGACTTTTTCTTTAATATACTTTCAATTAAACCAATCCGCCAAAGCATGAGTAAGTCAAAACAAATCATTTTGATCTTGTGCCTTTTCGGGAACTCTCTATTCGCACAGTTACCAACTAACCAATACTTTACGAAAGAGATTCCGGAGAAAGCCAATAAAGAATTCCAATTTCTTGGGTTCTTTATCAATCAGGCTGTGACGTCCAACTTTTATCCCGAAAACGATTTTTTAAAAGGGCAAATAGTGGGGCGGTTGTTTGGAGCCAACACCTCAAAAACCAGCAACGAACACCGTAGTGCATACGTTGAACAACGATTTATCCCATTCTTCATCTGGTCGCCCGGCCTATTCAACGGTAAAGCTACCCTGCGGGCCTCGTTCGAACTGGATTGGACATGGGGTGACGTGGCCTACGGTGTGGGCGGTAACTTTGGAGGTGCTTTCTCGGCCGATCAGGTAAACCTGCAAACACAAAACCTCGAAGTTGAACTGCATCCCTGGGAAGGCGTATATATTAACCTTGGGCTGCAGCGCATTTTCGACACACCTTATAATCCTTACAAAACGCTTTTCGACAAGATGACCTACACCGGTTATAGGCTGGCCTACTTCGGTACCGATGGTGTAGGGGTTTCTGTTCGAAAAGATTGGGATTTCTCCCGGATAAAAACGGGCTATTACAAGCTCTACGAGAACTACATCCACTTAGACGACGATGTTACCCTTTTCGAGCTGACCGGCGAAAAGGATATTAGCAGGAACTGGAAGATGGGTGGGTCGGCCTACTATATGTGCGACCGTGGTAACGGCGCAGGAGGCGTATCTATCCTGGGGCAGGGGCTTAACAGCCTGTTAGCCTCGCACAATGGCGTTTACCGCTTTAACTATGGCAGTGCCAAATATAAAGCCGATGTTGCCTGGCTGGGAACATTCTTCAGCCGCAACGCCGATCAATATAACGACCCTTGGACCATCTCCGGGTTTGTGAATGTGAACCTTGGCCAAACCGATACGCTGAGCACAATTATCGCCGACAGCAAGTGGGAAAAGGCAACCAAAATAATGGGCGTGGGCAGTAATATAAGAGCGGCCTATCGCTACGGGCAAACCCCTGCCGATCAGGTAGTGCTGGACATTACCTACACCACAGGCGATGCCAATGGGCTGAGCGATGGTGTGTACAATGGAGTAATTACCGGCAATCAGTGGGGCGCACCGGGAGCCATTTTTGTCAGTTCAGGCTCATACATTCTAATGCCCCACGGAAATGTGGTTAACCGCTACACTCCGGCCATTGTGGATATTTCGAACATGGGTTATGGGATGACCGCTGCCTCGTTCAGCGCCTCACAGGGTATTATTCCCCATAGGCTAAATGCCAAGCTGGGAGTTGCCGCTGCCATGAGCAATGTACAGCCAATGGGCGGTGGTGTGTTTATGGGTGCCGAGGTGAACGGAAACGTTGCCTACTTCTTTGGGCCTTATATGAGCCTTGAACTACACGGAGCCTACCTGGGATTAGGCGACTTTTACGATAGCAAGCAAAGCGCCTATGGCAGTCCGGTGAACGGAGGCATTGATGGTCGTCCCGTCAACCCGTGGACCGTTTTTCTGGTGTATAAATGGTTGCTGTTTTAACGTAAAAAAATGGGAGGAGAAAGAAAAATGAAAAAACATATTCTTAGCCTAATTGCTTTTTTATCGTTAATTGCAGGCTGTTCAACGCCATATAGCGCTTACAAAAGAATTGGCTCTTTTGAAGAGATAGAGTATAAATACCCTGTAAAAAAGGTTTACCTACCCAAAAATGATGTAACCATTGCATACAACGACATGGGCTCAGGCAGCAAAACCGTGATAATGATTCACGGGCTGGGAAGTTACTTGCGTGCATGGGAAAAAAACATTGAGGAGGTCAGCAAATCGGCCCGAGTAATAGCCATTGACCTGCCCGGGTACGGGAAATCGAGTAAAGACCCCCATAGCGGCATGATGTCGTACTATGCAGGGGTTGTCAATGAGCTGGTGAGCGAGTTGAAGTTAGAAAACGTAATCCTTGCCGGGCATTCCATGGGAGGACAAATATCCATTACAGCCTCCCTGCTTTACCCCGAAATGGTAAAAGGGATGATTCTGGTTGCCCCTGCAGGTTTCGAAAAATTTACCAAAGGGCAAAAACAGTGGTTTCGCGATGTGATGACCCTAGACGGGGTGAGACTGACCACCACCGAGGCCATCACCACTAACCTATCAAGCAACTTCTACCGCATGCCCCTTGATGCCGATTTTATGATAACCGACCGCATTGCCATGCGTCATGCAGAAGATTTCATTCCCTACTGTTATGCTGTAGTACAATCGGTCAACGGCATGGTAAACGAACCCGTGCTCAAGTACCTGAAAGACATTAAAGTGCCCACGCTGATTCTTTTTGGGAAGAATGACAACCTCATCCCCAACCGATTCCTGAATCCGGGTCCAACAGCCGACATTGCCAAAGTAGGCAATACCTTAATTGCCAACAGCAAACTGGTGATGGTACCAAAATGTGGCCATTTTCTGATGTTTGAGAAACCGGCTGAATTTAACAGCGAGGCCATCCAATTTATCAAGTCAATTCAGTAAAAAGAAGAGGAGCGCATTAGAATAATCGTGAGAAAAAGTATCGATTACTTTTTCTCACGATAATTTTGTATTTTTTGGCCTGATTATTATCCGGTTCTATCCAATATAATGCGCAAACAACTCAACACATTCACTCAATTTGCCCATGCGCTCTACCCGCATGAACTGGAGTATTTGCTTTCGATCCAGAATTTCAACAAGGCTCAAAATCTCAAATTGTTAAAGCAAATATATAGCAACACAACATCAAACTCCCCAAAAGCATTTGATACGGGAATAGACAAGCGCACCTACTCGTATGTGAAGAAATGGATTACACAGAGTTTAGAGAAGATTGATGTTGATCTGTTTTTCGAATGGCTCATTACCACCGAAACAAAAGTGCTTACCGACCTGATTGTACCCGAAGATGAGGCTCGCCTGCTGGGATCAATACAAAAGATGGATGCAACAAATTATAACTTCATCCGATTCTACGAGTTGGTACAATACTACCGCGACTACCTGATGGTACGCAACCGGAAAAAAAACATTCAACTGGTTATCGGGTTTTTGACTCGCTACCAAGAGCATTACCAATTACTAAAAGAAGTCAACCGCAGGCTTGATGAGATGACGGCTCAGATTGTCCAGGAAGAGATGTTCGACCCAATGGAGAGTGAGGTTTTAGAATCGTACCTCAAAGAGGTGTATTTTGATGAAACGCTTGACGGCTACACCCGTTATCGTGCTGTAGTGAGACTTACCATATTTTACTATAACAACCGCCAGTTCGATGAGCAGTATAAGGTGTACCTGCACTTAGACGAAATGCTGAAAACTCCCCTCTTCTACTCGAAGCGAATATTGGCAAACTACTATGCAAACCGTGCCATGATGCATTCAAAACGCAACGAGCTGCATCAGGCTGAAACATTCGCCTACCTATCAATACAGAATAAAAACAGCGATTACCTATTTTATCTGATCAACCTTTGCGGGGTACTCCTGAGGGAAGGGAAAAAAACCGAGGCACTTGTCCTCATGCGTAAATCAATCCCCGAGTTAAAAAACACCAGCAATAACTATTATAAAATCGGATTTGCATCATACTATATCCGAACAATGATATACAACGGGATGGAGCAAAATGCCGTGGATTATGCTACTCAATATTTCGATGCCTATAAAAAGGAGATCTTCGAGTATCGATGGCATCTCTTTATGCGAGAATATATCCGTGCGCTTATTGCGGCCGAAAAATACCCGAAAGTGCTGGCACTTTGCAAACGTTACAAACTCCTGAACAAGGAGAAAATCAGGATTGAGCGCATTGACTACCTGCCAATTATTCAAGCTTACTATTACCTGGCCGAATACATGGAAAATTCCATTTCGCTGGAGAAACTGGTAGCATCCATAACCAAAGCCATAAGCCAGCCCATGAGGGGGAAATACCAATCACTGAGAATCAACGAATTGCTTGACGAACTAATGCCCTTAATTCCAGAAGCGATAAAATCAGTCCGTATCGAATTACACCTGAATTGATAGAAAATTTCTGCCAGGCCGGTCATTGGCAAAAATGTCAAATATAAATTCCACATGAAATAGAGCAATAGATAAAAACTATAAAATGCTGTTTAAGATCAGAATATAATTATTATACCGGGAAAGGAGAAAAGGCGGAGCATTTAAGGGAAGTCAGGGGTGGATATTTATGATTGTCTGATTTAAAAAAACACCTAAGTTGCTTTTTTTGACAATAATGTGCGTTTTCAGAATAGAATTCTTTACTTTTATAGTGCCTTAATCTGTAGAACAATAATCCTAAACCTATGAAACCAGCGAAATTCATTGCAACCATCGTGCTTACTGTTTTCTTGTCAAATCAACTCTATTCACAGGGCACCGTGAGGGGCGTAGTAAAGGATGGCGAAACCAATGAGGTGCTTTCGGGGGCATTGGTAACCGTTAAGGAAACAGCCACAGGAGTAATTACCGACATTAATGGAACGTTCATGCTCAAGGTTCCCGAAGGGAAACAAACCATCATCTTCGTTTTTCTGGGATTTGAACCCCGTGAAGAGGTAATTAATGTGGAAAAGGGCAGAACCATAAACCTGCATCATGTGCTGCTTAAGCCCATGACCTTTGGCATTACCGGTATTCAGGTAGTTGCCGAAAGGGCAAGGGACAGGGAAACTCCGGTTGCCTTTTCCAGCCTGTCGAAAGCAGAACTTCAGCAGACGCTGGGCTCACGCGATTTACCCTTGTCCCTCAACATTACCCCAAACGTTTATTCCACCACCCAGGGAGGCGGTGCGGGCGATGCCCGTGTAAACATCAGGGGTTTTAACCAGAGCAATGTTGCCATTATGATTAACGGCATTCCCATCAACGACATGGAGAATGGGTGGGTTTACTGGTCCAATTGGGACGGCATTGGCGACGCCGCCTCGTCACTCCAACTCCAGCGAGGGCTAAGTGCCATTAACCTTGCAACCCCATCCATTGGAGGCACCATAAATGTAATCACTGATCCTGCAAGGAGAAAAGCCGGCTTTGTGTTTCGGCAAGAGGGAGGATCGGGTCAATTCATGAAAAGTACACTATACGGGCACACCGGGTTGATTGACGAAAGGTGGGCGTTGAGTGCCGGCGTTGTTCGCAAAGTGGGTAACGGAATCATCGATGCCACCTGGTCAGATGCATGGGCATACTACATGGGCGCAACTTACATTCTGAATAAAAACAATCGGTTTGAGTTTTATGCCATGGGAGCACCGCAATACCACGGGCAAAATTTAAACATGCAGAACATAGCTGCATACAATCGCAAGTACGCCAAGAGTTTAGGGTTTACCTAGGATGCATTGGATGCCTTTCCCGAGGCCAATGCCGGCAGATTCTACAATGAAAACTGGAATGCTGTTAATCCAACCTATACATCGCGCCAATGGTGGAATGGTGCGAAGCATGTAAGGCATTCTCCAGTTTTTTTGAACGAAAGGGAAAACTATTACCATAAACCTCTAATTAACTTCAACTGGTACTCAAAACTCGGCGATGCCACTTCGCTTTTCACCACTGTTTACTACTCCGGAGGGAAAGGGGGTGGCTCGGGAACCCACGGAAGCATGGTATGGAACAACCTCGGGCCTTCGCGTATAGTTGACTGGAATGCCACCATTGAAAGGAATATGGCGGCCGATACCTCCCGTGGAATTCTCCGGAACTCGGTCAACAACCAGTGGTCGGTAGGAGCCCTCTCTAAGTTAAAGTGGAGAATCAACGACAACCTCTCCACAACCTTTGGTATTGACGTGCGCACTGCGGAAGTTCAGCATTACCGGGAGATTCGCGATTTGCTGGGAGGAAGCTACTTCTTTTTCGATGGAAACCAGTTTGATCAAACCATGGTCAGTCACCTTAAGAGGATTGGCGATAAAATAGAGTACGATTTTACCAATTCAATTAACTGGGCAGGAGCCTATGCGCAAGGTGAATACAAAACCGAAAAGTTGACAGGTTTTGCCATGGCGGGATACTCTGTTGTCGACTATAAATACGTTAACCACTTTATTAAAGAAACCAGTGGGCTGCCATTCTCACAAAAATCGGGAATTATTGGCGGATATCAGGTAAAAGGAGGTGGTAATTACAATATTTCCGAAACGCTAAACGCGTACGTAAACCTGGGTTACGTATCGAAAATTCCAATTTTCGATGCCGTGATTGACGACAGAAGTGGCTCTCTCAATGAGAATCCGGTGAACGAAACGTTTACCTCCTTTGAACTGGGTTCATCGTTCAAATCTTCCGATGGCAAACTTTGGCTAAATGCCAACGGTTACTATACGATGTGGAATAACCGGGCAAAAACCATTTCAGTTACCCTGCAAAATGGCAACGAAGGGTTAATATCGCTTACAGGAATGGACCAACTGCACTACGGGGTAGAGTTGGAAGGCTCATACCAGCTGGTTAACTGGCTGATTTTAAACGCTGCCGGGTCAATCAATCATTGGAGCCATGCCAGCGATGCTTCAGGAAAGTTCAAAGACTGGTCGGATCCCAATTCAACCGATGCCACTTTTAATTATTACGTCAAAGGGCTAATGATTGGCGATGCACCGCAAACACAGGGTGTTTTAGGCGTAACATTTATCCACAAGGGACTTCGCTGCCAACTGGTATCGCGGCACTACGCACATCATTACGCCGATTGGGACCCCTTTAGCAGGACAGACCCTGCCGACCGCAATCAGGTGTGGATGCTCCCCAACTACTCTGTGTACGACCTACACGCCTCATTCGATATTCCATACGAGGCGAAGGTTAACTTCCAGATATTCGCACACGTATTCAATATTTTTGATAAGATATACGTGCAGGATGCTGTAGACAACAGTGCATTTAATGGATTTTACGGGCCAAATAACGAGTACTCTCATACGGCAATGTCGGCTGAGGTATTTTTAGGCACCCCCCGCATGGTTAACGTTGGACTACTGGTTACTTTTTAAACTGGCAGCACAAACACAACTCTGAAAATCAATCAAAAACAACATGAATACATGGTCATCTTAGTACCATGAAGGAGTTTCTTTATCATTTTTTTCAAAATTTTTGCCTTTATTTTAAACGAACTTTCAATTTTTTTGTAATTTGTCACCGCTTAAACGGTTGCAAGCCCTACTTACCATTAGTGCTTTTCACTAGTAAGCGTCCGTTAAATATAAATTCGCATTGTAACAAGAAGTTGTCGATGATGTTTTAACAAGTTAAAATGAAAGGTTATGAAAAGAGTATTATCCAAAGTTCTTACTTTATTATTTGTACTAACAGCATGTATTAGCTGTAAGAAAGAACAACCAACCGGAAATATTCCGGTTTTAACCACCGCTGAAATTACAGAGATTACCAATAGTTCCGCAGTAGGCGGAGGTAATATCACTTCCGACAATGGGCATGCGGTATTCGTAAGAGGAGTGGTTTGGGGAACTCATGATAATCCAACCATTGATGACAACAAAACAGTTGATGGCTCAGGTACAGGGAGTTTTGTCAGTCAGCTGGAGGGATTAGAGCCCGAGACCGTGTACTATGTGAGAGCGTATGCTGCCAATAGTAAAGGAACTGCTTATGGAAATTCAATCGCTTTTCAAACACTTGCCTACGACCTTCCTGAATTAAACACCGCTGAAGTTACAGGGATAACACAAAATTCTGCTGTAAGTGGAGGGAGCATTACTTCTGACGGTGGGAATCCGATCACAGCAAGGGGAGTTGTTTGGGCAACCCATGATAACCCAACCCTGGAGGATTATAAAACAGTTAATGGCACGGGTATGGGAAATTTTATTAGCCAACTGGATGGATTAGAGCCCGAAACAAATTACTACGTGAGAGCCTATGCTACAAATGACATGGGAACCGCATACGGGAACACCTTAGCTTTTCGAACGCTGGAACAGCCGGAAACGGGTACGTTTACCGATGACAGGGATGGAACAGTTTACAAAACAATAAAAATTGGCAATCAGGTTTGGATGGCCGAAAATCTCAGGTACTTACCCTCGGTGGTGGGTCAGGCAACATCCTCGAATTCAGAACCCTGTTACTATGTTTATGATTACAACGGCACTGATGTTGAAGAAGCCAAGGCCACAACGATTTACACCATATTTGGCGCATTATACAATTGGCCGGCGGCCATGGATGGAGAAAACAGCAGCAGCACCAACCCAAGCGGCGTTAAGGGTGTTTGCCCCACCGGCTGGCATTTGCCAAGCGATGCCGAATGGACACAACTTGTTGAGTATTTGGGAGGAGAAAACGTAGCCGGAGGAAAGATGAAAGAGAATTCAGACCTTTACTGGATAAACCCAAACACCGATGCTACGAATTCATCGGGATTTACGGCCCTGCCCGGTGGCTACTTATATTATGCTGATAACCACTTCCATCACCTGGGATACTATGGCACTTGGTGGTCAGCCACCGCAGGGTACAACGGCGTTTATGACCGATACGTCTATAATGAAAGCGGCAAGATTTACCGCACAGAAAGCGGCAAAGCCGGAGGGTGGTCTATCAGATGCGTTAAGGACTAACAATATCTTCTGTGTGTTAACTAAAAAATTAAGTATTATGAGGTACTTCGTTCTATTCTTAGTACTAACCATTTCAATCCGTTCGTTGGGTCAGCTTGCCGATAAATACCCCAATGACATTGGAATTGAGTCCGACAGCAAAGTGCTGTTCGTTGAGAAGTTTAACGAAGAGCTGGCTGATATCATAGGCCGCTACGATGAGGTTCTTCATCCGGAGGAGTTTACTTTGGATACCGATATCCCTAAGGGCAGTGCCGGGCCATATTCGTTAAAAATTTCCAACACGCAGGGAGAGAATAGCGGTGGCCATCTGTTTAAATCGTTTTCTCCCGGATTCGACAGCACTGTTTTCCTTAGATACTACGTTAAATACCCCTCCATCGAGGAGGGTTATTTTGGACATCAGGGGGTTTGGTTTGGGGGCTACAATCCGATAATACCCTATCCGTACCCACGTGCAGGAATATGCGGATTGGGCGATAGCCGCATAAGCATTGCTTTTGAAAGTGTTTGGCAGGTCACTCCTCCCGGAATGGATGCCTACCTCTATTGGGGCGATATGCATAGCTATGATGGCGGGAATACTTGCTATGGCAACACCATGATAACGCGGGGCAAAACGGATCACGACCAGCCGCCTAGCGAGGATGAACCCATTAACGATTTGGATGAATGGATGTGCATTGAGATAATGGTTAAGCTGAACAATCCCGTGTCGGAGTATAATGGCGAACTTAGGATATGGAAAAACGGGAAAGAATTGGGCCATTGGGGCCCGGGTTTCCCGAACGGACACTGGTTTAAAGACAAGTGGTACAACAATCCCGACGATCCCCCCTTTGAAGGGTTTAGATGGAGGACCGATGAAAACCTGAATATCAACTGGATCTGGATTGAGTTTTACCACGATACCGGGCCTGCGAGTTACATTAAATTTTCCAATATCGTAATGGCCAAGGAGTATATCGGGCCAATACACCACACCAATAATGCGGTAGAGTCTGAAAAAAAGAGCAACATCAAAGTTTATCCAAATCCCACCACAGGGATAATCAATATTACGAGTAGCGAAACAATCAACAGCGTGAGCGTTTTCAATGTTTTTGGGCAAAAAGTTTTTACTAAAGAACATTCAACTGAAATTGACATAAGCCATCTTCAATCCGGCACCTATATCCTGAACATTGAAACACAGGGAGAAAAACACAGGTTTGTCATAATAAAGGCTAATCAAACCGCCATATAGCAGGCAGAATTGTTTGGCAACGATAATCCGGTCATCTCAGCATGCAGAATCCCGTTATGCTCAACGGGCAATGTTCTCAACCCGGATTTAATGTTCTGTACGTTTCCACGTCCTACCGGTAAACACAAGTCGCTGATACCAAAATACTTCGCATCATGGCAAAGCCACATGTAAACGTTTCTAACCGAAAAAAAGGTATCCCATAGCCATAGCCATATCCAACTCGCATTATTTTTCTACATTTGTATTTTTAAGCGCGTAAAGAAAGTATGAAAAGAGTAAAACTTTGGGATAAAGAGTTCGAAATCAGCTATCCCGCTGATGAGATTAAAGATAGCATTGAGCGGTTGGCCAATGCCATCAATAGCGATTTGGCAAACGAGGAAAAGCCCATTTTTATCAGCATTCTCAATGGCTCCTTCATCTTTACCGCCGATTTTATCCGCCTGATCAACTTCCCGTGCGAGGTTTCGTTCATCAAACTGGCCTCATACCAGGGAACCCAAACAACCGGTAAGGTTGAACAGCTCATCGGGCTTACCGAAAACATCGAAGGTCGAACTGTTATCATTCTGGAAGATATTGTGGATACGGGCATAACCCTCGGGAAGCTGATAGACAGGTTGCAGCAGTATAAACCCAAGGCCATTAAGGTGGCAACTTTACTTTTTAAACCCGATGCGTACAAGGGCAGTGTAGCCATTGATTACATAGGCAAGGCGATTCCCAACGATTTTATAGTAGGCTACGGACTAGATTACGATGGGCTGGGAAGAAATCTCCCCGATATTTATACGTTGGTCAAGCATTAACCTTTAAAACCATACATCATGCTTAACATTGTACTATTCGGCCCTCCCGGTGCAGGTAAAGGGACACAATCGGAAATGATTATCCGTCGATACAACCTGCAACACCTGTCAACAGGAGATATCCTGAGAAGTGCCATTGAAAAAAAGACCAAGCTGGGAATGGAAGCAAAAATGTATATGGATAAGGGCGAGTTGGTCCCCGACTCTGTTGTCATTGGCATCATAGGGCGGATTTTGGATGAGAATCGGGATAAGGCCGACGGATTCGTATTCGATGGTTTCCCCAGAACCACAGTACAAGCCGAGGAATTGGATAAAATGTTAGCCAAAAAAGGGCTATCCATATCCCAACTTCTTGCCCTGGAAGTGGAGTACCAGGAACTGGTTGACAGGCTGCTTAAGCGGGGGCAGATAAGCGGCCGCAGCGACGACCGTAATATCAACGTCATAAAAAACCGCATCAACGTGTACAACGACAACACCCGTAGCGTAATGGATTACTACAGGGCACAGGGCAAGTACAGCGGCATAAACGGGATGGGAACCATCGAAGAGATTTTTGAACGGATTTGTAAGGCCATGGATGCCTTGCCGAAATAGTCCATACCACTCCAAACGCAGGCAATGTCATCGTCCAACTTTGTTGATTACGTTAAGATCTTTTGCCGTTCCGGCAACGGAGGGCCCGGGAGTACGCATCTCAGGCGCGAGAAATTTGTTCCCAAGGGAGGCCCTGATGGTGGCGATGGCGGACGTGGAGGACACATCTACCTCAAAGGCAACGACCAGATGTGGACACTCCTTCACCTTAAATATCAGCGTCATATTTTTGCAGGCAACGGCGAAGGGGGAAGCCGCAGCCGTAGCACCGGAGCCGATGGGAAGGATGTTACCATTGAGGTTCCCATTGGTACGGTGGCCAAAGACCCCGATACCGGAGAACATCTGTGCGAAATTACAGAGCACAACCAGGTGGCTACCCTCATGAAAGGCGGACGTGGCGGCCTGGGAAACTGGCACTTCAAATCGCCTACGCTGCAAACACCCCGGTTCGCCCAACCGGGCGAAAAGGGCGAGGAGCGGTGGATTATCCTTGAGCTGAAAATCCTTGCCGATGTGGGGCTGGTGGGTTTGCCCAATGCAGGGAAATCTACTCTGCTCTCAACTATCACGGCGGCCAAGCCCAAAATTGCCGACTACCCCTTCACCACCCTGGTACCAAATATTGGCATTGTCCCCTACCGCGACAATCGGTCATTCGTAATGGCCGACATCCCTGGGATAATTGAGGGGGCACATCAGGGAAAAGGATTGGGACTGAGATTTCTTCGCCATATTGAGCGCAACCCCGTTCTGCTGTTCATGATCCCTTCGGACAGTCCCGGCATTAAGGACGAGTACAACACCCTGCTCAACGAGCTGATGCAGTACAACCCCGAACTGATGGACAAGCGACGGATACTTGCCATCACCAAGTGCGATCTGATTGACAACGAACTAACCAAGGAGATGGAAAAGGATATGCCCAACATACCGCACCTGTTCATCTCGTCAGTGGCTAACAAGGGGTTGGATAAGCTCAAGGATTTGCTCTGGGCCGAAATTAACCACTTCGAACCATGATGGAGCACCTTGCCAAGATTGATACGCAGCTCTTCCTGTTCCTCAACGGGCTCAACTCGTCGTTCTGGGATGTGGCCATGTGGCACATTTCGGGTAAATACACGTGGATTCCACTTTACCTGTTAATCATTTTCTTTGTGGCCAAAAGACACTGCTGGCAAACCATAGGGATACTACTGGCCATTGCACTGGTTGTAGTTCTTGCAGACCAACTATCGGTACATTTGTTCAAGAACGTTTTTGAACGGCTCCGACCATGCCACAATCCCGATATAAAGGAACTGGTTCACGTGGTCAAACGGTGCGGGGGCAAATACGGATTCGTGTCGTCGCATGCGGCCAACTCCTTTGGAGTTGCAGTTTTCCTCGTGTGCCTTATCAGAAAGAGGTGGTTCAGCATCGGCATCCTCTTCTGGGCTCTACTTGTCTCGTACAGCAGGATTTACATCGGGGTGCACTATCCGGGCGATATCCTTGTGGGCGCCGCCCTTGGCTCGGCAATAGGATTTGGCATCTGGAAACTGCTGGAGTACATCGACCGAAAGACAGGCAATAGGATTATAAAACCCCCTCAGAGCAAACATGCTGTGCATTAAATCGCCATCGCACGATCCCTACTTCAACATCGCCTGCGAAGAGTACCTGCTAAAACACCGCACCGATGAGTTTTTCATGCTTTACCGCAACCAACCCTCGGTGGTGGTGGGGAAACACCAGAACACGCTGGCTGAAATTGATATTGACATTGTTAAAAAACAGGGTATTAAAGTGGTACGCCGATTGTCGGGAGGGGGTGCTGTGTACCACGATCTGGGAAATCTCAACTTCACCTTTATCAAGAACGGCAAAGAGGGTAAGATGGTAGATTTCAAGGGATATACGGAACCCATCATCGCAGCCTTGGCAAAAATTGGCCTGGAGGCTAAATTTGAAGGACACAACAACCTTACCATCAATGGCCTAAAAATATCGGGCAATGCCGAGCATGTCTTCAAATCAAGGGTTATGCACCACGGTACCCTGCTTTTCCAATCCAACCTACATCTGCTGGCCCAACTCCTTTACGTTGATAAAAACAGGTATAGCGACAGAGCGGTTCAGTCGGTTCTGGCAACCGTTACCAATATCAGCGATCACCTGCCACAACCCATGACCATTGATGATTTTGCACAGCATCTCTGGGAGCACATTCTCACAGTTTTTGCCGATGCCACCGAGTACAGCCTCTCGGCAGAGGATAAAGTGCATATTAACAAGCTGTATGAAGAAAAGTACATCCGGTGGGAGTGGAATTTTGGCTACTCGCCCTCCTATTCACTGCAAAGGAAGATAGAACTACCCTCGGGAACCATTACCATTGCATTAGACGTGGACAATGGTAATATTTCCAACGTAATGATTACAGGTTCGTCGTTTCCCCGCTATGTGGCTCAATCCATAGAAGAGGCGCTAATGGGACGCCGGCACGAAACCGATGTGTTAGCCCGGGCACTTGCGGGGATCCCTTTGGATGATGAGCAGCGAAATACCATAGTGGACGGGATTCTCTAAGCGGAAACCATAATCAATGGGTAAAAGACCACTCAGTAAAAAGGTTTCAGATAATCTTGTTTCGAGAGTACAAAGATAGTCCTCGAATTTTAAACAGGGACCAACAGGTATCCGACTATTGTTCAACCCGATAGAAGACCTTTTCGGTGAGAATCAAATCGAACTCCTCGGGATTGAGCACTGAGGCAACCCTGAAAAGGGTATCGAGTAAAAAAAGACACTCTGTCTCTACAGGTTCGCCCGCCAGATTTGTAATGCTAAACTTGTGCAGTATGGTATATCCTAAAAGCTCCCCCAAATTTTGCTCAAGCAAGGTTTTCAAACTATCCACCTCAGCAGTATGCCCTTTCCCTCCGTCTTCGTTCTCCTTCTTCTCAATCATTGTCATTAGCTGAAGCGTACGCTCGCTCCTCTCGTACCGGGCATTAACCTGGCCAAATACAATGGGCTTGTAGTCGGGGTATTCATAATTTTCAAACATCCAACTTTTAATGGCATCTTCGGCACGTTGCTGCTTGGACGGGCGAAACTCACCGTTTTCCTTAACAGGCCCTTTACAAAATGAAAAGCCAAAAACTGTTACGAGGCATAACAACGCAATGGAGGTTCTTTTCGATTTCATATCACCAGAATTTATTGTGGGCAATATACTAAAAAGGCCATCAAAAGAGCACAAAAAAATAAAGAAAAATCCCGATTAGCCATAAAAACTCATCGGGATTGAAAAATTATGCAATTATCTGCTGCTACCTGGCCATTTCGGAGAAATACTTGTAAAACAGAGGAATCGTTTCGATACCCTTGAAAAACATTTCCAGCTGGTAGTTCTCGTTGGGCGAATGGATGGCATCCGACTCAAGACCAAACCCCATGAGAATGGATTTCAGCCCCAACTTCTCCTCAAAGGTGCTGATAATGGGAATGCTGCCTCCACTACGGTAGGGTATGGGTTTCTTGCCAAAGGTCTCTTCCATGGCTTTGCTCGCCGCCTGATAGGCAGGGGTGTTTGTGGGAGCCACGTAACCCTGACCACCATGCAAGGGCGTAACTTTTACCTTAACGTAGGAGGGAGCAATGGCTTCGAAATGCTTCTGGAAGAGCTTGGCAATCTTGTTGTGGTCCTGGTTGGGCACCAATCGCATGGATATTTTGGCCGATGCCTTGGATGGCAACACAGTTTTGGCCCCTTCGCCAATATAACCACCCCAAATGCCGTTCACATCAAGGGTCGGACGAATTCCCACGCGCTCAAGGGTGGTAAATCCTTTTTCTCCCCACACCTCTTTGATATCCAGTGCTTTTTTATATTCATCCAGACTGAATGGCGCTTTATTCATCTCGGCACGCTCGGTGGGGTTAACCTCTAAAACATCGTCGTAAAAGCCGGGGATGGTGATATGGTTATTCTCGTCGTGCAACGACGCAATCATTTTGGCTAATATGTTGGCTGGATTGGCTACGGCGCCGCCAAAGAGACCTGAATGGAGATCGCGATTGGGCCCGGTAACCTCAACCTCAACATAGGCCAGACCACGCAAACCCGTGGTAATCGATGGCTCATCCTTGCCTAACAAAGAGGTATCCGAAACCAGTATGACATCCGCTTTCAGCATCTCCTTATGCTGGTCCAACCACTTGCCCAGATTGGGCGAGCCCATCTCTTCCTCGCCTTCAATCATAAACTTCACGTTGCAGGGAAGGGTTTTGGTTTTCACCATCAGTTCAAAAGCCTTGGCATGCATAAATCCCTGGCCCTTGTCGTCGTCGGCACCGCGAGCAAAAATCTTACCATCCCTGATAACGGGCTCAAAGGGCTGCGACTTCCACTCCTCAATGGGGTCAACAGGCATCACATCGTAGTGGGCATATACCAGCACCGTAGGTGCTTTGGGGTCGATGATCTTTTCTCCGTAAACCACCGGATGCCCATCGGTGGGCATAACCTCGGCCTTATCGGCACCGGCCTTCAGCATCTGATCGCGCCAGTACTCGGCACACTTCACCATATCGGGTTTGTGTTCAGATAGGGAGCTGATGGAAGGAATTCTTATCAAACCGAAAAGCTCATCCAAAAAACGATCCTTGTTGTCGTCAATGTACTTCTTAATGTAACTCATGTTTTTGTATTTATGATTAGTATTCGTTTTATCGCGGTATAAATATAGCTTAAAAACGGGAATTCAACCCATTGGCCAGCAAGAAAAACGGCTCAATCGTGCCTTAGGGACAGGGCGAATTACCGATTAAATAAAGGCTATTGCTGACTTTCGTTTTGAGAATCGGCCCTCTGCTCCTCTAACATTTGGGCTGCCACCTCCATTTCATGATAAAACTCCTTGCCATAGGCTCGTGTGATGGCCTCCTTCAAAAATTTATATACGAGTATGCCGTTTTTCAAACCCAGATCCCTTGCCGGCTGACAAATGCTCCACTGGTCGTAATTGATGGCCGTGAATGTCGAATATTTCTTTACCCTGATGGGGTACAAATGGCACGAAATGGGCTTACGAAACCCTACCTTCCCCTGTAGCCACGCCTTCTCGATGGCACACATGGCAATGCCATTCTCCTCAATGCAGAATGCGCACTCCTCTCCCTCGATAAGGGGAGTAACCATATCCCCGTCGAAATCCCTGATGGCCACACCCTGTTTCCTAACAGCCTCAATGCCACCGGGTTTTAAAAACTGTTCTATGATGCCAATTTCTTTTTTAAGTATATCTATCTCCTCAGGTTCCAGTGGAGCTCCCGAAAGGCCATGCACGCAACATGCGCCTAAGCATTGGGGAAGGTCGCAACAGAAATGCTTTTCAAAAACATCGAAGCTGATGAGCTTATCATCAATCTGAATCATACAACGTTGGCGGTTATCCTGCACTTATCTTTCGGGCAGGGTTGATTATCGGCAAAGCACTTTCCCGGTCATCTCCTCTGGAATGGGAAGACCCATGATACTGAGTATGGTTGGCGCCACATCGGCCAGAATGCCATTCTCCACCCTTTCGCACTTATCGCTCACCAGTATGATGGGAACGGGATTGAGCGAGTGTGCCGTATTGGGCGATCCATCGGCGTTAATGGCATTGTCGGCGTTGCCATGGTCGGCAATGATGATCACGGTATAGCCATTGTTGCGGGCTGCTGTAACTACCTCGCCCACACATTGATCCACGGCCTTTACAGCCGTCTGTATGGCGCTATACACGCCGGTGTGCCCAACCATATCGCCGTTGGCAAAGTTGAGACAGATAAAATCGTGAGTGCGATGGTTGAGTTCATCCACAATGGCAGCCTTCACCTCGAAGGCACTCATCTCGGGCTTCAAATCGTAGGTTGCCACCTTGGGCGAGGGGATCAGAATTCTGCTCTCGCCTTTGAACTCGGCCTCGCGCCCTCCTGAGAAGAAGAAGGTTACATGGGCATACTTCTCGGTTTCAGCAATCCTCAGCTGTTTAAGTCCTGCCTTCGAAACCACTTCGCCCAGCGTATTCTTAAGGTTATCCTTTTCGTAGGCCACGTGTACACCTTTGAAGGTATCGTCGTAGCGGGTCATGGTAACGTAGTGCAGCGGTATGGTGTGCATACCGTGCTCGGGCATATCCTTTTGCGTAAGTGCTATGGTTATCTCGCGCAGCCTGTCGGTGCGGAAGTTGAAGCAGATAACCACATCGCCCTTCCTGATCAACCCAACGGGTTGACCGCCGTCGTCCACCCTGACAATGGGTTTGATGAACTCATCGGTAATGCCCTCGGCATACGACTCCTCCATGGCCTTGGTGATGTTTTGGGTAGGCTTCCCTATGCCGCTCACCATCAGGTCGTAACCGACCTTGATGCGCTCCCACCGCTTATCGCGATCCATGGTGTAGTACCTGCCGGTTAGCGAGGCTATAACCCCATTGCTGTGTTGAAGGTGCTCCTCCAGGTTGCGTACAAAACCCAACCCGCTCTGCGGATCGGTATCGCGGCCATCGGTGAGGGCGTGGATGTAAACCTTTTCCAGCCCGTACCCTTTTGTCATGTCGCACAGCTTGTAAAGGTGGGTATCCATGGAGTGCACCCCGCCATCGGAAACCAAGCCGATGAAGTGAACTGCAACGTCTTTTTCGCGGGCATATGTAAAAGCCTTTGTTAACACGGGGTTGCTCTCAATTTTCCCATCCCTTATCTCCATGTTAATCCGCACCAGGTCCTGATACACTACCCTCCCTGCGCCGATATTCAGGTGTCCTACCTCGGAGTTGCCCATTTGCCCGGCGGGCAAACCCACATCCTCGCCACAGGTGAGCAGCTGCGCATTGGGGTAGCTGTTTTTTAGGTCTGTCATATTCTTTGGCTGCGTGGTGGCAATGGCATCGCTCCTGTCGCCCTTGCCTATTCCCCAACCATCGAGGATCATAAGCAGCACTTTACTATTATTGGTCATAAGGCATTCTCCTCCACTATGGTATAGTATGTTGGAACAAATCCGGTGTAAAAAGGTTTAACGCGAAACGGCTTCAAAGGTATCTTTTTTTTGGAATTTTTTGGGGGCACTGCAAATCAAAGATTTTTCAGGAACAA
The DNA here is from genome assembly GCA_002071445.1 of Bacteroidetes bacterium ADurb.Bin008. Taxonomy (GTDB): domain Bacteria; phylum Bacteroidota; class Bacteroidia; order Bacteroidales; family Tenuifilaceae; genus MWFE01. Next base: position 15,067 of record MWFE01000059.1, on the reverse strand, counting down.
CAGGGACAAACCACAACGCTGTACCTATGTTATGGTAGATAAAAAAGAGGGTGCCCACCAGAGGCACCCTCAATATGGCGTTATTGCTTTATGAATTTTCGAAGTTCAACGGAATCTTCTGTTTCTATTCGGATAAAATAGATACCCGCATTAAAAGAACGGGTGTTGATGTAAACTCTATCTACCAGAGTACCCCTGTAAACAACCACTCCTGCAGAATTTATAATCTCAAAAGTTAACTCTGTTTTATTATCCTGAAACTCAACTATTAATTCATCCGAAACGGGGTTTGGATATACTTTGATAATTTTACTAAAATCAATATCCCCGATGCCTGTTAAATCTACTTCAATTGAGTTTGACGGATCCGAACTACATCCGTTAATAGTAACGATTACAAAGTAAGTACTGCTGTACGTTACGGTGTATTGTGGATCAGTTGCCCCTGCAATTGCCCCTTCCAGATCGTACCATTGATTGCCAACGGGAGCATCAGAGTACAATGTTTTATCAATAAGAGTTATTGTAGGCTTGGGTGGTTTCATATTCACAGTGATAGCAAGAGCTGAATGTACCCCATGGCCACAATCGTTGACACCGTACACCGAGATATCACCCGATACGGCATCATTGCCAAAACTCACGGTAATGCTATTGGTAGTGCTCTGACCCGTTGCTCCGTCGGGTAGCGTCCACACATAGGAACTGGCGTGGGCAATGGGCTCTACGCTGTACACCTGGGTCTCGCCCTGGCAAACGCTGGTGATGCCGGAGATGGTCCCGGCAGCGCCGGGTATGGGATTCACGGTGATAGCAAGGGTTGCGGGAGTTCCTCCTCCGCAATCGTTGACTCCGTATACCGAGATATTACCCGATACGGCATCAACACCAAAGTCCACGGTGATGCTATTGGTACTGCTCTGACCCGTTGCGCCGTTGGGTAACGTCCACGTATAGGAGGTGGCATGAACAATGGGCTCTACGCTATACACCACCGAGGTCTCCCCCTGACAAACGTAGGTGATACCGGAGATGGCCCCGGCTGCATCGGGTAAGGGGTTCACAGTGATGGCAAGGGTTGCGGAAGCACCATCACCACAGTAGTTGGTACCATAAACCGAAATATCACCCGATACGGCATTATTGCTAAAGCTCACGCTGATGCTGTTGCTGCTGCTCTGACCCGTTGCGCCGTTGGGCAGCCCCCAAACGTAGGATGTGGCGTGGGCAATGGGTTCCACGCTGTACGCCACCGAGGTCTCCCCCTGGCATATACTAGTGCTACCCATAATGGATCCCGCCACACCGGGCAGGGTGTTCACGGTGATGGCAAGGGTTGCGGGAGTTCCTGCGCCGCAATTGTTGACTCCGTAAACCGAGATATTCCCCGATACGGCATCAACACCAAAGTCCACGGTGATACTATTGGTGCTGCTCTGACCCGTTGCTCCGTTGGGTAGCGTCCACTCATAGGAGTTGGCGTAAGCAATGGGTTGTACGCTGTACACCACTGAGGTCTCGCCCTGGCAAATGCTGGTGATACCGGAGATGGCCCCGGCTGCATTGGGTATGGGGCTCACAGTGATGGCAAGGGTTGCAGGAATCCCATTACCACAATCGTTGGTACCATAAACCGAAATATCACCCGATACGGCATCATTGCCAAAGTTCACGCTGATGCTGTTGCTGCTGCTCTGACCCGTTGCCCCGTTGGGCAGCCCCCAAACGTAGGATGTAGCGTTGGCAATGGGATCTACGCTGTACACCACCGATGCTTCGCCCTGGCAAACCACGGTGCTTCCCGAAATTGTACCTGCTGCATCAGGGAGGTCGTATGCGGTGATGGCAAGGGTTGCGGAAGCTCCTTCGCCGCAATAGTTGACCCCGTAAACCGAGATATTGCCCGAAACGAACTCATTGTCAAAGTTTACAGTGATGCTATTGGTGCTGCTCTGGCCCGTTGCACCGTCGGGCAGCGTCCACACGTAAGAGTTGGCATAAGAAATGGGCTGAACGGTGTACACCACCCCCGATTCTCCCTGACACACACCGGTTCTTCCCGAAATGGGCCCGGCTGCACCGGGCAGAGGATCTATGTTGACTGTTACGCTGCCATGCATTTGAGCGGTGCATCCCGAACCCGGAGTTTCACTCCAAATGGTATAAATACCTTCCGCCTGTTGCAGTCCGAAAGAAATTTCCTCACCCGTACCCACCACAGTAGAGACGAGAACAACGCCATTTCTATATAATCTGTAATTGAAGCCGCTTTGCGAATTGCTAAGTTTTACTTCCACTCCATCACCTCCTGCACAGTAACTTCCACCTCCCATAACAAAGTAAACAACGGGTAGAGGGTGAACTGTTATGCTCACAGCAGAAGAATAGTCTTCATCGCAAGCTCCATTCCTGACAACCGCTCTGTAATGCCAAATTCCGGGAGTATTAACAATTTCGGAATAGGTATAAGAAGTATGAGTAATAGAAGTCCATCCCTCCGAATTGAACTGTTTCTCCCACCTTATAATGCTTCCGTTAAAATTGGTAAGGGTTAATGTTCCCGTGGAACTACCTTCGCATATCTGACTGTTATTAGAGGTTACAATGCCACCTACCGAGGCAGAGGAAACCGTAATATCCAGCCATTGAGAATAATCACCCTCACATTGTGGGTTAATTCCCCTCACGCGTACCTGTGCAGTTCCGGTAAAACCATCAGCCCACTCAACCGTACCGATTGTACCGCTGCCGCCTATGGTTCCTGCTTCATCGGGGCTTAGCTCCCACTCATAGCTGGTGGAATTGTCAGCACCTGTTGTGGAGTAGCTCGTGGTGGGCGTCCCCACACAAAGGTTTGTTGAACCTGTTGGGGTATCAGGAATTCCCGGCGAAGCATTGATAGTTACCGGCTTGGTAACAAAATCGATGCACTCAGCGCTATTCCGCACCTCAAGGGTTACATCGTAAACCCCTGCGGTGGCAAAGATATGCTCAATATCGCCCCTGTCGGCAACGACAATCGGAGTTCCATCGCCAAAATCCCAGTGATACTCTGCCAAAGGATAAACACCGGTTGAGTTATCGGATATCAAATGTGGATGGCCTGAACATCCCTCACCGGAGGTGAAATCAACCACCAAATCGTCACAATGCATATCAAAAGCCTTGATATTTGTAATGCTCCATTTGCCGTTCCGATCCTGTACCCTTACATAGAGGTAATGCGTACCCAATGAAAGTCCCGAAGCATCGGCAATTATTTCCAGTGTGCCTGTATCGGGATTGGGTATGATGGGATAATCAACCCCATTCCCAAAACCCGGATCGGTATCAAAAAAGTACTCAACCTTAACTATGTCCGGTAATTCCGTACTAACCTGATCCTTGTAAAATGACTTCACGTTGGTCATACCCCACTTGCCATTGGCATCCATAACCCGTGTAAATAGGCTATGGAAGCCATTATCCAGCGAGGATATATCCACTGTGAACGATATGTCGGTGATATCCTGCCCGGGGGTTATGGGTATATTGGTTGCACTGCCAAATCCGGGATCGGTATTCACAAAGTACTCTGCCTTAACTATATCAGGCGATTGGATGGGAATCGTTTCCTTGAAAAAAGAGTTCACATTGGTCATACTCCACTTGCCATTGGCATCCTTAACCCGTGTATATAGATAATGGAAGCCATTGCCCAACGAGGATAAATCCACTGTGAATGATATATCGGTGATATCCTGCCCGGGGGTTATGGGTATATCGGTTGCATCGCCAAATCCGGGATCGGTATTCACAAAGTACTCTGCCTTAATAATATTTGGCAATTGGATGAGAACTGTTTCTTTGTAGAAGGATTTGGAATTGGTTTGGCTCCAATTACCATTGGCATCCTTAACCCTAACATATAGATAATGAGTACCCCTATCCAACCAGGATAAATCCACTGTGAATGATACATCGGTGATATCCTGCCCGGGGGTTATGGGAATATCGGTTGCGATGCCAAATCCGGGGTCTTCATTCACAAAGTACTCTGCCTTAATTATATCAGGCGAATGGATGGGCACCGTTTCCTTGAAAAAAGGCTTCACATTGGTCATACTCCACCTGCCATTGGCATCCTTAACCCGGGTATATAGATGATGGAAGCCATTGCCCAACGAGGATAAATCCACTGTGAATGATACGTCGGTGATATCCTGCCCGGGGGTTATGGGAATATCGGTTGCGCTGCCAAATCCGGGGTCTTCATTCACAAAGTACTCTGCTTGCTCTATATCAGGCGAATGAATGGGCACCGTTTCCTTGAAAAAAGGCTTCACATTGGTAATACTCCACCTACCATTGGCATCCTTAACCCTGGCGTATAGATGATGGAAGCCATTGCCCAACGAAGATAAATCCACGACAAATGATATATCGGTGATATCTTGCCCTGGGGTTATGGGGATATTGGTTGCGCTGCCAAATCCGGGGTCGTCATTCACAAAATACTCTGCCTTAACTATATCAGGCGATTGGATGAATACCGTTTCCTTTAGAAAAGGCTTCACATTGATCATACTCCACTTGCCATTGGCATCCTTAACCCGTGTGTATAGATTATGGAAGCCATTGCCCAACGAGGATACATCCACCGCAAATGATATACCGGTGATATCCGGCCCGGGGATTATGGGGATATTGGTTGCGCTGCCAAATCCGGGGTCGGTATTCACAAAGTACTCTGCCTTAATTATATCTGGCGACTGGATGAATACCCTTTCCTTGCAGAAGGGTTTGTTGTTGGTTAAACTCCACCTTCCGTTTTCGTCCTTAACCCGCACAAACAGATTGTGAAAGCCCCTGCCAAGACCCTCTATATCAACCACGAAGTTGATATCCTCCACATTGGGTGCAGGGCCGAAGGCTAACTCTGTTGCATTGCCGTATCCCGGATCGGTGTTGATGAAATATTCAGCATAAACCACGTTCTGAGACAGGCCCACTGCCGCCCTGCATAGCAGGAGCAGCAGCAGAATTGCTTTCCATCTCATGCTTAGTTATGGCTTTTGGCTTTGATAGTTACGTTGAGCTGCTGATTAACGTTGTCTATGGTCTGCTCATGGTAGTAAATAGCCGGTACGCTTGGCAGACCTGATAGTTTATAGGGGTAATCGCCGCCAAACATTCCGCAATCCACACCGTCAACCCCTGCTCCAAGGGCAGGTGAACCGGCGCTAAGCTGCCACTGCCCATCGGTACTTCCCGTTCCGACAAACACGGTAGTCATATTCACATTCTGCTGATTGCCATTGGCTGTACCAAACTGGGTAGAGTTTCCAATATTATTGTTGAAAGAGGAGTTTGTATGGGTAAATACCCCCATTGTTAGAATATTATTATTAAAAATTGTATTGTTGATGGTTACGTATCCCTCGATAACATTATTTGAAATCTCACCGGCAAAATTTGATTGCACATCAATGGCATAACGAGAACTGGTGTAAGAAGCCATTCCGATGAAATTGCCGCAAATAAGCACATTATTGGCTGAACCCGAACAGTTTATCGCCCTTTGGGTATAGCCTGTCGGGAAATTTCTTGGGATAATATAGTTATTTCTAATTATGGTATTATTGGTACTTCCTGTGAACAAAATGGAAGAATCGTAATTGGTGTGGTAGTGGTTAACAAAATTCCTTTCTATCAGAATGCCCGATGCATTAATGGTGATTCTGCCCGTGGTGCATCCGCACAACACCGAGCCATCGCTGCCGCTATTAAATTCAATGGTGCCAATGGTGCTTGAAGTATGATTCGCCTGCAAACCCTCATTTTCTGCAAGGAAATAGCCCGGGCCAATAATTACCAGACGCTTGGTAGCGGTAAGGTTTCCATAGTTTCCGGCCGAGGGCTCAAGGTAAATGGTGTCGCCTGCATTTGCAGCATTGTGCGCTGCCTGTATGGTTGTAAAATCGGCATTAACACCGGCTATGTTGTTTACGCGCCATATGGCGGCATTCAGGTTTACTGACATGGCAACGATTACTGTTGCTACAAGAAAAAGTTTTTTCATGGCAATGGGATTTTTTGTTTATTTAGATTAGGGTTAATTCCTGAGTTTTAATAACAATGGAGTATATTAATTTAAAAATCAGCAAGTTTCACATTAGGCATGCAACTTACATATTGAACAAATATAAAACAAATCATTTGGGTAAAAGGAATCCCGTTTAATCATAGGAACATTGCATGGCGTGTACCGTCACATGGTCCATATCTCTTTCTGATTGCGCCCTATGGGGAATATTTCATTGCTGTTCCGCTGAGGGTTAATGGTCAACTTCGTGCCATGAGGCTCCCGAAGGATACTTTTATTTCAACTCCATAGTGTAATGACCGCTAGGCCTACAACCCCTGCATTTGAAAGAATAACTTTTGTTGTAGCGTTACTTATTTTAGTATAGTGATGGATAACCGATAGCAATATAGAATCTTAGGTGATTTTTTATTAAATTTGTTGAAAACAAAAATGCCCCCGTATTGTAAGACGAGGGCGGCTTAATGTTTTCACAACGGAATAATCCTTATTGTGATTTTCTTACAAAATGTAATTACAAATTTAACTCATAAACACATAGAATCCAAATATTATGAAAAAAATTTTAGGGTTAGATCTAGGTACCACTTCTATAGGGTGGGCCTACGTAATTGAGGATGATAATTACGAAAAATCTGAAATAAAACAGATTGGAGTGCGTGTGAATCCACTTACTGTGGATGAGCAAACAAACTTTGAGAAAGGGCGCCCATTTTCTGTTAATGCTGAAAGAACGCTTAAACGCGGGGCCCGAAGAAATTTGGATAGATATAAAGACCGTAGAGAGAACTTGAATAAAATTCTCAAGAAGCATAATATATTGAATGAGAGTACCATATTGACAGAAGATGGGAAAAACACAACCCATAGTACATGGGCCATAAGGTCGAAGGCTACCACAGAACGCATTGAATTGGACGAATTTGCAAGGGTTCTGCTGGCTATAAATAAGAAACGCGGATATAAAAGCAACCGTAAAGCTAAGGATGACGACGAGGGGCAGGCTATTGATGGAATGGCTATTGCAAAAAAACTTTACGAAGAGAACCTAACGCCAGGTCAATATGTATTTCAACTATTGAAAGAAGGGAAAAAAGCAGTGCCCGATTTTTATCGCTCCGACCTGCAAGCCGAATTTGATAGGGTGTGGCAAAAGCAGAAGCAGTACTATCCAGATGTATTTACTGATACTTTTTACGAGGAAGTCAAAGGTAAGGGGCAACGTGCTACTGCAGCAATTTTTTGGAATAGATATGGCTTTAATACTGCCGATATTAAAGACCTTGAGGATAGTTTAAAAACTGAGAAAACCATTAAACTAAATCTAACGGAAAGGAAAAGGTTGCAGGCATATAAGTGGCGAAATGATGCCATTAACTTACAGCTAGCAAAGGAAGAAGCAGCATATGTAATTGCTGAAATTAATAAGAATCTGAGCAGTTCCAGTGGCTATTTGGGCAGTATTTCAGATAGAAGCAAGGAACTCTATTTCAATAAGCAAACCGTAGGGCAGTATTTATACAAACAATTACAGGAAAACAGACACACACGTCTTAAGAATCAAGTTTTTTACAGGCAGGATTATTTAGATGAATTTGAAAAAATTTGGGAAACCCAAGCCAAATATCACACTGTACTTACCCCCGAATTGAAAAGTGAAATTCGCGATACCATTATTTTCTATCAGCGAAGACTTAAATCGCAAAAAGAACTCATCAGTTTCTGCGAATTTGAAAGCAAAGTTATTGAGGTTGAAAAGGATGGAAAGAAAACAACCAAAACCATAGGCGCAAGGGTTGCTCCTAGGTCATCGCCACTATTCCAAGAATTTAAGATTTGGCAGATTCTAAATAATATGGTTGTAAAAAAGAAGGGAAGCAAAAAGAGAAAGCCAGTTGGAGATGTTAAACAAACCACGTTGTTTGAACAGGAAAAAGAAATATTCTCCCTTAATCTTGAAGAAAAGCAGCTGTTATTTGATGAGTTGAATATAAAGGGCACGCTTAAAGATGATGCTATTCTTGAAATGTTGGGATGCAACACCAAAGAGTGGGAGATGAATTACAAGTCTATTGATGGAAATCGTACCAACAGGGCACTATACGATGCGTATCTAAAAATAATTGAATTATCAGGGCACGATGTAAGGGATTACCTTAGGGTTAAAACATCGAAGGATGAGATAGAATTGGATGACCTAAAAGTTCCAGCTTCGCAGATTAAGGAGATGGTAGTTGCTGTGTTCGAAACCCTTGGTATTGATACAAGTATCCTAGATTTTAATGCAGAACTTGAGGGCAAAGCATTTGAGCAGCAGCCTTTCTACCAATTGTGGCATTTGCTTTATTCCTATGAAGGTGATAATTCTAAAAGCGGAAATGAACGGTTGTACAAACTACTGGAGGAGAAATTTGGTTTCTCGGAAGAGTATGGTCGTATATTGGCTAATGTTCCACTACTCGACGATTATGGCAACCTTTCAACTAAGGCCATTCGTAGAATTCTTCCTTATATAAAGGAGCATCAATATGATGAAGCTTGTAGTTTGGCAGGTTATAGGCACTCTAAACATTCGTTTACAAAGGATGAATTGGAGAACAGGATTCTTAAGCGACGCCTCGAACTTCTTAAAAAGAATAGTTTAAGACAACCAGTAGTGGAGAAGGTACTTAACCAAATGGTGAACGTGGTAAATACCCTTATCGACATAGAGAATAAAAAACTAAAGGCAAAGGGAAAACCCGAAGATTTTCATTTTGATGAGATACGTATTGAGTTGGCAAGAGAACTGAAGAATAGTGCAGAAAAACGTAAACAGATAACCGAGGGTATTAATAAGGCCAAAGGTCAACATGAGCAAATTGCCAAACTACTGCAAAATGAATTTGGCATTAAAAATCCCACCCGAAATGATATTATTCGATACAAACTATATGAAGAACTTAAGGATAATGGTTACAAGGATTTATACACAAATACCTATATTCCGAGAGAAAAATTATACAGCAAAGAGATAGATATAGAGCACATTATCCCTCAATCTAGGCTTTTTGACGATAGTTTTTCAAACAAAACAGTAGTATATAGAGATGAAAATTTAAAAAAAGGTAATAGAACAGCCTACGATTACATTTTGGAAGATTATGGCGAGGGAAAATTGGACGAGTTTGTGGTAAGAATAGAGAAACTTTTTCAACTTGGACAAAAGTCAAAAGAAGGTGGATTGTCCAAAGCCAAGTATAGAAAACTGCTGAAAAGTGAGAGTGAAATTGAAGATGGATTAATTGAGCGCGACTTGCGTGAGACCCAGTATATTGCCAAAAAGGCTAAGGAGATGCTATTTACCATTACCAGAAGGGTAGTCACTACCACAGGGCAGGTTACAGATAAGTTACGCGAAGATTGGGGGCTAATAAATGTGATGAAAGAACTAAATCTGCCCAAATATCGTGCATTAGGGCTTACCGAAATGGAGGAGCGCAAGTATGGACAACAAGTGGAAGTGATTAAGGATTGGACCAAGCGCAATGATCACCGCCATCATGCTATGGATGCTCTTACTGTTGCATTCACCAAGCACAGCCATATACAATATCTCAACTACCTGAATGCGAGAAATAACCCCACCCATAAACTTCATGGCAATATCATAGCCATAGAGAAAAAAGAGTTGGAAGAGCATGTAAATAAAAATGGTACAAAAACCAGGTTATTTAAAGAGCCAATGCCCAACTTTAGACTCGAGGCTAAAAAACATTTGGAAAACGTAATCATTTCGCATAAGAGTAAAAATAAGGTGGTTACTAAGAACAAGAATAGAATTTCCGGAAAAAGTCAACCACAAATTACCCTTACGCCCCGAGGGCAGCTACACAAAGAAACGGTATATGGCTTATACCACTACTACGAAACCAAAATGGAAAAGGTGGGCACAAAGTTTGATTTGGAAACCATAGCAAAAGTCGCCAATCCTGTATATCGTAACGCTTTGCTCCAAAGACTTGCTGAGTATAACAACGACCCCAAAAAAGCATTTGGTGGTGCCAATTCGCCCTCCAAAAAACCAATATATACCGATGAAACGCAAACTAAAAAGGTACCTGAACAGGTAAAACTATCATGTTCGGCAACCGATTACTCTGTTAGAAAAGATGTAACCCCCGAAAACTTTAAAGAAGACAAGGACATTGACAAAGTACTTGACAAGGGGATTGTAAAATTACTGAGGGAAAGGCTACAGGAGTTTGGGGGCGATGCCAAAAAGGCTTTCTCCGACCTTGATTTAAATCCCATATGGCAAAACAAGGAAAAAGGGATAGCCATTAAGCGGGTTACCATAAGCGGGGTGAAGAACGCCGAGCCACTTCACTATAAAAAGGACCATCATGGTAAGCTGATACTTGATAAGCACGGCAATCCCATACCAGTTGATTTTGTGAGTACAGGCAATAACCACCATGTGGCCATTTACCGCGACGAGCAGGGAGCACTACAGGAAAAAGTGGTTTCGTTTTTTGAAGCGGTAACCCGTGTAAACCAAGGGCTACCCATAATTGATAAGGGGTATAACTCTTATTTAGGTTGGAAATTCCTTTTCACCATGAAGCAGAATGAACTTTTTGTTTTTCCCAATAAGAAAACTGGGTTCGACCCTTCTGAAATTGATTTGCTCGACCCCGCTAACAAGGCTCTTATTAGTCCAAACCTTTTTAGGGTGCAAAAAATTGCTACAAAAGATTATTTCTTCAGACATCACCTTGAAACGAGTGTTGACAACCTTTCAGGCACTAAAAATTTCTTTTGGAAAAGAGAAGGTTTGAAAGGCATCGATGGTATTGTTAAAGTTCGAACCAACCACCTTGGTGATATAGTTGGAGTGGGGGAGTATTGAATAAAACCACTTAGGGGTTGACTTTGAGTCAACCCCTAAGTAACCTCATAATTTGTTGTAATGATTATCGAGCAGGGTCATCTATACCATATCTACAATCAGGGCAACAACCGCCAGCACATCTTTTTTGAAAGGGATATTACCTCGTTTCAAAATGAATAAATTAGGAAATATTTTTAAAGCATAAGTATGAACAGATATATACAACAACTCCTCGAAATGCTGCGCGAAGCGCAGAGGAATCGCCCTTCACCTCGCCTTATGGAATTGCCAGAGGATATGGAAGTGCTACGGGATGTGATTGACTTGGAAGTATCGCTTGAGGAGGAACACCAAACCATGGAGAGCATATTTGGCGTGCCCCACATCTATTTTCCACCCGAAGATCGCTTAACTGACCAACAGGTTAGTTTATTGAAACAAAGTATTCTTGAACTTTGGCGTGCATTTAATTACGAGGCCGACTTTAGAAAAGGTGAGTTTAATGAACGCCAACAGTACACCAAATTGGTAGAATATTGGAAACAAGAGGTTCCGGTTCTTAGAGGTACCAATGGTACTTGGCATATGGAAATGTTCGATTACGAAAAGTATTGGGACGAAGAGAAGATGCGATATCTGTCGGATGAAGAAATAAATGCAAAATACAACTATGATGACTAAAATGAAAGATTTGCCTCCACTAAAGGGTTGTCTCCAAGGCAACCCTTCAGTAACATGATACGTTATGATTTTTGAGGAAGGGCATCTATATCATATCTATAATCAGGGCAACAACCACGGGCGTATCTTTTTTAGCAGGGAGAACTACCTGTTCTTCCTAAAAAAGATTGAACAACACGTTCTGCCTTTTGCCGATATACTTGCCTGGTGCCTGATGCCCAACCATTTCCACTTGATGGTGCATGTGAACAGGGTGGAATTGAGTGTTTCTACTCAAGGAACTACTCAAGGCTTGACTTCAAGTCAAACCTTGAGTAGTAAAACACGAACTTTAAACCACTCCATCGGCATTATGCTCCGATCCTATACCCGCGCCATTAATATTCAGGAGAAAAGCTCAGGTGCCCTTTTCCAACAGCAAACCAAGGCTATTTGCCTTACACTCAATCAGGGAATAACCCCGGGTTGGTTTCATAGCCCGGGTATTACACAAATAAATATTCAACACCCCGAAAATCAATACCCCAATATCTGTTTCAACTATATCAACTTTAATCCCGTTAAGGATGGATTGGTAACAAAATGCGAGGATTGGGAATTCTCATCGTATCCCGATATTATGGGCTTTAGAGATGGTAAGCTAATCAACCGAAAACGTATTGAGGCGTTTGGGTTATCTCTAAACCGGTGATGAACAACCTGTCAACTTCATCAAATAGTGCTTTCCTGACTTGTCCCCTTTCAAATTAGTACGATGGTAAATGACTAATAATCAATGTAAGCATTGAAAAAAGGGAGAAATTTACCGCACTAAGACGTTTTTTCAACCAAAGGCAATGAGCAATGAGCAACGACCAACTCCGCATCCCGCAACCCCCAAATCCTTTAAGACCAACACTAGGGCCTTTCCGCACAGCCAAAAGTGCGTGGGCCCGGTAAACCGGCGGGCCGGCGATGGCGTGAATGGCCAAACCCGTAGGATTCTGCCCAAGAGGTTTACCAGCTTGGGCTAGAATCCGAGAATTTGGGCAGGGCGGGGTGAAGCATCGGTTTACCTTGATTTTTTTTGTTTACTTTTTTGTATCAAGACAAAAAAGTGAATGGGGTTTGGGGCAAAGCCCCAATGGAAAATGAGCCACGAAGTTTCGAGAAACATTTAAAGGGGTTAAGATAAGAACCAAAATTCCCTCCGAATACTTGAAAATAATTGAAAAGATATATCTAACGCAACGCACTAAAGGGAACAAGTCAGGAACCGTAAACGTATTGAGGCGCTTTGGTTATCTCTAAACCGGTGATGAACAACCAATCTGCTTCATCAAATAGTGCTTTGTGTGAGAATGTTACGCCCACAGCACCAAAAGGGTCATTCATCAAAGAATTAGGCAAATTGCTCATAATGTGTTGGTTAAAAACAACATTGTGTATGTAAAAAAACGTATAATGCTATAAACCAACACCTGAGCACTATGATTAAGCGTACCCTTTACTTTGGGAACCCCGCCTACCTTAGCACCCGACACGAGCAGCTGGTGGTGCGGCTTCCCGAAGTGGAAAAGAACGAAACCCTCCCCAAGAGTTTCAGGAGGGATTCAGAGACCACCATACCCATTGAGGATATCGGTGTGGTGATAACCGACCATCAGCAGATTACCCTTACCCACGGGCTAATGGAGAAGCTACTGGCCAACAACTGCGCCCTGGTAACCTGCAATAGTGCCCATATGCCCGTGGGCCTGCTGCTGCCACTGGAGGGCAATACGGTGCAAACCGAGCGATTCAGGCAGCAGATTGATGCATCGGTACCGCTAAAAAAACAGCTGTGGCAGCAAACGGTAAAGGCTAAGATTACCAATCAGGCCACTCTGCTTAGGATAGCCCGTGGTGCCGATGTAGAGAATATGCAGTGGTGGGCCGCAAGGGTTGCCTCGGGCGATACCGAGAACCACGAGGCTAGGGCGGCAGCCTACTACTGGGCAAACCTATTCCCCATAGAGGACTTTCGAAGGGGACGCGATGAACCACCACCAAACAATCTGCTTAACTATGGCTACGCCATTCTGAGGGCCATTGCCGCAAGGGCCCTGGTGGCATCGGGGCTGCTACCCACCCTGGGCTTACACCACCACAATCGCTACAACGCCTACTGCCTGGCCGACGATATTATGGAACCCTACCGTCCCTTTGTGGATAGGGTGGTGCTTAAAATTGTGCAAGAGGGAGCGGACTACCACCAGCTCTCCCAAGAGGTGAAGTGCCAGCTGCTTAGCATCCCCACGCTGGACGTGCTGATCAACGAGCGGCGAAGCCCCCTGATGCTGGCCCTGTCGCAAACCACCGCCTCGCTCAACAGCTGCTTCGAGGGCACGGCACGAAGGGTGGCATATCCCCAATTTGTTGAATAATGGAACGCCTAAGCGAGTATAGGGTTATGTGGGTAATGGTGCTATTCGACTTGCCAACCGAAACCAAGAAGGACAGGAAAATCTATGCCGACTTTAGAAAGAAAATGCTCAAGGACGGCTTTGTCATGTTCCAGTTCTCCATATACATACGCCACTGCCCCAGTCGCGAGAATGCCGAGGTGCACATCAAACGCGTCAAGTCACACCTGCCCCCCCGGGGCAATGTGGGCATACTGCGCATAACCGATAAGCAGTTTGGCGATATGGAGCTGTACTACGGCAAGGAACCCAAAGAGAAGGAAACACCCCATATCCAGCTACAGCTATTCTAATATATGGGTGGCGTAGCTATCCGGTATGCAGAAAGGTTACGATGGTAGTGCAACAAAAAAAGCTCCCCAAAGGGAGCTTTCTTGGTATTGCTAACCATCCGATTTTTAATCCTAAATACTGAACTAACATCCTATTACCCAGCGCAAAACATCGTGGTCTGATGTTAGCAATCTATCAAAGATACATTTTGTAAGCAAATCACAACTGTTGATTTGTTGCCCGCTATGATGCGGTTGATGTTAGCAATCTATCAAAGATACATTTTGTAAGCAAATCACAACAGGAAATCAATTCTTCCAATTTTTCCAAAGGATGTTAGCAATCTATCAAAGATACATTTTGTAAGCAAATCACAACTGTCGGCCATATAGCCTATCCAGCTCCTCCGATGTTAGCAATCTATCAAAGATACATTTTGTAAGCAAATCACAACTTGAGTGCGGCGTGTCGCTGCTGGAGGTGAAGATGTTAGCAATCTATCAAAGATACATTTTGTAAGCAAATCACAACATGAATGCGCCGTAGTCCAGATCGCCCGCCTGATGTTAGCAATCTATCAAAGATACATTTTGTAAGCAAATCACAACTTGTATGGGAAGATGATAAAAATGAATTTTGATGTTAGCAATCTATCAAAGATACATTTTGTAAGCAAATCACAACTGGTTGTCGGCATACAAGCGGCGTTGT
>MWFE01000058.1 GCA_002071445.1 Bacteroidetes bacterium ADurb.Bin008 | reverse complement strand
CTGCTGAGCCAAAGGTACGCCCTGTGCATTGCGTACAACGGCCTGATAGTTGAATCCCTGGGGTGCCTGAGCAAAGGTACCCAACCAAAGGATTGCGCCAACGAGAAAACTTACTGTCCTCTTCATATCGAAAAATGGTTTAATTTGTTTGGTGTTAACTCTCTGTAGTCTTGTACAATCTGGTTACTTTGGCAATTGATACTGAGTGTAAAAAATGTGCAAACATAACCAAATGGTAAAAGTTGGCAAATAAACTTAATTTTTACCACCTGCGCAATCCGTAAAATCCCCTATTTTTAAATTAATTTTTAGATAAACCCTAAACCTTGGTAAAACAACAAAGCCGGCCCAGGGCCGGCTAATAACCTACTCAAATTTCTTTAAATTACTTATCCATTGTTTTTTTCATCTGCTCAATTTCCCCTTTTAGCCCCTCTATCATTTCCTGCTGCTCCTGTATAGCCTTAATAAGTACGGGCACCAACTTATCGTAAGCAATGCCCCATAGCGCGGCCTGCTCATTCTCAGGCTTACTTACCACTTCTGGAATAATCTCGTACACCTCCTGCGCCACCAGCCCGATATCCTGTTTGCCCTCTGGGGCAATAACAATATTTCCATTCTTGGTGGTAGAATTGTGCTGGAAGTAGGTTTTGGGTGCCATAAGCAGCACCTGGGCCAGGCCATAGTGGATAGGTTGCTGATTGGATTTTATACGGGTATCGGAGTGGGTTACCCAAGCGGTAGCCCGCGCACTCCCCTTTCCCTCCTCTGCGCTATTGGGAAGTTCCAAAGCATAGGTAGGTGCCGTTACCGACTGTAAACCTATCCGACCGTTTTTAAGAACGGTCATGGCATTTTTTCTATCAGAACTATTATTCCCAATGCCGATTACAAAAATCGGGTCTGTGGCAAGCCATCCCCCGGGATTATCAGCACCAAACCAATTATATTGACCAATGGCTGTCATAGCAAGGGTATTGGCAATGGTATAGAAACCTAAAGCAGAAGAATAAGAAGCAGAAGCTTTAGAACCACCACCCATTGCAGTAGAGCTGTTACCGGAAGCCACTGTAGAATAACCCATTGCAGTAGAATAATAAGAAGTTGATTGGGTGTCATACCCCATGGCTGTAGAACGAGCACCGGAAGCCACTGTATTTTCACCTATGGCAGCGGAACTATATCCGGAAGCCTCAGTGCCATAACCCATAGCAGTAGAGTATTCACCTGAAGCAATTGTTAAATAACCCATGGAAACTGATGCAATCTTTGAAGCTTCTGTACTCATACCCATGGCAGTAGAAAATTTTCCTGATGCGTTTGTAAAATAACCCATGGCAGTAGAATATTCTCCTAAAGCTTTTGTAAAATAACCCATGGCAGTAGAGAAATCGCCGGAAGCTTTTGTACTATTACCCAGGGCAGTGGAAACTGCACCGCTAGCATTTGTTACTGAACCTATAGATATTGCAGAACTTCCTGTTGCCAAAGCATTGTAACCTATAGCAGTAGCAGCATTGGCAGCAACCGAATGCCATCCTATGGCAATGCCATAACGATCAGATGCTTTTGAATTCCGTCCTATTGCAATAGAATAGTTTCCTATTGCATTAGCAGTAAGCCCCATGGAAAAAGCACCTTCCCCAACTGCTTTTGCCCCCTGCCCTAAGGCAAAAGAGTAATTTCCAATGGCTTGAGGGGGTTCGGAGGCATTGCCCAATGTGTCAATCCCTGCACTACCTATGGCAAAACTCCTATAGCCCGTAGCCGATGCCCCACGCCCTATGGCGTAGCTCTCCTCGCCCACAGCCTCAGCATCCTCGCCAAAGGCAAAGGAGTTTATCTGATGTGCCTTTGCCTTATTCCCAATGGCGGTGGAGTAGTTCCCTAAGGCCTGAGCCTGAAAGCCCATGGCCTGGGAGTACTTGCCCTTGCCCTTGCTCTCATACCCAACAGCAAATGAGTTTTCGCCCACATTGTCGGAAGACTCTACCAGCACCCTGCCCGCCAGGAATGCGTTCTTTAGCGGGTACCACAGCACGCGGTTCTCGGCGGGGTCAATCACCCCTGTAGCATCGGTGGTTACGTCGAAGAAGCTTGCTCCCGATTCTTCTCCGTCTTTCAAGCCTGTGAGGCCACCAATGAAGAACCCGCTGCGGTTGCCCTTGGCCGTATCATCGAAAATTACACGTGTTTGATTGCGTGATACATTTAGGTAATCCTTTTCATCCTCTCCGCCCTTTAGGCCCGTAAGTCCGCCTATGGCGAAACCGCTGCGATTACTCTTTCCCTCGTCGTCGAACAGCACCTGGGTATATCCGCGCGATACCCTGAAGTATTCCTCACCCGTATCCTTGAAACCCGTGAGCCCGCCAATGGCAAAGCCGCTACGGTTGCCCTTGTCTTCATCGCCAGGGTCGCCATCCACGTAAATACGCACTCCCTGTTCGTAAACGGCAAACACCACTTTGCCTTCGCTGTTGCGCACTTCAAAGAGGGCTTCGTCTCCAGCGCCGGGAATCGCCTCGAAGCGGTTGGCTGTTTGCGCATGAAGTGCATAGGGCACCGATTGCAGTTGCGAAACTCCCAATGTTGTGTAGCCATTGCCTCCGGTGGGGTCAACCTCAATTTTCATGTAGATATTACCCTCGGCCCATGGAATATTGGCAAAAGTGCCGTTTTGAACCGTACCACTGCCCACCACAAAACTTACTACGCCCTGCGGTGAGGTGGTTACCGAATGGGTCTCGGAATAGTGTGTTATCACACCCGCTTCATCCTGAAGCGAGATACGGATGCTTACCTGCTGTCCCGATAAGGGTGCGCCCTGATCGTTGCGCACCACTGCCTGGTAGTTAAACCCTTGGGGCGCCTGTGCATAGACACCCAGCGTAAGGAGTACACCAATAATAGTGATTGTTGTTTTTTTCATGGCGATAAATGATTTAGCCTTGCTATATTGAACGCTTGGAGTATGAAGTAGCTTGGGAATTATGGCCGTTGGCTTTTGAGGCGTCGAAAGGTCAAACCCAAGCTAAATATGCACTTAAACAAACGAGTGTTAGAAAATGTTTGCATAGATGCAATGCGAAAACCAATCGCCAGCCGCAACTTATTCTATTGGTTACGGTTAGTATGCCGATCTTTTTTAATAAAAAAAGCCGGCTTTGCGCCGGCCATTTCAATACGTATATGTCAAGCCATTACTTTGTATTATTTTTCTTCAGCTGCTCAATCTCTGCCTTCAACTCCTCTATCATCTTTTGCTGCTCCTTTACGGCCTCAACCAGCACGGCTGTCACCTCTGCATAGTTAACCCCCTTATAGCCATCTGCTTCGTTTATGAAAACGAGTTCGGGGAGTACCGGTTCCATCTCCTGTGCAATAAAACCAATGCGGTTGCCCATGTCCGGATTGTCCTTCCATTTAAAGCTAACTCCACGCAATTGTAATACCTTGTTCAGCGCATTGTCGAGCGTAGCAATATCCGTCTTCAGCCTTACATCCGAAGTGGCCGTCGTCAATGTTCCATCTGCCATTCTGTTTAAAGGTGCAGAATAAGCGCCTGAATTTACGGTTCTAATTCGAGCTGTTCCGTTTACATCAAGTGTTTGTGTAGGATCTATCGCATTAATGGCAAACCTTCGGGTGTCAAACTCTCCCCAAACAAGAGGAGTGGCATTATAGCCTCTATCGATAATCAATCTGTTTGACACGTTCTCAAATGCAGCATAACCTACTTTATATCCTAAAATAATATTATAGGAACCGGTATTACTCCAACCTGCACTAGCTCCTATGTAAACATTTCCTATCCCTACCGTATTCACTGCACCTGCATTACTACCTATTATCACGTTTTCTCCTCCGGTGGTAAGTTTAGTTCCAGCCCCATATCCAAGAATTACCTGTTGACTTGCTGTAGTATTATATTTACCGGCATAACGGCCGATTATTAAATTACCAAAACCAGTGGTATTGTTCTCTCCTGCCGAAGTACCTATAAAAATATTCTGAGAACCTGTATTCATATATCCTGCCTTCTCCCCTATGGCAATAATGTTCTGTCCACTGGTATTGGAATACCCTGCCTGGGAGCCTATAAATATATTGTTATAGCTTTGATTATTCTTCCCCGCAGCATAGCCAATGAAAACATTTTTTGTACCGAATTGGCTAGTTTGGTAGAATCCGGTACTGTCCCCTATCATTATGTTATATTGGAGATTGGTTCCCGAATAACCTGCCACTTGACCTAAAATAATATTATTATAGCCAGTTATGTTTCCATAACCTGCCCTATCGCCAATCATAACGTTAGAATTTCCGGTAGTATTAGCCTGTCCGCTATAGTTTCCAATAAACACATTGCTGGTTCCGGAGGTATTTGCTTTTCCTGTATTGTTTCCAATGAAAGAGTTATTGGTTCCAACTGTATTTGAACTCCCGCTTTCGTTCCCAATAAAAACATTATTACTCGAAGTGGAGTTGGCATAGCCTGCCCTATAGCCCAGGAATATGTTCGAGCCTCCTGTTGTGTTGGACCTACCGGCCTGGTTACCCATAAAAGTATTATTGGTTCCAGTAGTGTTACTGTAGCCACTCTCGGTGCCCAAAAATACGTTGTTACTGGCCTTATTGCTATACCCTGCCTGATTACCCAGAAAAACGTTTTGTATCCCCTCCTCGTTTTCATACCCGCTCTTGTTGCCCAAAAAGATATTTGAACTCCCTGTGGTGTTACTCCTGCCGGCTTCGGTACCCATAAAGGTATTGTTGACCCCTGTGGTATTGCTATAGCCGCTCTCGGTACCCACAAATACGTTCCTAACACCACTGGTATTGCTATAGCCTGTCTGATACCCAATAAAAGTATTTTGTCCCCCCTCTGTGGTGCCCTTACCTGCCTGATAACCCATGAAGGAGTTATATAACCCTGTGGTAAGCGAGCTGCCCGCCTCTAGTCCGATAAGGTAGTTTTCGGGGGTAATGCTCATGTAGCCATCATTCCCCTCTTTGCCTTTTAAGCCTGTAAGTCCTCCAATGGCAAAACCGCTACGGTTGCTCTTTCCAGCATCATCGAACAGTACCCGGGTTCGCTCACGCGATACGCTGAGGTAATCCTTACCCTCCTCATCGGCTTTTAATCCCGTGAGGCCCCCTATGGCGAAACCGCTGCGGTTGCTCTTCCCCTCGTCATCGAACATCACCTGGGTGTATCCGCGCGATACCCTGAAGTACTCCTCGCCCGTGTCTTTTAGCCCCGTAAGACCGCCAATGGCAAAGCCACTGCGGTTGCCCTTGTCTTCATCGGCAGGATCGCCATCCACGAAAATACGCACTCCCTGTTCGTAAACGGCAAATACCACTTTGCCTTCGCTGTTGCGCACCTCAAAGAGGGCTTCGTCTCCAGCGCCGGGAATCGCCTCGAAGCGGTTGGCTGTTTGCGCATGCAGTGCATAGGGCACCGATTGCAGCTGCGACACCCCCAATGTTGTGTAGCCATTGCCTCCGGTTGGGTCAACCTCAATTTTCATGTAGATATTACCCTCGGCCCACGGAATATCGGCAAAAGTGCCGTTTTGAACGGTACCGCTGCCCACCACAAAACTCGCTAAGCCCTGCGGTGATGTGGTTACCGAGTGGGTCTCGGAATAGTGTGTTATCACACCCGCTTCATCCTGAAGCGAGATGCGAATGCTTACCTGCTGTCCCGATAAGGGTGCGCCCTGATCGTTGCGCACCACTGCCTGGTAGTTAAACCCCTGGGGCGCCTGTGCATAGACACCCAGCGAAAGGAGTACACCAATAAGAATGAGTGTTGTTTTTTTCATGCCGATAAATGATTTAGCCTTGCTGTATTGAACGCTTGGAGTATGAAGTAGCTTGGGTATTATGGCCGTTGGCCTATGAGGCATCGAAAGGTCAAACCCAAACTAAATATGCACTTAAACAAACGAGTGTTAGAAAATGTTTGCATAAATGCAATGCGAAAACCAATCGCCAGCCGCAACTTATTCTATTGGTTACGATTAGTATGCCGATCTTTTTTAATAAAAAAAGCCGGCTTTGCGCCGGCCATTTCAATACGTCTAAGTCAAGCCATTACTTTGTATTATTTTTCTTCAGCTGCTCAATCTCAGCTTTTAACTCCTCTATCATCTTTTGCTGCTCCTTAACGGCCTCAACCAGCACGGCTGTCACCTCTGCATAGTTAACCCCTTTATAGCCATCTGCTTCGTTTGTGAAAACGAGTTCGGGGAGTACCGGCTCCATTTCCTGAGCTATAAAACCAATGCGGCTGCCCATGGCCGGATTGTCCTTCCATTTAAAGCTAACGCCCCGCAACTGTAATACCTTGTTCAGCGCATTGTCGAGCGTAGCAATATCCGTCTTCAGCCTTACATCCGAGGTGGCCGTTGTCAATGTTCCGTCGGCCGTTCTGTTTAATGGTGTGGAATAGGTCCCTGAGCCTACGTATCTAATTCGTGCCGTACCATTTATATCAAGTTTTGTGGTGGGGTCTTCTGTTCCAATACCTATCATTCCGCTTTTTAGTACGGTTAATGCATTACTTCTACTCTCAGGAGAGGTTCCATTCCCCACAACAAACAAAGGCTCAGTATTAACCCAGGTGAAATACGAATTATTTGCGTCGTAATAATTATATGACCCTATCACTACACTCCTATAAGAATTTGCTATTACACCAGACCCCAGAGCAATGGCCTGCTCTCCCGAGGAAGTATTCCTATAACCTATGGCTGTGGAGTAATAACGAGTAGCACTATTACCATTCCCAATTGTAACGGAGTAACTACCACTAGCACTATTGTAAATATTAAATGACATTCCGCTAACTGTGTAAACATAGCCACTTCCAATAGATAAAGCGTTGGCCCCGGCAGCTTTGGTTAAATAGCCCATTGAGGTTGAGTAGTACCCTTCAGAAATACCTGAATTGAGGGCCATGGAAAAATTTCCGGATGCAATGGAAAGCGCCCCAAGGGCGGTGGATTGGCGTCCCGATGCAACAGAATTACTTCCCAGGGCAAACGACACAACATTGGATGCGGTTGCATTCTGACCAATGGCAAATGCCGAACTTCCGGTTGCCTGCGCACCTAATCCCAGGGCGAACGAATAGTTTCCCGAAGCTATGGTTTGTCTCGTGTTGGGCTCAAAGGTAACCGTATCCCTACCAACCGAACCGATGGCATAACTTCCCAAACCAACTGCTTCGGCCCCTCCGCCAAAGGCGTACGAATCGCCCTTGGTGGCTTTTGCCCCCCAGCCAAAGGCAAAGGAATTGTTTGCATGGGCTAAAGCGTTTCGGCCAAAAGCGGATGAGTAATCCCCCCGCGCTATGGACATATACCCAATTGCCTGTGAGTACAACCCCCTTGCTTTTGATTCGTAACCGGAGGCAAATGAGTTCTCCCCCACGCTATCAGGATGTTCAATTAAAACCTTACCCGTGAGGAAGGAATTTTTAATGGGGTACCACATCACGCGGTTTTGAGAGGGATTGATTATTCCCGTAACATCGGTAGTAACATCGAAGAAACTTCTACCCGAATCCTCTCCGTCCTTTAAACCTGTAAGCCCTCCAATGGCAAAGCCGCTGCGATTGCCCTTGCCCTCATCGTCGAACATTACCTGGGTGTATCCGCGCGATACCCTGAAGTACTCCTCGCCCGTGTCTTTAAGGCCTGTAAGACCGCCAATGGCAAAGCCACTGCGGTTGCCCTTCTCCTCATCTGCGGGGTCGCCATCTACGTAGATACGTACCCCCTGTTCATAAACCGCAAAGACTACTTTCCCATCGCTGTTGCGAACCTCAAAAAGGGCTTGGTCCTCATTGCCGGGAATGGCTTCAAAACGACTTGCCGTTTGTGCGTGTAGGGCATAGGGTACCGATTGCATCTGTGATACCCCCAGCACTGTGTAACTATTGCCCCCGGCGGGGTCAACCTCAATTTTCATATGGATGTTACCATCCGTCCAAGGAATATCGGCAAAGGCACCGCTTTGTACGTTACCCCCGCCCACCACAAAGTTCACCACGCCCTGCGGAGAGGTGGTAGCGCTGTGAGTTTCGGAGTAATAGATTGCGTTTCCTACCTCGTCCTGGAGGGTGAGGCGAATGCCTACCTGTTGTTCGGCTATGGGTGCGCCCTGATCGTTGCGTACCACTGCCTGATAGTTGAATCCCTGAGGCACTTGGGCAAAAACACCAAGGGAAAGGATTACACCTGTAATGATAATTGCTGCTTTTTTCATGGTTTGGGGATAGTTTAATTTTGAATCCAATTATCTCATATACAAACAAAGATAAGATTTATTTTAAAAGTTCATAATGTGATTATATGTTTTTTTGCTTTTCAAAAGCGGATCAGTACATGATTGATTAACAATTTAATACATTAGTAAATTTACCAAATGATGGAGTTGAATTTTAAAAAGTTGAATAAATATCAACAAAAGCTACGAGATAAAATCTGACTTCAGATTTACAAACGGGTATAGATCAGGATAATCACAAACAATAATTTCAAAGGTGGGTATGTGACCGAATTTTTTAGCCGAACCAAGGAAAATAAAAAAGGCTGCCCCACAATTTAGGCAGCCCAAATGAACTTCGAAGAAGGGAATATAACCCCCCCTTTCTATTCTTTTTCCATCTGCTTTTCCAATTTTTCAATTCTGATAAGCAGTTGATTGATGGTATTGTTCTGCTTTTCGATGACGGATTTTTGACCTTCGGCCAAGGCTTTTTGCTCTTCAATCATAGTTTGCTGCTCCTGTATAGCCTTTACCAGCACCGGCACCAGCTTATCGTAGGCTAGTCCCCACAGCTCGGCCTGCTCATTCTCAGGTTTGCTAACCACCTCGGGCACTATTTCGTACATCTCCTGCGCCACCAGCCCAATATCCTGCATGCCCTCGGGGGCAATGATTATTCTGCCATTCTCTGTGGTGGAGTTATGATGGAAGTAGGTTTTGGGAACCATGCGCATAACCTCTGACAGACCATAACGGATGGGCTGCTGGTTGGATTTTACACGGGTATCGGAATAGGTATCCCATCCGTTGGCTTGCGCTTTACCCTCCCAATAATAACCAACATTGGGTAGTTGTAAAGCATAGGTGGGAACCGTTACCGACTGCAATCCCACCCTTCCGTTTTTAAGAACAGTCATTGCATTCCTTCTATCTTCGTCATCTGTACCTATTCCAATAACAAAGATAGGGTCATTGGGTTTCCATTCATATGGGTGTTCTTCACCAGCCCAATTATATCGGCCAATGGCTGTCATCACCTGAGATTTTGCTATGGTATGTAGTCCCATAACAGTGGAATAATATGCATCAGCTACTGTAAAACAGCCCATGGCAGTTGAATGATCTTCAGAAGCGAGAGTTTCATAACCCATGGCGG
Source organism: Bacteroidetes bacterium ADurb.Bin008 (assembly GCA_002071445.1). GTDB lineage: Bacteria > Bacteroidota > Bacteroidia > Bacteroidales > Tenuifilaceae > MWFE01. The sequence goes on along the minus strand of MWFE01000058.1, from coordinate 31,757 downwards.
TAGAACAAAAATTGGAGGCATGACTATACATACCCATGGCAATGGAGCCAAAACCGTCACATAATGTATGAGCGCCCATAGCAGTAGAATAAATACCTGAAGCCTCGGTATTAAATCCCATGGCCGTAGAAATAAAGCCGAAAGCCTTTGTTTTATAGCCTATGGCAGTGGAATAGAAATCAGTTGCTTGTGATTTATAGCCCAGTGCAGTGGAGTATCTCCCTCCGGCATAGGTATCGAGCCCTATGGCAAAAGCTCCTACAGTATCTGCTTTTGCTCCCATGCCCAGGGCAAAGGAGTAACTGCCCAAAGCTTGAGGGGGCAATGTAACATTACCTGCCGAGTCGAGCCCTGCGCTGCCAAAGGCAAAACTTCTATACCCTTTAGCCAGGGCTCCTCGGCCTATGGCATAGCTCTCCTCATTTTTTGCCTCTGCATCCTCGCCAAATGCGAAAGAATTGGTGTTCCGCGCTATAGCCCTATTTCCAATGGCTGTTGAATAGTCTCCTAACGCTTGGGCTTTATAACCCATGGCCTGCGAGCACTCCCCTTTTCCCTTGCTCTCATAGCCCACTGCAAAAGAGTTTTCTCCCACATCCTCAGGTGACTCTACCAGCACACTACCCGCCATAAAGGCATTTTTCAGGGGATACCACAGCACGCGATTTTCGGCGGGATCAATTACTCCCGCAGCATCAGTAGTAACATCGAAGAAACTTCTACCCGACTCCTCTCCGTCCTTAAAGCCTGTGAGACCACCTATGGCGAAGCCACTACGGTTGCCTTTGGCCTCATCGTCGAATAGCACCTGGGTACGCTCACGCGATACGCTGAATAAGTCTTTTTCATCCTCTTCAGCCTTAAAACCCGTAAGTCCACCTATGGCAAAGCCACTGCGGTTGCCCTTGCCCTGATCATCGAATAGCACCTGAGTTCGTTCACGCGATACGCTGAAAAAATCTCTTTCATCTTCATCGGCCTTAAAGCCTGTAAGTCCGCCAATGGCGAAGCCACTGCGGTTGCCCTTGCCCTGATCGTCGAACAGCACCTGGGTGTATCCGCGCGATACCCTGAAGTACTCCTCGCCCGTGTCCTTGAAGCCCGTGAGACCGCCAATGGCAAATCCGCTGCGATTGCCCTTACCCTCATCGGCAGGGTCGCCATCCACATAAATCCGCACCCCCTGCTCGTACACCGCAAACACAATGTTTCCTTCGCTATTGCGCACTACAAAAAGTGGATCCTCGTCGGGTGTCCCCTGCTTGTCTAACATCAATCCGTGGGCGCGGATATTGCCCTCCACGTGGAGTTTTTCTGTGGGGTCGGTGGTGCCAATGCCCACGTTGGTGCCCGTATTGTAAATATTGCTGCTTGCTTCCCATGTTGTTTCGCCATGGCGTAGCGTTTGCCCCTCGGTACCGAATACCAGTGGCCCTTCGGGACCCTGCTCACCCTGTGGGCCGGTCGGACCGGGCTCTCCTTGGGGTCCTGCCGGTCCCTGCTCACCTTGCGGACCAGGAGTTCCGCTTGTTGCGTATAGCGCATAGGGTACCGATTGCAACTGCGATACCCCCAGGGTAGTGTAGTTGCCATCCCCTGCGGGGTCAACCTCTATCTTCATGTAGATGTTGCCTTCCCCCCACGGGATATCTGCAAAGACGCCACTTTGTACGTTACCCCCACCCACCACGAAGCTCACCACGCCCTGTGGCGAAGTGTTTGCCGAGTGGGTTTCAGAGTAATAGATTGCTTTTCCAGCCTCGTCCTGAAGGGTTAGGCGGATGCCTACTTGTTGTTCGGCTAGGGGTGCACCCTGATCGTTGCGTACCACTGCCTGGTAGTTGAATCCCTGGGGTACTTGCGCTAGCGTGCCCAGCCAAAGAATCATACCAACGAGAAAACTCACTGTTTTTTTCATACTGATTAGCGGTTTGGTTGTTTTGGTGTTAACTTACTGAAAATATTGTGCTGTAAATGTTGCCTTCAACAATGAAAGGTGGTGATACAGAGGGAAATCCATCATTCATGAGAAAGCAGGTAATAAAATTACACTTTTTCCTTCATATATATAATCAAGAAAATCACTTATTTTTAAAAAAATATTTCCGTGGTGCGTGCAAAAATTACTGTTGTATAAGCGCGTTAACTATGAGTTCATACAATTCCGCGCACTTTGCCATCAGGAATTACCATGCCAAATCTTCGCAAGGCTCTTCATCGGTTACTAATAATAAAATTCGAGATGCAAAAAAACAGAGTAATATCTCTGTAGGGCATGAACCGTATTAAGCCAAACGCTTAATTTTACTGGCAGGGAGCAGTTTAGAGTGGTTGAAATCAAAGGGGGTAATAAGATTTAATCCCGGTTTCTTGCCCGGTTCAATGCTTCCAAAATCCTCACTAAAGCCAAGGGCTTCGGCTCCGTTAAGGGTTGCCCATCTCAATATTTCGTCAAATGGAATGTCAGGGAATCTTTGGCCGATTATTTTCATCTGATGTAGCATGGAAAGCGAAGGGGCAGAAGCCAGGCTATCGGTACCAATGGCCATTGTCACGCCCATTTTCCTAAGCATCTGAATATCGGGCAATGAATTTTCGATGAAGAGGTTTGAAGCGGGGCAAAGGACGAAGACAGCAACGGTAAAATGATTGGCAAGCTCCTCTGCCTGTTGTGATGTTAGGAATGTATTGTGAATAAAAAGGATGGTTGATTTTTTTGGTAAATACCTTTTCACGATTTCCACAGGATGTCCCTTGGGGCCGGCATCAACTGGCAATCCATATCGGCTATAATACTGAGCCAGGGGCCCCGACCGGCTTGTGGAAAATTCGAACTCCTGCCTGCTTTCGGCAAAATGGATGGAGGCAATGGAATTCAATTCAATCTCACGGGCAACTATTTCCCACAGATTTTGTGAAAGAGAATAGGGGGCGTGGGGGGTAATTGCTATGGTATCCTGAAGTTTCAATTCAGCCAATGCTTTAACCTCCCGGGCATATTCAATAATATTCTCCGCCTTCTCGGGCAGCAGCCCGAAAAGTTCTACAAAATTCACAAAACGGATGGGGCTGACAAGTTTCGGCCCGAAACTCAGATAAGAATTACAAATATCGGCTACCGCTACTATACCCTCCCTGTGCAGTTCATCTAAAGCATTTCGAACAGACAGGCTCTCAACAATCTCATCCTCTTCCCTTATTTTTCGTATCTGATCGACGAATCCGGCCAAACCCGTGTTGGGCGTGAGCCTGCCTTTCATGTAGGATAATTCGGTATGGCAATGTGCATTCACAAACCCGGGCACTATGATTCCGTTGTGAAATTCGGTTCCTGCCAGCTCCACTATGTCATCCTGCGGATCGATAAGTTCAACTACGGTGCCCTCATCATCAATACCCACAATGCCATTGCGGATGGGTTTACCCGATACTGTGTAGATATAGTTGGCTGAAAAACGCCGCATGGCTAACCGCTTATTGAAAGTTCAATCCTAAATATTGATCTTCTATTCGATATAAATTGAAAAATTGCTCTGCAAAAGGAATTAATGCCATTCTCAATTCGCTGTTAAAAATCCTGCCTAAAGCAGGAAAAAGGGTAAAAACATGATAAATGCCCCTATAGCAAAGCCGCCATATACCTGTGGTGGATTGTGTGCCCCCAGCTGCAACCTCGACCAGGCTAAAAGACCCGAAGCCAAAACCACCATAATAACGAATGCCAATGCATCGGCATGAAGCCTGATGGTGAATGAAAGAATAAAACCCATCATTCCCCCAATGCCCAGCATGTGTATGCTTATCTTCCACCAAATGGATATCACCATGGATATCAGTATCAACGCAACGGCACCCAGCATAAATGTTGTAATCACGCCCGGTATGGGCAGTCGGCCCAGGAAATAAACAGAGAAAAGGTAGGGAATCAGCGTAAATCCCATGGGAATAATGCGCTCCCTATGATGGTGCATATGCAGCGACTTGATAAGGCCTAACTTGACAAACAGTGGAATGGTAAGCAAAGGCAGTATGCAGGTATTGACGGCAATAACCAGCAGGATAATCCTTTTGGCCTGGTATGGGAGTAGCGATGCATAGGTACCGGAGTTGTACATAAACAGCACTCCTAAGATGGGCATAAACAGGGGATGCAAAAGGGTTGAAATTATCAACGCTGCATTTTGAAGCGTTTTCTGCATTTTACAGCTCCTTTCTAAGCCTTGCCACAGGGATTCCCAATTGTTCCCGGTATTTTGCAACTGTCCGACGGGCAATGGGATATCCCTTTTCCTGAAGGATATCCATTAATTTCTCATCGGTAAGGGGCTTCCTTTTCTCTTCGGCATCGATACAATCCTTTAAAATTTTCTTAATCTCCTTGGTCGATACCTCCTCGCCCGAATCGGTTTGCATTCCCTCGCTAAAAAAATGTTTCAGTGGGAATATGCCGAAATTGGTTTGAATATACTTGCTATTGGCCACCCTGGAAATGGTTGAGATATCCAATCCGGTTTTCTCGGCAATATCCTTGAGTATCATTGGCTTTAAATTAACCTCATCGCCTGTTTTAAAATACTCTCGCTGATACTCGATGATTGCCTGCATGGTTACGGTAAGTGTATTCTGCCTTTGCTTAATGGCATCGATAAACCATTTGGCAGAATCAATTTTCTGCTTCACAAAGGCCACAGCCTCCTTCTCCTGTTTCGAAGCGGTGCTTTTATTGGCTGCATACGATTCGAGCATGTTCGAATACTCGCGGCTGATCCTCAAATCCGGAACATTCTTGGCATTAAGACTCACAACCATCTCGCCATCCTCGATATCGAGAATGAAATCGGGGGTAATATGCTGCGACATGCGGTTGTGCGGGTCGGCAAAACTGCCTCCGGGCTTGGGGTTGAGCTTCAATATCTCGTCGATGGCCTCTTTCAACTCCTCGTCCGTCAGATTAAGCTTTGCCTGAATTTTATCGTAGTGCTTTCGGGTGAACTCGAGGAAATGGTACTTGATAATAGTGCGTGCCAAAGCAATGGCAGGAACGGATTGATTTTTATTCTCGATTTGGATTAACAGGCACTCCTGCAAATCCCTTGCCCCAACCCCTGAAGGCTCGAAATCGTGGATGATGGAGAGCAAATGCTCCAGTTCCTCTTCCGTTGCCTCAACCCCGACGGAAAAGGCCAAATCGTCGATTATTGCTGAAAGCTTACGACGCAAATAGCCGTCCTCATCAATATTCCCAATAAGGTAAAGGCCAAGATTCCTCTGCCTTTCATCTAAGTCGCGTAAACCCAGCTGATTTTTTAAATTGTCGTGGAAGGAAATGCCCGTTGAGAAAGGAATTTCAACCCTCTTGTCGTCTCTCGAATAGTTATTGGCCGAAAGCCTGTAGCTGGGTATCTCCTCATCGTTCAGGTAGTCCTCAAGGGTGAATTCATCCTCTTCATGGTTCGCATTTTCCTGATCCAACTCCTGATCCTGAACTGTTGTATCCTCCTCCATGTTCACGCCCTCTTCGAGGGTAGGATTCTCCTCAAGCTCCTTTTTTATGCGTTGCTCAAGCTGCATTGTGGGTATCTCCAGCAGCTTAATAACCTGGATTTGCTGTGGAGATAGCTTCTGTAATAGCTTTTGCTGTAATTTCTGCTTGAGCATATTCCGGAATTATTTTAAAATTCACAGTTTTTGGGTGTTCTGGGGAACGGAATCACATCCCTGATATTGCTCATGCCCGTTACAAAGAGCAACAGACGTTCAAACCCCAGACCAAAACCGCTATGCGGTGCAGTCCCAAACTTACGGGTTTCCACATACCACCACATTTCCTCCTGGGGTATTCCCATTTCAACCATACGCCTTGCGAGGGTTTCAAGATTCTCCTCGCGTTGCGATCCACCAATGATTTCGCCAATTTTGGGGAACAGGACGTCCATGGCACGAACGGTTTTATTGTCATCGTTCAGCTTCATGTAGAATGCCTTTATCTCCTTGGGATAATCGGTGAGGATAACAGGCTTTTTGAAATGCTTTTCAACCAGGTATCGCTCGTGCTCGCTCTGAAGGTCAACACCCCAGGAAACAGGGAATTCCCATTTCATATCGGCCTTTTCGAGGATAGCAATGGCCTCGGTGTAGGATAGGCGCACAAAGCTGTTTTCGGTAACGAATTTTAACCTCTCTATCAATTCCTTATCCCACATTTTGTTTAAAAACTCCAGATCCTCTTTGCAATGTTCGAGGGCGTAGCGGGTAAGGTATTTGAGGAAATCTTCGGCCAGATCCATGTTGTCGCTTATCTCGTAGAATGCCATTTCAGGTTCAATCATCCAGAATTCGGCTAAGTGACGGGGTGTGTTCGAGTTCTCTGCCCTGAAAGTAGGCCCAAAGGTGTAAATCTCGGAAAGTGCCAGGGCTGCCAGTTCTCCCTCCAGCTGACCCGATACTGTAAGTTTAGCCTCCTTCCCAAAAAAATCCTGTGAAAAATCAACCTTTCCGTTCTGCAAACGGGGTGGATTGTTTATGTCAAGCGTTGTAACCTTGAAAAGAGCTCCTGCCCCTTCGGCATCGGACCCGGTGATGATGGGGGTATGGATATAGTAAAAACCCTTGTCGTTAAAATATTTGTGAATGGCATATGCCATGGCGTGGCGAATGCGAAGCACAGCGCCAAAAGTATTGGTGCGCGGACGCAGATGGGCTATTTCCCTCAAGAACTCAAGGCTATGCCCTTTCTTCTGAAGGGGATATACAGAGGGATCAGCCTTGCCGTAAATCTCAATGTGCCTTACCTGAATTTCAACGGGCTGCTCTGCTCCTGACGATTCCACCAAATTCCCCTTGGCTCCAATGCTTGCTCCCGTACTCACATCTTTTAAAAACTCTTCGCCAAAAACCTCAACATCGGCGACAAGCTGGATATTATGAATGGTCGAACCATCATTCAGGGCTATGAATGCAATATTTTTATTACCCCTACGGGTTCTTACCCAACCCTTAACCGACACCTCTTTACCAATCTTGTCGCCCTTGAACAAATCGACTATTTTTTCCCGTTTACCTATGGTCATTATTAACGTTTTTTAAAAAAATATTCTTGCCTGCCAATCATTCGTTGCAGGTTACAAAATTAATAAATTTTCGAACAATTGGTGCGCGTGCCTATTGTTTCAATTGGGTAGGTACGATTTTTGTTAGGTTGGGGCTTCAATTCCCCTGCAGAATGGTTTTACTGCCCGTAGTAGGAAGAAAGTTTCTTTTTAAATACCCTATCGTTGGCCTCGTTAATGGCTTCAATCATTGCTTCGATCATCCCAATTCTTCTGTCCTGCTCTTCGGTGGAAATCCTGTCGAAATCATTGAATACCACGTAATCAATTTTATACCCCGAACTATCCAATGTCATGGCCACCGCCGCGTTATAGTCGTCGAAAATAATAATTGAGGGCAGATTGCTTAGGCTATACAGCAATACGGCTGTAGTAACACGATTCTGAATAAAGTTAATCTGGTCGGCACCCAGGTATTTCGCTCCAAGCAAAAGCCTTACCAAATCTATTTGGGCTAAGATCATCCTTTTATTTTCCTGCCTCAGTTGATCATACTCCTTTTGTGAGGTGTTTAAGAAAAGGTCTATGAACTTTCCGGGTACTCCCTGTAAATCTCGCAGATCACCCTCTTTTTTTCGCTTTTTGTACTCTTTAATGGCCAATTTCTGGTCGTAAGGGATGTAGTATTCCCAATCTTTGGTTCGCTTGTACGTTTTGGTTTGCGGCTTGGGCTTCCAGGTGGTTATCGGCCGCTTCATTATGGGATCAGCCAGGTAAAGGTGGTTTGATTCGATGGAGTAAACCAGGCAGTTTACAAAATGGATGTATCCTCCTCCCAAAGTCCTGTTAAGGGCTGACCATAAAGTTTTGGGCTGTTGTTTGGACAAAGAATCGACCGAGAATTGATTCTCCTGCTCCAGTTTCCGGTGCTTAATGTAATTGATAAACTCCTCGTCCAAACTCACCGGGTAGTAGGTGGCGTTCTCGTTGTCAGGATCAAACACCTGATCGCCGGTATGGTAAAGCCCCCTCACATCCATTACGTAGTTGCTGTCATTGGAGAGCTTTACGTGGAGATTATAATCGCGGCCCCACTTCATCTCCCTGATTGAGGGCATGGGCGATTGCCCAATCAAAGGAATGGGAAAGAGTAGTGGCAACAAAACTACAATAACCCAAGCACTTCTGTTTTTCATACCCCATTTTTTTACACCTTATAAAGGTATAAAAAAATCTTTGGGGTATGAAACAGAAACTTCTTTTTTAACTTTCAATGTAACCCATCAACCCGGGATGAGCCATTGAAAAAGCAAAGTAGCCGTTTTCCTGAATTGGTTAATCGTGGAAAAAGTTAATCTCAGCCAAATTCCTCACGGAGAAATCGGCAAAGAATGCCGCCGGGTGGTATAGCCTGAAATGCCCCGATTTCACTCTGTCAGGAGGAATTGAAAGAATGGGTTCAACCTGATCAACCCGATTGAACAGTTCGCTTACGCTAAATACGTTGCGAAAACCATCCTTGCCCACCACAAAGGCAAGCCCGCTCCTCATCCACCCCTGGATATCGGGTTCAAAGAACTTCTCAACCATGGGACGCAACATAGGCCCTTCAAAATATGGACTACCATGGTCGCCCATGCCCATTCCATAGAATATGGAAGCATACTTTAAGTGGGGGTACTGATCAACATTGGCACCAATGGTAGCCTTCAACTCGTTGTCAAATACAAGGTTTACTGTTGGACTATACGGATCTTCCGGCTTCCTGTCGATGGGGTAATGCTTCTTGTCAAACGATTTGATTGTGATTTTGGTTGGATTTTCCAACTCGCGGTAGGAGTATAAGTCGGTTGATGCCACAACCTTCCAAACACTACCCTTGGGGTAGCTTACCTCCTTTTTATAAGGCTCAATGCTGGCCTGCTCGGTGGCAATGATTACCTGATGCATCTGGTGGCCAAGGAAGATTTCGGCCCACGAGAACGCCACCCTGTCGCCTTTATCATTCTCAACGATGATATACAAATCGGTGTTGGGAATAAATTCCTCGGCATTCTTTTTCTCAATGATAAAGGGATTTAGAAGATCGAACAGGGAATACCCCCGATAGCGGTAAGCACCCACAAACTCCACCTCGCCCGATTGGTTGGGTTTGGACTGTTTGAAAAGCACTTCGCGTTTACCGTACTTGGCATAATCCACCTTTCCGGGATTTTTCACCTCGCCCTCTACGTAGAGTTGACCGGGTTTCAACTTTGTCTCCTCGGTGCGATGGTAGTAGCTCATACCATTGGAGTCGTATTCGCTTGTGGCCCCGGTATTGGCATCGGGTTTGGTTTTGCACGATTGCGCTGCAAAAGCTGCAACAAAAACCAGTAGCAGCAGTGTGTGTGAGAATTGTCTTTTCATACTCATGTTTGTTACGTGTTCTCTAATTAGGTTTTATTTTATTGCCCTAAAGCAAAATAAAGTGTTATTTATATTATTTAATCGAAAATAAGCTGTTCCTCCTAAATTTTCGCCTTCAGTTCAACCATTATGAAACGTCCCGGGCCCACCGACAGGTTGCTCTCGTGTATCTTTTTATCAAAAATATTCTGTATGTTCAGCGAAACATCGAAATGTTTTAAGAACTCTTTCGATAATTTGAGGTCAACGGTAAATGCCGCAGGCAGTTGATTGCTCAGCACCCAATCGTCGTACTCGTTTTGGTCGTTTATGTACATTTTGCCAACGTACTTTGCCGTGACAGAGCCATTGACAAATCGCGTACGAACAAATCCACCAGCATTGAATGAGTGCATGGGCACATCGGTAAGGAACTTACCGGTGAGGTCGAAGTCGTTGGGGTCAATGGGTGTATAGCTTGAAATTTTTGAATATGCATAGGCATAGCCCCCAAACAGATTGAGGTAACGCGTGGGGCTTACCGTAATTTCGGTTTCGTTGCCCATAATGTTTACCCCCGAAATATTTTTTCGTATCATGATGGGCCGAGGGCCAAAGCCCATGTCGATGGTTTCGCCCGTGGTAACGTAGTAAAGGAAATCGGTACCCTTGGAGTAGAACAGCGATGATGCCACCCTAATCCATGGCTTTGGTTTATAATCACCCCCCACCTCAAAGTTGTCTAAATATTCAGGTGTTAAGTTTGGATTGGCCACCTTAAAGCCCCCTCTCACCCTGCCTGAGCGGCACAAATCGTCTAAAACCGATGGGCGGAACCCGCGGCTGTAGCTGGCATATACCCTGTACACATTGTTGGGCTTGTACTGAACCGACAGGCGAGGGCTAAGCGCACCCCAGCTAACGGGACTTTGCCCGGAGAACTGGTAGTCATACATAAAATCGGTTTCACCCGATGGGGTATGAATGACAAACTCACCATCATAAAAACGGGAGTAATCGTACCTCAATCCTGCAGTTAGCTTGAATGCATCATCAAAAAAGCCTATCTCATCCTGAAGATATACGCCAATGAAATCTGTTTTGCCACGGTTATCCACCTTATCGGTTGATGTATAGTACACATCCGATGCATCAACCTCGCCCAGACGGGCATCAATACCTGTGGTAAGCACATGGTTCCCAAGGGTGTATGAAGCATTGGTGAGCAACCCGTAATCGCTGCGAAGCGACAGCACATCGTACCAGGTGTAATCGTCCTTCAACCATTCGCTGAGGCGTTGGTAATACTCCCTTTGGAAAAATGCCGATGCACTCCAGTTTATGGCTCCGGCCTTGCCTTTAAAAATCGTCCGAAACTGGTAGGTATCGTACTCCCGGGTATTTCCCAGCGGCTGGAATACTTTCTCTCCGGTGGTTCGAACATCGTCAAAAAGTGTAAAATCCACTTCGGCCGACAGCTTTTCACCCCCATCGTAGCCCGTTTTCAGGTGGAGCACTTTCTCCTCGAAGGTAGAATTGACAATGTATGGGTTGGCCAGCTGATCGGCAAAGGATTGGGTTATATACCCGTCGCTGTTGCGGAACAGCCCGTTGGCTGCCCAGTAAAACCCATTGTTCAACTTGCCCGAAAGTTTGGCATTTACACCCTTGGTATTGTAGGTTCCGTACGATGCCGTTACGCTCCCCTCGATTTTCTCGGTGGGCTTGCGGGTTACCACGTTGATAATCCCCCCCATGGCGTTGCCGCCATAGAGCGCCGAACCGGGCCCCTTGATCACCTCTATGCGTTCTATCTCGCCGGTGGATATGAGGTTCCAGTTCACCGACCCGCCATCAGCCTTATTCACGGGAACGCCGTTGAGCAACACAAGTACGCGCGCCTGCTCCTTGCCGCTCACACCACGCATTGACACAGTTGCACGGTACGAAAAAAGTCCGTATGAGCGGCCTGTGTGCACTCCTGTCAAAGTTGATAGCAGCTCGTCAACGCTTTGGTATGAGGTAAATGTAATTTTCTCAGGGGTTATCACCTCCACCCTTCCGGGAATATCACCAATGCGGCTCTCGGTACGGGTTGCGGCTATTATCACTTCATCCAAATAAATCTTATCCTCCTCAAGGGGAATTTCAACCCTTTGGGTTTTCGTATCGGAAACGGTAATGCTCACCACCTGGCTAACAAATCCCACGGCAGAAACTGTCAATTTGTAACTGCCATTTGTTAGGTTTTCCAATATAAGTTCGCCCCTATCGTTGGTTACCATTACGGATTTTCCGAGGGTAACATGCGCTCCCACAATGGGATTCCCCGATAATTTTTCTATTACCACCACCTCAACCTTACCCTGCGCCAAAGCGGCAATGCAAAATGCACCTATGGTTGCCGTTAAAAATGCTGTTTTAATCAACCTGCGTATCATAAACTGATATTTTTTCCCCTGCAACAAATTGGAATTTAGTCAACAGGGATTTTTGCTAAACTCTTTTTAACTACTCTTGAACTTTTATTTCCAGCTCCATGTACCCCTCGGGAACCTCATCGGCATGGATAACTCGTATCAATCCGTATTTACCGGCCTCGGTTCTAAAAGGAACTATCTTGCCCGTATAGCAGTACTTACAGTTACCACTGGCACTCTGCGGATTGTATGATGCCACCAGAAGGCTGTCGTTGGTTGCATTGTCAAAATCCGACGGATTGACCAAATCGTTGTCCACAGCGCTATAATCATAAAGCGTGGAGTTACGAACGGTCCAATCGCCAACGATGGGGTAATGGCCCGGTACAGAGGTGTACTGTGGACAACTTAAAGTTGGCGACATTTTTCCTCCGGTGAGGTACACAAACCCCAGCACATCAATGAGCGCCTCGTGCCCTGCCACGGACTGGTTGGTGTACAGTTCGCCCGTATTGGTATCGAGGAAATGGGGTAACTCGCTGTTGTTCTGCATGCCCATCTTCAGCGAAGTGAAGTGCTTTATGGGCCCATAGGCCGACCCTTCGCCCAGGAAAACCGTTAGCGAGATTACCGCAGAATCGCGGTTGGCGTTCATCACAAAAAAGCGCCACAGTTCTACCTCAGCCGACGATTTCACGGCACTCAAGTCCTCATTAAGCCCTCCCTCGGTAATGAAAAGCCCCCTGTCTATTTCGGTAATTACCTTATCATCAGCAATTCGTTGAACCCTCAGGTTGGTTATGGGCGCTCCGCCACCCGAAGCGGCAATGCCAAAAAGAAGCTTGCCCCCCACAGGAACTTCATCCCCATCCTTAGTATAAGCACCCGACTTAAAATTGATAAGCGGCAACCCACTCGGGGGGGGATCCTCCTTACATCCGGCTAAAAGGATAACGAACAGCGCAAATACAGTTACTCTAACCATATTAAAATAATTTTTAAGCAAAAACCACCCACACAAAGCATCAATGCTTCAGGATGGGTGGTTTGATATGTTTTAAACCTCAAGGCTACTTAAGCTTGTACTCAAATTCAACGAATCCGGTTTCGCCCTGCTGAACAGCGGTAACTTTAATGATGCCAAAAATATTTCCTTCGGTTTTGAATGTATAGATATCGTTAATTTTCAAATCCTTGGCTTTTTTATATCCACTTGTTTGCTCAGCGTTGAAGTAGGTTTCAATTATTGCATCGCCATCCTTGAGAGCGTCGAAATCAGCCACTGTAAGGTCAACGGTGGGCTTTGTAAAACGTGTTAGATTTTTAACATCCCAATTTTGGGGAGCGGCATCGCCGGTGAAAATACCGTCTATTCCAGTTCCAGGCCCTGCAATGGCAATGTTGTTCACTCCCTCTTCATAGAAACAAAAAATATCAATTTTTTCCTGATTTTGGAATGCCTCCTGCATGGTATAAACCTTTTTCTCGGAAACAGAAAGGAATCCGCCAACAGAGGTATTTGCCTGAGCTCCTAGTTTGACAATATTCTTGGGTTCAGGATCATCCTTTTTACATCCCGTAAAACAAAAGGCCAATAAAAATGAAATGGCAGCAATGCCTAAAAATTTTGTTTTCATAGTTTTAATAGGTTAAGGTTAATATGAAAATATTTGCATAACGGGGGTAAAGGTATAATGATAAAAGGTCAACCTCAAATAAAGTTGTATTTTTTTAGTTTGTCTATGACGAACTGTACCTCAGGTAAATACATTGTATTTTATAAGGTTTTTGAAAAAAGAATAGCATGTTTTACAGCACAAATGGCCTTTAAATCAGAAAAACAAAGCTTTTTGCTGACTAAAAATTTTAAAAAAGCGGCAACAAAAAAAAATTTAAAACATTTACAATGCATTTAAAAAAACTACAAAACGTGAAAAGTTATCAATATCAGATATAGAACATCCGGTTAATTTACAAAATCAAAGGGCTGCCCAAAAGCAGGCAGCCCTTTTCCTTTACGGTTAATTACTCAAAAAAGGCTATTAATACCTTTGCCTTTCTACATAGTCGGTATGCAGCAACTTATGCGACATGTGCCCATAGGGTTGGCCTAAAAACTCTTTGTAAAGCCCAATGACTTCAGGATTTTCGTGCGATTTACGCAACGACATTGACATATCCTCTTCGTAGATGGCCTCAACCCTCTTTTGTCGGATTTCGGGGGTTGTGGGAATGGGTTGACCTCCTCCACCCAAACAGCCGCCCGGGCATGCCATGATCTCAATGAAATGGTAATCTGCTTTACCTTGCTTTACACTATCCATTAGGGTTCGTGCGTTGGCCAATCCATGTGCCACAGCACATTTCACTTCAACCCCCTCAAGGAATTTATATTCGGGTAATGCTTTTTCAATCTTCACGTTGGCCTCTTTCACACCTTCAAGGCCCCGAACAGGGGTAATGTTCAAGTCTTTGAAAGGCACCTCACGGCCGGTAACTATTTCGTATACCGTTCTCAGTGCTGCTTCCATAACCCCACCGGTAGCCCCAAAGATAACGCCTGCTCCTGTAGATTTCCCCATAATGGTATCAAATCCCTCGTTTGGTAAATCGGCAAATTCAATCCCTGCTTGTTTTATCATTATGGCCAATTCGCGGGTGGTGAGCACATAGTCCACATCCTTATAGCCGCTGTCGCGCATTTCGGGTCTATCGGCTTCAAATTTTTTGGCCGTACAAGGCATTATTGAAACGCACACCATTTTAGCCGGATCAACATCTATCTTTTTCGCATAGTATGTTTTGGCTAATGCGCCAAACATCTGCTGTGGCGATTTACAGGTTGACATGTGGCTTAACATTTCGGGGTAGATATGTTCGAAAAACTTCACCCAGCCGGGCGAACAACTTGTCGTCATGGGAAGAGGTTCTTTATTGTCTTTATCTACTAGGTTGGCCTTCAACCTGTGTAGCAGCTCGGTTCCCTCCTCAAGTATGGTTAGGTCAGCCGAGAAATCGGTGTCTAATACGGAGTTGAATCCCAATCTCCTCAGAGCGGCTACCATTTTTCCGGTTACCCTTTCCCCTGCCGACAGGTTGAGAGCTTCTCCAAGTCCAACCCTAACAGCGGGGGCCGTCTGCACTACCACATACTTTTCAGGGTCGGCTATGGCATCCCATACTTCTTCTATGTAGTTATGTTCAATAAGGGCGCCTGTTGGGCAATGAATAACACACTGTCCGCAGCTTGTACATACCACCTCATTAAGCGATTTGTCGAAAAAGGTAGAGATTTTCATCTTATCGCCCTTGTTAATCACTGCAAGGGCACCAACGCTTTGCAGTTCGTCGCATGTGCGCACGCATCTCTGGCAACGGATACACCTGCTGTCGTCCTTATGAATGGCAGGCGAAAAATCATCAATGGTGTACTCTCTGGTATGTGCCAAATCGATGAAATGCTGATTAGTAATTTTATACTCAGCGGAGAGATCCTGTAGTTCGCAATTTCCATTTCTATAGCACTTGGTACAATCTGCATTATGCTCAGACAGCAGCAGCTCTATTATGTGTTTCCGTGAATTCCTCACCAACAGGCTATTGGTCAACACCTCCATGCCTTCCCAAACCGGCGTGGCACAAGCAGCAAACAGTTTGCTTACTCCCACCACCTCAACAACGCAAACCCTGCAGTTACCGGCTATGCACAAATCTTTATGGTAGCAGAGCACGGGAATCTTAATGCCTAAAAGCTTAGCCGCATCAAGAATTGTGGTACCTTTATCCACCGCCAGTGGAGTACCATTTATTGTGATATTTACCTTACTTGTCATCGTTTCAGAATTTTTTAGTAAATCATTTCTTCTCTAAAATTTTCGACAATGGATTGGAACGAATTTGCCACCGATTGTCCCAGTCCGCATTTGGCCGTTGCCTTCATGGTTTCAGTCAAAGCAAGCAGCTTGTCGAGGTATGAAGCGGGCTTCTCGCCCCGCTTAACAGCCCTAATGCCTTCTATCAGCTGTTGAGTACCAACCCTACATGGGGTACACTGCCCACATGATTCCTCAGTGAAAAATTCGAGGTAATTGCTCAGTAGGTTATACATGGATCGTGAGCTGTTGAAAAGCATCATTGACCCACCTGTGGGTAGTGATATACCGGTTAACTTACCCTGGTAACCAATCCGGGTTTCGCGAAATTTCTTACGGGGTACACAAAAGCCCGAAGCTCCGCCAACCTGTACTGCCTTTGTGTCGCCATCGCCAAAGTCGTTTACAAAATCCTCAACGGTCATGCCCAACTCCAACTCATAAATACCGGGAGTAGGCGTATCTCCCGAAATGGAGAAAAGTTTTGACCCATGGCTGTCCTTCACACCCAGCTCTCTGAATTTGTCGGCGCCATGCTGGAATATGGTAAACGTATGGGCCAACGTTTCCACGTTGTTAATAACGGTTGGTTTCCCAAGGTAGCCAAAATCGCTTGGATAGGGAGGCTTGTTCCGGGGTTCGCCACGTTTGCCCTCCATCGATTCGAACAGGGCGCTCTCCTCTCCGCATATATAGGCTCCAAAGCCCATGAATACTTCGACTCTGAATTTTAGCCCCAGCTCATCGCATATGGCATGAAACTTTTTAATCTCGGCATTCAGCTCTTTCAACAGGTACTTATATTCGCCTCTTAAATAGATGAAACCCTTGCGCGCCCCGATAATTCTTCCGCAAACGGCCATTCCTGTGAGTACTTTGTAGGGAACCTGAGTTAATATTTCACGATCTTTGAATGTTCCCGGTTCTCCTTCGTCGGCGTTACATATAACGTATTTCTCGGTCGATTTCGACTCTGCAGTTAGCTTCCATTTAAGCCCGGTGGGGAATCCTGCTCCACCGCGCCCTTTGAGCCCCGATGCTATCAACTCGTTTATCAGCTCATCATTCGATTTGCTCAGTGTTTTTTTAAGCACATTTTTGC
Source organism: Bacteroidetes bacterium ADurb.Bin008 (assembly GCA_002071445.1). Classification (GTDB taxonomy): domain Bacteria; phylum Bacteroidota; class Bacteroidia; order Bacteroidales; family Tenuifilaceae; genus MWFE01. The sequence goes on along the minus strand of MWFE01000058.1, from coordinate 14,926 downwards.
TGTCGGGCTCTTCCTTAAAAATAAGGTCTATGCGTTTTAATATGTTTTTTCCCATTGCTGTTCGAATTAATAGTTATGGCCTCTCTTTGTACTCTTTAATGATACTGTGAACTTTCTCAACGGTAAGTTCAGTATGAACATCATCATTTATCAGCATTGCAGGAGCCTTGTGGCACCATCCAAGGCAGTTGGTCTCCATAAGGGTAAACTTCTTATCGGGTGTTGTCTCGCCCAATTTAATTTTTAAAGCCTCTTCCAATGCCATGAGAATTTGATTCTTACCCTTCATATAGCAGGTGATGGTTTTACACACCCGTATCAGGTATTTTCCTCTCGGAACCGTATCCATAAAGCTGTAAAAAGTGGCAGTACCATAAACATCGGCAGCCGAAATGCCCATCTCTTCAGCTATAAGGGTCATTGCGTAATCGCTAAGGTAGCGCTCTTGCTCAACTACTTCCTGAAGTACAGGCAGCAGGTTGTGCCGTTCCCTACCATGATGAGCGACAACTTCCTTAATCTTTTCTTGTAGTGCATCCATAGGTTAAAATGTCTGAGTTAAACAGTAGTTTTGTGTATTATAGATAGAACATTGAAATCAATAATAATCTGATTGTCAATATAAAAGTTTATAAAAAAAGTACCTTTTCTATTGGTTAATCCTCAAAAAAGAAGAACAATGGTAAAAATTTTTGCTTTTTATTTTTTATGATAAAAATCATGTTAGAAAAAATCAATATGCAAATATTTGCATATCCCTTTGTATTTTATTGGTTTTTAGATTTAAAAAAATTGAAAAAAATCAACTCGATGTTCAAAAAAATATTTGTTCAGTCTTTTTCATTTTCATAATTATTTCATTGCTTGAGCAGATTGAAATATCATTCATGCAGAAACCCTTATTTCTCTAAGTTATCATATATTTGCACCGTTAGTGGATGCCATGAAACATATAATAAAGATAATAATTGCCGTAACCGGAGCCAGCGGATCAGTTTATGCCCGACGGTTAATTCATAAGCTGTGCGAGTACAAAGGGCAGATTGGGGAGATTGCTCTCATTCTCTCGGAGACGGGGCAACAGGTATGGGATTATGAACTTGGCGAGGGTTTGCCCGGGTATGATATCCTAAAGCAATACGACAACGCCAACCTTTTTGCCCCCATGGCATCGGGAAGTGCCGGTTACCATGCCATGGTTGTTATTCCCTGCTCGGTAGGCACCATGGGCCGAATTGCCTCGGGTGTAGGCAACGACCTTATCACGCGCAGCGCCGATGTGATGCTTAAAGAGCGAAAACCGCTGATACTTGTGGTGCGCGAAGCGCCCTACGGCCTTATTCATATTGAGAATATGCGCAGGATTACCCTTGCCGGCGGGACCATTTACCCGGCCAGCCCATCGTTCTACAGCAAGCCCGGGGGTATTGACGAACTGGTTGATACGGTGGTGGACAGGATTGTAGGCATGCTGGGGTTTGACGCCGATGGGTACAGATGGGGCTCACACTAATTGGAGGCAAGTGCCAATGCGGCAACGCTTACCCTACACCCCTCCACCTCAAGCAACTTCATGGCGCATGCTTCCAGTGTTGCCCCCGTGGTTATCACATCGTCAACCAGGAGCAGATGCTTACCCTTTATCTCCTCCGCATTGGATACGGTAAATGCATTGGCCACGTTTTTTATTCGTTCCACCCTTGTCTTTCGGGTTTGGGTTTCGGTAAACTCTGTTCGCACTAAATGGGTGGTTGAAATGGGCACACCCATTCCTTGGCTCATTCCTTCGGCAATGACCTCGGATTGATTGTATCCCCTAATACGCAACTTCTTAGGATGTAGCGGAACGGGAACGATAAAATCAATATCGTTAAAGAAATCGGATTTAATGAGTTCCTGTCCAAAATGGAGCCCAAGTTCCACGCCTATTTCCCGTTGTCCTTTATACTTCAGTTTATGCAACAGGGGCCGATACTTGCTTCCCTTAGCAAACAGAAAGTATGCACAGGCGTTCTCAATGTTGACCCTTCCCCAAAAAATCTGGGCAACAGGGTTCTCCTTATCGTGCCAATGGCGCGAAAGGGGAATTTTGTATAGACATGATACGCAGATTGCCTCCTCTCCCCTAACCAAATCGCTGCCGCAAACAGCACAGGCCTTGGGGTAGAAAAGCCTGATAAAGCCTGAGAAAACTTGTTTTACAAAGTTCACTACTTATCCCGTGTCCACACCACTTCCCGTCCAATGAACGAAAATCCGATGTAGCCCTTAACCGAGAGTTTGTTGGGGTCGCTCCCGAACCACATAAGGCATTTGTAGGTTTTACCCTCCTTGGGATCGTAAATAGTACCGTCAATCCACTCCTTATTCTTCTCGTTGTAAACAAAACCATCAAGAATCCTAAGCCCTTTTAAGGGACGTGACTGCAATTTCTTATCGGGGTTCTTGTCGTCAACTTTTGGTTTGCCATCCTTCAGGGGATCCTTCAACCACGATATCTCTCCATTGAATTTCCCTTTGGAATCCTTGGATATGGTAACCTTACTGTCGCCATACTGGGTGAGCCAAACGCCCACAACCTTATTGGCATCCTGTGCGATGAGGGCGGTTCCCAAAAGAACCAAACAAAGTGTTCCGAGAATTTTTTTCATAAAACGGATGTATTAAAATTTGTGCAAGATAGCATTATTTTAATGTAAAAATATCTACTGCAAAAAATGATGCACATCCGGCCCCGATCAAATTCAACCATTGTTTTTTCCAAACAGTAATTTCACCATTTCATCTATTCTTCCCACTTTCATTAGCTGAATTCCCCTGACGGGCTTTATGTCATCCTTAATACTGTATTTTGAAACAAAAATTTTTTCAAATCCCAATTTTGCCGCCTCTGCTATGCGCTGATCAATCCGGCTCACCTGTCGGATTTCGCCCGAAAGGCCTACTTCGGCGGCAAAGCAACACGAACCGGCAATGGGCAAATCGAAATTTGACGACAGCACCGAAGCAACAATGGCCAAATCCAGAGCCGGGTCGCTTACCTTAAGCCCTCCAGCCAGGTTTAGAAAAACATCCTTGGTGGCCAAACGGAACCCAGCCCGTTTTTCCAAAACGGCCAATAGCATGTTCAGCCTTCGCGAGTCGTAACCGGTTGACGACCTTTGGGGCGTGCCGTAGGCCGCCGTGCTGACCAACGCCTGCGTTTCGATGAGGAATGGCCGTGTTCCGTCCATGGCGGCGGCAATGGCCACGCCGCTCAACCCCCCGTCGCGATGCGAGAGCAGAATCTCCGATGGGTTGGGCACCTCAACCAGCCCCGATGATTGCATTTCGAAAATGCCCAACTCCGATGTTGAGCCAAAACGATTCTTTATGGACCTGAGAATACGGTAGAGGTGGTTGCTGTCGCCTTCGAACTGTAAAACCACATCCACAATGTGTTCCAGCACCTTGGGACCTGCAATGCTCCCATCCTTGGTGATGTGGCCGATGAGGATAACCGGCACCCCCGTGGTTTTTGCATAGCGCAATAGTGCTACTGCGCACTCCCTGACCTGCGAAACGGAACCCGGCGACGACTCTATGGTATCGGTGTACAGGGTTTGAATGGAATCGATAACCACCAGATCGGGCTCCACATTTTGCAGCTGGGTGAAAATATTCTCAAAAAGGGTTTCGTTCAGAATAAGACATTCCTGACTGCCACTGCTGAGCCTGTCGGCCCTAATCTTAACCTGCCTTGCGCTTTCTTCTCCTGATATGTACAGAACTTTCAGCTGTTCCAGCTTGAGGGCCAGCTGCAATGCCAGGGTTGATTTGCCTATGCCGGGCTCGCCCCCTAACAACACCAGCGATCCGGGGACCAAACCCCCTCCAAGAATCCGGTTCAACTCATTAATCCCTGTGTCAAGACGCCTTTCGTTGCTGGTTTCAATATCCTTCAAGGGCATTGGAACCGCGCTGCGCGAAATATCCACAAGCCCCTTGGGCGATTTGCCCTGGCTCACCCTTTCCTCCACGTAGGTATTCCACTCGCCACACGAGGGGCATCGGCCAATCCATTTAACCGATTCGGCTCCGCAATTCTGGCAAACGTAGCTGGACTTTACCTTAGCCATATATTGTGCACTTAGTCCGCCTTTTCTCCTTCGATGCTAACAGGCTCTGTTAGAATCTTATCGGAATCGAACTCTGCAAACTCGCCACCCCAGTCCACCACGCTGCGAAACAATTTTTTCTCTTCATCGGTGGCATGCTTGCAGAATGCTGTGAAACCGGGATGAACCTGCTCTATCAAACCACCCAGCTCATCCTCTTCGACCACAACAATACCCGAAACTTGGAGTAACGATGCCAGGACATATGCACGGTTAAACTGGTTAAACTGCGGGCAGCCTTCGCCTTTCTGCTTTTGTACCAGCCTGTCCGACCGCAAGGCAACCAGCAACACATCGCCCTGGTTTGCAGCCTGCATTATCATGTCAACGATGCCTGGCTTAAGGGTTTCGAACGTGCCATAAACCATGACTATACGCTGATCCTTGTAACGCCAAAAGGCCAATTTCCTTTTCAGCTCGGATTTGCTTAAAATTTTTCCGTAAAGAATTTCTCTTTTATCCATAGTAATCAAGTTTTGTCAATCTACAAAGTTATTGAAATCGGAATATGTTGGGATAAAAAAGGCAAAATATCGGACAGCCTAAACAGATTTGTTTGCTATTCCTTAAACTGCTTCCGTTTTGCGGGGTGACCGTTTAAAAAACAGGAAAACTAAATATGCCAAGGCCATTACAATAACAAGCAGTGTTTGCGATTCGTGCGATATGATGGCATATACAAGTCCCTGGGCGCGTTCAATGCCATAAATACCCAAACCCATGGCGGTGATTATGTGAAACGCCCCAAATCCTCCCTGAACGGGAGCAGCCATTCCCATAGAGCCTACTACCAACAGGAAAAACCCGTCTATTGGCCCCAATTGGCTTGTGGGTGCTGTGGAAAAAACCATTAACCAGGTCATCAGCCAGTATAGGAACCACATTAAAAAGGTATAGCCCAGGAATGCCCTTCTTTTTTTCATGGTGTATATCGATTTCAGCCCATCGATTACTGCCCAGAAAATGGATGTAATCCTGTTATTCAACTTATGGCCAAACACATTGCGCCTGATGAGTATGATTAGCATTAGGATAGCCACAATGACCATGACGGGTATCAGAGGGGAGTTTACAAAAATGCTGTTGATGCGTTGGCCAATGGGAAGGATTGCCTCGTTCCATAGGAAGCTTCCGAAGAATTCAATGCGAATGAGGAAAACAACGGCCAGCAGAACAAGTAGTGCAATCAGATCCACAGCCCTCTCAACGATAACCGTTCCGAACAGGGGCTCGAAAGGAACCCTGTCGGTTTTCTTCAAGCTGCCGCATCGGGCTAACTCTCCCATACGCGGAAATGCAATGTTGGTCAGGTATCCCACCATCAGAGCCCCCAGCGTATTGAGCAGGGGCGGCTTGTGCCCGATGGGCTCCATGAGTAAGCGCCAACGCAGAGCCCTAACGATATGCGAGGCAATGCCTGCCAGCAGCGCAACAAAAACCCAGAGGTAGTTTGCCTCCCTGAATCCTTCGGCAATGGATTTGAAGTTGACACCCCTAAATGCAAAAAAAAGCAGCAGAGCTGCTAAAAATAGGAACAGAACAAGCTGTATGTTTTTCTTCAACGAGGGTTTCACCTGAACTTCTATTAGGCAATTATACCAACCGGTTGGTTTCGGTATCGGGGAATACTATGGCGGGTTTAAAAGTTTTTGCCTCCTCGAAATCCATCAGGGCATAGGCCATAATAATGACCACATCGCCCACCACGCACTTTCGGGCGGCAGGACCATTGAGGCAAATCTCGCCCGATCCCCTTTTCCCCTTAATTACATAGGTTTCTACCCTCTCGCCATTATTGATGTTAACCACCTGCACCTTTTCGTTGGCAATAATATTGGCGGCATCCATCAGGTCTTCGTCAATGGCAATGCTGCCAACGTAGTACAAGTTTGCCTCGGTTACTTTCACCTGATGAATTTTCGATTTAACAACTTCGACTAACATTTCCAAATTATTTGAAGAGGTTAAAAAAGCACATTGTCTATCAGCCTAACGGCTCCCACATTCACGGCAATGCATCCCACAACATTTTCGGCATCGCTCCATTGGGTAATCTCCTCAAGGGTTACGGCATTTACTATGCTAAAATACTCAACCCTTAGCAAGGGATCCTGATTTATGCTGTCAACCACCCAGGCCAACAATTCATCAACGCTGTGAGAGTGCGCTTTGTTTCGTGCTTCAAAAAGAATTTTTGATATTAATGGGGCACTTGCACGCTGCTGTGGTGTCAGCAGTGTGTTCCTCGAGCTCATTGCCAGCCCATCGCTTTCGCGCACCGTTGGGCAAGGAATAATTTCCACATCCATTGAATAATCCCAAACCATCCGCTTAATGATTGCCAGCTGCTGAAAATCCTTTTGGCCAAAATAGGCCCTGTTTGGTTTGACAATATCGAACAGCCTGCTAACAACCTGCGCTACCCCGTTGAAATGACCGGGTCGAAACTTTCCCTCCATCACCTTGTCTAATATCCCAAAATCGAACTGCCTCTTGTCGGGTTCGGGATAAATAACTTCCACCGAGGGCATAAACACCACAGAAGCACCTGCCTGCTTACACATGACAATATCGCTGTCAGGGTTTCGTGGGTACCTTTTCAGGTCATCGGGGTTGTTGAACTGATTGGGGTTAACGAAAATGCTAACCACGGTCAGGTCGTCATGCCTAACTGACTCCTCTATCAATGAGATATGCCCTGCATGCAGGGCTCCCATGGTGGGAACAAACCCAATAGTTTTCGACTTCCCTCTATACTCGTCGAGGTACTGAACAAGGGGAGATATGGTGTGAAAAACTTTCATGCCTGATTCCCTATATCAACACTTTAGGCGCAATGCTTTTTTTAAAATATGCACAAAGGAACGGACTATTTTTCTATTAAAAAAGAGATACAAAGGTTCAATTTATTTTTATAAAAAATGAACAAGTGACAATATATCTCTTGCCCAATGCTTCCCTAACAGCTAATTACAACATTATCGGTTTTTCCGATTAGTACCTAACAAAAAAGGTTATGTGAAATTAAAAAAAATGTGGCGCAGCAAACCCCGCATCTCTTTTAAAATGTGTCTATTTGAAAAATGGTTGGTGGGCAGTAAAAATAATTGTCATTTTTTTTTTATACTTTTGTAATTTATTTCATCCTGACACTCCTCTTACCGGAAAATCCGGAAAATATGCATAGGATGGATAACTCAAGGGAAGATGAAAAGGAAAAAAGTACTATTCGTTTCGCAGGAGATAATGCCCTATCTCCCTGAATCGAATATATCGAAAGTTGGAAGAGTTTTACCTCAGGCCATACAGGAACGAGGGAAAGAGATCCGTACGTTTATGCCCCGGTGGGGTATAATCAACGAAAGGCGAAACCAACTTCACGAGGTGATCAGGCTGTCGGGCATGAACCTGGTGATAGAGGATACCGATCACCCGCTTATTATCAAAGTGGCTTCCATTCAAAGCGCCAGAATGCAAGTGTATTTTATTGATAACGAGGACTATTTCCACAGGAAGCATATACTTACCGATGAAAGCGGTAAATACTTTGAAGATAACGACGAGAGGGCCGTTTTCTTTGCACGCGGAGTGATGGAAACGGTTAAAAAGCTCAGGTGGGCACCCGACATTATCCATTGCCACGGATGGTTCACCTCGTTTATACCCATTCTGGCCAAAAAAACATACAAGGACGACCCCATTTTTAGCAAAGCGAAGGTTGTGTTCTCGGTTTACAACGATGAATTTGACTTACCCCTCAATAGCAGTTTGAAAAACAAGCTTAAACTGGAGAATATCAGCAAAAAGGATATTGAGCCCATTAAAGAGCCCAACTATCTGAACTTAATTAAATTTGCCACGCACTATTCCGATGGGGTAATTATTGGAGAAAAAAAGATCAACAAATCGGTTCTCGAATATATTAAAACATCGGGAATGACCGTTCTTCCATTCGACGACGGCAAAGATTTTGTGGCACCAATCGATCAGTTCTACGATCAGATTATTAATGACAACAACAATGATAAATAGTTTTAGCCTTTTCACCAAGCATGTGAAACCCATTCGCCTTCTCAAGTTCATTGTTTTAAGCCTGTTCGTTTCTCCCCTTCTGTGGCAGTGTATTTCTCCCCCCGATTTCCTCGGGGGCGACCTTGTTACAGCAGGCGATTTATACAACGTCAGGATAGACACCAACTTTAGGCTATCGGCATATACCTTGCCCTACGATACAGTCAGCACCATGGCTTTCAAGGAGGCCGCCCTTGGCGAAACCTTCGATATGGTGTTCGGCAGAACCCGGGCATCGTTTCTTACGCAGCTCAATCTCGGTAAACTTAAACACAGCTACGGTGACAGCGTGCAGATCGACTCTGTTTTCCTGTACCTAAAGCTTAAGGAGCAGCTGGGTAACCAACCCATAAAAATTGGCATTTACGAGCTATCCGACTCCTTAGCCCACGACTCAACTTACAATGCGCTAGCTCTCGTGGACAACTTTTACCATCCCGTACCCATCGGAAGCAGAAGTGTGAACCCATATAACGGAGACGAGAGTATCCTGAAAATTGCCATCAGTAAGAGCTGGGTCGACAGTACGCTAATCAATGTCGATTCGGTGACTATGTCCGATAACAAATACTTTACGAAACATCTGTACGGCATCTATGTAAAAACCGAGGAGGAATTTTCCTCTCCCGCCAAGGGAATGTACTACTTCGACTATTATGCCGAACAATCGAAACTGGTTGTTTACTACAGGAACAAGGATCAGGACACCGCGTCAATGTCGTTCACCTATCTGATGAACAACGCTTGCGTACGCTACAACCACTATCAGCACGACTTTTCGATGGTCAGCAATATTTTTAACGATACCATAAACCCGCAGGAATCGAATTTCTACCTGAAAGGGCTCAACGGCTCGAGGGGTATTATTATGCTGGAGGATATCAGGAATTGGCTCGACTCGATGCCCGTGGCCATACATAAAGCTGAACTGCGCATTGAACGTGAGGATAATCCAAGCCTCCCATCCGATTCGATTGTCGAAAGACTTTTTATGTACCGAATGGTTGGCAATAAGTATTACGCCCTAACCGATTTCAACACCAATAGCGAAGTATTCGGGGGTAAATACATCAAAAGCAAGAATTACTACTCTTTCAATATAACATTCTATATTCAAGAAATCCTAACCGGCGGGAACCCCGATAAAGTGCTGTACATTGAGCCTTATTATACTCACACCCGGGCTAATAGCGTAGTGCTTAGGAGCGGAAGCCATGAGCGTAGGATGAAGTTAATTCTAACCTATACTAAACTTTAACGGAAATGTGTGGAATAGTGGCATACAACGGATCCCGCGAGGCCTATCCCATTGTGCTCAACGGGCTTAAACGGCTCGAATACAGAGGGTACGATTCTACAGGGATTTGTATTGTTAACGGAGAACCTTTTATTAAAAAACGCAGGGGGAAAGTAGCCGATCTGGAGAGCTCCATTAACAACGTACCAATAAAAGGTACTATCGGAATGGGTCACACCCGGTGGGCTACCCATGGCACCCCCAGCGATGGCAACGCTCACCCGCACATGTCCATGAACGGGCATTTCATCATTATCCACAATGGCATTATCGAAAACTATGGTCTTTTGAAAAGCCGGTTAGAGCGGAGGGGCTACACTTTTAAATCCGATACCGATACCGAGATTCTGGTTAACCTGATCGAATACATTTACCTGAAGGGAAATATTTCAGCCGAAATAGCACTAAGGTTGGCACTTACCAAAGTGGTTGGTGCCTACGGCATTGTGGTTATTTGCCGTGATGAGCCCAACATGCTTATTGCAGCACGTAAAGGAAGCCCATTGGTAATAGGCGTTGGCGACAATGAGTACTTTGTTGCTTCGGATGCAACGCCCATCATCGAGCACACCAACAGCGTTATCTTCCTAAACGATAACGATATTGCCATCATTCGTAAAAACGAGTTGACGCTCAAAACCATAGCAAATGAGGCTTTGATACCGAATATTCAAAAAATTGACCTTGATATTGAGGAGATTGAGAAGAATGGCTTTGAACATTTCATGCTGAAGGAAATTTTCGAACAACCCCGCAGCATCGAGGATACCTTCAGGGGGAGGATATCGGCCGACCATAAACAAATCCACCTTGGCGGGCTTTACCTTGTGCTCCCAAGGCTGGTGAAGGCCAAAAGGTTAATCCTCATTGGCTGTGGAACATCGTGGCATGCCGCGCTGGTGGGCGAATACCTCATTGAAGAGTTTGCACGGATTCCCGTTGAAGTGGAATACGCGTCGGAGTTCAGGTACAGAAATCCCATCATCTACAAGGATGATATTGTGATAGCCATCAGCCAAAGCGGTGAAACTGCCGATACCCTTGCTGCCATTAAGTTTGCCCGAAGTGCCGGAGCGCTGGTGCTGGGCATATGCAACGTGGTGGGGTCGAGCATCCCGCGCGAAACCGATGCAGGAGTATATACCCATGCCGGTCCGGAAATTGGGGTTGCCTCAACCAAGGCCTTCACCGCTCAGGTAACTGTTCTTACGCTTATTGCCTTGCTCCTTGGCCGAAAACGCGATATCATTAGTCAGGATCATTACGAGCAGCTGATCGCTGAAATGTTGGCTGTGCCCAAGAAGATTGAGAAAATTTTAGAGTCGAGCCCCAAGGTTGAAAAGGTTGCAGAAGTGTTCAAGGATTCCACCAACTTCCTTTACCTTGGCAGGGGTTACTTTTTCCCTCTGGCCCTCGAAGGCGCGCTTAAGCTCAAAGAAATTTCGTACATCCATGCCGAGGGTTATCCGGCAGCCGAAATGAAACACGGCCCCATAGCGCTGATCGACCAAAAAATGCCCGTGGTTGTCATTGCGCCACAAGATAACAGTTACGAAAAGGTGGTCAGCAACGTTCAGGAGATTAAAGCCCGCGACGGAGTGGTAATATCCATTGTAACCGAAGGCGATAAGCTGATACGCGACATCTCCGACTATGCAATTGAAATTCCCAAATCCAGCGAAATCGTGGAATCGCTTCTTGCCATTATCCCGCTTCAACTGCTGGCATACTATATTGCCGTTATGAGAGGTTGCAATGTTGATCAACCTAGGAATCTTGCCAAATCCGTAACGGTGGAATAATCGCCCCTTGGCACCAATGGAACTGCCCGAAGAAAAGCGGAAAGAATATACCATGGGCCCCCTTAAAATGACCATGCTGTCAATGCTGGGCATTGTTCCTGTTTCCCTGTTAGGCCTTGTTCCTTTCATTGCCTTGTGGGGTTATCGCCCAATTCAATCCGGCTTATCAATTCTATCCGAGTACCTGTTTCCCATTTTTATCATCGGAATTGTTGTTCACGAAGGACTACACGGTGTGGCCTGGGCCTGCTTCGCCAAAAATGGATTCAAATCCATCCGGTTTGGCATCAACTGGAAATATCTGGCACCATACTGCCATTGCAAAGAACCACTCAGGCTTAAAGAGTATGCCCTTGGCACAGCCCTTCCGCTTATTGTCACAGGAATCATCCCTTGGGTAATTGCCCTTACCATTGGCAACGGTTTCCTTGCTTGCTTGGGCTTTCTCTTCACGCTGGCTGCCGCAGGCGATGCCATTATGCTCTTCACCATGAGGCGACTGAAAAAGGATGCCCTTATTGCCGACCACCCCGACAAGATCGGTTACTTTGTTATTGACAACGATTAATCCCCCTACCCATGTTAGCCCATACGCTATCATTTTTAACCCAGTTGAAAGAGAACAACAATCGCGAATGGTTCAACCAAAACCGGAAATGGTACGATGAGGCAAGGAGCAACTTTGTTGCCTTTGTGGAGTTGCTGATTCCGGCTATCAAGGAGTTTGACCCTACGCTGGGATTGTTAGAGGCAAAGGATTGTCTGTTCAGGATTCATAGGGATATCCGATTCACGCACGATAAAACCCCCTACAAGACAAACTTTGGGGCATTCATTGCCCGAGGCGGCAGGAAAAGCCGCTTTGGCGGCTACTACTTCCATGTTGAACCCAACGCATCAATGGCATCGGGAGGGATATACATGGCCGACACGGCCACCATGCGAAGAATCAGGATGGACATTGATACCTACCCCGAGAAATTTCTGGCAATAGTTGAAAGCAACGCTTTCCGAAAAGTATTCCCAACGCTGGAAAGGGAGTCGCTTAAGCGGGTGCCCCAGGGGTTCTCATCCCAATCACCCGTGGCAAAATACCTGATGCTAAAGCACATTTCGCCCATTCATCCCATAGACGATATGGCAATGACCTCTTCCAAGCTTATTGAAAGGGTGTCAGATGTGTTCAAAACCTTGTATCTGCTGGTGGCCTTTATCAATACGGCCATTGAGGAAGAGTAGGCTTTAAAACTCCCTGAATCCTATGATGTGCCTTACCTCATCAAGGGTTTTGGAGGCGCTCTGGCGTGCCTTCTCTGCTCCCATTTTGGCTACACGCCTGAGGTATTCGTTGTCCGAAAGGATAGCTTCAATACGCTCACGTATGGGCGATGTAAAGGCAATAATATCCTCGGCCAGCTGTTTCTTCATATCGCCGTAGCGGATGGTGCAATTATTATACTGCTCCTCGTAGTACTTTAGGGTATCGGGTTGCGAAACCACGCCCATCAGGGTGTAAAGATTTTGAATGGCCTCGGGTTTCTTCTGGTTGGGCGCCGTAGGACCCGAATCGGTTACCGCCCTCATAACTTTTTTGCGTATGGTCTCAGCATCGTCGGCAAGGTAAATGGCATTGCCTTCCGATTTTCCCATCTTCCCGCTACCATCAAGCCCGGGGATTTTTACCAGCTGTTTCCCAAAGTTGTAGGGTACGGGCTCAGGGAAGTAATCAACATTGTAAAGTCTGTTGAACCTGTTGGCAAAGGTGCGTGTCATCTCCAGATGCTGCTCCTGATCCTTCCCTACCGGCACCTTGTGTGCCTTATGAATAATGATGTCGGCGGCCATAAGGGTAGGGTAGGTAAGAAGCCCGGCATTCACGTTGTTTGGCTGGGTGCGAACCTTGTCCTTGAACGATGTACACCTCTCCAGCTCACCCATATAGGCATTCATATTGAGCAGCAGGTATAGCTGTGGGATTTCCGGAATATCGCTCTGCACATATAGTGTTGCCACTTCGGGATCGAGACCGCAAGCCAGGTATTCGGCCAACACCTGCTTAACCGAGCCATGCAAATCCTGGGGAGTGGGATGTGTGGTCAGGGAGTGAAAATCGGCTATAAAGAAATAGCAATGGTTTTCGTGCTGCATCTTCACAAAGTTCTGCAAAGCACCGAAGTAATTGCCCAAATGCAGTTTCCCAGTAGAACGTATGCCACTAACAACAATATCCATAGTGTTCCTTCTCATTTATTTGCGAGGCAAAGATATAAAATCTTTAGGCAACAGGAAGTACAGGACAGGGATAACGCAATACTATTTGTTTGCACCGAAGGGCTGTTTGAGCCCACCGCTTTGAATGCTTCAATACCTTGAACAAACAAGATTGAACAACACACAATCGAACTAATAGACTCTGTGCCCCTCCGTGCTCTTTGTGGTGATATCTTTTTAACCGCTAAGACGCAGAGACGCAAATCAACAAATCAGCAAATTCACTAATTTACACCGACCCCGACAAATAAAGAGTTGGGGACACATAGACAGAGATAAAGAAAAAATTTTCTACAAACCCAAAGCAGTACTCTTACTGCTCAGCCTGCATATATGTTCACCCGGGGATGTTTATCTTATAACGGCATTTCGTTATTTAACGCATAAGTGTATTTTATTTCACAAAATTATTTGAATTGCATTGTGTTATTTTATAACTTGGCTTTGTCTTTAATGTGACATACCCGTTAACCTAATTACTAACTAAAACTAAATGCCTATGAAACACAGATCAATTTTTTTACTAATCTTTATGCTTGCCTCCGGTAGCTGGCTGGTGGCGCAGCATGCCGTATGGTGGAGTGGCTCGCCCCCACCGGGCAATACGGCCCGAGACCACTCCGTTAGCTACGGCAACGGCTTTGCCTGGCAGGTGGCCCTAGGCACGGCCGACTCTGAAGACGTTGGCCACGATGCCATTGCCGTTAGCAGCGGAGGCTACCTGGTGGTGGGAAGTAGTTTCTTTTACGATGGTTACACCGTTACGCACACCAACCTGGTGCTATACCGCCTCAATGAGGAGGGCGACCTGATGTGGGAGAAGGGGTATACCTTGGATAACTACAAGGTTATGAATGAGTTTAAGGTAGTTGAGAAGCCAAATGGTGGTTTTCTGGTAGCGGGTAAGTTAAGCTACGGTGGTGTAGGCGTACCCCGTCGATGCATACTACTGGATTTTGATGCCAATGGTGATACGCTCTCTACACGGAAATGGACCTTTGCCGATATGGCCACTGATGATTTTAAGCTGATTAAGAGCCCATTCGATGAGTCATACTTTATCTCCTACCAGCGCAACTACAGCGGAACTTATCTTACTGATATTGTAAAACTCGATTACGACCTAGACACAATTTCGATATTCGTACTACCCAATTATAACTTTGTACCCAAGCCCTTTGGCTTTATTTATAGAGGTGGTCGTTTCGATAACGTATATTATTATTACGCTATAAACTTTCAGGGCGAGGTGATAGATTCCTTTCCCGATCCTCACGGGGTTTACAATCCGTCAACGCATAACCCTTACGCAATACAAAGCCTTAGGA
>MWFE01000057.1 GCA_002071445.1 Bacteroidetes bacterium ADurb.Bin008 | reverse complement strand
TGTTCAAAGGTACACAGTTCGCGACTCAATTTTCATCCGTGTTTGTGCTTATGCACTATCATGGGTGTTTCATAAGTTGATTTTCAGGTTTTTTGCTTCGTTACCCCGTTCGGCTTATACTCCGGCCTCAGTTGCAATTATTTTTCTTGGTTTCAGCAAAAGGCATAGCCTGCTTATAATAAACCGACAGCAGTACAACCGCCGCCGAACAGGGTTAAACTGAGCTATACACTGTGAAACTAAACCACTTTTGAAACTAACATTGACAGGGACGGGAATAACAGTAAAAACCTCGACAATGCTAGTAAAGAAATGTTTCAATGCCGTCGCTAACTTTTGAAATGAGAAACATTTACCTCCCTAATTCGTTATATTAAGGGATTAAAACTCAAACAAAATGACAAAAGATTTGATTAGCCTTCTGCTGCCGGTGGTAGTGGCCCTACCGGTGGGTTTGTTCATTATCCTAAGGGTGTTTAAAGGATCCATCCTGTCATTTATAACCACCATGTGGCTTATTACCATAATAGGAATAATGACCACCACAAACCTCAAGCATGTTTATCCAAAAACCTTTCATCCTGTTTTAACCCTTATACTGGGTACTGCACTGGCTTTAGTCTGCATTTATTTTGTGCAACGAAAAATTAGAAAGCCACTAAAAGAGATTGTGGAGTCGCTACAGCAACTGGCCAAGGGCCAGCTGGGCATTAAGGTTGACAAGCAGCAAGCATCTTCTAAGGATGAGATAGGTATTATCACTGATGTAATCTTGTCACTCAGCGGAAAACTGCAAGAGGTAGTTGACGGGATCAATAATGTTTCCTCTACCATTCATGGTACGGGAGAGCTTCTCTCCTCATCTTCAATTCAACTTACAGAGTCGGTTAACGAGCAGGCTGCCCTGGTGGAGGAAATGTCAACATCCATGGAGGAGATTGTATCAACCATTGAACAGAATACGCACAACACAAAGCAAACTGAGCAATTGGCCTCTAAAACCACCGAAAGTATTCAAGAGGGGACCAAATCAACAAACCAGGCGCTGGATTCCATGAATGAGATTGCACAAAAGATCTCGATTATCAGCGACATTGCTTTTCAAACCAACATACTGGCACTGAATGCTGCTGTGGAGGCAGCACGAGCCGGAGAACATGGAAAAGGGTTTGCGGTAGTGGCCGCCGAGGTGCGCAAACTGGCTGAGCGAAGCAATATTGCTGCCAATGAAATTGTAGTTTCTTTAAATGAGAGCACTAAGGTGTCAGATCAGGCCAGAGAATTGATGAATAGTAACCTTCCTGATATTCAAAATACCAGCCGATTAATACGAGAAACAACCGCTGCTCTGATGGAGCAACAGTCGGGGGCACTGCAGATCAACCAATCCGTACAACAACTTAACAATATTGCACAGCAAAACGCATCCACCTCCGAGGAACTGTCGTCCAATGCGGAACGATTATTGGAACAGTCGGAAGAATTGCTTCAACTTATCCGTTTCTTCCACTATTAAAAGATTAGAAATCAAATTCTTAATCCCTTTTAGGGCTTCCATTTTTTTGTTAAGGATTATAGCCCTACAATTACCTCCGACCCTTGTCGCATGGTGATTTAGCCCTGAATGGTCGGGGTTAAAATCAGCATTATTAAAACAAAGAGTGGTAGCTCTACAATATTCGCTTAAGATTTTTTTGTACTAACATCCTACTAACAAGCATATGAAGTAGGTCTATCTCTTTTTTTGGGTTAATAGAATCATGGTGTTATACACTGTAAAACTAAGCCACTTTTGTAATTAGGTAAAATAGGCTTTTTGGGTAGTAATTGCGTTTACTATTGTGAAATCAACAGATAAACCGGAGTTGCCACCAAGTTATCACGTCCAATCTATCTCCTTAACTGAAGAATTCTTTTTCAACTCGCGCAATAAATCGTCAATGCTATCGAGGTTTGAATTATCAATTTTCATCTGGTAAACGAACTCATCGCCAAGCCGGTTTAAGGAAAAATCGGTGATTTTGGTTTGAAACCTGTTGAATAAATCATTGAGCAATGATGTTGTATCCGCATCTAAGGTGGTAACCACTCTTAATGTTTTATGTTTAAATCTTTTTGAATAGGCGCGCTCGATGGGTTGCAATACCCACAGGATAATCAGCGCAATGATGGTGGTGGCACCGGCGGCAAAGTAAAGTCCACCCCCTGTGGCCAGGCCTATGGCGGCAACCGTCCACAATCCGGCTGCGGTAGTCAGTCCGCGCACTGCACCCTGTTTTAAAAACAGTATGGTGCCCGCACCAATAAAACCTATTCCGCTCACCACCTGAGCTGCCACCCTTGACGGATCTAACGAAACATGTTCTGTACCAAGAATATCGGCAAATCCAAAGGCAGATACAATCATAATCAAACAGGATCCCACGCTAACCAGCATATGGGTTCGCAGCCCTGCAGCCCAATCCTTTCTCTCCCTCTCCAGCCCAATAAGGGCTCCGAAAAGTGAAGCCAAGGCTAAGCGTATAAGTATTTCAGAAAAACTTAACATTTTTAATATGCTATTAAAAAACCATTACATGATACCTAAACTATTGCTCACCTTTGAAAATACAATAACCAAATAATACTGAAAAGGTTTAACGTTTATTGAACTTATGTTTTACCTTACTGACAGCTGTTTGCGAAGCAAGTATCCTAATAAAGACACTTTGTCAAATCCAATACTTGGAACAATGATGAGCAGTGAATGTTACTGGTGCAAAATTAATTATTTTTTAGGTTTTTTCCGATAACCAGTCTTAACCTTTTGGATTAAAGAATGGGATGCTTCCTTGCAAACAGCGAAAGGCAGTAAAAAGAGAGCTAAAAAATAGAGGTCAATCCGTATTTTTTATTGCAGGCTTTCTGCTATCTTTATCCCTGCTTAAAAATGGTGCTCCAATCTGGAGCTGAAGCATTGGCTACAATTAAACAGCTATGGACCTTAAAATTGAATTAGTTTTACTGGTACTGTCCGGGCTTTTCTTTTTTAGCATCCTTGCCGGAAAAGCCAGCTCCAAATACGGAGTACCAGCATTGCTGCTTTTTTTAGCCGTTGGAATGCTCAGTGGTAGCGATGGGTTGGGCATACAGTTCGAGAACATACATGCAGCCAAGAATATTGGCACCATAGCATTATGTATCATCCTCTTTTCAGGGGGGTTGGATACCAGCTTTAAGGAGGTTCGCCCCATTGTGGCACAAGGTGTTATACTGGCAACCCTTGGTGTTTTTCTCACGGCCCTCATCACGGGAATTGCCATTTGGTGGATTTTTGGGTTAACCTTAAAATCGGCCGGTATAGGTGTACTATCCTCGCTCCTGCTGGCATCCACCATGTCGTCAACCGATTCGGCATCAGTATTTTCCATACTCCGCAGCAAGGGATTGCACCTTAAAAACAATCTTCGTCCCATGCTGGAGTTGGAGAGCGGTAGCAACGACCCCATGGCCTACGTGCTGGTTGTTACTCTCATAGACCTTATCAATCTCAATTATACACCAAACTATTGGTTTGTGGCCGGCACCCTGCTTTTACAGCTCAGCATAGGTGCACTGCTGGGATATCTTCTTGGAAAATTATCAGTGCAGATCATCAATCGCATAAAAATTGGCAACGACTCGCTATACCCCATACTTGTTTTCACATTCTGTATTTTTATCTACTCAGCGGTTTACTTTTTCAAAGGCAACGGGTTTCTTGCCGTTTACATTGCTGGGCTTGTTATAGGCAATTCGAAGTTTGTACACAAGCGATCGTCACTCAATTTCTTCGATGGCCTGGCATGGATGTTCCAGCTAATCATGTTTTTAACTTTAGGGCTTCTGGTTAACCCGCACGAACTGCTTCCCATCGCCGTTCCCGGGCTTATCATCAGTTTTCTGATGATTTTTGTCTCACGCCCCCTAACTGTTTTCCTTTGCTTGCTTCCTTTCCGAAAAATGCCTGCGAGGGACAAGGTTTACGTTTCATGGGTGGGCCTTAGAGGGGCTGTTCCCATTATTTTTGCCATATTCCCGCTGGTTGAAAATGTACACCATTCAAGGCTGATTTTCAATATCGTTTTTTTCTGCACATTGATTTCACTGGTGGTGCAGGGTACATCACTTCCCATGATTGCACGATGGCTGAATCTGGCTGAAAAGCCAAGGGTTTTGAAAAAACTGGTGAATTTTGACGTTGACATTTCCGATGAGATAAAATCGGTTACGTGCGAAATAGAGATAACTTCAACCATACTTAAGCATGGGAGTCATCTAATGGATTTGCCTCTTCCTGACAACACCTTAGTTGTAATGGTGAAACGCGAAGACAAATATTTTGTACCCACGGGGAAAACCGCACTGGTTGAAAAAGATAAACTACTGATTATCACCGACAATCATGATGATTTAGTGAAAATAGTAGATACTTTTAAAACGGGCGAAATCGGCGAGGTTACATAGAGCATTTTGTCATAACGCTGCTGACAAACTCTCTAATGATTTACAACTCATTCTGTCAAAATGTTTTATATTTTTATTATGGCAAAATGAAATTTTTTTATTTTCTAAAACATCTTTGAAAATAAAGGTAGAAAGAAAAAGAACTGTTAGATTTGCAAAAATTGGTTAGGTTTAACTACAATTTGTTACTTTTTCATTCATTTTAATTGATTTAGATAAGTTTTTTTAACTATGGATAAGAATCAGATACGCGAAGTTATTGCCCGCAGGGCAGCATTGGAGCTAAAGGATGGCGACCTGGTAAATCTTGGCATCGGACTGCCTACCTGTGTACCCGATTACATTCCCAAAGATGTCCACGTTATTTTGCAAAGCGAAAACGGCCTCATTGGCATAGGGCCAAGCCCTGCCCCCGGGGAGGAGGATAAGAACCTTTCCAACGCCGGAGGAGGGTATGTCACTCTCAAATGCGGGGCATCATGCTTCGATAGCGCCACGTCATTCGGCATCATCCGTGGTGGGCATGTGGATGTTACCATCCTTGGGGCCTTGCAGGTTGACGAAAAGGGTAACCTGGCCAACTGGATGATTCCCGGAAAACTCACCCCGGGCATGGGTGGAGCTATGGACCTGGTAAGCGGTGCCAAAAAGGTAATCATAGCCATGGAGCACACCGCTAAGGGTTCGCATAAAATTATGACTGAATGCAGTTTACCCCTTACCGCTGCGGGACAAGTAAACCTTATTATCACCGAAATGGGCGTGATGGAAATAACTCCCGAAGGAATTGTACTTAAGGAGATTAATCCCGAATTCACGGTGGAAGAGGTACAGGCTGCCACCGAAGCCAAGTTGATTATTCCAAAAGACATTAAACCAATACAACAATAGCTATGAGTAAGGTATTTATCGTTGCCGCTAAGCGCACCGCTATCGGCAAGTTTTTGGGCACCATTGCCGGAGTTTCGCCGGCACAGCTTGCCACTGTGGTTATTAAAGATATTCTCAAGGAGACCAAAATTGACCCCTCAACCCTCGACGAGGTGCTGGTGGGAAATATCCTGATGGCAGGACAAAAACAGGGCATTGCCCGTCAGGCCTCCATCAACGCCGGAATACCGGCTGACGTGCCCGCCTACGGCGTGAATATGATTTGCGGAAGCGGCATGAAGTCTATCAATCTGGCTGTTGCCAGCATCAAGGCCGGAGATGCCAACCTCATTCTTGCAGGAGGAACAGAATCTATGTCAGGTTCAGTATTCATAATGCCGGCCACCATACGCAATGGTCAAAAAATGGGCGATATTACCATAGCTGACCACATGGTTTACGACGGTCTCACCGATGCCTTTCAGGGCTACCACATGGGTATCACCGCCGAGAATATAGTTGATAAGTACGGCATCACCCGCGAAGAGCAGGATGCCTTTGCCTATGCCTCCCAGCAAAAGGCAGCAGCAGCTATTGATGCGGGAAGGTTCAAGGCCGAAATTGTACCCGTTGAGGTTCCAACTCGCAAGGAAACCATCGTTTTCGATACCGATGAGTACGTGAATCGTACCACCACCCCCGAAATTTTAGCCAAACTTCGTCCTGCCTTTAAAAAGGATGGCTCGGTAACTGCCGGCAACTCATCGGGTATAAACGATGGGGCATCGTTTGTACTGGTTGCATCGGAAGAGGCAGTGGCCAAATACAAGCTAACACCCCTGGTGGAAATTGTTGCCACGGGTCAAGGCGGTGTTGATCCTGCCATCATGGGCATGGGCCCCGTTCCGGCCATTGCCAACGTGCTCAAAAAGGCCAACATGAAGCTCACCGACATGGAGGTGGTGGAGCTGAATGAGGCTTTCGCAGCACAATCGCTTGGGGTTATCAAGCAACTTTGCACCGACCACGGCGTAACTCCCGATTGGTTCGAAAAGCATTGCAACCTCAATGGCGGAGCCATTGCCCTTGGACACCCCATTGGCGCTTCGGGCAACAGGATAACAGTGAGCCTCATATATGAGATGAAGCGCAGTAACAAACAGTATGGACTGGCCTCGCTTTGCATAGGTGGTGGTATGGGAACTGCCATCATTTTGAAAAATGTTTAATTGACTCAACATAACAAAAGCTGTTACCATGATTAAGCAAGGAGATACCTATTCGCATAAAGTGAAATTTACACAGGCCGATGTGGTTAAGTTTGCCGAAGTTACCGGTGATTTTAACCCCATTCACCTCGACTCTGAATACGCGGCCAAAACCATATTCAAAAAACCAATAGTACACGGCTTCCTTTCGGGTGCAGTTTTTTCCAAGGTATTTGGAACGCTGTTCCCCGGAGAGGGAACCATATACCTGTCGCAGGAGATGAAGTTCATGGCCCCTGTATTTGTTGAAGAGCAGTACGAGGCCCGTTTCGAGGTAGCGGAAGTTAACACGGAGAAGCATATAGGGATAGTAAACTGTTCCCTTGTCAACTCGCAAAACGCACCTGCCATTGTTGGTATAGCCAAACTTAAGAACGACACTCAATTTGTTTAACCCATTAACCCATTGATACAATGAAAAGACTCGAAAATAAAGTTGCCATAGTTACAGGTGGTGCTGCCGGAATAGGCGCTGCCACATCCATTCGTTTTGCTGCCGAAGGCGCAACCGTCGTTATTTGGGATTTGGATGAAGAACGGGGAAAAAACCTGGCATCCAAGCTAAACGCCGAGGGTAAAAACGCTGTTTTTGCCAAGGTGAATACGGCAAAATACGAAGAGATTGAGGCTGCTGCCAAGGCAGTGGTAGAGAAATATGGCAAAATTGATATCCTGATAAACAATGCAGGGATTACACGCGACAGCAGCCTGAAGAAAATGACTCCGGAGCTGTGGCAGCAGGTTATCGACGTGAACCTGACCGGCGTATTCTACTGCACCAAGATTATTTCGGATTACATGGTGGGAAAAAACTATGGCCGAATAATCAACGCCTCATCAGTGGTGGCACTTTACGGCAATTTTGGCCAAACCAACTACGTGGCCACCAAGTCGGGACTTATAGGCATGACCAAAACATGGGCCCGCGAACTTGGTCGTAAGGGTATTACTGTCAACGCTATCGCTCCCGGTTTTATAGCTACCGAAATGGTGGCCAAGATGCCCGAAAATGTTCTGGACGGAATGAAGGCCAAGGTACCGTCGGGCCGCCTGGGTATGCCCGAGGAGATTGCCGCAGCGTATCTGTTCCTTGCATCCGATGAGGCTGCCTATATCAACGGGGCAACGCTTAGCGTGGATGGAGGAATGACGATCTAGTTGACAATCAACAAGTATTGACAAGTCGTGCATATAGCAACAACCATTGTCCGTTTGTAATATAGATAATTAAAACAGTTACTTAAATCATTATTGAGGATGAAGAGCAAACAGATATCGGTAACCGAAGCAGTCTCCATGATTAAGGATGGTATGACCGTTATGATTGGAGGGTTTATGGCTGTAGGAAGCCCAATTAGCATCATTGACAAGATGGTGGAATCCGGAGTAAAGAATCTCACCATTATTTGTAACGACACAGCATTCCCTGACAAGGGAATTGGCAAACTGGTTGCCAACAAGCAGGTAAAAAAAATTATCACCTCGCACATTGGTACAAATCCCAGCACCATTGAACAGTTCAACAATAAGGAAATTGACATCGAATTTAACCCCCAGGGTACTTTAGTAGAACGCATCCGTAGTGCCGGTGCAGGGTTGGGAGGATTTTTAACACCCACAGGTTTAGGTACCGTCGTTCAAAATGGCAAGCAGGTCATAAATGTTGATGGGCGTGACTATCTCTTGGAAAAGCCCTTAAAAGCCGACGTTGCTCTGCTTGGAGCAAGCATTTCCGATACCTACGGGAACCTCTTCTACAAGGGTTCATCCCAAAATTTCAATACAGCCATGGCCACCGCTGCCGATTTGGTGATTGCCGAGGCCGAGGAGATTGTTGAGGCAGGTAAAATTGCTCCCGAAAATGTTGCAACCCAGTCAATCTTCGTGCATTACATTGTAAAAAGAACAGTCTAAAATAATAAAACCAACGCTATGGAAAGTAAAGTGATGATAAGAGTGAGAATGAGCCTAAAAGACGCTCATTACGGAGGGAATCTGGTTGATGGGGCCAAAATGCTGGAACTGTTTGGAGACGTAGCTACCGAACTACTGATACGACACGATGGCGACGAGGGTCTGTTCAGAGCTTACGACTCCGTCGATTTTCTGGCCCCCGTGTATGCCGGTGATTTTATCGAGGCCACGGGAGAGATAACAGAGGCTGGTAACACTTCACGAAAAATGACCTTTGAGGCACGTAAAGTTGTTGCTCCCCGTACCGACATTTCCGATTCGGCCGCCGATTTTCTTGCCGAACCAATAGTTGTATGCCGGGCAAGTGGTACCTGCATTGTGCCCAAAAATTGTCAACGTAAATAGCTTAATGCGTTCAACCATGGATAAACTAATTATTACAGCCGCTATATGCGGAGCAGAGGTAACCAAGGAGCAAAATCCGGCGGTTCCCTATACTGTGGAGGAGATTGTTCGCGAGGCCAAATCGGCCGTGGATGCCGGTGCCGCTATTGTTCACCTGCACGTCCGTTACGACGATGGTACTCCCACTCAGGATAAGGCACGTTTTAAGGAGTGTATCGATGCCATTCTAAAGGTATGCCCTGATGTGATAATAATCCCCTCGACAGGTGGGGCTGTAGGCATGACCGCCGAGGAGCGGCTTCAGCCCACTGAACTGCCCATAGAAATGGCTACTCTCGACTGCGGAACCGTTAACTTCGGGGACGAAGTGTTTGAGAACACCATACCCATGATGCGCGCCTTTGGCAAGCGCATGATGGAAAACGGGATAAAACCCGAATACGAATGCTTCGAAATGGGACATATCGACACCATAATGAATCTGGTGAAGAAGGGACAAGCTCCCGGTGCGCCACTTCATTTCAACTTCGTTCTGGGTGTACCCGGTTGTGCTTCAGCCAGCGTGAGCAATCTGCTGTGGATGTACAACTCCATTCCAGCAGGGTCAACCTGGTGTGTTACGGGCATTGGCAGGCACGAATTTCTACTTGCCGCCCCGGCAATAGTGATGGGTGGGCATGTAAGGGTTGGATTCGAAGACAACCTGTTCATCGAAAAAGGTGTATTGGCCAAATCCAACGGCGAGTTGGTTGCCAAAGTGGTGCGCCTTGCTAAGGAGTTGGGCCGCGAAGTAGCCACATCGGCTGAAGCGAGAGAAATTCTTGGACTTAAGAAAAAGTAGTAGTTTAATTTTTAACCATTTCCACCTATATGAAAAAAGGAAACAAATACGGAACCCACAGGGTACTTGAACCCAAGGGTGTTCTGCCACAGCCGGCAGACAAGCTTGACAACAACATGGACGAAATTTACGACAACGAAATCCTGATTGATGTTCAAACTTTAAATGTAGATTCTGCTTCATTCACCGACATTAAAGCACGTGCCAACGGTGACCATAAAAAGATAGCCGAGATAATGATGGATATCGTTGCAAAGCAGGGAAAACATCGTAATCCATGGACAGGTTCCGGAGGTATGTTGCTGGGAACTGTGGAGAAAATTGGCGATGCCCTGAAGGATAAAATCGACCTGAAGGTGGGCGATAAGATTGCCACATTGGTATCACTTTCGTTAACCCCGCTTCGTATTGATAAGATTAAGGAGATTAGGGCTGATGTTGACCAGGTGGATATCGATGGTAAGGCCATCCTGTTTGAAAGCGGTATATATGCCAAGATACCAACCGATATGCCCGAGAAGCTTGCCCTTTCGGCATTGGACGTTGCCGGTGCTCCGGCTCAAACGGCCAAACTTTGTAAACCGGGCGACACCGTACTTATCATCGGTGCCGGAGGCAAATCGGGAATGCTTTGCTGCTACGAGGCCAAGAAAAGGGTAGGCGTTACCGGCAAGGTGATAGGAATGACCCACAGTCAAAAGTCAACCGAACGTTTACAGAAACTTGGTTTTTGCGACCATGTATTTCCGGGCAATGCCACCGATCCCGTTTCCATGATTGAAAAGGTGAGCGAGCTGACCAACGGTCAAATGGCCGACATAACCATCAACAACGTGAACATCCCCGATACCGAGATGACCAGCATTCTGTGTACAAAGGATAGCGGGTTGGTTTACTTCTTCTCCATGGCCACCAGCTTTACCAAGGCTGCCCTTGGAGCCGAAGGTGTTGGAAGCGATGTAACCATGATAGTTGGCAACGGGTACACAAAGGGTCACGCCGAGATTACCCTGCAAATACTCCGCGAAAGCGAAGTATTGCGGAAAGTGTTCATGGAACTGTACGCGTAGTAAAAAGATAAAAAAACTGATATCCAGAACAGTAAACTCAACCAGCAGTTGTTGAGTTAGTGGTGCATTGATATTTTTTTACCCTCTGCCCTGCCCCATCCTATAGATAATCACAGGGGTTGAGGAGGGTTTATATTATTAATACATTTTTTGCATAAAAACTAATCACATGATAGCATTTGACAATCAAAGCAGGAGGAAAGAGCTCTTTCCAAATGTATCGGACAAAGATTGGAACGATTGGAAATGGCAGGTTCGCAACCGTATTGAAACCATAGACGATTTAAAGCAGTACATAAAAATTTCTTCAGAGGAAGAGGAGGGTATCCGCAAATCGTTGCAAACCTTTCGAATGGCCATCACGCCATACTACCTTTCGCTTATCGACCCCGATAACCCAAACTGCCCGGTGCGCAAACAGGCAGTCCCCTCAGGGGACGAGGCCCACACCTCAGCAGCTGATTTGCTTGACCCGCTCCACGAGGATGAAGACTCTCCCGTTCCCGGGCTAACTCACCGTTACCCCGACAGGGTGCTGTTCCTCATCACTGATATGTGCTCCATGTACTGCCGTCATTGCACCCGCAGGAGGTTTGCAGGGCAAAAAGATGCAGCCACGCCAAAGGACAACATCGACAGGGGCATTGAATACATAGCCCGCACCCCACAGGTTCGCGACGTGCTGCTCTCCGGTGGAGATGCCCTGCTTATGAGCGATAGCCGATTGGAGGATATTATCCGACGCCTGAGGGAGATACCCCATGTGGAAATCATCCGATTAGGAAGTCGTACCCCTGTTGTGCTCCCACAACGCATTACCGATGATTTGGTTAATATGCTCAAGAAGTACCACCCCATATGGTTCAACACCCACTTCAACCATTCCAATGAGATAACCAAAGAGAGTTTCGATGCATGCACCAAGCTGGCCGACGCCGGAATGCCCGTGGGTAACCAATCGGTACTTCTGCGAGGGGTGAACGACTGCTCTAATATTATGAAAAGGCTGGTGCATAAGCTTGTACTCATGCGTGTTCGCCCCTACTACATTTACCAATGCGACCTGTCCATGGGGTTGGAACATTTCCGAACAACCGTTTCCAAGGGCATAGAGATAATCGAAAGCCTGCGTGGGCATACTTCGGGATTTGCGGTGCCTACCTTTGTGGTGGATGCCCCCGGTGGCGGTGGCAAAATTCCTGTCATGCCCCAGTACCTCATATCTCAAATGCCCGGGAAGATTGTACTGCGTAACTTTGAAGGGGTTATCACCACTTACACGGAACCTGCGGGTTACACAAACGGATGCCAGTGCGAAGACTGTAAAAACAAGGAGTTTGAAGATGGCATCGCAGGATTAATGCATGGATCGCAGATTTCCATCGAACCCGAAAAATTGACCCGCAAAATGCGGAACAAGCATTAGGATTTTTGCTACATAGGGGCATGCCTTGATAGCCATAGGTTGTTAAGGCATTTTGCGCCAGGAACTAAAGATTAGAGAGGCTTAATGGGATGACATTCGTTAAAGATGCTCTTTCCTACAAGAGTCTATCCATAGTTGGACTCGATAAGAACACCGGTAAAACCGAATGCCTCAACTATATCCTTGGAAAAGTAGAAGGGACTGGCAAACGGATTGCCCTAACCTCCATTGGTATTGATGGTGAGAGTCGCGATACCGTGACACATACCGCCAAGCCCGAGATTAAGATACACCCGGGCATGATTTTCATCTCGGCCGAAAAGCACTACCTACAGCGCAGAATAACCTCCGAAATACTGGATATTAGCAGTATCCGCACATCGCTTGGCAAACTGGTGGTAGCCCGAGCGCTAAGCACCGATAAGGTTTTGCTTTCGGGCCCACCCGATACCCAAAGCCTTAAGGCTTTGATTGGCAGCATGGATAATTTCGGGGTGGACATCACCATTATCGATGGGGCCCTGTCGAGGCTCAGCCCTGCATCGCCGGCTGTTACCGAGGGAATGGTGTTGACAACGGGCGCAGCCCACTCGGCCAATATGCCCGAATTGGTACGCAAGACCAAATATGTGGTGGATTTGATTAATCTTCCACAGGTGGAAGACGCATTGGCGAATGAGTTGGATAGCATTCAGATGGGAATATACGCTGTGGATAGTGAGGGCACATTGCACAACCTCAACGTTCAATCGGTATTCATGCTACAAAAAGCGAAAAGTGTTGTATTTTCGCATGGCAATCGGCTGTTCGTTGCAGGGGCTGCCACCGGCAATCTTTTTGAATTCTTGCGGATGCAAAAGAATATTGCCAACATTGAGTTGATTGTCAAAGATTTTACTAAGATATTTGCCACCCCGGAAGTTTTCTACGCTTTTCAAAAAAAGGGAGGAAAAGTGAGGGTGGTCAACAAAACAAAGTTGGTAACGGTGTGTATAAACCCCACATCACCACAGGGCTACAGGATGGACTCAGACCGACTGAAAGAGGCCATGCAGGCAGCCTTGCAAATGCCGGTGTACGACGTAAAACGAATGAAGTGATGCAGCTGAAGAATGCGTTGACCCAAATACCCGGACTGCGATATATGGTTGACAGGCTCAACCTTAAATCGGGGCCGGGCGTACGTGTGTTGATGGCTACACCATTTATGGTAAAAACCGATGAGGTGAAAGAGCAGTTGCAGCAACTGGAACTCACCGTTAATGCGCTGTTAGACAAAGCCTCCAAGCCTGTCCTTGCCAAAGTAGCCACCAAACTATCGCTGGTACGCGATATAGCGGGAACGGTTAAGAACATTCAGAAGAAACTCACACTCAATGATATTGAACTTTTTGAGTTGAAAAGTTCTGCTTTGGTAGCCCACGAGATAAGAGGTTTGTTGAAGAGCATTGGTTTTCTTCAACGTCGTATCCCCGACCTTCATGAGGTTATCGCCTTACTCGACCCCGAGAACTCGGGCGTCCCATCATTTTACATTAACAATGCCTTCGACCCCCGTCTGGACCCATTGCGCAAGCAGCTGGCAAAGGTTGAACTCTCCTTGGAGAAAATGGAATCCGACGCAAAGGAAGTTGATAAGGACTCACTCTACAGCCAATCGGATGCTCTGCGTGCCGAGATCACAGCCATTGAGGATGGTGTGAGACAGAATCTTTCGGAGCGGCTCAGGGGGTACCATTGGGAAATCAATGCAGCAATAGTGGCCTTGGCCGGTATAGATATCCTCATTGCCAAAGGGAATCAGGCCATTGCTGATAAGCTGACAAAACCCGAGATAGTTGCCACTTCTACCTCCTACATCGGATTGTTCAATCCGCAGATTAAGGAGCTGCTGGAAAAAGAAAACAGACATTTTCAACCCATTGACATTGAAATACATAACGGAACGTGCCTAATAACGGGAGCCAATATGGCGGGTAAAACTGTGCTGTTGAAAACGCTTGCCCTTAGCCAGGCCCTTTGTCAGTTTGGCTTTTTCGTTCCGGCTACCGCCGCAAAAATCCAACCGGTTGATCAAATCCTTTTCAGCTTTGCTGATGGTGAGGCTGGCACAGCGGGCCTATCGTCCTATGCGGTGGAAATGGTCAGGCTAAACCATATAGTTCATCAGGCCGCATTTGGGCATAAGCTGCTGGTGCTCATCGATGAGCTGGCACGCACCACCAACCCCACGGAGGGACGCGCCATTGTGGGCGCGGTGGCCAAACATCTCGACAATCAAAATCTTAAGGTGCTCATCACAACCCACTACGGAGGACTGAAAGTGCAATGCCGAAAGCTAAGGGTTAAGGGGTTTAGGGAGGATATTGGCGATGCGAAAATAACCCCCAACAACATTGGCGATTTTATAGATTACTCCCTGGTGGAAGACGACGGGGTAAACGTACCGCACGAAGCACTGAGAATTGCCAAGATTTTAGGGGTGGATGAAGAGATAGTGAAACAAGCCGAGAAACTTTTGGATAAATAATAGGCATCCCAGTCCGTCAGGCTATCATAAGCAGGTTGCGCTTCTTAGTGAAATTAAAATACTACGACTGAGGCCTGTAGCCTTTTCCGAAGGGTAAACGATAAAAACAGGGATTGTAATCACTAAATTAACTTGAAATTGGTGAATACATGTTTATTTCCGTACCGTTCAGCGGCAGTTATACCGCCGTCGGATTATTATTGCAGGCATAGCCTGCTATTATATACTTGACTGAGGCATGAGCCTCAGCCGAACGAAGCTAGGCATGATTATTAAAAGTCATTGAAGGGTCAACCAGCATTCATTATTTCAATACCGTTTAGTCATTTCAAAATATTTTTTAGTTTTGCTAGTGCACTACAAGGTATATCATGTCAACAGGTTACAAAATTCACGAGAAGGATGGCGCATACTTCCTAACTTTTCAGATTGTTGGGTGGGTAGATATATTTACTCGACTGGACTACTGCGAGACGGTTATTGAAAGTTTTAAGTATTCCCAAAAGCACAAAGGGTTGAATCTATTTGCATTTGTTATCATGTCGAACCATATCCACCTTCTAGCCCAAAGTGAGGTTGGTGATCTAAGCGGTTTTATTCGAGATTTTAAAAGTTATACCAGCAAACGGTTCGTTGAAATAATGAGATCGGATAAGGAGAGTCGTAAAGAATGGATGGAGATGGTATTTAGGTACCATGCAAAATTTAAGAGTGGGCAAACATTTCAGTTTTGGACACACAAGAATCATGCTGAGCATATCTATAGTCAAAAATTTATTGAGCAAAAAGTTCACTACATCCATTACAATCCCGTAAGAAGTGGTATCGTAGTAAACCCAGAAGATTACTTATATTCGAGCGCAAGGAACTACGCTGGATTAGAATCGATAATAGATGTAATAAAGGTTGATTTTAATTGGAAGACGTACTTTTAGCTATTAACTTGGTGAAACCAAGGTAAATAATACGACTGAGGCAGGAGCCTCAGCCGAACGGGTCGAAGGGTAAACGTTAAAAACAGGGATTGTAATCACTAAATTAACTCGAAATTGGTGAATACATGTTTATTTCTGTAACGTTCACAGCGGTTGTACTACAATCGGACTATACCAAACAGGCTTTACCTCTAGGTGAAACCACGAAAAACAATGCGACTGAAGCCGAACCATTTACGAAACATAGAAATTAATAAACTTTACTGATTACCTGACACTTAAAAATTTAATACTTAACGTAATAATATCCCTGTTTACCAGAAATAAAAAATTTGATATGAAACACCCATGATAGTGCATAAGCACAAACACGGATGAAAATTGAGTCGCGAACTGTGTACCTTTGAACAA
>MWFE01000056.1 GCA_002071445.1 Bacteroidetes bacterium ADurb.Bin008 | reverse complement strand
GGACATTTTTGTCCCTTCGCTTGAAAAAAATTAATTCATGCCCTCAAAAAGTTGCATTTATTAGTTGAATCTAAAATTTGATTACTTTATCCAAATTTTTTTTAATGTTTTTACCTTTGTACATCGATAATAATTGTAGTATCATTAATTTTTCAATATAGTTCAGCATGAAACGCATAGTATTTTTCCTAGGATTATTGGTCCCTTGTGCAATTCTCAATGCTCAGGAATCGGGCCCTGTTATGAAATTTTTAAAAACCAGCCATGATTTCGGCACTATTAAAGAGGAGGGAGGCAAGGCTGCCGTTGATTTTGAGGTAACCAACACAGGGAACGCGCCTCTGATTATTACCCGAGTGCAAACATCGTGCGGATGTACAGCCTCTTTCTGGACAAAAGAACCCATTGCCCCCAATGGAAAAGGAATTGTTTCGATAACCTACGACCCAACAAACAGACCGGGTGAATTTTCTCAACTTGTGACAGTTTTTTCCAATGCTTTGCCAACCGGTTTGGCACTATCGATAACAGGTACTGTTATACCAAGGACTAAAACACCGGAGGAGTTGTATAGGAGGAAGATTGGTGAACTGGGCATAGCTAATGTGCACCTTTCGTTTAACAGGGTTTTAATAGGACAGGAGGTTACAGATAGTATTAAAGTTTACAACTTTAGCGATAAGCCCATGGATGTCACTTTCGACCGAACACCCAAGCATATCAGCGTATCAATGAAACCTTCAAAGCTAAAACCCAAGGAAACGGGAACTATAATCGTTAGCTACAATACAAAGAATATTAACGATTGGGGTTTTGTTCTCGATAGGGTGAGAGTGATGCCCAATAAGGAGAATCACCCGAATAATACCATAAGCATAAGCGCCAACATAGAGGAGGATTTTTCAAAACTATCAGAAAAGGAATTGGCCAATGCCCCAAGAATAGAGTTTGAGGAAATCAGTAAAGATTTCGGTACGGTTGACGAAGGGGTTGTTATTGAACATAAGTATGTATTTACCAATACTGGCAATAGTGATTTGATAATCAGAAAGATAAAAGCAAGTTGCGGCTGTACCACCGCAGCTCCCGATGTTAATGTGGTAAAGCCTGGCCAACAGGCCTCTTTGACTGCCTCCTTTAGAACTGCAGGTTATTCAGGGCGACAGAGCAAATCCATAACGGTTATCTCCAACGACCCCAAACAGCCCAGCTTAGTATTAAGGCTTTCGGGAACAGTGGCAAAGAAATAGAAGATTTTAACTAAATCACATCATTTCAGGGTGTTGCCAATAGGGTGACACCCTTTTTTACCTTTTACAACCTCTCAATGTTTTAGTATGATGGAAACCAATGTTACCTTAAATGTTCTGTAATCCTTCTTTTTTCTCTTCGTCTAAAAGGATCAGCATTGCCCGGCTCAATGGTCACATCAATTCCCAGCGATAGCTCCGCCTTCAGCTGTGCGAGGTCAACAGGTTGGATAGCATCAATAGTAAGACGTAAAGTTTCACTTTTACCCCTTATGAGCGTTGCGTTGAACCCCCTAATAGCGGAGTGAGAAAAGATGGCTTCGTCCAATTGAAAGATATTGAGAGTTTTACCATTGCTCAGTGTAATATTGCTCCAGAGCCTTCCTTCCACTCCGCTTAAGCGGTGCAGTGTGCCCCCGCATCCGCAGGGCCCAACCACAGGGCGGGTAAGATTGCCTGTGCGATAACGTACTAGCGGCATGGCCTCGTTGGTAAGGGTAGTAACCACTATCTCGCCCAACTCGTTGGGTTCTGTGGGCAGGTTAGTTATAGGGTCTATCACCTCCACTATCACCTCGGCATCGCGGGTGTGGAGCCCGTTATGGTGCTGGCAGTCAACGGCGAAGCCGTAACCAAACTCGGTGTGCCCGTGGTGTGTGTAAACCGGGCATTGCCATGTACTTCGTATGCCCTTAACCACCGAAGGTGGTGCTATATCGGCGGCAAGCAACACGCTGTGGGGGTGCAGATGTGGAGCCGTGCGGCATAGGTATAGTATCTCGGCAGGCATACCCACAATACAGTGTGCCCACTGCGCAGCTTCCACAGCCTCCCCCACCGATCTGATGGTGGGAAAAACTCTGGCCGTGGCTCCAAGGCTCAGTATGCTATCGTGCAATAGACTCCCAAGGCTGTTCTCCGTTCGGTTCGATATAAGGATATGCACCCGATCGCCACTGCTCACCATGGAGCTCATGCCCACGGTAAAGAATGCCCGTGTCCGCTTTAGGTCGCCCTCTGAGAAAAATATTCGCTTTCGAAGGCTGGTGGTACCCGAATGGGCCAGAGTAGTTACCCTTGCCACCTCCGTTTGGGGAATGGCAAGAAATGCCAGTGGACTATGTGCCAGGTCGGCAGGAAGGGTAAAAGGCTGTTCGTTAAGAGGCTTGTTAGGTTCCAGCCTATTTGCATAGAAGACCGTATTTTGCCTGGCGTATTGCAGTGCATCCTTCAGCCTATGGTGCTGCCATTCGCTAAGGGTTTGGGGGTTTAGCTGCGCCCCTAATCCCGTTTGCTCTGCCACCCACTTTTCAACAGGAGAGACCATATCAATCTATATTGCTGAGACATACCCCAAGGAGTTTTTGTCTTTTTCAAGCAATAAAAATAGGCAATATAAAAGGAATGCGGTAGACTCAATTCGGGCAATTGGAAATGCATTTTGACTTTGCTTTTTGGCAACATTTCAGTTATAAAACCTAACTTAGCGGGTAATAAACGCTCTGTGCCCATTACAAAAAACATGATATGGAAAGCAAGAAGGAGATAATTATCTATAAAACCGATGATGGCAAGGCCAATGTTACCCTAATGGCAAAAGATGGTAATATTTGGATGAACCAAAATCAGATGGCTGAACTTTTTGACACCTCTAAGCAAAATATAGGGCAACACATAAAGAGTATTCTGAATGATAAGGAGTTAAAGACAAATTCAGTTGTAAAGAATTACTTTACAACTGCTGCTGATGGGAAGAATTACGAGGTAACATTTTACTCGTTGGATATGATTTTGGCCATCGGGTTTAGGGTTAGGAGCAAACGGGGAACGCAGTTCAGAATTTGGGCCAACAAGAATCTGAAAGAGTTTATGATTAAGGGGTTTGTAATGGATGATGAACGATTGAAAAACCCCGATGGGCGGCCCGACTATTTCGATGAACTCCTAGAGAGAATTCGTGATATACGAGCATCTGAAAAACGTTTTTACCAAAAAGTACGCGATTTGTTATCTCTAAGCAGCGATTATGACGCTACGGATAAGGCCACGCAAATGTTTTTTGCTGAAACACAGAATAAATTACTCTATGCCGTAACCCATAAAACAGCAGCTGAACTAATCGTAAGCAGAGCCGATGCACATAAACCCAATATGGCGCTCACCTCCTGGAAGGGGAGCGTTGTGCGTAAACAAGATATTTTGATAGCTAAAAATTACCTGAACGAGAATGAGATAGACCAGTTGAATAGACTCACCGTAATTTTTTTAGAAACTGCTGAGTTAAGGGTACAAGAAAGAAAAGATCTTACCCTTGATTTTTGGCGAAACAATGTGAATCGTTTGCTGGAATTTAACGAGAAGGAAGTGTTGCGCGGAGTTGGAGCCATTTCGCACAAGCAGATGGAAGAAAAGGTATATCAGGTTTACGAAGAGTTTGACCGAGAACGTAAAGCATTCGAAGCCAAACAAGCCGATTTGGAAGATTTGAAGTTGCTTGAAGAAACCATTAAAAGTAGAGGTGAGAAGCGGCAAACTAAGCAAAGCAAAGAAAGTTTTGACAAATGAGAACCGAATAAAATAGCCCAGTATGCCCAGCGATATCCAAATATTCCAAAACCAAGATGGGAGTATCAAAGGGCTATTGCAGGGGAAGCCACATGGAAGCGTTTGGATAATTGCTATTCCCTCACCGCAATCAACAGGAAATACCCGCACTTTATACGCTTCATCTGCTGGGGTGTGGTGCCCAGGTAGCTGTAAAATGCTTCCGCACCCCTATCCAGTATCATCTGCCCCCACAGGGTCTTCAGATGGTGGGTGTGGTCTTCAAAGTGAGTAACGCTAAAGCCGCTATTTTCAACAAGTTCCATAAGCATATCCCTGCTATCGAGGCTTCCCAGCGGACCGCTCAGCGTGGCGGGCTCGCCACGGGCATACATATCGGTTATTATCAGTTGCCCGCCCTGCTTTAGCACACGGTGGCATTCGGCCAGCACCGCAGGGCGGCTATCCATAAGCGATAGGCTACACTCCATAATCACGCTATCCATGGTGTGCGATGCAAATGGGATATGCTGTGCGGGTGCTGATTGTATATACTCGCTCTCGCCCTGCGGTTCGGTATCTATGCCGTAGGCATTAAATGCGTATTCGCTGCGTAGATAGTTAACCGTAGCCCCCGAGCCGCAGCCAATATCGAGAATGGTAGCCCCCCTTCCAAAACCACACAGTTCAATGGCCCGTTGGGTTAGTTCAAAACCCCCGGGCCGGCGAAGCGTGCATTGTGGTTGGTTTGGGTGCATGGTGTATATTGGCTACTTAATGAAGGTATTTCTTTTTGTAAACGATAAGTTATTTGTTGATTACAATCAACAAAAATGCAAATATCAATCGGAAACACAAGTATAATCAACAAATATTACCACTGCGTAAGGTAGTGTGCGCAGAATGGTACCAGTTTACCCCGGTCGTACACATGGAAACTGCACTGCCGTAGGCGAGCAAAGTCGATATTGCCGGCATCCTGAAATGCCATGGAGGTAATGGTGAAGCCATGCGATTTCACCCGGTTGAGGAAGTGCTCCATATCCTGAAGGTTCCCCTCCTGCTCACCCGCAGCGTTGGTGGTTTGGTCGTGACGGAGCCATCGACGGGCCACAAACTCCCTATTCTTCTCGGCGGCAGCGGGATCGCAACAGCAAGCCGAGGCATGCTCCCGCTTGGATAGGGGGTAGAGCCCCCCCTGGTAGTCCACCACAAAGTCGCCGTGGAAACCGCACAGCGGGTGGTCGCAGCATGAGGGTAGCAGACTGTTGGCGCTTACAGAGCCATGGGTTTGCCTATCAATTTCGTAAACCAGCTCGTCCAGCGTAAAGCGCTCGCTGTTGGTGGGTAGCTGCGGCATCCTCCCAAAGTAACTTACGGGTTGGAAGTGAATACCCCGCACCCATGGTGACTGACCAACGGCAAACCGCACTATTTCACCTATATTGTCAATATTCACACCGCGCACCAGCGTGGGCACCAAGGTTACACCCAAGTTGAACCGGGCACAATGCTCAATGGCACGCTGCTTCAATTCAAGAAGTGGTCGTCCTCTAAGTGCTTGGTGTATATCGTCGTTGGTGCCATCGAACTGCATAAAAACGAACGATAGCCCTGCGTCGGCAAGTTCCCTCACGTAGTCCACATCCTCGGCCAGCCTTATGCCATTGGTATTGAGCTGCACATACTTGGCACCCAACTCCTTGGCCATGCGCACTATGGCAGGTAGGTC
Organism: Bacteroidetes bacterium ADurb.Bin008; assembly: GCA_002071445.1. Taxonomy (GTDB): domain Bacteria; phylum Bacteroidota; class Bacteroidia; order Bacteroidales; family Tenuifilaceae; genus MWFE01. Next base: position 42,155 of record MWFE01000056.1, on the reverse strand, counting down.
GTTGCGGGTGGTGGGTTCGCCACCGCTGAGCTGCACAAGGGTTTTGCCCTTCACAATGGCATCGGAAAGCCACCCGCGTATGGTTTCAAGGGAGGGGTCGGCCGTGCCATTATGCTGATTAGCAAGGCAGAAACTGCAGCCAAGGTTGCAGTTGTCGGTTACGTTTAGCAGCACGCAGCAGGTCTGCTGCAGGTGCTCGGCGCATAGTCCGCACTCATCGGGGCAGGGAGGTTCGCTGGTAAATGGGATATTGTGAGCACCAATCCACTCATCCATATCGTAGTGGCCACGCCAAATAATGGTTTCAAATGCGCCGTGCTGGGGGCACTCCTTGCGCAGGAACACCTCCTTGCCCACCTTTACCCGCCGTGCAGGTATTCTCTTTAGGCATTGGGGACATACGCTCCATGTTTCAAAATCGTGGCGTTCGGGCAGAGCATTGTCGCCCCAAAGGGGGCACTGGTGGTAAATACACTCCTTATTCTTGGCAAACTGCTGGCATTCAATCTTCCCAACGGGCAGGGCTATCCCCAACTCCTCCCTTATGATATTTGCTATTGCACTAAGGGCAATCCACGAATCTCGCTGGCAACAGCGGGCTGCCGTGTATTTCCCTATTTCATCCAGCACTCTCGAGGTAGCCTGCATCACCTTTTGCCGTTTCTCGGCATGGTAGGGGTTGCTCTCCATAAGTATGGATAGGGCAATACCCGCCCCCACACCGGTGCCGCAGGCACCCATAAATCCGCATGCCCCGCCAATCACTGTTTTGCCTCGCTCAATGGCCGTATCTATCTGCTGCTGCGAAATATTATATCCATTGTTCCGAAGTGCAGTCAGTATCACTGCGGGTACCAGCGAGTGGTGCTCGGGCCCATGCATGGGAAACGAGGGGTGTGAGCGAATGGCCTGCATAAGGGCCGTGGCATCGGTTTCGGTGCTGCCGGCGCATACCCTTCTCATTATTTCTAGGCCCGTGGAACTGTGGCAGATATCACAAACATAATGACGATCAGTGCAATACACACTTGACTTGAAGGGTTGTCCACAGTAGTAGCACGATATCTCTTCAGTATTGGCATTGGCAATCAACTCCTTGCCGCATACCATGCAGCCCGATGTATGGTAGGGTTTTCCCATGATGTGATTGGCTATTTATCCTCCAGCTGCGTTTCCACATCGGAAATACGGCCCCTTACCAATTCCTCCGATATGAATACCTGTCCGCATTTGGGGCATCGGGGCAGGTCGGTAAAAAAAGCGTGTCCAAGATAGGTGAAATCGGTACGCTGCAGCACCAACTCCTCGTTGCACTTATGGCAAATCAGTTTTTTTTCCTGCTTCTCCATGATATTAGTCCTCAATTTTCATGCGGTGGCTGTAGCTGTTCACCAATTCAAATTCATTGTTTCCCGTAGCACGATACTCCACCCAAAAGGTCATATTGCCCACCTGCAGGTGACCCGTGAATGTTCCCTTTTCGGGGTCGAATAGCTTGCTGCCCGTGCTCTCACAGTGGCTAATCACGGTCATCAGGTCGGTTTCCAGTATCAGGTCCCTATCCAACTTCTCTTTAAGCCCGGGCGATACGCTCAGTTTTATCTTCTCTTTTTCCATGTCCATATCCTCATTCCAAAATTCCTTAAGTACTTGCTTCTTGAGTATCAAACGATTGTGCTGCCTCTCCGATACGGTGGGTTGGGGTCGTCTCTCCAACCCAAATACGATATCGAGAATATGCACCGTCTCCTTGCCCGCCTTGGCAAATATATCGCGGCAGTTGGTGCAGTAGGCTATGTAAGGGTTTTCGCTTTGGCCTATCCTGCGCTCCACTATCTGCCTGGTGTAGGGCGGGTGTGCCACGCCAATCTGCCCCCCATAGCTGCAACATTCGGCCAGCCTGCGCTCCATGGGGAGAGGTTCCAGGCTGTACCCAGCCCTTTGCGCTATGCTGCGCACGTGGGTTTGCAACTGCTCCTCGTGGCGGGCTGCGCAGGGGTCGAATATGGAAGCGGCAACATTGCTGTTACCTTTGGGCGTATAGCCATCCTGCTCAAGCAGGGTGTATATAAATTCGGTTTTAATCTCGGGCAGGTAGCGTTGAAACATCTGCTTGCACATGGTGCATGCCAGTATGGCTGTGGGCTCGCCCAGCCGCTTCCAGTCGCTCCTAATCCTATCAATCACCTCGCTGTGTATGGGTTCGTTGCCAGCCCAGTCGGCGGGTGCTCCGCAACAACCCAGCATTAGCGCCGTGTCAGGGTGTGTCTTTAGCAGAAATCTGTAGCTCTCCATCACCATTCGGGGGTCGGAGGCACCCATTTGGCATCCGGGGAAGAAAAGATACCCACAGGTATCATGCCCGTTGGGCATCCGCGTTAGCCCCGCACTACTATTAGCAAACTCCATATCCCTAAGGTAAAACTCGTGGAATGCCCACGGCATTTTGCCCTTCTCGCGCATGGTATGGTGGCTTTGGAGCAGGAACTCACCTACATCTATATCCTTGGGACACACTTCTTTGCATAGCCCGCAGTGATTGCACATGGCTATTAACCGGGTGGCCACGGTGGCCTCGCCATCCAACGAGCTGGGATTGATACTAATCTCCACATCCTCAGTAATCTTCCGTGGAAATTTTTGGAAGTGGTTCATCAGGGGTGAGTAGTACACGCAGGCGTCGCAGGTGCACCTAAGGCATCGCTTGGCCTCGGCTAGCGCCTCCTCCCTGGTAAACGAAACACCGTTGGCGGGAGCAACCGCGGGAGCAGGTATCATGCGAATGGCATCGTAGGTGAGCTGGGTTTGGTGCAGGAGTGGCTCGGTGTGGTTCATCTGCCCCGTTTTCAGGTATCCCTCAATGGCGCTGCTCACGTTGAGACCCTGCGCTATGGCCTCCATGGTGTTGGCACCCGTAAGCGAACCGCCCATAAATACCCCGTTGCGATCGGTTGAGTAGGGTCCCTCATCGGTTAGCGACAGCCCAAAGCGATTGCCATCTTTGCCTGTGGCCACATATACCGCATCGAATGGTAGAGTGGCAATATCCTGAATTTCAGTATTCAGCTGAAGATTATAGTCTTCATTTTTGAATTGTAGTGCGATATCCTCCAACAGAGTTTCTGAATCCATCAAACCGTGAAGATGCCCGCCAATGCGGTCGGATTTCTCAAACAGGGTAACGTTGTACTTCTTGGTGGATAGCCGCAGAGCGCAGGCCAGCCCGCTTATTCCGCCGCCCACAATGGCTATGCGCTGTGGTTTTGTGGGCATGTTGTACTGGTCGGGCTCGCGGGTACGGGCATAGCTGATGGATGCGGCCTCTAACTTTCGTACCGAAATGGCTCCGCCATTATCAGCCATTGGGCACACCTCGCGGCAGGGTTGGTGGCACAAGGCCGACACTATACCCGGAAAGCCCACGGTGTACTGGTAGGTTTTGTACGCCACGTTGAAACGTCCCTGCTGAATTTTGCCTATAAAATCACGTACATCGAGGTTGAATGGGCATTTGGCAGTGCAGAATGCCTGCTCAAACTGAATGCAATCCTTTACCAGGTCGTGTAGAAAAGCCATTTTGCTATCGATTTAATCCATTCAACATGAAAATATGGATATACACCGCCCTTCAAATCCATTGGCACATCGCTGCCCATCTCTTCATTGCAAAAATAACATCTTAGGGCTAGAAAAAAAGCTTCAAAAATCATCTTTAGCTATGAACATGTGGTTAAATATGTGAGAAAATATTTTTTTTAACCACAGAGTTCTGAGGTTTATAAACCGCTATGAACACAAAATACCAAAACCAGAATCTTCTAGGTATGGAGGCAAAGTATTAACAATTTGATAAATACAAATGCTTTTTCGCGGAGCATAAATTGCAAGTCACATAAGTTTCGAGGTTAAAACACGGGGGTCTAATTTAATTTTTGAAAACGCAAACCATTTCTTCCCCAAATCTTTCAATGATGCTCCTATGTGATATACTGATTCCTCATCAATTATTAAAAATCTGTCGTGTGATTTGTCAAATGACTTAATTTGTATGGGCGGGTATTGCTCGTTAAATTTTTTTAAATCTAATTGCAGTTGTTTAGTGAGGTTGGATGTAAAAATTGTTGCGCTCACTTTTTTTTCCCTTTTCGAGAACATTTCAAGAACGCTTTCATCGATATAGTTATCAATTAGAATAATACTTTTTGTGGCTGATTTTACCAAGTTACTCACAAAAAAATATGCATCAAAAACTTGTCCATCGAAAAATATTCCTTCATTAGGAGGCAAACTTGTTCTAATCTGGAAATCAAATTCATCAACTTTATTCTTAAGGTAATTGACATCCCTCTCAATTTTTTCAAAACGTTGATTCACCGCATATCCCTTAAGTAAATAATCTTTGAGCACTTTATTGGCCCATATTCTGAATTGAGTTCCCCGAACTGATTTTACACGATAACCAACTGAAATAATTACATCTAAATTGTAAATCTTGGTTTTATACTTTTTTCCATCAGCAGCAGTTAGTAAGGATTCCTTACAAACTGAAATTTTATCAAGCTCCTTTTCCTTGAAAATGTTTGAAATATGCAGGGTGATATTGTTTCTTGTTGTTTGAAATAAATCCGACATCTGGGCTTGTGTCAACCAAACAGTATCTTCTTCAATTCTAACTTCTATACTTACCGATAGATCATCTGGTTGATATACAATAATCTCGTCTCTCATTATGTTTTAACCCCTTTAATATTTTTTTATTCTCTATACAAAACTAACATTTTTTTTACTTGGGTTTGTTAATCAAATCGACAACTTCTACTAATAAATTGTTGTGTAGATAAAAGAGTACGATTACGCTATGGATACTGCTCCGAATCCCGACTTCACGGAATCGGGAACTGAACAATGAAATCTTTTTATCAGTTTTATGCAAGAAAAAACAGTATAGGTAGCAGAATATCAGAACGATACGACTTATTAAGAGGGTCCTAATTAGGATATAGTGATATCATGTTTGGTTTATGCCCTATAAAATAAATCATATCAGTACAAGAGTCAAGTTGCTTAAAAGTTTTATATGATTATTTACTGCCTTATAGTTAATTTAATCATTGTGTATTTCCCACTTAAAATCTTTTATTAAATTGCATAAGTAAATAGAACTCATCCCATGTTAAAGGGAATAGTATAAACTCTTAAACCTATATTGTCATGGAATGGAAAAGTTTAAAAACAAGGATGTTGGTGTTAGTTTTAGGCATGAGTGCTCTAGTTTTTAGCGCTACCATTTTACTTATTTCTTATTTTAATAGGCAAAACTCGGTGGATTATGCAATTGAACTTAGCAACAGCAAATCTAACGAAATGGTTTTGCAGATGCAAAAGTATTTGGAACATCCCCTGGAAGTAACTAAGAACCTTGTTAATGCATTCAATGCACTCAGAAAACAGGGCAATAAGAATCGAAAGTATTACGATGATCTTATCAACATAGCTTTCGAAAAGAACAAGGGTTTGCTATGTGTGTATTCAATGTGGGAGCCAAATGCTCTTGACGGGAACGACAAGGAGTACGAAGGAGTATTTCCTTACGATGAAGAGGGGCGATTCAACTACTCAACGTATAGAGATGGTAATCGGAATGCAATAGAGCAGACTTCGATTGAGGAGTACGATGAGGACTATTATAAACTGGCTGCGGGCACACAACGTGATGTGATAAACGAACCCTATTTCTATTCCTATTCGGGAGAGGAAGGACCTCATTTTTTTGAAACTAGTATTGTTACACCCATCATTGAAAATGGAAAAACACTGGGTGTGATGGGTGCGGACGTTGATTTAAGATCCCTTTCAGATATTATTGGAAATATAAAACTATATAATTCCGGTTATGGAATTCTGCTTTCCAATGAAGGGGTTATTGCTGCACATAAAGATAAGCAGATGCTTGAGCAATTGTTTATTGATGTTTTCGATTTTGCCAACAATGAAATGCTTGCATCCATAAAAAATGGAGAAAAATTTCAGGGTAGCGTGTTGTCAAAAAAAGATAAAAACGAGTTCTTTCTCACCCTATCGCCCATTCAAATAGGCAATTCAACCACCCCTTGGTCCCTTTGCATTATAATTCCTAAATCTGAGGTGCTTATGAGCGCCAACGCTTTGATGTCAAGAGGATTACTATTGGGGTTGATAGGCCTTGTAATTATGAGTATCCTCATCTATACCCAGGCCAATGGTATTGTCAAGCCCATATTTCAAGCAGTGGAGCAGGCCAAAGCTGTTGCCAATGGAAATTTAGAGAAAGTTTATTACTCCAAAAGAAAGGATGAATTGGGCCATCTCCAGAAATCGCTAAAGATTATGAATGACAAATTACGCAATATTGTCGAGCAGTTGCAACAAACCATTGGTAACATGGTGAACACCAGCGATGAAATTAACTCAGTTTCACAAAGATTATCTCAGGGTTCCAATGAATTGGCCAGTTCGTCGGAAGAGGTGTCATCAACCATGGAAGAAATAGTTAGCAATATTGAGCAGAACTCGCAAAACGCTTCAGAAACCACAAAACTAACCGAATCCCTTGCAATTAATGCGTTGCGGGTGAAAGAGGCATCGGAGCAAAGTGTTGATTCTATCAAAACAATTGCTGCCAAGGTTAGTATTATCAATGACATAGCTTTTCAAACCAATATCCTTGCTCTAAATGCAGCTGTAGAGGCTGCACGTGCCGGGGAACATGGTAAAGGATTCGCTGTGGTAGCTGGAGAGGTTCGCAAGTTGGCTGAACGCAGCAAGGTGGCAGCCGAGGAAATAAACCAAATAGCCATGAGCAGTGTAACCCTTACAGAAGAATCTACCAAACTCCTAAATGAGATTATTCCACATATTCAAAATACCAATTCACTTATACAAGAAATTGCAGCAGCCAGCAGGGAGCAGAATACCGGAGTGGACCAAGTGAATATTTCAGTTCAACAGTTCAGTAGCATTACGCAACAAAACGCCTCGGTATCAGAGGAATTAGCATCGAGTGCTGAGGAAATGAAAATACAGGCCAGCGGACTTAAGGATTTAATTTCATACTTCAAATTCTAATTTCAAAACCATGAAACGCACAATACTTTTTTCGGTGGCATTTTTTCTGTTTATGCCAATCGCATTAAATGCGCAGGATAACGACAACGAGGAAAGTCCTTGGAATCTCAGTGCTGACATAACCAGCCGATACATTTGGCGAGGGTTGCAATTGAGCGACGGATTGAATCTTCAACCCACCATCGAGTATAGTATAGGGAATTTTACTATTGGATCCTGGGGTTCGTATGGCGTGGGTATTCCATTCGCTGAGGTTGACGTGTATGCCCTATACTCATTGGGTAATTTCTCTCTCCTTGTTTCCGATTATTATGAGCAGGACGAATATGACTTATCAGCAAGTAAATACTTTGATTGGAAACAGGGACAAACATCGCATGCGCTGGAAGGGGCAATTATCTATACAGGGCCGGAGAAGTTCCCCATTTCAGCTACCGCAGCAACCTTTTTCTATGGGTGCGACGATAGCGATGATGACGATAAGAGGGATTATTCTACCTACTTTGAGTTAGGCTACTCATTTGAAGTGAACGATTTTGGAATTAACCCCTTTATCGGGGGAACTCCATTCAAAGGGACATATTGTGATAAGGCCGGAATTGTGAATGTGGGTTTCGAAGTGACTAAGGATATCAGTATAAGTAACAATTTCAAACTGCCCATTTCTGGAGCTTTTATTGTGAATCCCAGTGCACAGCACGTATTTCTGGTTTTTAAACTTACCCTACAGTAAGCGTTGTAATCTGCAGTTTGCAATTGAATCAAATAGGCTTCCCAAAAGATTGGCACTCCTGAAGAAGGTTTGCAAAATAAGTTGATTTGTCGGAAAGAAGTAACCAATAGGTTGTTAATGTTAAGCGTTGTGGAGCAGTTAGGATTGTTTATGCATTTATTTTGAACCACATAGAGCAATCTAGGATACAGAAATCTTTAGATCAGTATCTATAAAAAAACACCCAAAGCATCAGTGCCTTGGGTGTTTAAGTGAGTATGCTATGTAACGGGCTAGAAGAATCTTTCTCCTGCTCCGCCCATGGGCTTAAAGAAGTCAATGCCTCCGTAGGGAACAGGATTGGCCTTAATGTTCTCCAACTCATCGTAGAGGTCGGAGCCCAGGAAGTACTTCTTGGGTGGGTTAATCTTACCGCCCTTGGCCAGAATATCAAGACCCTCCTTCACCTTCTCCTTGGTGGCGGGTAGTTCGTAAATACGCACGCCGGTGGCGTTGTTTATGGCGTTGATAACCGCCATATGCCCCGACGACTGGAATGCCTCCGATGCACCCGACGAACCGAATGGACCATGCTTATCGGTGCTCTCGTGGAAAAGGGTGATGATGCTATCGGGTATATCCTTGTTGTAGGGAACCCCACTGCTAGCAATGTTGGTATGCTTTTTCACATCGTCGTAGTTCTCCGATAGGGCAAACCCGATGCTGTGCGAAATACCGCCAAACGCCTGACCTTTCACCGCATCAATATTACCAATCTTGCCCACATCGGCCACGCACACGAAGCGGGTAACCGTGGTTTTGCCGGTGGCAGTTTCCACGGCCACTTCTGCCAGGTTGAGCGCATAGGTAAATGCGGGAGTCGGGTCACCAATACCGGTGTTGGGGTCGAGGCGGCTCAGGCCGGGGGTGTTGATATTGCTAAACTTACCCTCGTGAACGGTGGGTATCCCCTCCTTCACCATCTCGTCGTAGGTGCGGTAGGTGCCGTCGGGTTTGCGCATGGCTTCAAGCAGCTTGCCGGCGGCCACAATGGTTGCATTACCATTCATATAGTGCGAACGGCTTCCGGCCGACATACCGCTATCGGGGCAAATCTTGGTGTCGCTCTGTACCAGTTTAATCTGTTCGGGGGTAAGTTTCAGGGGTTTTAGCGCCTCCAGTGCTACCATAAGCGAACCCACATCGCCACCCTGACCCAGGTCTTGCCATGTATCGTACTTGGTGACGGTATTGTCGGGGTTCAGTTCAAAGCGAACCGTTGCATGGTCTGTTGGGCCTTCCGATACGTTAAACCCACCCCACGAAAGCCCGACACCACGGCGCACCTCGGGTGTATCCTTCTCCTTAGCCTCTTTCACCGCTTTATCGTAGTAAGGCTTCATCATCTTCATCATCTCCTCCATGGGGTACAGTCTGAATTGGCAACTGTTGATATTCAGCTCGCCCTCACGGGCAATGTTGCGCCAGCGGAACTCAAATGGGTCTATGCCCGCCTTTTCAGCCAGCATATCTATGAGCGCTTCACTTAAAGTGTAGGCCTGAGGTGAGCCGTAGCTGCGGTATGCCGTTCCAAAGTTGTGGTTGGTAATGGCTATGCGCGAGAGTCCCGCAACATTTGGCACCACGTAGGGGAAGAATGCAAACCGTGCCGGTTTGGAGATAATGTCGTCACCACCAAAGGTGTATGGGCCTTGGTCTAATCCATAGTCGAATTCCACGGCTGTGAGCTTTCCGTTCTTGTCGCATGCAGCGCGGCCATTGGAGTGGCTGGGACGGCGTTTGCCTGAGAAGTGCTGGTGCTCCTCGTAGCTCATGGACAGCGCAATGGGCATCTTGGTGATGAATGCTGCGGCGGCTGCAAGACAGAGGTCGCCTGCGTTGGTTGACCATCCGAAGCTGGCACCCGTGGGGTTCATAATGATGCGAATCTTATCCCTGGGAATGCCAATGGAGTTGCCAATACGGCCGATGGACGAGTACACCCCTTGCGACTTGCACTGAATGGCCAGCATGCCATCCTCATCGAAGTATGCCTGAACGGTATCGCCCTCGATAGAGAGGTGTGGCTCGCGGGTGGAATGGAAACTTCCCTCAACGCTGAAATCCGAGTTTTCAATCACCTCGCTCACTTTTGATGGCTCTTCCAAACCAACGCCTTTGAGTACGGGTTGCTGGGCAAAGATATTGGGTGTCTCGGGGTGGATACGCTGTGCGCTGGGCATCACAGCATCGAGGTAGCTAAGGTATTCGGGCAACTTTTCAATCTCAACCTTCACCTTGGCGGCAGCGGCGCGGGCATTATCCTTGGTGTCGGCGCATACCAGTGCCACCACATCGCCGTAGCGATAAATCTTGTCCTCGCATAGCACATTTCGGGTTGGAACTGTGAGGGTTGTGCGCTCGAAGAAATGGCCTTCGGCCATAACATTGGTACCTCCGGCTGCCTTGATGTCCTTGGCCGTTATAATCTTAACAACGCCGGGCATCTTTTCTGCCTCCGAGGTATCAATCTTCAATATTTTGGCATGGTGTGCAACTTTGGGCTGCACCATGGCCACTTTAAGGGTTTCGGCAGGCATTTTCAACTCCTGGTCATCGCCATAATCGGCCAATCCGCAAACCTTGGCCAACGCCGATGGACGAAGTACGGGCTTCCCGTAGAACTCGCCATCCTTGGGATTTTTGAAGTAAATATCCTCCAACTTCTTCTCGCCACGCATTACCTCGGCAGCCAGCATCACGGCATCCACAATCTGAACGTATCCGGTACAACGGCACACGTTCTTGTTTTTGTGGAACCACTCGCGAACCTCCTCACGGGTGGGCTTGGGATTTTCGAGAAGCAAGGCGTACGACGACACGATAAACCCCGGCGTACAGAATCCGCACTGTACGGCTCCGGCCACCATCCATGCTGCCTGAATGGGGTGAAGATTGGTGGGTGTACCAATCCCCTCAATGGTAATAACCGAACTGTACTCTTCAACGTTCTTCATCTTTTTGGTACAGGAGCGCGTCAGCTTCCCGTTGAGAATGAGCGTACACGAACCGCACACACCCGTCCCGCAACCAATCTTGGTTCCGGTTAAACCCATACGACGTACCACGTCGGCCAGGGTGTCTTTCTCGGGGTTACACGCAAACATCCTGTTAGCTCCGTTGATATTGAGCCACATTTTTTTAAGCTTCATAATGTATTCCTCCTTGTTATGGGTTTTAGATTTAAAGTTCTTCCTCGAGATAAATAATGACAGTTTCCAAAAATTTCGGACAGGTATTCATAATTACGGAATGCTTCTCCAGCCCTTGTCTATCTGCACCATAAGCATTCCCGATGAGTTCGCTGCACATACAGGTACCATGCTCCCGCTCAAAGGTTTCGACCAGTTCTTGAGTCTTTTGTTTTGTCAGCGCTTTGGCATCGGGGTCGTTGCTTTTTGATGCTCCGTACTTCAACCCCACAACCATCATGGCTCCTGTTAACGCACCACATGTTCTGCCCAATCCACCAAAGCCACCCCCAAATGGAGAGGCAATGCGAAGTGCAACATCCTTTGGCAAGCCATACTCCTCACAAAAGGTACCGAGAATCGCCTGCGAACAGCTGAATCCGCTTGCAAACATCTCCCAAGCTTCCGACACGTGGTCTTTTACCATAATCCTCTTATTCTAAACCAATAGGAATAGTTTCTGCAATATATCAACCTACTTATAAAGGCACCGATAGGACGTATCGCCATCAACCCGCACACTAAACTTCACATCCTTGGGCACGATAAATGTTTGAAATTCCCTGTAGGTTTTCCACTGTGTTTCGCCGGGGAGTTTAACCTCCATGGCTCCCGAAGTTACGGTCATGTGCTCCACGGTGGATGTTCCAAATACATACTCACCCTTTGCCATTACGCCAATCGTGGCGGGGCCTTCAGCTGTTTCGAAGGCAATGGACTTCACCTTGCCATCGAAATATTCATTGGTTTTAAACATAAATAGGGCTTAAATTCAAAGCCTAAAGTTACGAAGAAATGCAGATTGAAACTCTGATAAAAATCATTAGTGTGGTTGAGATGGACGGAAAAGTGAGGAACACTATGTCATTAATGATATTTTTAAAATAATTATATTTCTGAGGATTAGAAGTTTAAATGGCAAAATAGGGCAGATGCTTCACATTATTTAAAATGCATAATCACTATTTGGTATTTACAAGAAATATCAATCCATAGCCATGTTTAAAGAGTGGTTTTTTCCATCTTTTATATTGAAATACAAAATTGTCTAACAGACTCAGAACAATCCAAAAACGCCATTGGGTGTGTACTCAAGGAAACGTAACCACGTTTCGCCCCAAATAATAATCATTAACCAGGTGATAACGAGCATGGTAAAACCGAATTTTGCGGTATCCGTCCAACTGTAATGATCGGTAATGTAGAGCAAGGCTGCCGGTTTGCTATTGAAAGGCAATGCGTAAACATGCTCGATTAGGAGGGCCACCGGAAGTGCAAGGCTGAGTATGGGATAACCAAATTTTTGAGCAGTACCAATGGCAATGGGTATGAATATTAGCGTCCTCATGGTTTTCGATTGGAAGAATATGGCACTCAGTAGCATTATGCCGGTGAGGAATAGGTAAAACACGCTGAATGGAGTACTGGCAGTAAAGCCCAAACTATCGTAAATGTAATTGACCGATAGCATAGCCAGATCGGTGGCATCCAATCCTGCACCCAGTGCGTAGGCTCCGGCAGAGAAAAGGAGTAGGTGCCAGGGAATATCCACATCGTTCCACTTTACTACGCCAATTTTTGGGGTTAATGCAATCACTGCGCCAAGGAATACCACGGCAGTTTGGCTGATTCCGTGAATTGAGTCGGTTGCCCACATTGCAAGAACTCCAACAAAAATTATTATGGCTCTTATTTCTTGTGCATTAAGTGGCCCCAACTTATGCAGCTCGTCCTTCAGCCTTTCCATACCTCCCTCTATTTGGGGAGAACGCTCCTCACGCTTCATGGGAAAGATTAACTTTGTGCCAACAAACCAGCCGATTAACAGGATTAATACCATGAATGGGAATGCTGCGAAAAGCCATTTTTGATAGGAATAGGATTGGTACCCCAATGCACCTGCAATGAGGGCCCCGGCTAACAGGGTAGCTCCCGAACCGGTTAAAAAGCCACTGGACGAAGATGTAATTTGAAAGAGGTTTTGTAGTACCAGGTTACGTCCAAAATTGTTGCGATTATCTCCTCCTGTTGCTCCGTAAACGGCTGCTACAACCATAAAAATGGGTAACATAATGGCAGCTCTGGCAGTGGTAGCCGAGATGAATGCTGTAAGCACCACGTTGATAATCATGAAACTGAAGAATATCCATGTGGCATTTTTGCCGAATTTAACGATAAACCACAGGGCAAATCGCTTTGCAGCTTGTGTTTTCACAAGCATACTGGCCATAACGAAAGAAAGAATATTGAGCCACATTACCGGATGTCCCAGTTGATGATATACATCTATTTCGCGCGCCACACCCGTGAGTACCATGGTTATAATTAACATCAACGAGGTGAGATAGTTGGGAATGGCTTCAGTAATCCAAAGGATGATAGCACCGGCAAAGATGGCAAGCATGGCGTAGTTAATGCGCGAAAATCCTGCATCGCCCAGTTCACCCAATCGTTTTAAGGCAGTTTTCCCAAGAAGATCGTGATTAATATCATTCAAAAAGGGAATATCAGAAAAGAAGTAGATAAGTACGAACACTATGATTGCCAAGGGGCCGCCAATTAGAGCCATGTATTTCTCAAAACCCGACTTTTTTCTCTGAGGCAACTTCTCCACTCTGTAGTTGCTCATATCCAGGATATCGAATCCTTTACCGGTTTCAACCATTGGGATAATAAATAAGTTAAAAAAATCTTCACGCAACGGCGGCAGGCGCTGACCTGCCAACCATTGCATGAAACAGCCTTAGTTTACCAACTTTTGTAAGGCTTTTTCATAAGCATGGAGTTGTAATAGCGAACGTCGCCGGTCACCTCTTTTCCAATCCAAGCAGGGATCTCAATGGACTCGCCTTCTGAGGAGAGTTCAACCTCGGCAAGGGTAAGCCCCTCATTTTCGCCGTAAAACTCGTCAACCTCAAAAGTATGCTTACCAACGGGGACCAGATAACGGGTTTTGTCTATCACGCCCGGTTCGCAAATTTTTAGCAACTCATGGACCTCTTCAACAGGAATTTCCTTTTCCCATTCGTAGCGGCTGGCACCCGATTGGCTGCCGATGCCCTTGATGGTGATGAAGCCCTTGTCGCCTTTTACTCTTACCCTTACGGTTCTCTCGGGAATCGAGGAGAGGTAGCCCTGTGTGATTCGAGTAGATTTTGTGGCTAAGGACTTAAAATCGCCCTTTACCAAGTATTTACGTTCAATTTCCTGTGCCATGGCTATTCATTTGCTAAGGGTTTGTCAATCATTCCAACAACGCGCTTAATGGCTTGCAGATAGTTAATATTCTCTACCCCTTCAAGCCCAACATCTTTGATGGTTTTTTTAATATCCTCAATTTCAGTGGACTCTGAGTTGATGGTAACCACCAGAGCTCCGTTAATCCATACCAGACCATACTCACAAATGGTGTTGTTAACCATGTATCCATAACGCTCTTTGTTTACTCTTACTGCCTGCAAATCAGGGTGTTTTTTAATGATACCCATAAATTCTTCGTAGGTATAAACATCCTTCGTCAAGTTTGGCATTTCGACCTTGAAAGCGGGAAAAACTTCCTCTTTAAGAACGCTGGCTTTCATGGGAAATTCGCCTTTCATCAGTGGATTCCACTGCTCAAGACCATCTTTCGATTGCACGAACGTTTTGATGTCCATTTTTCCATCGCGTATCTTGGTGTTATTTATATCGTTGGTACGCGAGAGAATGTAAATCTCTTCAGAGTAACGCTCCCATACTTTTTCGGGCACGGGCATAGAGAGGCGTGCCATGCGGAAGTGCGCCTCGTCAAAGTCCTGTCCAAACGAACGGAACTCAAACCGGGGTTTGGAAATTTCTCCAATTTTCATTTCTTCTTTACTCATTGTGAATAAGTTTTAAGGGAGTACATACTGTTTGTATGTACTCCCGGTAATTAAATATTTAACAATGAACTTCTTAGTTTAAAAAACAGTCCCTTAACTAACTAGTCATTGGGGATATCCATGGCGCCTGTTGGGTCATTTTCGGCACGTAGGGTTGCATTATCAACAGCTTTCCACTCTCCGGTACCATTGGGAATTCTGCTATATGATTTAGGAGCCAGATCAGAAACGCCAGAATCAAGGTTATCCATAGACCCTCTTAAGAAAAAGTCTATCCTATTGCCCGATGGATCGAACATTTCAAAAAGAATTGATTTTTTTGCGGAAAAACCTTTAGAAATGCTGTGATCGTATGGAGCATTGGGATCATTGGGGTTGGTAGTGTTGTTTTTCGTCCCCAAAATGTAGTATTTTCCTGCTTTCAGAGTTGTATTGTCGGGTATGGTTCCCACAACACCGTCACCGGCATCACCGTTACGTTTAAAAAATACGCCTGAAATATCAATGTCTTTGTCGGTTTTATTGAACAGCTCGATGAATTTTTCTTCATCGGATGGAGCACCTGCCCAAATTTCGTTAAGAACAATGCCTTTGTAATTAATGCCTCCAACTTCAAACTGAAGGGTGGTTTCAGGAGCCCCTGCAGGTTCAAATGTGATTAAGTCCACTGAATTAACCGCCTTAATATAGTAATTGATTACTGTTGTGGGATCCTGAGCAGGAATTTCGGCAGAATAAACATTAGCATCGCCTTTTACCATGTTCACTGTTGTAAAAGTAGTTTCAGTGCTTTTTTTGTAAAAAAGTTCTGCACTTTTCAGAGCTCCATTATCGTCAAGTATGGTGGCTTTAACGATAAATGGTCCATCACCGGTAACTTCCACATCTTTGATAAGTGGTGGGTTTTTTTGTTCTTCTTTGCACGATACGAAAACCATTAACGTACCCATCAGCACGATGCTGATTGCGCTTAAAATTCTTTTTTTCATGGTAGTAGTGTGTTTAAATTAGTAAAATGGGTTAAAAAAGGTATAAAAAGGTATAAATTAAAAGTCAATTTCAAATCTTGTTCCAATCCAGAAATAATCGTACCCTTTTTCCGGAACCGGCCAATTATACTTTGTGCTGGCATGCTCGTCGTGATCAACATAAGCTCCGTTAAGGGTGATTCTTACATTCCTGTATGCCCAGTAGGTTACAACCAAAGATGTAATTTTTGCCTCTCCTCCAAATACTTCCGCCGCTTCATCATTCAGATTTATGGTACTGTATCGTCCAGCAATTTCAATGGTACCCCATTTGTGTTTTGGACTAACGCGTGTAAATTCACCGTCGTTGTAGTTAAAGTTTACCTTATCGCCCAAGGGGAAAAAGCCAACTTCAATATAGTGTCCATTGTATTGAACGTCATTCAGATTTTGGCCGGTGTAATTGATATCGGTGTAAATAGGCCCTCTGTCCAGGATCATTATTTTATATTCGCCCTGCAAACGGAACGAGTGGTATGCGAAAGCCAGTTCGGTATTGGCTATGATAATGTGTTTTACATACTTAACAGCATCAGTATCCAAAAACCTTTTTTGAGAGATGCGGTTTTCATCATATGTTCTGATTCTCACTGTATTGAATCCTTCATCGGTAATCTCAGGAGTACGGTACGAACCACCCAGGCCGATGCCCAGCGTTACATCGTCTTCGTTTACCGCGTATCCCATAACTCGACCAGTAACTGCCCAGCTTGATTCTGTACCAGTTCTCTGCTTTCTGCGCGTATCCTTTCCCTCAATACCATATGCCTCATCGGTGAATAGGCCAAATCCGGTCATAAACCTTGAATGAGAGTATTTCATTCCAATACCAACGTGGCGACTTGGATCGAATTCACTGCTTGCCGGACGTTCCATAAATGTTACATACCGTGATGTGGTATTGGTCATCATCCCCATGGGCTCGCGGAATTGACCTACTTTAAAATCCAGATTATCATTAACACTGTACTGCAAATACACGTCGTTGATATCGATTTCAAGGTTTCTAAAATCAAAATCCACCTCTCCGTACCATTTTTCGGATAGCTGACCCTTAATGCCAATCCTTGCCCTGCGTATTTGTCCTCCATCCGATAGCTGTATAGCATTGGTGTTTCCGGCAGGAGAAAGATCGTTGTCGTAATTATCGAAATGTTTGGTGAAGTCGATGTTAACCCTCATGTCAGTCCATACTTTATACGACTTGTCTTTTGATTCAAAGGTGAGTACACCATTCCTGTTTTCTGTGCTCAACTGTTGGCGATCAACTTTTTGTCCGTACTGGTTTAGGCGAACATTGCTCGAAAGGGTAATGTCGAGTTTACTTTTCCCTATTACCACTACCTCCATATCGTCAAAGTCAGGGTGAGAAAAAATGAGAGTTTCGGTTGACTTTTCGTCAACGGCAACTGAGTATGAGCCAGATTCGTTAGATGTTGCAACGGTAACGGCCCCTTTCAGTCGAACGGTAACACCGGCTATGGGCTTCCCATCGATGTTCGATGTGATAGTACCGGTTACATTCCTGCTTTGGGCGTGCAATAAGCCTGTGATGGCTATAAGCATTCCCAAAATTAAAAATTTCCGTTTGTTTTTCATACCTGCATACAATTAGAGTTAGTAATTAGTTTATAGTGATTTAAGAAATTCAGTTAGGTTTTCTCTATCTTTCAATTCAAGTTTTTTTCGTAGTCTATACCTCGCTATCTCAACGCTTTTCGGCGAAATATTGAGCAAAGGAGCTATTTCCTTCGACGAGAAATCCAGCCGTATCAGTATTGCAAGCCGCCTATCACTTTCTGTCAAATCGGGGTATCGGGTGGCTAGGCGTTGATTAAAATCGCGATGTATTTTATCCACTTCAAGGTTAAATACTTTAACCTTATCTGAGTTGTTCATCTGTTGTTTAATCAGCATCATCAGGTTGTCGAGTTTAGCCGATTGTTCAACATCGTTCTTAGTCTTTTTTATCTCGTTTATGGAAGACAAAATTGAAGACAAAAAGTTCTGTTGCTCAATAATATTTAGGGCATAATTTACCAACTCATTCCGTTTAAACTCAAGTTTGCTTGCCAGGGAGGTATTTTCAAGGCGCATGGCTCTTAGCTCTAATTCGGTCAATGCACTTTGCGCCTCGATAAGTTCTTTTTGTTTTTTCAGAAGAGCGTTTTGTGCATCTATTTTTGATTTACGCTGCCTGAAAATTAAATAGATAATGGGAACAAGCACCAATATTGCAATGGCGAATGCGAATGGATAAACCAGGTTGAGATTATTGGCTACGTCTAATTTAACATCTACCTCAGTTACAGATGGAATTGCCAACTGTTCGTTGGTGGCCCCGGTAACATTAAGGTCGAAAACGTTTTGAATAAAAAACAGGGCAAAAAATGAGAGAATGCACGAAACCAAGGGGATAAGCAACCATCCTAACAGTATATTACCTATGGTTTTGAGTTGCAACTCTTGAACGCCTTTCACCAACCCGATGCCAATAATAGCACCCACCACCAATTGCGAGCTGGAAACGGGAACTAAGGGTATTCTTGGTAGTCCAATATTCTCAAGCAGAATGGATAGGCTGGTAGAGGAAAATATGAAAAGTACCAGTGAGTGGGCCAGAACAACCACTATGGCAGCTTCAGGGGTGAGATTCATTATCCCCCTACCCACGGTTTCCATCACTTTCGACCCGTATGTAAAAACACCAATGGCTATGGATATTCCGCCCAAAAGAAAAACAAGTTTTATCCCTGTTATTTGGAAAAGGCCAAAATCAACCACTATTGGAGGAATCGATCCGATGAATACTCCTACCACGTTGGCTATGTTATTTGCCCCCAAGCTGTATGCTCCAAACGCCCCAACTATGATTAACCCCCAACGGATGTAGCCATCGAGTTTTATGAGGTGAATTTGAAGTTTTCGCAATAGCCAACGGGTCAATATGAACAGCAAGGCTGAAAAGATAATGCCTAGTATCGGACCGACAATCCATGTTGATAAGATCGTGGTCAGAGTTGAGTAATCGGTGGGGTTGCCGGTGAACAGGTTCCAGCCAATGATTGAACCCACAATGGCTTGGGTTGTTGATGCGGGTAGTTTATTCCTGTTAAATGCAAAAACGGTGATTGCCGCACAGATGGCAACCGTGAAAGCACCCGCAATGGCATCCACTGTTCCCAGCTTCCCTAATGTCTCTGTAGTTCCCGAGCCCTGCACCACTGCTCCTAGAATAATGAAGATGCTTGCTATGGTGGCGGCAGTCCTAAAGCGCAACATTTTCGACCCCACGGCGGTACCGAAAATGTTGGCTGCATCGTTTGAACCCAACGACCAACCTAGAAATAATCCTCCTGTTAGAAAAAACAAAAACACAGCAATAGATAGGGTTAAATTGTACGTTTAATGGCCATTATAGACAGCAGGTCGGCAACCTTTTGCGCCACATCCGAAACATTCTCGATATGCAGTGTAAAGTATCGCAGGTGAAACTTTTCGCTCAAATTCAGATTGGTCATTTCATGAAATACCTTTTTCTTTATGGCTAAAGCCATTTTATCGGTTTCCTTTTCGAAAAAGTAAACTCTATGTAGCTGGTCTCTCACTGTATCCGGTGTCCTAAAGAAAGCTCTGACGGTTGGCAGTAACGATTCAACTGCTGAAACAGACAGCTCAGTCAACTTGTTGAAGTCCTGATTTAATTCAACGGGAATGCTGGGCATTTCCACATCGAATTGCGATAGATTCTCTTTTACGGTATCCAGAATGGTATCCATATCGTCCAGCAGTTTGAGTAAATCGCCTCTGAACTGAGGAACCAAGGATCGCGTGTAGAGTAAATTCTCAACCTCCTTTTTAATCAGATCGGCATCGTTCTCCAACCTTACCAAATTCATGAGATTGTCGTGAAAATTTTCTTTATTACCATACAGGTAGTTATTCACGCCATTTTTAAAGACTAAAACACCCTGATCAACCGTGTCGAAAAAATCTTCGAGGAGTTTGATAACCTTTTTTGAACCACTTAACTTAACCATATGCCCCAATTTGAAAAGATTAACTAAACAAATATATAATGAAAAGTTTCAATTTATTCTATTTGTTGTCAAGTTGTTGTAAAACCCATAAAAAAAATTGTAGTGTTATCTCAGGTTGTTAAAAATCTGATAAAAAGTGAGATATAAATATTAATATGTTGCGTTGTATAGTTAAAACGTAAATATAGTAATTTAAAGTAGAGGTAATGTATGATTGTTAGAGTGTAGTAAATGGAATTTTAAAAAATACTTCAAGTTGCTTTTAACGTATAAATCAAAGGGCTAAGTTGCAGAATTTTTGATGCTAACGCTTATTTAAAGGCTATACTTTTTAGAGATCCATGACATGAAGTGATGAGCAATGGAATGTTATAATTCGAGATTTGAAATCCTTTTAGTCGTTTTAAATTTGTATTCAGGATATTCGAATAAAGCCATTCTGGGTTCAGTTTCTCCAATGGAGTAACCCCATATGCTGGCATATTCATCAGGATCTTCACCCATTTCTTCAAGTTGTTTCAGATACTCTCCTATAGGTTTTGATTCAATGATGGTCACCTTTCCAATTTTATTGATTATGGGGCTATGCCAACGCGTTCGATCATAATCGAATTCCAAAATCCTTCTACCCCAACGTGTTATGCCAATGGTGCGAAAAGTTAAACTTTTTCCAACACCCGGTAAGTTAATTACGCTTCGATCGGTTGCTAGGAATAGGATTTTTGCTTTGGATTTAAGGGTTTGAATATTCTCGATTAAATGCTCCGTTCTTAAGGGAAACAGTGAAACATCCTTAGCTGTTTCTGAAGGAATCTTACCAAATACCTTTTCTTCAACTTGCTCCTGAACTGCCCTGGCATTGGTGGCATAGTTGAAAGTATTTTCCAAATAACCTTTAACAGAAAATGTGTAATAGGTGATAATGCCTATGTCATTGAGAACTTTACGAAGCATGGCTGTGTGTCCGCGCCTTGAAGCAGCTGAAGTAAAAACTAATTGATTGGTCACCATCCACCCAATTGATAAAAGTTTTTCCACGGCTGATTTCGATTCAGGAGTAACTTCCATTGGTGATTCAAAATGGGTTTGGATAATAAATTGCTTAATTCCAATTAAAGAAGCTTTAGTCTTAAAATCTTTTAATATCCCAAGAAGTTCGTTGGTCACCCTCTGTGGAAGGTAAGCCAATAACCTTGTTCCCAATCTAATACGTTGTATTTCAGCATATTTTTCTCCATTTTCTCTCTGTTTATTGGCCTCTACTTTCCGTAATGCCATATCATAAATGGCATCCAAAATTTTTTTAAGCGATTTATCGGCGCTCATCAATGCATCACCTCCTGTTATCAGTATATCGCGCAGTTGAGTATCGTGTTCCCAGTAGCTTAACAAACGTTTCAACTTTTCATCCCAGGTTTCGTTGGGTTTTAGCTTATCGAGGTTAAAGTTGAGATTCCCTCGCTGAAAGTCATACATCCTTTGGCATGATACGCATAATCCGCCGCATGCACGCCCCATAGTATCGGGGATGAGTATGGCCACTTCGGGATATCGCCTGTGAACACATCGTCTTGACGGGAGCAGCCATCCGGCTGCATTCGGTTTGCCGGGCTCCACCTGATCTTCCAATTCCCATGCGCTGATATTGCCAAACTGATCAATCAAAGGCTTGCTATAAATAACATAATGCCTTATGGCCAGGTCGGAACCAATAGTTTCATTGGATGTATGTGTATTGAGAAGAGAAAGGTAGTAGGGGTTAATGAAAAATGGAATGCCTTTCTTCTTTGCTTTTTCCAGTAGTTTTTGAGTGTCTAAATCGAGGGAATAATCCAGCAGTTCATTGAGAAGTTCAGGAGTGCGAACTGCGTAGCGTAAATGGAACTTGTAGTCGTTCCACCATTCTCTCATTTTTGCCAATTTCTGTTGTAAAGACAGTCCGTCCTCAAAACAGAATCGTGTTTCACCCACTTCGCAACTTTGGATTCTGTTTACTAAAATATTTATAATCCGTTCCTTGTTTTCTTCCCTTGTTTTAATCACATCAGGCTCCAGGCCGTGCTTCCATCTGCTCATCCACTGCTCTATCTTGTCTTTTGAAGGAAGATTTTGTTGCAGTTTCCCGCTCAACTGGCGGAAAAGCTGGATCATGTCTTCAAAAAATAGTGGTTTTGAACCACCGGTGCCTTTCTTAAAACCATACCATAACAAGTTGAAAGGCTCAGAAACCGATTTATCTACTGTTCGGAAGGGATTAGCAAAACTACGGCCTGAATTTTCGATGTAATCGAGAATGCGTATGGCAGCGAAATCGCACCATCTCAACTTTTCAAACCCTTTTATTCCACCTTCAGTTCCTAAATAAAAATTTTTGGCTGATGGGTTTTCGTCAATAACCTCTAATGCCCATTCTTTAATCCATTTTTTGGCTTCCTGCGATGATTCGGCTTGCATATAAATTTTGGAAAGCCTCGGATTTTCTTCGAAAAGTTTGCGAAGCAGGATTAAAGATTTGGCAGATAACGCTATTTTCTCCGGATAGTATTTCATTACTAACTATTGAACTACGATTAATGTAGTTGAAACGGGAACACCCTATCGTTAAAGATTATTGAAATTGTCAAATTGAAAGAAACGATAGGAGTCTATCGGTTGGACAATATGTGGCTTTTTACAATTAAATGCAATAGTAAAAACCTTAAAAACAGTTAAAAATTGTTAATCGAACCTCTGAAGAATAAGTCGTTAAAATTTAAAATACTGAAATATAGTTGATTATCTCCTTGTGTGCGGGTTGTTAATACTCAATAATAAAAGACATTGTTTATAGATAAAGATAAGCCGGGGATCTCTATTTTTCAACTTTGATATACTACTTGGATGATTAGATGAGGATTTTGATATTATATTTCGTTAGGCTAACCGGAACAATATGAACTACTAAATTAGGAAAAACAGCCTTAAAAGAATGTAATGGTTATTTATTTCCTTGATAACAAAGAAATGCCAAGGGATATATAGGGTAAATCTTAGTTCCAAAGATTTAAAATGGCAAGTCGTCGCCTTCTTCAGCAGTAAATTCTCCGGGAATAAATGGGGGAACATCATCCGGTCCGGGCATAGGATATGCTTCAGGAGTTGGTGATGTGCTACTTTTGTCAACCTTTTCAAGCCTCCAGGCTTTAACATCGGTGTACCATTTCCCGTTGAACTCTCTCGATTCCACGTTAACCATTGCTTTTAATGATTCGCCTATTTGGAAAAGGTCTAAGTCGCGAACTTTATCGCCCCAGAGGGCGATGCATATTTTGCGAGGGAACTGATCTTGTGTTTCAACAATAAACTCTTGTTTTACCCACTTGCCGTTCTTCCCCTCTCCACTCTGTTGGGGAAGTTTGCTGAAAAGTTTACCGATTATTTCCATTGTTTTTGATTTTAAAAAAGGGGTTGGGCGGTTTTGCCAACCCAACCCCGTAAGCCGTGAGTTTATTAAAAGGTTATGAAGTTTTATTCAACAATGTCCAGCAATTCTACCTCAAATATTAGCGCTGAGTTGGGCTTAATAGCACCTCCGGGTCTTACCCTTTCGCCATATCCCAGTTCGGTTGGTATGTATAGCATGTATTTTGATCCGACGCTCATTTTCTGGAGCCCTAAGGTCCACCCCTTTATCACCTGATTGAGTTTAAACTCGGCGGGCTCATTCCTTCCATACGACGAATCGAATTCAGTGCCATCGATCAGCGTTCCGCGATAGTGAACCCTTACCTTATCTTCGGCTTTTGGTTTTGGTCCCGTTCCCTCAACGATAACCTTATACTGTAGTCCGGTGCTGTCAACAATTACACCCTCTTTTTTGGCATTCTCCTCAAGGAATTTTCTGCCCTCCTCAAGATTCTCTTTTGACTTTTTATCCTGTAGATTTGAGAAGAACGTGTTAAGGAGAATTATTGCATCCTCGTTGGTCATGGTGCCCGGTTTTTCTGCAAGGCAATCCTGAATACCTTTAGCCACAGCCATTACATTGAGGTCTTTAAAATCCATGTGTTTAAGATTTTCAGCCATGTTGACACCCAAAGCGTAACTAACGCTATCGAGTTCGGTTTTAATATCCACCTTAACGGTTTGAGTTTTGCAACTTGTGAATATCAGCGTTAGCCCGGCTACGCTGGTCAATAAAAATTTTAAAAGTTTCATAAAACGTTGTTTGTTTAATTAGTATTTAAAAAATATGGCACGAAGATATGGATAATTGAAACAACTCAGAATAATTGGCGGCTATATTTTGTATTAATTAATTTTAAAAAACTCAAACTAAATTCTTAAAGTTTAAACGCATTGTATTTTGCCTTTTCGTGGCTAACGCTCATATTTAATGCTTTACGCAAAGCATGGTTTTACCCTCTATTCGCAATAATAGATAGCAGGAAGTATCGCTTATGATTATCCTTGATATTGTTCTTACACCTTTTACCCCTTTGAATTTTTCCGATTGACCACGTAAACTCCCGTTAGGATAAGCGCTCCACCGGCAATTTGGTTGAAGCTAATGGTTTCGCCAAGAATAATAATAGCCAGAATTGCCGTAATAATGGTCTGCGAGAGAAGGGTTACCGATACATTGGTACCGGCCAGATGCCCCAAGGCGAAATTGATGGAAATCCAGCCCAAAAAATGGGCAATTAACCCAAGCCCCACAAGGGCAAGCCATGTTTTGGCTGAGAATCCGAAAAAGGGGTTTCCTAAAAACAGGTTGGTGAAGAAGAGGAGGATTACCATGAACACCACGGAAAAGGTCATAAACGTTACCGTATCAACCCTTTTTCGGGAGTCGAGGGTGAATAGCAGGTATGTTGCATAGAAAAAACCCGCTGCCAGCGAAAGTAAGTCTCCCCGGTTGAAATTCATGGTTCGCCATGCCTCAATGCCAACCAAAATGTTCAGTCCAACAATGGCTATTAAAAGCCCTACCCAAAATTTTCGGGGCAACTTTTGCCTTAATACAACGAGCGATATTAGTCCCAGCCAAATGGGAGCGTTGTTGGCAAGTAGTGTGGCTGTAGCAGCCGATGTAAGCAGTATGGCAGTGTTCCATAGGAAGAGGTCGAATGCGAAAAAAAGTGCTCCCCCAAAAATCAGCCAAATATCCCCGGATGAAGGGATCTTCATGCCACGGTATATCCACAGGGGGATTATGGCCAATGCGGCAATGAAAAGCCTGTAGAACGATGATACCGAACCGGGAACATTGGCAATCTTAACAAAAATGGCCGAAAACCCGATGCAAATAATCCCAAAGAAAAGTGCTATGTAGGCTGTATAGGGCGATTGACGAATTCTTCTGAGCATGCTGAAGCAAAAGTTGCGCAAAGCTATAAAAAAATATAAGCCAATTGCAGAAAAATCGTGTTACTCAGCCCAATTTAACGTTCAATCAGCAATTTCTTCGATACTCTCCCTTTTGCTGTATCAATGGCAATAATGTAAAAACCGTTTGGAAGGCAGTTAATGTTAAATACTACCTCCCTCGAGTTAAATAAGTTGCTATACAATGGCTTTCCAAGTGTATTGAAAATCTCCACCTTTCTAACCTTTTCGGATGCAACGATTTTTAGAAAATCCGAACACGGATTGGGGTAAATCAGCACATCAACCGGAGCGTTTATTTCAGGAGTGTGGGTTAACGAAGCGAAGGTAGCATGAATGGTATGGTTGTCCATGACGTTTTCGAAAACGTAGGAGCCAATACCATTGCCATCGATATCAATCAGGTTTAGTGCATCTTCCCCGTCAATCGTCACGTTTTTAATAGCGTACCCCTCATCGGGAATAATGATGAATGGCTGATCAACTCCATGATATACACCTATGTTGCCATGGGGGTTAATGCTGCCGTAGGCACCTGTGGTGGCAGCTATGGTGTATGCTTCCAACGAAACCCCGTCAATGCTGATATTATTGAACGTTACCCTGTTACCCTCGTCGGCTGCCATATTTTCGCCTGCAAACCGGATACGGATTTTAAAATGGCTATTGTTACTTACTTCCTCGATATCTGAAAAATTAATTTCGAAGAGCTGGTATGCATTGGACAATGGAAGTGTACTGGTATTCAGCCCGTTTGAGGTCCACTGAGGAGTACCTTCGGTAGTTGAGTAGTCAACAATAAGGGCATCGGCAGCGCCCTCATCCTTGGCTGCAAACCGAAGCACAATATTCTGAAAGCGTTCGGTGGACACATGGAGAACAATGGTATTTTCACCGCCATCGCCAGTGAAGGGCTGTCGAATCTGAACGCCCTTCATATTGGCATTGTCGTATGCAATGTTGCCGTTACCTTCGGGTCTGTAGTTTATATCGGTAGGACTGTTGCGACGTTCCATGGAGGCTTTCCGCCAGTTGGGATCACCCTCGGTAAATGGGTAACCCTCCAATGCCGAATGGTATTGGATATGGGCATTGCCCACCAGGCTATGGGTGGCATCTATGGACTCTAGCGGGGTGTCGTTGGGGAGGTCTTTTCCAAAAAACCAGAAATGGATTAGCTGCGGGGTATCGGTATGAGTAAAATGGGCTGTGAGTTCAATATCCGAAGAGAGTGTTAAAGAAATCAACGCGTTGGTTGAACCGGATGCCCCACTCCAATGGCTGAACTGATAACCGGGCATGGGTATGGCTTCCACAGTAATCGGAACACCTTTGAAATAGTACCCAACCCAAGGGTATGGGTGGAGCTGCACCCCCATGGTACTGCTTTTGATATCCATTGTGTTTAGGCGAACGAAGCCATACTTGTCGTTAGACACGTTGAGGGTAACCCATGCCTCGCCTCCAAGCCCAAATTTGTTCTGAAGATGTTGGCGTTGGAAAGAGGGGCGAAGTTGGCCAAACGAACGCATCACATCCACGTTGTCGTGCCATTCGTCCATGGTTGGCGGTCTGCGCCAGCGGTTGATATGCTCCTGCATTTCGGGTTCCAAAAGCCCGCTGATGGAATCGATGGTGGCCAAAACATGCTCGCTGCTAAAGGTGGTATTCAGCAAATCGCAATAGCGATTGATGAATTGGTACTTAAACGACTGGTTGGTAAGCAAGCGACGAAGGATAAAAGTTGACCAGGGTGGGTTTGGCCACCCTGCCCCGTCAGGTTGTGTTGCCATAGCCAGTGTATTGTGCGCAGGACCCTCATCAACGCCGGGTACGTAGAAAAATGGAAGACCAAAACCAAAGTCGGTATCGAGAATCATCCATCGCCAAAGTCCATCCCTCCCGTAGGGAGCATTGGGATCATAGCCATTACGCATGTATCTCCAGTACAGAGAATTATTGCCCGGCCAATCGGTATTCATGGCAAAGATGTGGGTGAGCTGAAAGTCGATGAAACTTTCAACATCCATCATGTTTTTAACCGTTGCATAGTTGTTGTTTTCTGCCAAATCGTTGTTGCTGATGAAATCAAGCATTTGCTCATAATGGTCCACTCCATCCGGATTGCCAAATTTATACTCCGAGTTATTCTCCATGATGGTCATTTCGTCTTCTTCAATGCCATAGTGTGAGAATATGTAATGTTCGTCGTACCTGTCGCGAATATTGTGTATTCCCCAATACTCACCGTTGATGAACACAATTGAAGGACGATAGTACTGAGTTTCCACGTGCAGGTCTTTGGCCAGATACTGAATAAAAGCATCGCGAAAAACAGCCCAATCCCAGTCATTACCTGAGTTACGCAGAATCATACGCTTGTACATATCAACCTGCTTATCGGGAAAAAGCTGGTAGTTAATCCAGCTATTGCCGTATTCGGAGCGAGAGCATACCCTTATGGATTTACGGGGACGGCTGCGGGTTGTGTTACCATGCAGCCTGATTCCAACATCCTCTTTAAAACCTAACCCGCCACCTTTCTCAAAAAACGTGATGTTGGCCGGGCGTTCCCAATCCATTCCGCTCTGAAAGAAGTTAGTGTGATTACCATGCACATAAATACCGATCTCGTTATCGAACAGATTATCCCTATGTGTTGAAATAGAAAAGAAAGGTAGGGAGTAACGGTTTTGCCCGTTTGAATCAATCAGATAGGTGAAGGTGCAGGCCTTTCCGGCCGGTGCATCGGGTTGGTAGGCCCTTACCCGAAGTACGTTTAGTTTGAACACCTCACCCAGAGGGGGTTGCCAACCCTCGTAGTACGGAGGTCCCGAATTGTTGTCGTTGTTGGTTGGAATCATCGATATATCGTTGGGTTCGCCAATACGACTGATCAGTGTTATGGGCCCCTGGTATAATGCTGAGGTCTCATCGGGTTCAGAACCATCGAGTGTATAGTATATTTGCACACCTTCGTCAGTGGTAGAAATGGTGACATTGATGCTATCGGTATAGATACCGTCGGGATGCGATGAGTGTAGCGGTGCAAGCAGAAAACCATAACCAGGTCCAACATTCTCTGTTCCCGGAGTGGGGGAGGTGAAAAAACGCCACGGTCCCGAACCGTTTGGAAATTTTCCGTAGGAATAATCCGTGGGTATGGCAATGGGTTCCAACTCGTCAACAAGCACCCCCATGGGATTGGTGAGGATTAGCTCTTCGCCGTCAGCACTGATTTTAAAATTGGTATGAAGGGGAGATTCTGCATTAACCCTATCCTTCCCCGAAGCCCATATCAGCTTGAATTGGCCGGGGTTAATGCTAATGCTTGGGAAAATCCATTTGAAAGGGTTGCCGTAGCTGTCGGACAAACCAAAACCTCCCAATTCAACGATTTCATCGCCATAATTGTAAATCTCCAGCCAATCCTCGTAATCGCCATCCTCATCGGCAATAGTGGTGGCATTGGAGGACATTACCTCGTTGATAGCTATACTCTGGGCCTGTGCTATGATAGGGCTTATGGTAAAAGCAAGGGAAAAAAGGAGAATTTTTATTTTCATTACTACATCTGTTAATAAGTATGGATGTCAAACCAATCGAATGGGTTTCAAACCGGGGAATAATCTTAAAAAATAATTAAACCCGTTATTATGCAAAAATGCTAATTAAATACAGAAAATTCATTTAGCAAAAATACTCAATAATGCAGTCAATTGTTGAGATTTCGAATACATCTTTTCATATTTTCTTAGTTTTGTTGCCGTAATTTAGAAATGTTTTCACCAAAATTAATAGCACAGGAAATTGTCCATGCGGTATTTTGCGCACATTGGTTTCAACGGGCTGCAGTATAGGGGATGGCAGCGTCAGGCAAGGGTAACAACCGTGCAAGGAACTGTAGAATCCTGTATTAGCAGGATATTCCGAAAGCCAATAACCTGCATTGGCTGTGGCAGAACGGATGCCAAGGTTCATGCGGCACAATTTTTCTTCCATTTCGATACGGACAGGGAGTTGGAAATTGACCTGCTTTGGCGTATCAATAAAGTTTTGCCCGATGATATCGCTATATTCGACATCATCCCCGTTGAGGCAGGAAATCATGCTCAGTTCAGTGCCATTGAGAGAACTTATGAATACTACATTCATACCTACAAAGACCCATTTTTAAGCGGTGTAAGCGCCTTGTATCACGAAAAGCATTTGAATCTTCACGAAATGCAGCGCGCTGCCAATATGGTAGCGAACTATAACGACTTTTCGCGATTCTGTAAGACTCCGGGCCGGAACGACAGTAATATCTGCAGGGTGAAATCGGTGAAGGTATTTACCAATCAATTGGAAAACAGATTGAAAATCAGCATTTCGGCTGATAGGTTTGTCAAAGGAATGGTTAGGATAATCGCAAAAAGATTGCTGGATATTGGCAATGGCAGCCTTACAATCGATGAGTTTGAAGGATTGCTGAGACAAGAGGGAGAACGCAAAGAAATCACCATTGCCTACCCTCAGGGGCTTTACCTGATGCATGTAAAATACCCGTTTTTAGAGATACCCACAATGGGTCAGTTTAGCGCACCAACAGGTGCTCCCAATGATTACTGGATTATGGTAAATCCCGAAGCGAACGAATCGTCGCTGTTGTAATAAATCGATACCCCTCTTGGTACTGTAACTATATCAAATCGCAGGCATCGGCTGGCATCCAGTGTTTGTGCTGGCCTTCCCATTTCACATTGCAACCGATGGGATTGGTAACCTTAACGGCTACCTCTTTGCCTGCCAGATAATCATCAAGCGCATTCTCCAAGTCGTTCACTGTGGATTTGGAGGATTCTCGGGGATTGTCAATGGCACGGCCGGTGTATATCAACTTTCTGTTTTCGTCGAAAACGTAAAAGTGAGGTGTACGCAGGGCTCCATACTTTAATGCGATTTCCTGAGTTGCATCGTGCAGGTAGAGCCATGGGAATCTATGCTCTTCCATCCTTTTCACCATATTGGGGAAACTATCTTCCTCGTAGGTATTCGGACTGTTGGAGTTAATCCCGATAAACCTTACTCCTTTTGGGGCATACTTTTCTACCGTACTACGGGTTACCTCATCCGAGCCAATCACGTAAGGACAGTGATTGCAGGTGAAGAATACAACAATCACTCTCTCGTTAAAATCGGAGAGGCTATATACTTTCCCATCGGTGGCCGGCAGGGTGAAATCGGGAGCCTTTTCTGATATTTTTAGTGTGAAAGCCATGGCTGTTTTATTTTGGATAACAATAAATGGATTATTATTGTTTGCAAGTTATGGTTTTTTTGCGAAATCATCGGTTTGATTTTATCTTTGCATCGCTGAAAACCAAACGATTTTATCCCGTTTGAACCCTTTTCGGCGATCGTTGTTTTGCATTAATTATCAACAAAAAAAATACAATACATGGAACTATTTAAACCTTTCGAATCGCAAGATAAGCCTGTTGAGCAGAAGACTGGTACGGCATCGGAACACGTGAGAGTGCTAATAATCGGGTCGGGACCTGCAGGCTATACCGCAGCAATATATGCGGCCAGAGCCAACCTTAACCCTGTGCTGTACGAAGGATTACAGCCCGGCGGTCAGTTGACTACTACCACAGAGGTGGACAATTTCCCCGGGTATCCCGAAGGCATTACCGGACCTGAAATGATGGAAGATCTGAAGAAGCAGGCACAACGCTTTGGAACCGATGTACGCTTTGGTATGGCTACGGCTGCCAACCTCTCGAAACAGCCATTCAGCGTAACCATTGACAATGAGAAAGAGGTGCTTGCCGATGCGCTCATCATTGCCACGGGTGCCACGGCCAAATACCTTGGCCTGGAGTCGGAAGACAAGTTTAAGGGGCAAGGTGTCTCGGCCTGCGCCACTTGCGATGGATTCTTTTACAAAGGACAGGATGTGGCAGTGGTTGGAGGGGGCGATACGGCATGTGAAGAGGCTACCTACTTAGCCGGAATATGCAGAAAGGTGTATATGATAGTTCGAAAGCCATACCTGCGCGCTTCAAAGGCCATGCAGGATCGGGTAGCCAACACCAAAAATATTGAGGTGCTTTTCGAACACGTTACTAAGGAAGTGGTTGGCGATGACAATGGTGTTAATGGGGTTCTGCTCGAAAACGGGAAGGGCGAAATTGTGAAAAAGGATATCACAGGATTCTTTTTGGCCATTGGCCATCAGCCCAATTCCGATATTTTCAAAGAGTTCATCGAAACGGATGAGGTGGGATATATAAAAACCATTCCCGGAACGGCCAAAACGAATATTGAGGGAGTATTTGCCTGCGGCGATGTGCAGGATAAGCATTACCGCCAGGCGGTAACTGCTGCGGGCTCGGGGTGTATGGCGGCTTTGGATGCCGAGAGGTATTTGGGCAACAGGATATTTTAACAAAAAAAGGGGGATTTCCCCCTTTTTTTATATCTGTGCAACCTTCTCCGTATCGTATTTTCCCTGCTTGAGTTTGGTGGCACACTTGGCAAAAGCGTCAATGGTGTAGTTCACATCCTCGAGGGTATGAACTGCCGTGGGAATAAGCCTCAGCAGGATTTGCCCCTTGGGAATAACAGGGTAAACCACTATGGAGCAGAAAATGCCATAGTTCTCCCGAAGGTCGAAAACCATATTGGTGGCTTCGGGTAAGTTGCCACGCATGTACACCGGAGTTACTGGTGATTGCGTTTTGCCGATATCCAGCCCGGCTTCCTTAAGTCCTTTTTGTAGCGCATGGGCTATTGACCAAAGTTTTTCTAAATATTCAGGATGGCTTTTAATTAGTTCCAACCGTTTTAAAGCACCAATGACCATGGGCATAGGCAACGATTTGGCAAATATTTGCGAGCGCAAATTGTAGGCAAGATAGGCGATGATATCCTCGTCGGCAGCAATAAACCCGCCAATACCGGCCATACTTTTGGCAAAAGTGGCAAAGTAAAGGTCAACCTTGTCCTGTACTCCGAAATACTCACCTGTACCGGCACCTGTTTTGCCCATGGTACCAAATCCATGTGCATCGTCAACAAGAAGGCGGAAGTTGAACTCACTCTTCATCCCCACAATCTCCTTCAGATTACCCAAATCGCCGGCCATTCCGAATACGCCCTCGGTGATAACCAAAATACCGCCGCCTGTTTTTGCTGCCAACCTCGAAGCATGCCCCAGTTGCTTTCGCAATCCGTTCATATCGTTGTGCGGATAAACGAAGCGCTTCCCGGGGAATAGCCTGAGCCCATCGATAATGCATGCATGCGATTCCGAATCGTAAACTGCAACATCGTTGCGCGAGAGTAACGAGTCAATAATGGAAACCATGCCCTGATACCCGTAGTTCAGCAGGTAGGCCGATTGTTTTCCCACAAACTCGGCAAGTTTCTCTTCCAACTCCTCGTGTTTTCGGGTTTGGCCGCTCATCATCCGGGCTCCCATGGGGTATGCCATTCCGTATTGGGCTGCTGCTTCGGCATCAGCCTTACGAACCTCGGGGTGATTGGCCAACCCAAGGTAGTTGTTGAGGCTCCAGGTAAGCAATTCGCGACCTCTGAACATCATTCTGGGCTTAATCTCGCCTTCCAATTTTGGAAATGCAAAATAGCCATGACCCTGTTTCTGGTACTGACCAATGGGGCCCATGTCTTTTCTTAACTTCTCAAATATGTCCACAGCTGGTTTAGTTTAGTTTAGTTTAAAATTGAATTGCAAAAGTAACCCTATTTTTGGAAGGAAAGCAGGGGTTGCATTTTTTGTAATCAAGTTGTGGTACTTTTTTATTGATACCATTCATGTTACCCACATTGTTCATCTCTAATTATTTTCAACTTCTTCCATATTTCATTAACAATAATTTTTTCTATCTTTGCACGTTTTATAGCATACGTAAAAAGTTATCGGATTAAGGATTTTTCAAAAGAAGCATCTCAATGTCAAAATATAAACCGGCTCTCCTGTTAGTAGTTGTTTTCTTAGTCGTATCGTGCAATAGTTTTAACAAATTGCTTAAAAGTAAGGACTACAGGTTGATGTATAACAAGGGCTTGGAATACTATCAGAAGAAGGATCATTATCGCTATACCACGCTGTTTGAGCAGATAGCACCGGTTTATCATGGGACGTTGCAATCCGATACCATCGAGTTTTACATTGCACAGGGGTATTATCATCAGGGCGATTACCTGTTAGCCGGGTACTATTTTGACAAGTACAGGAAGGATCATCCCCGCAGTGTTTTTATTGAAGAGGCTGAGTACATGTACGCATACTGTTTTTACAAATCAGCTCCGCGCCCTCAGCTCGATCAGGACAATTCAAATAAAGCCATTTCTGCCTTTTCGGAATTCATAACCAAGTATCCGAAGAGTTCAAGGAAGGCAGAGATAAATGTGATAATGAATGAGTTAAAAGATAAGTTGATTGAGAAATCGTATATGAGTGCCAAGCTATACTACGATATGGGAGATTACCGTGCAGCCATTACTGCTCTTAAAAATAGCCTGCAGAGTTTTCCTGATAGTAAGTACAGAGAAGAGCATTTGTTTATGATTTTAGAATCATCGTTTTTGCTGGCAGACAATAGCGTTCCAAGTCGTCGCAGGGAAAGATTTCAGAACGCTATCGATGAGTACTATAATCTGGTCAGCGAATTCCCCGAAACCAAATACCTTAAAGAGGCTGAGCGAATGTACAAGCTGAGTATGAAATCAATTGAGACAAAATAATTAATACTTAAACCATGGATTTTAAAAAAGTAGTTGCTCCATTAAGTACGGTTACGCAAGATGTTACAGAGCTTGACAAGGATACCGAGAACATTTACAAAACCGTAAAGATTATTGCCAAGCGGGCAAATAAGATTTCGTTGGAAATGAAGCAGGAGTTAAGCCGAAAGCTGGAAGAGTTTGCTTACTATACCGATAATCTGGAGGAGGTTTTTGAGAATCGCGAGCAGATTGAAATCAGCAAATTTTACGAAAGACTTCCCAAACCCGCGCTGATTGCTACCAAGGAGTTTTTAAACGACGAGTTGTATTACAGGAAGGCCCTCGAGTCGGAGGATAACCCACAGCAGTAGGTATGTTAAAGGGGAAAAATATTTTATTGGGAGTAACCGGTAGCATTGCCGCCTATAAAATTGCCACGCTGATACGGCTTTTGGTTAAAGAGGGAGCTGATGTCCGTGTGGTTATGACCCCCCTTGCCAAGGAGTTTATCACCCCTTTAACCCTCGCAACCCTTTCGAAGCACCCAATCCTGGTCGATTTTTTTAACCCTGAAAACGGGGCATGGAATAGCCATGTGGATATTGGTCTATGGGCAGATCTGTACCTTGTTGCACCCGCCTCGGCCAATACCATTGCCAAAATGGCCCATGGTGTGGCCGATAACCTGCTGCTCACCACCTACCTGTCGGTAAAATGCCCCGTGATGGTGGCCTCGGCCATGGACCTTGACATGTACCGCCACCCCACAACACAGCGGAATATCGAACAGCTCAGGAGCTATGGCAATATTATCGTTGAGGCCACATCGGGAGAACTTGCCAGTGGATTGTCGGGAAAGGGTAGGATGGAGGAGCCTGAGAAGTTGTTGGATATTATCATCCAATTTTTTGCCAAGCGACAGTCACTTTCCGGAAAAAAAATTCTTGTAACTTCCGGGCCCACGCATGAGCCCATCGATCCCGTTCGATTCATCGGGAACCATTCATCGGGAAAAATGGGGAAGAGCATCGCTCTGGAGTTAGCATACCGCGGGGCAACCGTTGTGTTTATTACCGGCCCCGTGAGCATTCTTCCACAGCACCCGAATATTCAAACCATTCATGTTGAAACGGCAAAGCAGATGCATGATGCCGCCCTGGAGATGTTTGATGGCTGTTCGGCAGCAATTCTTGCTGCGGCAGTCGCCGATTTTTCTCCTAAGGTTGTTCAAAAACAAAAAGTTAAGCGCAAGGACGATGCTCTGGTTTTAGAACTTGTTCCCACCTGCGACATTGCCAAGGAGTTGGGCAAGCTCAAGCAAAAAGGGCAGGTGGTTATCGGGTTTGCTCTCGAAACCGAGAACGAGGAGGCCAACGCATCGGCAAAGCTCAAATCGAAAAATCTGGACTTAATCGTTTTAAACTCGCTCAACGAAAAGGGAGCGGGTTTTGGTACCGACACCAATAGGGTAACACTGATACACCGTGATGGAACGGTTACGCCTAAAGAGTTGAAAACGAAAGAGGAAGTAGCATCGGATATCGTTGATGAACTGGTCGGTTTGCTGAAATAACATCTTCACCTTTAATTGTTTATAGCCATGCATACCTATCATAAATTGCTTTGTACTTTATTGCTCATCCTTGCACCCCTGTTCAGTTTTCAGCAGGAGTTGAGATGCAATGTGCAGATCAACGCTCAGAAAATTCAGGGCACCAACAGGCAGATGTTCCAAACCATGCAAACATCTATTTACGAGTTCATGAACAACACCAATTGGACTAACCACATATACGGTCAGGATGAGAAAATTGAGTGCACCATCATGCTCACCCTCAACGAACAGCTTGGCTCGGATGAGTACAAAGGCACTATTCAGGT
This sequence comes from Bacteroidetes bacterium ADurb.Bin008, assembly GCA_002071445.1. Classification (GTDB taxonomy): domain Bacteria; phylum Bacteroidota; class Bacteroidia; order Bacteroidales; family Tenuifilaceae; genus MWFE01. The sequence goes on along the minus strand of MWFE01000056.1, from coordinate 6,173 downwards.
GCAATCGCGTAGGCCGGTATATGGCACATCGTACAATACGGCAATGCTGAACATGGTTGACAACAATCTCCACTTTCGATACCTTGAGTACGATAAGCTGGAGTTTTCCGAGACACGGCATATCAGCAACCTGACATCCATTCTTGCCTACTATGCTTACATCATATTAGGATTCGATTACGATTCGTTTTCGTATCTGGGTGGCACCGAGTATTTTCAGAAAGCCGAACGCATTGTCAACAATGCGCAGAATGCTCAGGAGCGGGGATGGAAAGCCTATGAGGGAAATCGCAAAAACCGCTACTGGCTGGTTGAGAATGTGCTGAATAGCAAGTATCGCCCCCTTAGAGAGGTCTACTATCGGTATCACAGGCATGGCCTCGACCTGATGAGCGATAAGCTGGTGGAGGGCAGAACGGAGATTGCCGAGAGCCTTACCAATGTCCAAAGGGTATTTCGCGAAAAACCCGATCCCTACATGTTTTATCTGCAGATCTTTTTCGATGCCAAAAGTGACGAGCTGGTAAACATATTTAAGGAATCGTTCCCGGCTGAAAAGACCCGGGTGGTGAATATTCTTACAGAGGTTGATAATGCTAATGCTTCCAAATACAATCGGATTAACACCGGGGGAGGGGGAGCCGATGACTTAAGGAAGTAACATCCATTCGCTTTTACGCTTTGTCCCGATATGCTGAAGAAGTTATACATTGAGAATTACGCGTTAATCGATCACCTTGAGATTGAGTTTCATACGGGATTGAATATAATGACCGGCGAAACGGGAGCAGGGAAATCCATTATCATTGGCGCATTGGGACTGATTCTTGGAGGAAGGGCTGAAACCAATGTGCTAAAGGATAAGCAGAAGGGGTGTGTTGTGGAGGGTACTTTCCAAATTGGCAGCTATAACCTCCAAAAGTTTTTTCAGGAGAATGATCTTGATTATTACGATAGTACTCTGATTAGACGACAGATTACATCTACCGGAAAATCGAGAGCTTTTGTGAACGATGTTCCTGTAAATCTTGCCACGCTTAAAATACTGGCTGAGAGGATTATCGATATTCATTCACAGCATGAGAACCTGTTGTTAGCCGAAAGTTCATTTCAACTTTCCGTTATCGATACCTTTTCCGGGCTCAATGACCGGGTAGCCGAATACAAAGTGCAGTTTCTTAACTACCAGTCATTAACCAATGAACTGCAGGAGATAAAGCGAAGGGCTGCAAAGGTTGGCAGTGATCTCGATTACGTGCAGTTTCAGCTGAAACAGCTGAGCGAGGCCAATTTGAAAAGCGGCGAACAGCAAGAGCTGGAAGAACTTCAGCAACAGCTATCGCATGCCGATGAGATAAAAACTGCGCTGGAAAGCGCTTTTCATACCGCCAAGAATGAGGAGACCTCAGTGAGCAGCCTTCTTAAGGAGATTGAAACGCAATTGAAAAGGATTATCCCTTTTTTCCAGCCCGCCGATCCGCTTTTGAGTAGGGTTGAGAGTTGCCGTATCGAGATGAAGGATGTTGCCGATGAGCTTGAGCAGCACTTCAACCGCATTGACATCGACCCTGAACAGCTGGCTCTGGTCAACTCCCGCCTCGACCTGATTTTTTCTCTTCTACAGAAGCATAGGCTTAATTCTGTTGACGAACTCATAACCCTTAAGGAAACGTTAAGCAGGCAGGTGGAAGAATTCGAAAATTTCGATGCCATTATTGAGCAGAAGGAGAAGCAACTGGCCCGGTTAAAATCGGAGTTGGAGACGATGGGCGGGGAGATTAGCGGCTTGCGAAAGAAGAGCACGCCCAACCTTGAGAGCAGCATTGTGATCCTGTTAAAACAGCTGGGAATGCCCTTTGCTTCGTTCTCGGTGCAGTACGCAGCAAGTGAAGAGCTTTTACCTACGGGCATTGATATTGTTACCTTTCTGTTTTCGGCCAATAAGCAAATCCCAAGGCAGGAACTGTCGAAAGTAGCTTCGGGAGGCGAACTCTCCAGGCTGATGCTGAGTTTGAAATCGCTGCTGGTTAAGAACAACGATTTGCCCACCATTATTTTCGATGAAATTGACAGTGGCGTATCGGGGGAGGTGGCCGATAAGGTTGGGAATATCATCAGGAGCATGGCTGCTAACATGCAGGTTATCAACATAACCCACCTGCCACAAATTGCCTGCAAAGGCAATCATCACTATCTGGTTTACAAGGACAACCTTTCGGGAACATCGAAAACTCTCATAAAACTTCTGGCGGAGGAAGAAAGAGTGCTGGAGATAGCCAAAATGCTCAGCGGCGAGAAACTATCCGATGCTGCTCTGGTCAATGCCAGACATTTACTGGCCGAGAATAGGGTTTGATTTTATTCCCCTCCCTTTTCTCACTGACCAAAACAATAAATCCAAAATTTTGTTATTCATTTTCAAACCAACCTAAAAAACGCTATGGCTTACAATTTACTTAAAGGTAAAACCGGAATTATTTTTGGTGCCCTCAACGAGAATTCTATTGCATGGAAGGTGGCTGAATTAGCCCACAACGAAGGAGCAAAAATTGTGTTGACCAATACGCCGGTGGCGATGAGAATGGGTAGCGTAAATGAACTTGCCCGGAAATGCAATGCTCTTCTTGTCCCTGCCGATGCCACAAGTGTGGAAGATCTTGAGAACCTTATAAACAAGAGCATTGAGCATTTTGGTGAAAAAATCGATTTCATACTACACTCCATTGGCATGTCGTTCAACGTGAGAAAGGGTAAAACCTACGACGATCTGGACTACGATTATTTCCAAAAAACTCTTGATGTATCGGCTATTTCTTTCCATAAACTGCTACAGGTAGCTTGGAAAACGGATGCCATTAAGCCCTGGGGCTCAATTGTTGCCCTTTCGTACATTGCGGCACAGCGAACCCTGTATGGGTATAACGATATGGCCGATGCCAAGGCATTGCTCGAATCCATTGCCAGAAGTTTTGGCTATATCTATGGCAGGGAACGAAAGGTGCGGATTAACACCATTTCGCAATCGCCAACCCTAACCACGGCAGGGAGCGGTGTTATGGGGTTTGAGGGGTTGATGGACTTTACCGACCGCATGTCGCCATTGGGCAATGCCAACGCCTACGAGTGCGCACAGTATTGCATTACGCTATTCAGCGATTTAACCCGAAAGGTAACCATGCAAAACCTCTATCACGACGGGGGATTCTCAAGTATGGGCATGAGCAACAAGGCAATGGCTGTGTACAATATGAACCTGGAGGAGTGTAGGGATTGCCAATAGAAATCATCTGTAATGTAAAACTGCTGTTATCCGAAAAAATGCTGCTTTTATTGTTATCATGAAGGTTGCTAAAAACATGGTGTTTGTTCCTTTTTCACCACAGAGGGTGCAGAGGAGCACAGAGTTTTTAGGTTCGGAGGCGCCCAACAATCTTATTTGTTCTTGGTATTGAAGCATTCAGAGTCGATGGGATCTACCATCATCTCGGTGGTTTCAGCATAAAAAAAAGCCCCTCGAATGGGGGCTTTTCTATTACCGGTTATCCCAGGTATGATTTAAGCAGCTTGCTGCGCGAGGTATGGCGCAACCTGCGAATGGCTTTCTCCTTGATTTGGCGAACTCTCTCGCGGGTCAACCCAAATTTCTCGCCAATCTCCTCAAGGGTCATTTCCTGGCAGCTGATGCCAAAAAAGTATTTAATAATTTCGCCTTCCCTCTCGGTAAGGGTAGCCAGGGCACGATCAATCTCCCTGCAAAGCGACTCGTTGAGAAGCAACTTGTCGGCGTTGGGCGAATCGCTGTTTACCAGCACGTCAAGAAGGCTATTCTCTTCGCCATCAACAAATGGTGCATCTACGGAAACATGCCTTCCGGAAACCCTCAGGGTATCGGATACTTTTTCCTTGGGTATTTCAAGGAGTGTGGCCAACTCCTCAGGAGTGGGAGTACGTTCAAATTGCTGCTCGAATTTTGAAAAAGCCTTGTTGATCTTATTCAAAGACCCAACCTGGTTGAGGGGTAGGCGAACAATACGCGACTGCTCTGCCAGCGCCTGAAGGATTGATTGGCGAATCCACCAAACGGCATAGGAGATAAACTTAAAACCACGGGTTTCATCAAATTTCTCAGCTGCTTTTATTAAGCCCAAATTTCCTTCGTTTATCAAATCGGGAAGACTTAACCCCTGATTTTGATACTGTTTAGCTACGGATACCACAAACCTTAAATTAGCTCTGGTGAGCTTTTCCAATGCCTGTTGGTCGCCCTTCTTAATCCTCTGGGCAAGCTCAACTTCCTCTTCAACGGTAATCAATTCCTCTTTACCAATCTCTTGCAAATACTTATCAAGCGATGCGCTCTCCCTATTGGTAATGGATTTGGTAATCTTAAGTTGTCTCATTGTAAAGATTTAATTTTATGCAAAGGTACATGAATTAACGTTACATGTCAAATTTATCTTGATAGGCCCTTCAATGACGCTTCATTTGGACGGTAAAATTTCGACTTACATCTGTATAACCTAATAAACAAAAAAAGGTTTCATTTTTTTACCCAATTCGTTATGTCGATTATATTACCGATTGTTAAAAAAATAATTACGGTCAGATCAAATCCAACCGTAATTATTGCAGAAGATTATATAAGCCCCTTATTTATATGCCAATGGCATAGTAGGCAATCAGCCCGTTGGGGTAAACACCTTCAATTAGTACTCCGCCTTTCACATTGCCAAGCGCCTTTTTCAAATCATCAATGCTATTGATATTAGCACGGTTGACCTTGGTAATGATAAACCCTTCTTTCACACCACCTTCTTTTAGCTTACCATTGCTCAATCTCGATACCTGCAACCCGTAGTTAATACCCAACTTTTGTTTCAGCTTAGCGTCCAACTCCTTGAACTCGGCCCCCAAGGGCTTAATAAGCTCATCGGCTTTGACAATTTCAAAACCGCCCCTCATGTTTCGTAGTACAACATCGTACTGTTTTTTCTTATTGGAACTATTTACCAGAAGGGTGATCTTATCGTTGGGGCGGTACTTGCTTATCTGCTCCTGCAGCTGGTTGGGAGCATTCACCTCAACGCCATTCACTTCGAGAATGACATCGCCTACTTTCAAACCAATTTCTTCAGCAGCTCCGCCTTCGGCGATACCGGCTATCAGCACGCCTTTTAGGTCGTCAACGTTGTATTTCTTTGCCTTTTCAATATTCAGCTCCGAAATGCTAACCCCCAGCATTGCCCGTTGAACCTCGCCGTACTCTATGATATCCATGGCCACTTTTTGAGCAATGGACGAGGGAACAGCGAAAGAGTATCCGGTAAAACTTCCCGTGCGCGAGGCGATGGCTGTATTAATTCCCACCAGTTCCCCCTTCAGGTTAACCAGGGCACCACCGCTATTTCCGGGGTTAACTGCTGCATCGGTTTGAATAAATGACTCTATGGCGTACTGATCGGCCATGATATTGATATTGCGCGCTTTTGCGCTGACGATACCGGCGGTTACCGTGGAGTTTAAATTAAACGGATTGCCAATGGCCAATACCCATTCGCCTAATCGCAGATTTTCGGAATTGCCAAATTTGAGATAGGGCAGTTCATCGGCATTGATTTTTATTACGGCCAAATCGGTGTATGGATCTCGCCCCACAACCGTAGCATCAAAAGTTCTTTTGTCATTTAGCACAACCTCTATGTTGTCGGCCTTGTCAACCACATGGTTGTTGGTGATAATATATCCATCGGTAGAAATAATCACCCCCGATCCGGCTCCTAATATGGGCTGATCCTGGTCATAGCGAAAGCGTGGGCCAAAGAAATAGTCGAACAGAGGATTATCGAAAGAGTACGATTCATCGCTTCGGGATGATGTAGTTTTGACATGCACCACGGCATGAACGGTCAACTCGGCAGAAAAGCTGAAATCGGTTACCTCGCCTGTACTTGTTTGTAGAGAGGTTAGCTTGATAGGTATTGCCCCTTGGGCAGCAGGTGTTTGGCTTGTAGATGGTTTTGGCGTTATAAAAGTAACTGCCAAATACACGGTTAATCCACCGATAACCGCGTACAACATAGGAAAAAGAAATCTATTCGTTTTCATCCGTAAATAATTATTAAGTTAAACAATATCAGCATATTGAAAAACAGATAAGGAGTTAAAATTTCATC
>MWFE01000055.1 GCA_002071445.1 Bacteroidetes bacterium ADurb.Bin008 | reverse complement strand
GACATTTTTGTCCCTTCGCTTGAAAAAAATTAATTCATGCCCTCAAAAAGTTGCATTTATTAGTTGAATCTAAATACTAAATAAAAAACAAAGATAAAAAAAACACTAAAATAGCTCTATATTGGAATCATCTTCTTCTATATCGGAATCTTTTTTGGACAACGGATCAGAAATATCTTCTACTTGAGCCACATAGCTATCGTGTATTGCATGCTCACTTGCCATAGTGTAAATACCTTTCAAAGAATCTAAATCCTCTGCCCTATTTTCGGGTTGCAGCTTAAGTTCCGATTTTATTCTGCTTGATACCAGGTTAAATTCACCAATGATATCAACTATTACTTTTTCGAAAAACTCATAGTACCTGATTCGGCCTATGGACTCCCTAATTTCTTTAGAAATCTCGGCACTGATGGAAAAATTACTCTCCAACAAATTCTTTATCAATGAATTCTTGTTATTAAGAGCATATATAATACTATTCAGGTTGTCAGCCGCCAGTTTAAACGAAATGGTTTTTTTTGTATTCTTAACATGATCCTGAATATCCAACAGTATCTCCTGCTCAATGCCCTTAATAGTTTTAAACACATTTTGTATGGTGGTCTCAAACTTGATAACATCCTCACTAAGGGCGCTAAGCTGAAATAAAGATTTTTCGATATGTTTATCTCCCGTTTTGACAGAAGAAAAATACTTAATCGTATCGGAAGTTATTTGTTTTAAAGATTTGATAACATCGGCAAAGCCGGTAATTGTACCGGAGGCTTTATTTATACTAACCGACATGGAGTCGATATGATTTGTAAAGCTATCCCCTGCCTTAACGTAGTGATTCAACACATTGGCAGAATCCTTAAACTTATCAAGCAATCCTTGCAAATCTAACTCGTTACTGTCTTTTTGCGAGGCGCTGATATCTTTACACAAGCCGGAAATGGTAGCCATATCATCGCCTATGGCAATAAATTTTTCAGTAATAATCTCTATGGCTTGCTGGTACTCCTTGTTGGCATGTATTAGCTGTGCAGACTGAAGATTGGCAATATCCCGCGTTTTAACCAAGAATTCCTCTAAACCGTTTCCATCGGTTGCATATTTTAGTTCATTCAACACATTCTTTTGTGTTTTCTGAACATGCTCCATCTTTTGTCTGATGATATCGTGGTACTGGAGATTTGTAATAATGTTTGCAATACTTTTATACGTATTCTTGGTTTTCCCGGTAAGTTCGGGGATTTGGCGTGAAATCTCCTCGTGCTTCTCGGCAAAAAGAATTATTCCATAATGAATGTGGTTGATAATTAAATCTAAGTCCTGAATATTCTTCTCGCTAATGCTTTCGAATGTGTTTAGGGTCTTCTTTACCTGATCCTTAAGATTACTAAGATTTAACTCATTCTGATAACAATTAATCTTGAATTCATTGATAACACGATTGTACTCCGCAGTAAGCTGATCAAAATTATTACCGAATACTGCTTTTAATGTGGTGTTATTTATGTTAAGATTAGCCAGTAAAAACTTAAGGGTCATTAAATCCTGGCTAAGGTTCTTAACCGGTAAGAATAAAGTTTCAAGAAGTGAGAAAATCCTATTTAAAAGCACAATGCTTTTCTCCAAATGCTTCGAAAAATTTAATTGAATCAGCTGAAGATCTCTATAAAGATTCTTCAAATCGCCAAGCATATCACCGGTTACGGTTTCTTTTAAATAATGAATAATCTCATTGGCATTATCAGAAATGAGTTTTGATTGTTTATAATATTTCTTAAAATCGGCATTAAGCCCAAGGAAATCCTCGGAAGAGCAGAGATGTAATTCATGAATCTGGGCATCTATTTTTTGGAATATCCGGCTAAACTCCAATACTATGGGAGGGCTGTCCGGTTTGTCAATATTTGATTTTCCCTTTTTCAAAACCCATCTATTTTGGTGAGGCAATCGGCATCTGATGAAAGAAACATTCCTAACTCTTCAAGTAGAGCGAAGCAGTTTATAGGGGTAAGTACTGCCTTACTTTCTTAACAAAGGGCTGAATATCAATTGGCTTTTCAAAATATTCCGTAGCGCCGTGATCTAAACAAAAGGTTTTACTATCGTGGGAACCAATTGCTGAAATAATAAACACCGGGACATCAGAATTGTTTGGATTATCTTTCAACTTTTTCAAAAAATCGAAACCGCTCACTTCGGGCATCATCAAATCGAGAAGAATAAGCTTTGGCTTGCGGCTTTTAATTATTTTAAATGCCTCATTAGCATTGAAAGCAGTTAAAGTTTCATATCCTTCTTCCCTTAGGACCACCTCAAGCAGTAATAAATTGGTTGCTGAATCATCTACGATTAGAATCATATTTTTCCCCTTTAAGTACAACTGTTCAAAAATATGGATGTAGATGCATTTAAACAAATTTTAAAAAAATAAAAAAGATGATTTGAGTCATTATTTTTTTATTATTTTTATCACAGAAAATGTTGACAAATTGATGGATCAAAATAAAAATAATAAGAAAGATAGCCCATTCATCCAGTTTCTACCCTTTCAGCATTTAATAACTGAAGACCAGAAAGAAAAAATCGTTCTGTCTTCATTCCTTGAGGAATATTCGCGCAAGGAAATTATTTTTAGCCAAGGGGTAAATATTGACAACATTGCTTTTGTCCTTTCGGGTCTTGTTAAAATTTCCCGAGAGCTTCGCAAGGGCAAAAATATTATTTTGCGAATTGCCCAACCGGGAACAATTTTAGGATTATCATCAGTATTCACCGATGAAGTATTTAACTATACAGCATCAGCCATTGATAATGTGTTGATTGGCTATGTCAATCGAAAAGTGTTCAGCGATATTGTAAAAGACAATGGAGCATTTGGTTTCGAAATTACAAAGCAAATGGGACTTGATAACGCTTATATTACTAGCCGTCTTTCGAGTTTACTTTACAAACAATTACCTGGCAGGGTATCGGACATTATACTTTATTTTGCACAGGAAATCTATAAAAGTAACACATTTAACATACCCTTAACACGACAAGAACTTGCTGAATTGGCAGGAACTACAAAAGAAAGCCTGATAAGAACCCTATCCGAATTCAACCACGATAAAATTATCAGCCTAAACAGGAATACATTATCAATCATTAGTTTAAATATTATTCAAACCCTTAGCAGGTTGGGATAGTCTAATTTACTAAAATTTTGCACTCACTTTGAATATGGAAGACAATTTAAAAATACTTATCGTAGATGATATTTTCGTTAACAGACTGCTCATACGTGAAATTGTTAAAAAAATTGGTGCCCTGTGCAAAGAAGCCGAGAACGGAAAACAGGCCATCGATTTGTTGAACAACGAAAACTTTGATGTGATACTTATGGACATTGAAATGCCCGTTATGAATGGCCTCGAAACAACTAAATTTATTCGTGCAAAGTTGCCCAAACATAAAAGCCTTACCCCTATCGTTGCGCTCACAGCTCACGATCCCATGACATTTTTCAACGATTACAAGGATGTCGGATTCGATCAACTAATGGTTAAACCATACTCAATAGACAAAGTACTATCGGTAATCCAAGATGTCACTAAGAAAAAGATAGAGTAACGCTATTTTCTCAGCCGTTCATATTTTTATCAATTTTTTAATGCATTCTAACCCCGATTGATTTTAATAGATAAGCAGTTATTTCTCAACACGAAAAGCTTTTGCCAATTTTGGCATTATGTGGGGAAAAAATATTATTTTTGAAATGCAAAACCACATACTCCAAACCAACATCAAATGCCATAGGTTATGACCACAAATTTTCTGTGCGAACTTATCGAAAAAAATACACGTGTTATTCTCCCCGATTTTGGGGCATTTCTGATTAAGGATGATGGAACGGGTGTATTTAAACCGGAAAATATAACGTTTAGCCCATTCTTGCGATACAACGATGGGCTGGTTGAAGATATGTTGGCCCAGGCTAAGGGCATCACAAAAGATGATGCCAGAAAAAGGGTAGCAGATTTCATTGACTCCATTAAATCTGAACTTGACACCAAAAAAGCGTTTCCTCTTAATGAATACGGCTTTCTGAGTCTTGATAGTCGTGGCAGCATCATCTTCAAATATGGCAAGCCCGAAAAGATCGCCAAAACAGAACCTGCCAAGGCTGAATCGCCTAAGCCGATAAAAAAGGCAACAGAAAAGGTTACTGTGAAACCAGAAGTTAAACCGGAGAAAGAGCCTGAAAAGATTGAAAAATTTTCTGATGCCGACTTACTTGAAATAAAAGAAAATGAGAAGATTGAGCAAGTTCAACAGTCAGCAGAAGTTGAACTGCCAAAAAATGTAGAGCAAAAAGCTGACATAGAAATTGAAACCCCCAGTACAACTAAATCTGCAACTACCAAGCAAAAGCAAGAAATAAAACCCATTACGCAAAGCGTAAAACAACAATCTAAACCAATTCAACCTTCGAAGGAAAGTTCCGGTGTGGGTAAAGCCATCTTCATAGGCGTGCTCATTGCCATTGCTGTTATTGCGGTAGCCGTTGGATGGTTTCTATTGAACGGTGAATACTCCAATATTAAAAAGGAAAAGGTTACTGAAATTGCCCTGCCAACTAAACCAACTCAAACTGAAAGCATTAAGGAAAAACAGGAATCGGAAGACGAGCAAAAAGGGAAGTTTGATGAAGAATACGAAAAGCTAAGCCGCGAGATGGACAAATCACCGGATAGCGATAAACGTTACATTGAGCCGAAAGCAACCCCCAGTACCGAGGTTAAAACGGAAACACCTACTACTGATAATTCCATAATTCCTGCCTTCCCAAGCGAAGGAACATTTCATCTGGTGGTTGGTAGCTTCCGAAATCTTGAATATGCTGAAAAGTTCTCCAACGATTTGAAAAGCTCCGGTTACAGTTCAAGGGTGATTGAGCAATCATCTGGGATGTATGCCGTTACATTGGGATCTTTTTCTACCCAGAGCGATGCCCTTGATGCAATGGATAAGGTAAAATCTCAACACCCAAATGTTTGGCTTTTAAGGCATTAGAATGACAAAAAGGTTATCAAATCCATCCGTCATTCATGTTGAAGGTGTTGGAAAAGTAAAATTTCAGAGAAATTTTAGAGCTAAACGATTAAGTATCTCCATCCGTCCACGGAGTGGAGTCAGGATCACAGTGCCGCGCTTGTTGCCGTTAGCCTCGGCAAAAGAATTTGTTCTGCTGAAAAAAGATTGGATAGTAACGAAACTACAAGAAATAGACAGTTTGACAAGCCGTAATGGCACAATAACGGATTACCAAACAAAATACCACAGGTTAAAATATTACCCATCAAAAAACGGAACCTTTTCATTCGATCTTTCCGGAAACGAACTTAGGTTTTTTTATCCTGCCCATAGGGATATCTCCGATGAACAGGTTCAGGAAGCGGTTAGAAAAGCCATAGAAGAAACTTTAAGAGCTGAGGCTCTGCAGTATCTGCCCTTCAGGCTTAAGGAGTTAGCCAATGAGCATAACTTTCATTATAACTCTGTTAGGATAAAAAATATTAGGTCTCGCTGGGGTAGTTGCTCTGCAAACAACAACATCAACCTTAGCATCTACCTGATGAAACTCCCCGATGAATTGATCGATTACGTAATCCTGCATGAATTAACACACACGATTCACAAAAATCATGGAAAGGATTTCTGGGATCATCTGGAAAAAGTATCGTTGAAGGCTAAGGTGAAGGCAGCGCGCGTGAGAAAGTACAGAACCGGAGTTTAGCCAAATCCATTCCAAGATACAATTTCGTTCAGCGGTTTTCGCTTGGAATGCCTCTCCGAGTCGTTGGGATTATCGGCAGGATAACCTATGGGAATAATTGCAACCGGGGATATATGTGCAGGTAGTTTTAGAACACCGGCACATTGCATGGCATTGAATTTACATACCCAACAAGTGGCCAGTCCACTATCGGCAGCAGCCAGAGTAATGTGATCAATGGCAATGGCCACATCAATATCACAATGATCCTTGCCATCGGAGCGCCTCCACGATTGCGAGTGGTCGCCACAGGCAATAATAAGTACAGGGGCAGTCGAGATCCATGGTCGGTAGTAACACTCCACTATTTTTTCCTTCAAGGGCGATTGAGTAACAACGATAAATTTTAAAGGCTGAGCATTCACTGCTGAGGGGGCAAGACGCGCTGCTTCTAAAACTTTTTCAAGCAAGGCAGTTTCAATGGGTTTGTTTTGAAACGATCTGCAGGAATACCTGCTTTCAACCAGCGATAAAAAATCTTTCATGCCATTATTTTCTGCGAAATCTAAATAAAGATTTCTTTATTTTGGTTGTATTTGATATTATCGGCGCAATGAAATAATGCTAGTAACTCAGTGAGTTCAGCCTTTCGGTCAACTCCACAATCCCATCGTAAAAATCGCCTATCAGGGTTTTATAGTAAGACTTTTGTTCTACCCTATCCTTACCCCTGGGTGGGTTATTAAGGCTGGACAGGGTTTCCGCTCTAAGGCGAATGGCATCGGAAATGATATCCATAACATTCTCGGTATTCACAGGGGGAGAATAGGCAAGATGTATATAGCACTCCTGGATAAAATGTTCTACCATGTGCTTTATGTCCTTTTTCAAATCGCGTAAACTTGCCATAGTTAATGCTATCCTTTTTTAAAATTGAAGAAACACATCTATAGCCATGAAATATTGAAATAAAAATAGGTGTTTTTCGTACAAAAAAAAATATTTTATAAACTATTTCTTCATAATTATCGACCTAATATTAAAAAATCCACTGTACATCCTATAAAAATGGAATAACTCTCTCAACTTTAGTTGATAAATAGTTAGTTATGGCTTAACCTATAGTTGTCAATCCAACGAAAAACGTCAAAAGTATTTAAACAAAAACCGATTTTGTATAATGGGAGAATGGTATAGTTTGGTACTTTTGCAAAACGGAAAGGGTTACATACCTGTTTCGAAATTATTTTGTTAATCTGAATTTTAAACCCGATATACAATGGGAAGAGCATTTGAATATAGGAAAGCCCGCAAATTGAAACGGTGGGGAAATATGGCACGAGTTTTCACTCGTATTGGAAAAGAGATAACCTTAGCAGCCAAGGCTGGTGGCCCTGATCCCAATAACAATCCCCGATTGCGATTGGCAATTCAGAATGCCAAAGCCGAAAATATGCCCAAGGAGAATGTAGAAAGGGCTATAAAGAAGGCCACCGATAAGGATATGAAGGATTATAAAGAGGTTGTTTACGAAGGGAAAGGGCCTCACGGTATTGCCATTGTAGTAGAAACTGCCACCGATAATCCCACACGTACTGTGGCCAACGTTCGTAGCTATTTCACAAAGTATGGTGGATCGTTGGGGACAACCGGGATGCTTGATTTTATGTTTGACCGAAAATGCTCTTTTCAGGTTGAAACCAAAGAGGGTATTGATTTGGAAGAGTTAGAACTGGAACTTATCGACTACGGTGTGGAAGAAATCTTTCAGGAAGATGAGTCTATTATGCTATTTGCTGAGTTTTCCAACTTTGGCCCTATACAAAAGTATCTAGAAGAAAACGATTTCAACATAAAATCGTTCCGATTTGAGAGGATACCCAACGAGTGCAAGAGTATAACCGAAGAGCAGCAGAAAGACGTTGATAAGCTGATTGAAAGGCTTGAAGAGGATGAAGACGTGACAAATGTTTTTCATAATATGGGATAATAATTATTGCCCTAATACATTTATTGACAAGTTGAATTGTCCATAATTATGTTGAGTTATGTTTAGCCGAATACTACTGTTTAGCCTATCACTGTTAATTCCTTTAGCCACACAGGATAAAAAGATTGAATACCCTAACTGTGAATTTAACGGCATTAAACTATACGGGAAAGTGAAGTTTGTCTCCTCGTTCCCAGATATAAAGATTCAGTTCGTCAATTCATTTCCCGATATTAAAGTGAAATTTGTCGAAAATTTCCCCGATGCCTGCGGTAAGTGGCAAATCGTAGAAAGTTTTCCCGATTTCACCGTGCAGGTAGTGGAATCGTTTCCGGATATCAAGGTTAAAGTGGTTGAGAGTTTCCCGGGGAAACCCTAATTATAATATTACGGCAAAATCCTCAGGTATGCCTTTATTACAGAAATCTCCTTATAATATTTGGGGACCTGCACAAGCTAAAGAACTTGTTGTATAAACCTCCAGGACAATACTGCCTAAAACCTTAATCAATAGTAGTTTGGCCTTATATACTGCCTATCTACAACATAGATTATGGTTTTAAAAATGTTCATATTCCGTATCCCCTGTGTCCGAACTAAAACCCTTCAGAACAATCCCTTTCTTTGGCTGTTCATCAGCCGTTTTCAGTTCTTCAGGTTTACCGGAGGGTGTTTCCTTTTTTTCTATTTTTGTTTGCTCTGTTTTTACATACGACTTCCCGGTGCTTGTTGCATCTAACTTAAAGAAGCCTATCACCTCTCGTAGTTGTTCAGCCTGACTGCTAAGTTCCTCTGCACTAGTGGCCATCTCCTCGCTGGCAGCAGCATTCTGCTGAGTTACATGGTTGAGTTGCTGAATGGCGCTGTTGATCTGGTCGGTCCCGGCACTTTGCTCGGCACTGGCAGCCGCTATCTCCTGTGTTAATTTTACGGTATTAGCTATTTCGGGGGCCACTCTACCCATGGCTTCCGAAGCCAATTCAGTGTAGTGCACACTTGTTGAAGCCAGGGACACTATCTCGTCAGCGGCAATTTTACTACGCTCGGCCAGTTTACGCACCTCAGCGGCTACCACTGCAAAACCTTTGCCCTGTTCACCAGCTCTCGCTGCTTCCACGGCAGCGTTCAAAGCCAGGATATTGGTTTGGAAAGCAATATCATTAATGATGTTTATTTTCTCTGCAATCGCTTTAATGGATGCCAGGCTGTCATTACCTGCATGAGCAAGTTTTCCAATTTCTTCCAGCGCCTTTTCAACAACTTTTTCAGAATGACGGGCATTGTCAGTTGTTTGCTGAATATTTGCCGCCATTTCTTCCATAGAACTGCTCACCTCTTCCACCGAAGATGCCTGCTCGCTAGCCCCTTGCGATAGTTGTTGCGAAGCACTGTTCACCTCGTTGCTTGCCCCGGCAATACCTTCGGCTGTGGTTTTAATGGTCATTGCCATTTGGCTAAGTTGCGACACCATACCTCTCAGTGCATCTGCCAACTCTCCAATTTCATCGCGTTGATAAATTTCAACCTTGGCGGTTAAGTCACCCTGGGAAACCTGTTTTGCAAGATCAACTCCAGTACGTAGGGCATTAACTACTGGTCGGAGTACAAATTGCAAAATTATCACTGAAATAATGGCCCAAAAGAATACTGCAACGAAAACAACCAACCTTAAGTGTATTAGTTCTGCATTCATTTCCTTCTCATAAAAATTTGTAGAAATAAATACATCCAAATTGTTTAAATATTTAACATATTGCACTTTCTTCTCCCCTTGCCATACGTATTCCTGACGAAAAACCTGACCGCTCTTATTATTCAGCATTTCATGAAAGAAATTCTCATCTTTAATACTAGAACCAACACTATTAGGATGAATTAGGAGAGTTCCATCCGAAGCAACCATGTATGCATATCCCGTGCTAAAAAATCTTTTGCTGTTTATAAGTGAACTAAGTTGAGGTAAATTCTTTTCGGGTACCCCCACATAGAGCATTCCTTTTATCTCACCATCAAATGTTATGGGTTCATAAGCAGTAACGTACCAATCGTTTACGACCCATGCCCTGCCTGAATATGCTTCCCCTTTCTCAATGGCCTGTACCACAGGGCTGGTAAAAGGGATATATGTACCGATTGCCCTACTTCCATCGGCATTTCTCACATTAGTTGATATTCTCAAATATCCTAAGGGAGTTTTTTGGAAAATTGTGGCGGTGGATATACCGGTGCTGGTCATAAAATCTACAAATTCCGTACTGTTCTGCAACTTCTTACCATTTATATACCAAGCATTTACATTGATAGTTGTTATGGCTTTAGATTCTTGATTGATTGCCGAAAAGGTAATTTCTTCATTTGCCATTTCCTCAATAGCGCCCTGCTCTTGTAAATATTTGTGAGCCAAAGGCAAAACCAATTGTACTTTTTCCTTGTTGCCTTGCAACTCCAAATTAACTATTTGAGCAATATCATCTAACTGATTAACCATCCAGTAGTCAGTTGTGTCAAGCATTCGTTTTTCCACATTGGTACTGACAGTAACACCAAAAATTATGAATGCTGAAGCTACGAACCCACCTATGATAATGCTGAGACGGGTTCTAATTTTTAGATCTTTAAATCTCATATGAAAGCCTCCTTCATTTTAATTAATAACAAATTAATGTTATAAGTAATTATTACAACTGAGTTTTCAACTTTTCCTTGATTTTAGCAACATAGCACAAATTTCATACTCCTCACGTTCTATATGATAATTAAGAAGATCTTCGAAAAAGTTGTCATCGTTAAAGTGAGGATGAAAGCGGTTGAATGCAATGGCTCCCTTAGCCGTGAGAATGAATAACGAGTTGGCTAACTTTTCAAATGCCCGGTTTTGTGTAGGAGACTGATCCGGAGAAAGATGCTCATTCATCTGAAACCACTTTTCATTTTCCATCTCGTTTGGTACAATACCGGGAGCAGGCGTCTCACTCTTATAATCCTGATCTACTTCGTTGGGCTTACTTTCAGTCATATTGTGTTGTATCTGTTTCGCCTCTTCTTCAAAGTTATTCAATGAGATGAGTTCCTCCTCGTAATTGGAATTTTTCCTATGCTTACTAATGAATTCTACAATCTTCTTTTGTATCGCCATATTCTCACTATTCTCCATAAGGATTCTTTTGCTCACCTCATAACGGTTGTTCAAATTGTGCGAACGCTGAGCCGATAGTGGCTCGGTAAGGATTCTTCTGATCTCGGTTTCATTCTTTCTGACCATTGCCAAGTTTTGTACCACACGCTCCCTGAGTGCGTTCAGTAAATTATTCAAAATATCTATCATGGCTAAAAGACAATGCGATGAACGTTAAAATTAATTGTCAATGACGTAATATCTTAACCAACCCAGACAATTTAAAATTGTTCAAATTCGGCATCACCTTTCTCAGTATTAAATCCTTTAAGGTTTATCCCCTTTTTTGCTGGGGTATTGACCTTTGTTTCAGCAATAACTTTTGTTCGTGAAACTCGAGATTGTGTGCCATGTGATTGCTTCTCCGTTTTATCGCCAAAGGTTTTTCCTGTTTGCATTCCATCAACCTTAAAGAAGTTAACCAGTTCTCTCAGTTGGTCAGCCTGGCTGTTGAGCTCCTCTGCGCTGGTGGCCATCTCCTCACTGGCAGCAGCATTCTGCTGCGTTACCTGGTTCAATTGTTGGATGGCCGAGTTCACCTGATCGGCTCCTCCACTCTGCTCCAGACTGGCAGCGGCTATCTCCTGTACCAACTTAGCTGTTCTCTCAATTTCTGGCATCAACGTGCCCATAAGGGCAGCGGCATCTTCGGTTATTTTCACACTCTTAGCGGATAGCGAAACAATCTCATCGGCAGCCACTTTGCTGCGCTCAGCCAGTTTGCGAACCTCAGCAGCAACCACTGCAAAACCCTTTCCCTGTTCACCTGCACGGGCAGCTTCAACTGCAGCATTCAAGGCTAATATATTCGTTTGAAAAGCTATATCGTTTACAATACCAATCTTTTCAGCAATATTTTTGATGGATATCAGGCTCTCCTGGGCTGCATGGCCAACTTGCTTAACCCCATCATTAACCTTCTGCGATATCTTGTCAGCCTCCTGGGCATTATCCGTATTCTGTTGGATATTGGCAGCCATCTCCTCCATGGAACTGCTTACCTCTTCGGCCCCCGAGGCTTGCTCGCTGGCCCCTTGCGAAAGCTGTTGCGAAGCTGAACTGAGCTGATTGCTTGCTGAAGCAAAATTGTCGCTCTGAAGTTTGATATCAGTTACCATGCGTTCAAGAAACTGTATAAAATCATTGAGGTTGCTGTTGAGCTGTGTAAATTCGTTGTTTTCGTCTTCACGACCCACTACCCTGTTCTGAACAAGGTACCCTTCCTTCAATTTCGCAATGTTGGATAGAAGACTATCAATGTTTCTTCGCACCGATGACGAAAGGTTAACATTTATGGCAATAATTACTAGCGAAATGATCAGCAGAATGCCAATAACCAGGATTAACGTTCTTTGAACTGTACTCATAATATCGTTGTTGGACTGCATATCCTGTTCGGTCAAGATATCATTTAGCCTGTTGGTACTTTCAAATATGCTCTTTTCCAATTCCCCGGATTGAGACACATTATTGACAAACTCCATCACCAACTCCTTTATTTTCAGATTGGCTTTATTGGCTTCTACAGGCAACATGGCATAGGGTGTGTTTTTCAGGCGTTCAGTATCCAAAATGGTCTGATCAATGGCTTTATCCAAAAAACTTATTAATTGGCTTCGCTTACCTATATCCAGTTTCAATTCTTTGAATAAGACTTGAATAGTAAAATTACTATTGTTGTTACCATTAGCACCGGCAATAACTTGTCTTTCAATTTTTGTAACAGTATTACGTTTCACCTCGTCTGCCAGATTTTCGCTCATGGCATTAATAAAACTGTTGGATTGATCTATTGAATGGGCAGTTAAACTCATAACCTGCTTTTCAATGCCTTCATTGGCATTCTTCAAACGCTCAACTCCCTCTACCATTTCCCATACTTTGGACAGATCTCCCTTAGTGCTCTGATTCGATACGTCTTGATTGAGCCGGGTGTTAAACTTTGCTAGCTCATCATACGATGTTTGGTGGTTCAGGTAGTCCTTAACGTGCATGGCAAACAGCCTGATGCTGTTCATCTCAGTTGTCAACATATCCTTTTTCCCGATAGAAGAGCGTAGGTTGCTGCTGATATACAGATACCCAATAGCCAGGATAATGGCCAAAACGATTTGTAGTGTCACTACTAGCGTTAATCGTTGCTTAATTGAAAAATTCCATTTCATGACTTATTCCTCCATTTAATATTGGTTAATGATAATTGTTGAATTTACTAATAGCAATACCCGGACCACAATTGGCATATTACTCATTTATAGGAAAATAGATTTAAATAATGAAAAGCGAACTGAGTAAAATAATACGACTTTTCGGAGCAACTCCGAAAAGTCGGAGGTTATTTGGGTCGTTGGATGCCCAGTTTTTGCATTCTCGATTCGAGAGTGGTGGGTTTGATTTGCAACAATTCGGCAGTACCATTTTTGCCCCTAATTTTCCACTTTGTCTGTTCAAGTGCTCGGAGAATATGCTGCTTTTCATTCTCTTCAAGGCTAACAATAGTAGTATCAATAATGGATTTGTTACCTACCACATTGAACCAGTCGCCGATTTCAAGTTTAGAGCCCGTGCTAAGTACATGCGCCCTTTCGATAACATTTTGCAACTCTCGGATATTTCCCGGCCAATGGTACTCCATTAGTCTATCCATCGTCTTTTTTGCAATGGAATTAATAATTTTACCTTCTTCTTTATTTAAACTACTAATAAAATGGTTGACCAACAGGGGTATATCCTCGGCATGGTCGCGAAGCGGAGGTATGGTAATGGGCAAAATATTTATTCGATAGAAAAGGTCTTGTCGAAAAGTTCCCTTTTCCACTGCCTGTTCAAGGTTTCTGTTGGTTGCAGCAATAAGCCTGAAATTTGTACTTATCAGTTTGTTTCCACCCAAACGCTCGAATTCACTTTCTTGCAGTACCCTTAGAAGTTTGGGTTGGGTGGTTAAAGGCAATTCTCCTATCTCGTCCAGTAGCAGGGAACCACCATTGGCAATCTCAAACTTACCATATTTCAACTTATCGGCACCTGTAAAGGCCCCCTTTTCATATCCAAAAAGTTCGCTTTCGATAAGGGTTTCAGGTATTGCAGCGCAGTTTACCCTTATAAGCAATTTGTCTTTCCTATTGCTTAATGTATGAATAGCTTTGGCAAATAGCTCTTTCCCTGTGCCGGTTTCGCCGGTAAGCAGTATGGCAGTATCAGATTTCGCTACCTGTTTAATCAATTTCAGCAATTGCTGAATAGATTTGCTCTGTCCAATTATTTCCCCAGAATCATTGGGATCGAAAAACTCCTCCTTAAGCTGGATATTCTCCTCTTCCAATCTCTCTTTAAGTAAACTAATTTCATTGTAGGCCTGTTGTAACCTTTTGTTCTGCGCAAGCAAATCGTTGATAAGGTGAATATTGCGTTTTCTAAGTTCATAGGAATCGAAAGCACTGTCAATGATATGTTTTAACTCATCAACGTTCCATGGTTTTAGAGTGTATCTGTATATGCTTCCCATATTAATAGCCTGAAGCATAATGTCTCTATCATCATAAGCGGTAAGTATTATTACAATAACAGTTGGAAAACTTTCATGAAGTTTTTGAGCCAATTCCAGCCCATTCATCCCAGGCATAAGGTAATCTGTTATCAGTACATTAATGCCCTCTTTTGAAATCAGGTCGAACGCTTTCGTGGGGTCATCAAGCGTGTACACTGTAAACCATTTCTTAAAAAGTTCTTTAAACAGAAATAGGCTATTTATCTCATCATCTATGTACAGCAACTTGAGCATGCCAACATTTTTTGTAAAAATAGCACAATTATGATCAATTGATCATAATGGCAAAGCCTTCTTATGAAAGATTAGTTTAAAGTTAGCTTATTATCAATCATTCGGTTGTTATACTGTTGAATAATCGCTTTTATTTTCAACACCATGTTCTGCTCAACTTCCGGCATTGTTCCCAGCAAATTATTAGAAAGTATTTTGTCTGTTTTAAAATTATATAGCCCAATGGTTTCTGACCCATTGAAAATCAACAAATAATCGTTTTGAAAAAGGTTATATGCCCCATTGGAATAATTCATTACAATGCGGGATTGGGATTCATCAAAAAGGTTCTGTCCGAAGGCCAGGAAAGGCTTTGAATATCCCAAATACCCCAGAATCGTGGGCATAATATCTATTTGCTGTGCCAAGTCGTTCACCTCGCATTGTAAACTGCCATCGGGCTTGTAAAATACCACCGGAACAGAAAAACCACCAGCAAGTGTTTTATACTCAGGATAAAATGATTGATTTGCATGGTCAGCAGTGAACACGAAAAGTGTATTTTGGAACCATGGCATGGCAGAAACTTTTTCAAAAAAGAGCCTTAAACTGTAATCAGTGTAAGCAATACACTTATGGATTGGCAAGGTTCCCTCGGAAAATACCCCCTCATACCGTTTGGGCACTTTAAACGGATGATGCGACGAAACCGAAAAGATTGCAGTACAGAATGGTTGCGGGAAGTCGTTCAGTTTATCGGCAAAAAACTGAAAAAACTCTTCGTCCCAAATACCCCACATGCCATCGAATCCGCCAGAGTGAGGGTACTCGTTCATGCCGTAGTATTCGCGAAAACCGGCCACATTGGAAAAAGCCTGAAAGCCCATAGAGCCATTAGGTGCGCCATGAAAAAAAGATGTGTGGTAGCCCTCTTCCCCTAAAATCGATGCAATGCTATTGATTTCATTGCCCGAATAGCTTGTAGTAATGTAGGGCTCAACCATCATGGGGATACTGGCAATAATTGAAGGCATGGCATCTATGGATTTCCTTCCGTTGGCAAAAGAGTATTTAAAAAAGAGGCCATTACCTATTATGGAATCGAGAAATGGTGTAAACCCCTGATAACCTTCAGCAAGTAGGTGTTTATTATAACTCTCAATGTACTCCCGCCCAAAACTTTCGAGAATAAAGATCACCACATTATCGCGTTTCATAGTATCAGCTACGACAGGATGATGAACCGGCGAGTATATCTTCTCAAGGTCGTCGTCACTAAAATAATTAATTCTTTTAAACGACTCTATTTCAAGGGTTTTATATATGGCAAAGGGAGTGTTGAGCACTATGGCTATTTCCAAGGGTTCCTTAACATATTGTCCGGCATTGCTTAGAGTTATGGGACGGGTGCTATGCCTGAAACCGCCTCTTAAACCGCCCACAATAAGCGTCACTGAGATAAGCATTAAAACCAGTCCGTTCAGAAAATATACAAGTTGATCATTAAAGTTTTTCCGAATAATTGGTTTTCTGATTTTCCCATAGAACAATACTACGACTGCAATCAATGCAAGCCATATTAAAACAATGTACCAGTAATCGGCAATAAATTGAGGTATAAGCGAGCCAAAATTCTCCTCATTTTTAAACTCACTGAATACCGTAGCGGTGGTTCGTCGAAGTGTAAAACGGAAATAGGCAAAGTCAGCACAATTTGCCCCTATGGCGATGCCGTTGGTTACAAAGAACAGATATTTTAAAACCTTTTGATACCCCTCGTTATACCTAAACTGAAAAGGTATCAAATAGCAGGTAATGTAAAGCAGATTGGTATATAGCACTGCTGTGGTATCGAATCGCAATCCTCCCAGAAACATTTTCAACACGCCTCCGGTAGTTAAATGGGGATAGAAATCTAAGTTAAAAAGTAGGAACAACAATCGACACAGGCTAAAAATCAGCATGATGATAAACAGGCGTCGAAGGGCTACGAAGTATAAGTTTCCTTTATACGAAATATCGGAGAAATATGCTTTAAACGATGCGAACATGGGATTTTTTTTGAGCAAATATAGACAATGTAAGCGATTATGCTTAAATTGAAAGGTTTTTCATCCCGATTGAGTTGTCACAATCAGGTTTTCGAAAAATCCTATTTTTGTATCCTTGATTGCAATAGATCTTTTTTATCGAAAAAACAGATATTCATTGGTTTACATTAACAAATAGTTATATAAAGTGAAAACACAACATAACGACATGGATAAAACCCATGAAAAATTCATGCGCATAGCCATAAAGCTATCCCTAACCAACATTGATAAGAATGGGGGTCCTTTCGGTGCGGTGATTGTGAAAGATGGAGTTATAATTGCGCGTGGAGTAAACAGGGTAACAGCTTCCAACGACCCCACGGCCCACGCCGAGGTTGAAGCCATACGCAAAGCATCGAAAAAGCTTAACAGTTTCAATTTATCGGGATGCGATATTTACACTTCTTGCGAGCCTTGTCCCATGTGCCTTTCGGCCATCTACTGGGCGCATATAGATAGGGTATTCTTTGGAAATACAAAGGATGATGCCAAAGCCATCGGTTTCGACGATTCGTTTATATACGATGAGCTTGCGCTTCCCCTCAAAAAACGCAAGGTAAGAGTACGCCAACTCCTTAGGGACGAAGCCATAGCAGGCTTTAAGAAGTGGGAGAACTTTGAAGGGAAGATTGAGTATTAATTCACTCGAAGCCCACAGGCCATGGCTTGCATTTTTTTAATTTCAATACAAAGATGATAAACAGCGAATCCACCATCACTGCCATCTCTACACCCATGGGTGTTGGTGCTATTGCCGTGGTAAGGTTGAGCGGAAAAGATGCTATAGCTATCTGTGAGAAAGTATTTAAAGCATCAAAACCCGGTAAACGGCTCACCCTGCAACCTGCCTATACCATCCATCATGGCGTTATTGTTGACGGTGAAAAGATAATTGACGATGTCCTAGTGAGCCTTTTTAAATCGCCCAACTCCTACACGGGTGAAGATTTGGTTGAGATTTCATGCCATGGATCGATACTTATACAGCAACAGATTTTGGAACTTCTCGTCAGAAACGGGGCTTCTCTGGCCAAGCCCGGCGAGTTCACCCTAAGGGCGTTTCTGAATGGAAAAATGGACCTGTCGCAGGCAGAAGCAATAGCCGATCTCATAGCTTCCAGCAGCGAAGCTGCACGAAGGATCGCCGTTGAGCAGATGCGTGGAGGATTCTCGGGACAACTGAAACATCTTCGTGAGCAGCTTCTTCATTTCGTTTCGCTGATAGAACTGGAACTTGATTTTGGTGAGGAAGATGTGGAATTTGCCAGCCGGGAGGAACTGTTACAACTGGTGGAAAGCATAAAGAACCAAATTGACAAATTGGTTGAATCGTTTGCCCATGGAAACGTAATTAAAAATGGTATTCCGGTTGCCATTGTGGGCAAAACCAACGTGGGGAAGTCCACGCTTCTCAACCGCCTGCTCAATGAGGAGAGGGCCATTGTGTCGGAAATTGAAGGGACTACACGCGATACCATTGAGGATGTGATTAATATAAAGGGCACACTGTACCGCTTTATCGACACTGCCGGTTTGAGACATACAACCGATACCATTGAATCGCTTGGCATTGAGAGAACTTACAAAAAGATTTCGCTGGCCCAAATCGTAATTGTGATTGTTGATTCGAGAAACAGCACTGAGGCTGTTGTCGGAGAGATACATGATATAGTCGAAAGATTGAAGGATAACCAAAAGGCAATCATCCTAATCAACAAGGTTGACCTGGCCGACGCTGAACAGGTAGAGTCCATCAAGCGTACATTGTGGGAAAGGTTTAAAAACATCCCCTTCATTGAATTTTCGGCCAAACATGGTCTCAACATGGAACTCCTCACCCATGAAATTATTAAAGCCTCCATAGTCAAGGAAACCGAGGGAGGCAACATAATCATTACCAACACAAGGCATTACGAATCGCTGCTCAAGGCTCAGGAAAACCTGTTAAGAGTGAATGAAGGCCTGAGGAGTGGGATAGCCGAAGATCTACTGGCCACGGACATAAGGCAAGTAATTCACTATATTGGCGAGATTACCGGAGAAATAACCACCGATGAGGTACTGGGCAATATCTTTTCGAAGTTTTGCATCGGCAAGTAAACTTTTAATCGGTATTTAGCTTTTATATATTTCATAAAAATTCTTCATGCCCCAAATATGCAAAATGAAAAAAGCAAAAAGGTATTTCGAGTCATCGAAATACCTTTTAAACAAACGGATACAACCGTAAGTATGTTAGAGTTTTACAACCTCAGCGAATAGTTTAGTGGTATTGGCCATGTTATCGGCAATGGGGCAACGTCTTTCAATTTCGTGCAGGTATTCTTTTTTCTCCTCCTCGGTCATATCGGCATCTATCTTAACGTAGCTGCGAATTTCGGTAAAACCGGCACGTCCTTCACTGGTTAATCCCATGAGATAGTCCTTGTCAAGGTCACCCTCAACGTCAACCTGTACACCTCTAATCTTTAACCGGCGCTGGTTTGAAATAATACGTGCCAAAGCACAAATACATGCAGCCAACGATGACAAGAAAACCTCCAGCGGGTTTGGCCCCTCGTTGTTTCCGCCTGCTGCAATGGGTTGGTCAACCACAAAAGGGTTGGAGCAATGAATTTCGGTGCGAAATTTATCCTTCATGGTTGCACCTACTTTAACTGTTGAAATAGCCATAAAATTTATATTTAATGATTTATAATTTAGATTCAACTAATAAATGCAACTTTTTGAGGGCATGAATTAATTTTTTTCAAGCGAAGGGACAAAAATGTC
>MWFE01000054.1 GCA_002071445.1 Bacteroidetes bacterium ADurb.Bin008 | reverse complement strand
TTTATAACCAAAAAAAGATGTTAACATTGCAGAGTGAAAACCTTAAAAAGTGTCAACTAAAATCAGGACGGGACACAATTATGTCGGGAGCAATTTGAAAGTACCTCAGGGTCGTACCCCCATAATCTTCGTAGAATGTTACAAAAGAATAGAACAGCCAAGTGAAGTTCACAAGCAAACTCCGTAGGAGTGAGATTATGGTAGTAATGGAATTATAAAAAACATAATAAAACCCCGTAGGGGTGACATTATGATATATGATTGATAATACCGCCCCTACAGGGCTTTATTGTCGTTTTATCCACTTTTGCTACCATAATTTCGCCCCTATGGGGCTTTTGAGTTGCTGCGAAACCCCGCAGGGCCATACGAACTCAACCAATGAACAGACACAATGTTGCGGTGCTCTGCACCTAAGTCTCTTTTTTGGTTTGATTGGTTAAAAAGGTTGCGGCGCGATGCGCCTATACAATTAGCAATGAGTAATGGGCAATGAGTAATGAACAATGAATAATTCCGCGTCTTCACGTCCCGATGCATCGGGACAACGGTTAAACGAGGTGCGGGGTACGTGATGTGTAATACAATGTGGGGATAGCATTATGATAAATGACAGATAATACCGCCCCTACAGGGCTTTATTGATTTTCATTCGCTTATACTACCATAATGCCGCCTTCCCGATCCCGATACATCGGAATCGGGAAGGGGCTTTTTAGCTGCAGCGCAGCGCAACATTATTCAATAACAGCACAAAAAAAGGCTGCCCGTGGTAGAGCAGCCCTTTGGACATGCGAAATTTTGGCTATTTAACCATCAGCTGCTTCAGCTGCTCTATCTCTGCCCTTAGGGCATCTATCTCAATATTCTTCTGTTTAAGTTTATCAATTTCACTTTGCTGCTCTTGAGTTAACTTCTGCTGATTTTCAATCATCCCTTGCTGCTTATCAATCACCTCCTGCTGCTCCTGTATGGCTTTTACCAGCACGGGCACCAGCTTATCGTAGGCCAGGCCCCACAGCGCGACCTGCTCATTTTCGGGTTTGCTAACCACCTCGGGTATTATTTCGTACATCTCCTGCGCAATCAGGCCGATGTCTTGTTGTCCATCAGGGGAAATGTTTATGGAACCATCTTTAGTGGTAGAGTTATGGTAGAAGTAGGTTTTGGGTACCATACGCATTACCTCTGATAGACCGTAACGGATGGGCTGCTGGTTGGATTTTATACGGGTATCGGAGTATGTATCCCATCGATTGGCCTGGGCCCTGCCCTCCGCATCAGAAGCAGTAGCAGGTAGGTGTAAGGCATAAGTGGGTGCAGTTACCGACTGCAAACCCACTTTCCCGTTTTTTAGAACAGTCATAGCGTTTTTTCTGAGTGCTTCACTAAGACCAATACCAATAACAAAAATTGGATCATCAGGCTCCCATGTATCGGGTCGATTTGTGCCAAAATCATTATATGATCCAATGGCTGTCATTGCCTTGGTGTTAGCTATAGTTACCTCGCCCATAGCTGTCGAAGACTGACCAATGCTATGAGTCATGATTCCCATAGCCGTAGAAGCACCACCAGAAGCGGTTGTACTATATCCCATGGCAGTAGAGGTCCCTCCTGAAGCAACAGTGCCATTACCCATGGCAATAGAAGTACCTCCTGAAGCAAATGTCATATATCCCATTGCTGTTGAAGCTTCGCCATTTGATTTTGTTCCATATCCCAAAGAAGTGGAATACGGGCCTTCGGCATTGGCACTAATACCCATTGCATAAGCTCCTTGTGCGATAGCCCTAGCTCCTTGTCCAAATGCAAAAGAGTAATCTCCGGCAGCTTTAGGAGGTAAAGTATGCATCCCCTCAGAGTTAACCCCTGCACTACCAATGGCAAAACTTCTGTACCCCTCTGCTGTGGCACCACGACCAATGGCATAGCTATCCTCACCCTGCGCCCGGGCATCCTCACCAAAGGCAAAGGAATTATCAGAATTAGCTACGGCATTCTTGCCTATGGCAGTAGAATAATCCCCCCGGGCTGCTGATTCATATCCCATGGCTTGTGAATATTGCCCGATGCTCTTTGATTGATACCCTGTGGAGAAAGAATTAACTCCAACACTATCAGGCGATTCAATAAGAACATTTCCGGTTAAAAATGAATTCCTTTTCGGATACCACAGCACGCGGTTCTCGGCAGGGTCAATTATCCCCGTGGCATCGGTGGTTACGTCGAAGAAACTTGCTCCCGATTCTCCCTCCTTAAATCCCGTAAGCCCTCCTATGGCAAAGCCACTGCGGTTGCCCTTGGCCTCATCATCGAACAGCACCTGAGTACGCTCGCGAGAAACGCTGAGATAATCCTTTCCATCATCATCGGCCTTGAAGCCCGTTAGGCCGCCTATGGCGAAGCCACTGCGGTTTCCCTTGGCCTCATCGTCGAACAGCACCTGAGTACGCTCACGCGATACGCTGAAGTAATCTTTGTCATCCTCATCGGCTTTAAAACCCGTCAGCCCGCCAATGGCGAAGCCACTGCGGTTGCCCTTGGCCTCATCGTCGAACAGCACCTGAGTACGCTCGCGAGAAACGCTGAGATAATCCTTTCCATCGTCATCGGCCTTGAAGCCTGTAAGGCCGCCTATGGCGAAGCCACTGCGGTTGCCCTTGGCCTCGTCATCGAAAAGTACCTGAGTGTAGCCGCGCGATACCCTGAAATACTCCTCACCCGTATCTTTGAAACCTGTAAGACCGCCAATGGCAAAGCCACTGCGGTTGCCCTTACCCTCATCGGCCGGATCGCCATCTACGTAGATGCGTACCCCCTGCTCGTACACGGCGAAAACGACGAGGCCTGCACTGTTGCGCACCACGAACAGCGGCTCTTCGTCGGGCGTCCCCTGCTTGTCTAGCATCAGGCTGTGTGCTCGGATATTGCCCTCCACGTGGAGTTTCTCCGTGGGATTAGTAGTGCCAATGCCCACGTTGTCTCCTGTGTTGTAGATATTGCTGCTGGCCTCCCAGGTTGTACCGTCATGGCGCAGCGTTTGCCCCTCGGCACCTGCTACCAGTGGCCCTTCGGGGCCAACAGGCCCTTCCGGTCCTACGGGACCCTGCGGGCCTTCCGGACCCGGGGTGCTGTTTGCGGCGTAGAGCGCATAGGGAACCGATTGCAGCTGCGATACCCCTAAGGTTGTGAAGCTGCTGCCCCCGGTGGTGTCAACCTCAACTTTCATGTGAATATTGCCATCCTCCCATGGGATATCTGCAAAAACTCCGCTTTGCACAGTGCCATTGCCTACCACAAAGTTCACCACTCCCTGTGGTGAGGTGGTTACCGAATGGGTCTCGGAATAGTGAACTATCATACCCGCTTCATCCTGAAGCGAGATACGGATGCTTACCTGCTGTCCCGATAAGGGTGTGCCCTGATCGTTGCGCACCACTGCCTGGTAGTTGAATCCTTGGGGTACCTGAGCATAGATACCCAGCGAAAGGAGTACACCCATAAGAATGATTGCTGTTTTTTTCATGGCGATAAATGATTTAGCCTTGCTGTACTGAACGCTTGGAGTATAAAGTAGTTTGGGTATTATGGCCATTGTCTTTTGAGACATCGAAAGGTCAAACCCAACCTAAATATGGATTAAAACAAACGAGTGTTAGAAAATGTTTGCATAAATGCAATACAGGAACCATCCGTTAGCCGAATATTTAGCTAATTGTTCCCATTAACGTTTTGTTCTATTAAAATAAAAAAGCCGGCACAGGGCCGGCTTTTTCAATACGTCAAAGTCAAGCCATTACTTTGAATTATTTTTCTTCAGCTGCTCTATCTCTGCCTTAAGCTCTTCAATAATCTTCTGCTGCTCTTTCATGCCCTCGATTAGCACAGGGATAAGGGCGGTGTACTCCATGGAGTAAATATCGTTGTGCTCATCGTATCTAACCGACTCGGGCACAATCCCCTCTACATCCTGGGCTAGCAGCCCCAGGTTGAGCAGCTTATCATTATCCTTCCAACGGAAACGGACACCATTGAGCCGTAAAATTTTGGACAGGTTGTCCTCCGTATTTAGGTATTGAATATCCTTTTTCAGCCTCTTGTCGCTGTAGTTTGTATATGCCACATTGCCCCTTATGGCTGATGCCCTGGAGATCTGAAAAGTATTTGCTCCTACTTCCGGCCCTTGAGAATTATCTAAGTTAATAGCAAAAGAATAATTATACTTAGCTCTTGCTTTGTAACCCATGGCAGTGGAATAATAACCGGAAGCCACTGTTTCATATCCCATGGCAGTGGAATACCAACCAGAAACCGTTGTCTTATACCCCATGGCTGTAGAATATTGACCGGAAGCCACTGTTTCAGAGCCCATGGCAGTGGAATAATGACCGGAAGCCTCTGTTTTAAAACCCATGGCAGTGGAAGCACCACCGGAAGCCTTTGTTTCATCGCCCATGGCAGTGGAAGCACTACCGGAAGCCACAGTGTATCTCCCCATGGCAGTGGAAGAATGATTGGAAGCCACCGTTACATATCCCATGGCAGTGGAATAATCACTGGAAGCCTTTGTGTAACAACCCATGGCAGTGGAACCATGGCGGGAAGCCTCTGTGTAACAACCAATGGCAGTGGAAATCCAACCAGAAGCCTTTGTTTGCCAACCCATGGCAGTGGAATTCATACCGGAAGACACTGTGGATTCTCCCATGGCAGTAGAATAATTACCGGAAGCCTCTGTTTTATGGCCCATGGCAGTGGAATAGTAACCTGTTGCTTGGGTTTTATAGCCCAAGGCAGTGGAGTATTTCCCTCCTGCATAAGCATCTACCCCCATGGCATAAGCTCCTCTATTATCGGCTATTGCCCCTTGGCCTATGGCAAAGGAGTAATCACCTAATGCCTGTGGAGGTAGGGTAATAACACCCGCTGAATCCACCCCTGCGCTACCCAACGCAAAACTTCTATACCCTTGCGCCAAGGCACCACGGCCTATGGCGTAGCTCTCTTCGCCCTGCGCATAGGCATCCTCGCCAAAAGCAAAGGAATTTTTCTGGCCTGCTTTGGCTTTATTCCCAATGGACGTGGAGTATTCGCCCAGTGCCTGTGCTAGGTACCCCATGGCCTGTGAATAGTTACCCTTGCTTTTGCTTTCGAAGCCTACTGCGAAAGAGTTTTCTCCCACATTCTCAGGTGACTCTACCAGTACCCTACCCGCCAGAAAGGCGTTCTTCAGCGGGTACCACAGCACGCGGTTCTGGGCGGGATTGATTATACCCGTGGCATCGGTGGTTACGTCGAAGAAACTTGCTCCCGATTTTTCACCGTCCTTAAATCCCGTAAGCCCTCCTATGGCAAACCCACTGCGGTTGCCCTTGCCAGCATCATCAAACAGCACTTGGGTACGCTCTCGCGATACGCTGAGGTAATCCTTGTCATCGTCCTTAAAGCCCGTTAAGCCGCCTATGGCGAAGCCGCTACGGTTGCCTTTGGCCTCATCATCGAACAGCACCTGGGTACGCTCACGCGATACGCTGAGGTAGTCCTTTTCGTCATCTTTGAATCCTGTTAGCCCACCTATGGCGAAGCCGCTACGATTGCCCTTGGCCTCGTCATCAAACAACACTTGGGTGTATCCACGTGATACCCTGAAGTACTCCTCGCCCGTGTCTTTGAAGCCCGTAAGACCGCCAATGGCAAAGCCGCTGCGGTTGCCCTTGCCCTCATCGGCCGGATCGCCATCCACATAGATGCGCACCCCCTGCTCGTATACGGCAAACACGGTGTTGCCATCGCTGTTACGTACAATGAAAAGCGGTTCCTCGTCGGGTGTTCCCTGCTTGTTGAGCATCATGCCGTGCGCACGGATATTGCCCTCCGCGTGGAGCTTCTCCGTGGGGCTGGTGGTGCCAATGCCCACGTTGTTGCCCGTGTTGTAGATATTGCTGCTGGCTTCCCAGGTTGTTGTGCCATGTCGTAACGTTTGCCCCTGGGCGCCCGCCACTAGTGGTCCTTCGGGGCCCTGTGGGCCAACCTCTCCCTGAGGTCCTGCCGGACCCTGTTCCCCCTGCTCTCCCTGTGGTCCCTGTAGTCCCTGTGGTCCAACTTCACCCTGAGGTCCTACCGGGCCCTGCTCTCCCTGTGGCCCCTGTGGCCCAACTTCACCCTGAGGTCCTGCCGGGCCCTGCTCTCCCTGAGGCCCTTGTGGCCCAACTTCACCTTGAGGCCCTGCCGGACCCTGTTCTCCCTGCGGCCCTACGGGACCCTCAGGTCCGGGAGTACCGTTTGCCTAGTAGAGCGCATAGGGTACGCTCAGCAGCTGGCTGGCGCCGGTTATGGTGTAGTTTTCACCACCCTCAGGATCGATTTTGACCACAATAAAATAAGGACCCGATGACCAGTCTATGGCATCAAAACCCGCCCCGCCGCCAAACTTGATGCTCACCAGTCCATTGGCATTGGTGGTGGGGGTTTGTATTTCGGTGTACACCAGTGTACCCGTTTCAGAGCCTTGTAGGATGCTGATCTGCATACCCACCTGCGTATTGGTAACCAGAGCATCGCTGCTGTTGCGCACCACCGCCTGGTAGCTCATCTTTTGAGGCACCTGCCCGAGAGTAGGTAAAAGGTACAAGGTAAAAGATGAAAGTACCAGAATTAGTTTTAGTAAATTTGTTTTCATTGTCTTAAGGTTTTAGAATTTTAAAGTTTATTGATTAGTCCAAATAACATTCTTGATATTTCCAAGGAAAGCGATAGTAATGCTTCGTAATCAGAGGTATTAATCTTTTTAAGCTCGTGAGCAATAATGAGCATAGAACGAACTTCGCCACAAGAACCTTTGGCTATGTATAGAAATTGTTTGAACTCTTTATTGCTCTTACGTTCAAAACCCTCTGCAATATTATTCATCACAGAAACTGAAGCGCGCTGTATTTGATCATTAAAACCAAAATCCTTACTCACTTCAAACGAATGGTAAATTTTGACAGTAAGCTCTTTAGCCTTTTGCCATGCAATGATATCTTCAAAGCGCTCTATTCCCATACTTTCTCCTTTCTCCTTTCACCTTTCACCTTTTCCCTTTTCCCTTTTCCCTTTCTCCTTTTCCCTTTCTCCTTTTCCCTTTCTCCTTTTCCCTTTCTCCTTTTCCCTTTCTCCTTTTCTACTCCTAATCCCTAACGCAACGAACAGAAAACCCATTCTCCTTAGTGTTGAAGAACCTGACCACTTTGCTGTCGTCGTAGGACATAAATCGGCCCCAGGCGTAATCGTTAATGCCATCAGTAGTACTCCACCAGTAACCGTTGTAGCCAATGTTGATTAACTCCCCGGCGCTGTTGCGACCGCCCCCCGGAAGAGCTGTAAAGCCGGTTTCATTGGTGCCATCGGTATTTGGGCTATTCCAATGCGTGTAGCCGGTTTCTTTCAACTTACCTCCGGCAACTACGTCTCCACCCAAATAGTCGATTAATGGCGTCCACTCGGCATCGCTTGGCAAATGCCAGCCGGTGGGGCAAACACCCTGCACTCCGCTGGGGTTGTCCTCGCTACTTTCGCTACCGGCCATTGCCGCAGGCCAGTTGTAAAGCACTCCATAGGTTTGATAATTTTCTGTGGCCTTGGCTTCAGCTACATCGGTACCATTGTAATCATAAACATAGCAATAAGGATCTGTTACCGACCCCGTTTCAGGCCCAACCACGCCGGGTAAATATTTCAGGTTCTCGGCCATCCAAAGTTGGTTGCCAATTTTTACCACATTGTAATGGGTACCATCCCTTTTATCTATAAAACCATTGCTTAATAGAATGGGCTCAGAATTTTCCAATGCTTCAATTCTTGCTAATAACGCATCAACATACGCCTTAGTGGCCGCATCCTGAGCATTTAAAGGGTCGGCCAGGTTTGTTATATTCATATTCCCTGCACTTGCGCCCAATGTGAGCACATGTTCCAAGGTCTGGGTTTCCGTAGTAAGGTAGTTACCTAAATCCGAAATCTGGCTCTCGGTGATGGTCAAAGCCTCCTGGTGAGCAGTTACATCGCTTTCGGTTACTGTGTAGTCCGAAATGTATGTGGGTGTTAGTTTTACCCATTTTGTTCCATCGAATTGTAAAAGGTCGCCCGCCACCGCATCAGTAAAATCGAAGTTGTCCTCCACGGCGGGGTCGGTTTCTTCGGTAAGGTAGCTGCCCAAATCGGTGATTTGGCTTTCTGTAATGGAAATACCCGTTGATTTATCCCATGCGGTAAATACGGGGTCAAACTCCTCCTGAGGGCCTGCCGGACCCTGATCTCCCTGTGGACCCTGTGGACCAGCTGGACCGGGATCGCCCTGTGGACCCTGTGGACCAGCTGGACCGGGATCGCCCTGTGGCCCCTGAGGCCCCTGTGGTCCTATTGGCCCTTGTTCTCCCTGCGGTCCAACCTCTCCCTGAGGGCCTACCGGACCCTGCACACCCTGTGGTCCGGTTGGTCCTGCCGGTCCTTGAGGTCCGGTTGGTCCTATCGGACCCTGGGGTCCAACGGGACCCGTTTCGCCCTGTGGGCCAGCAGGCCCCTCAGGTCCGGGAGTACCGTTTGCCGAGTAGAGCGCGTAGGGTACGCTCAGCAGCTGGCTGGTGCCAACTATGGTGTAATCGGTTCCGCCCGCTGGGTCGGTCTTGGTCTCAATAAAGTAGGGGCCCGCTGCCCAGTCAATGGCATCGAAACCTGCTCCACCGCCTATTTCAATGCTTACCAAACCGTTGGCGTTGGTAGTAGGGGCGTGGGTTTCTACGTAAATGGGTGTGGATGTAGGCGAACCTTGCCGAATGTTGATTTGCATTCCCACTTGGGAGTTGGTTACCAGTTCGTTGTTGCTATTGCGGATCACAGCCTGGTAGCTAATCTTCTGAGGCACTTGCCCGAGGGCAGGCAGAAGGTACAAGGTAAAAGTTGAAAGTACCAGAATTGATTTTAGTAAATTTGTTTTCATTGTCATAAAGTTTTAAATTTTATAACTTGTTGGTTAATCCAAATAATATGCTTGATATTCCCGGGGGAAGTGATAATAGTATTCCGTAATCAACAGCCCGGAGGCTAGCAGCGCCATCTCCGGCGTCAGTAGCAATTTAATGATAGTTTTCATTGCATTTGCCCATTTTATTTGGTTTGCACTTGGTTTATCCTCGTTGGGCGCTGAACACCCGTGGTGGTTCAGAGCTGAAATGCCGCCTTGAAAACTAGAAAGAGTGGAAACACATTACTGCCTGCGTGTCTCCATGTAGCTGCCCGTTATTGTCCCTCCCCGCTATATCCCTCTGCTTATATATGTTTTAAAAACTCAATGGCAGTTTGAAGAAAAGAAAGAAATAAATACAGAATTAATTGTGTATAAATATAGTAAAAAAAAATCACATGTCAATACCTTTTTTAAAAGCGTACGGATCTGTTTTATAATCGTATGGATCTATTTTATAAGCGTAGGCTTTGGCTTAACAGGCGTTTAATTTTTATTCTCGGGGAGGGTGCTTATCTAAACGCTTCCATGTGTCTTCGCAACGATGGAAGGTTTTTGGTTTTCTAATGGGGCTAAAGCCCCTGAATAAGTTGTATCTGCAAAGCGCATCCATTCCAGGCTTTAGCCTCATTAATGGAGAGACTTACCCCGAAAGGGTTTGGAACCTGTAACAAGCAAAAAGGATGAAGCATCAGGATTTTGCCATTGGCACAGTCAATACTTTTTGTAGATTTGTCAGCATATTGTGATAACTAACACTAAAAACAAGACCATGAGCACTAACAGACGAATTTACATAGGATTGGCCATCACCGCAATCGTATTTTTGCTTTCCATTCTGGTTGCCAGATGGTATGATACCGGAATAGATTTTATACCCAACTCATTTGTCACCCACACCACCATGCTGATCCTATCCATCCTGGTGATTATCCTTTTGGGCCCACAGGTAAACTACGTTATCAAATGGCCCTCTCTGCGCAAAACGCTGATGCCCATACTTCTCGGAATTGTTGTTAGCATCGCCATCAATATCATTTTAACGGTAATCACCAACGCCATTGGAGGAAAAGTGGAAGCACATCCGGTATTGGCAAAAATATCCCCATTGCAAACTTTCCTCTTCGTGTTTATCTATGCAAGCATTGCCGAGGAGATGCTGTTCAGGGGCTTTCTGCAGAATATCCTTAAACCCCTGGCAAGCAAAGGGATATCAATATCTGGCCGTAAAATATCACTACCCGTTATTATCAGCGCTGTACTATTCGGTTTATCGCATCTGATTTTACTCACAGCAGGCTCGGGTGCGATATTCGTTGCAAGGATTGTGATTTTTACCATGACGCTGGGGGTTTTGGCGGGGTACTATCAGGAAAAGTACAACAACAACGTTTTTGCCATTATTGTCCACATGTCGGGCAACCTGATGGGAGTGGTGGGCTCGCTGCTGATGAGCCTCAACCCCCAATAGCAATCAACGATTGCACCAAATTTTCAGGCCGTTAATGGCAAATTGTGATTATGAAGGAAGGGTGGTTTCGATGGCAATCAGCTGACAATTCTTCAAATCAAAAACGGCGATATATTGTATTTCTGTGTATCTTTGAAGTTAGCATAACATCTACAAAACATGACAAACATATAAAGTAAAGGAGATTAACACTATGGCAAGAGAAATTAAGAAGAATGTCTATTTACTGAAGGCCGCCGATTGGAACAGGCGGTTGTTCGACTCGCTGATTCCCCTGCCCGATGGCACCAGTTACAATGCCTATTTGATTAAGGGAAGCCAGAAAACGGTGCTTATCGATACCGTTGACCCCGCCCTGGCCGATGTGCTGTTCGAACATCTCAAGGGCGTGGATAGGGTTGATTACATCGTATCGCTCCATGCCGAGCAGGACCATTCGGGTACCATACCGCAGGTTTTGGAAAAGTACCCCGAAGCTAAGGTGATAACATCACCCAAGGGGAAAGAGCTGCTCATTACCCATATGCCCATATCGGACGATAAATTCATAACGGTTGAGGATGGCGAGGAGCTTTCGCTGGGCGACAAGACATTGAAATTCATCCATTTCCCATGGGTGCACTGGCCCGAAACCATGTTGGCCTACATGAAAGAGGAAAAGATGCTCTTCTCCTGCGACTTTTTGGGGTCGCATCTGGCCACCACCGACATGTATGTATCTGACGAGTGTCAGGTGTACGAGGCTGCCAAGCGGTACTTCGCCGAGATTATGATGCCGTTCAGGGCCATCATCAAGAAGAACTTTCCCAAGCTGGATGGCTACGACATATCCATTGTGGCACCAAGCCACGGGCCCATGTACGATAATCCCAAGTTTATCATCGATGCCTACAACGACTGGCTATCGGATACCCCCAAGAATATGGTTGTGGTGCCCTACATATCCATGCATGGCAGCGTTGAGAGAATGGTGAATCATCTTATCGATGCCTTGGAAAACAAGGGTGTGAAAGCCTACAAATTCGATCTATCCGTTACCGATATCGGTAAGCTGGCCATTACCCTTGTGGATGCTGCCACCATTGTGGTTGGCACTCCCACGGTTCTGGGCGAACCGCATCCGGTGATTGCCTATGCAGCCAAGCTGGCCAATGCACTCAAGCCCAAGGCAATCTTCGTGTCGGTGATGGCATCCTACGCATGGGGTGGCAAAGCCATTGAAAAGGTGGCCGAGATGATTCCCAACATCAAGGCTGAACTGCTCGAACCGGTGCTGGTAAAGGGCTATCCCAAGGCCGATGATCTGGTTGCCATAGAAAGATTGGCCAACGAAATATTTACCAAACATTCAAATAATAAATTGCAGCCATAGCCGTTAAAACCTTTAGAGGATAGGCAGTGGCGGTTTACTGATTTGTTTGTAAATCAGCCTTTTTTGGTATTGGTATGCCTGAATGGCAAGCAAAATCAGTGTATATTACCGATTCCATTGAAACAAGTATTGAATCGGGGTAGGAGAGGACATTGCCGGATAAATGAAGTTGTTCAGCAGGATTAAAAAATTAGCCGGTGAATAAAAGGCTTCATACTTTCAAGTACATTCTATTCGATTTATTAGGAACGTCTGTTGCCTGGTTCCTATTCCATGTGTACAGAAAGGTGGTTATTGAGCCTAAGGTTTTCGGCGAGTTTGCCCGGTTCGATGTGGGAATAAATGTGATACTTGGGCTTATCCTCCTGCCCTTTTTCTGGTTATTCCTCTTTTATGTCAATGGCTTTTACAAGGATATTTACCGTCGGTCGAGGTTAAAGCAGCTGGGAGCGAGCATACTGGCCAACTTCTTTGGCGTTCTGATCATTTTCTTCTTGCTGTTGCTCGACGATTACGTGGCCAGCTACAAGAACTACTACCAGATGTTCCTGATGCTTTTTGCCCTTCAGTTTACCTTTACCTATTTCCCCCGTTTAATCATTACATCAGCAACCATCCGTAAGATCAGGAAAGGGATAATCGGTTTCCCCACCATCATTGTTGGCGACGACGAGCGGGCTCTGGAGCTATACAACGACATTACGAATCAGCCCAAATTGGGAGGAAACAGGATAATCGGATTTGTGAGCACCGGATTTAGAGATGAGCTTTCACTGAATGGCATTACGCCGCATTTGGGAACTTACTCAACCCTAAGGGATATCATACAGGAACACAACGTTGAGGAGGTATTAATAGCCATAGAGAACAGCGACAACAAGGTTATCTCCCGGATAACCAACGACCTGATTGGACTGGATGTGATTGTCAAAGCCATTCCAAGCCTTTACGATATGCTGACAGGGAGGGTTAAGATGACTGCAATTTTTGGAACTCCCCTGATTCAGGTTTCGTTCGATCTAATGCCCATGTGGCAGCAGAAGCTTAAACTCCTTTTCGACTTTACCTTCTCGCTGTTGGCATTGATAGTTTTTAGCCCTTTAATCCTTGTTATTTCCCTAATCATTAAAATCACATCCAAAGGGCCTGTGCTTTTCAAGCAGGAGAGGATTGGTCGCTACGGCAAGCCGTTTATCCTCTACAAATTCCGCTCGATGTACACCAATGCCGAAGCCAATGGGCCCGCCCTGTCGAGCAAGGATGACGACAGGATAACGCCCATCGGAAGATTTTTGCGTAAAACGAGGCTGGATGAGATACCCAATTTCTACAATGTGATCAAAGGCGATATGTCGCTGGTTGGACCTCGCCCCGAGCGCCTGTTTTTCATTGAGCAAATTGTGGAAAAGGCACCCCATTATCTCCATCTGCAGAAGGTTAAGCCTGGTATTACCTCGTGGGGACAGGTTAAATATGGCTATGCCGAGAATGTGGATCAGATGGTGCAGCGCCTTAAATTCGACCTGCTCTACATTGAGAATATGACCCTTTTTGTGGATTTTAAAATTTTAATCTATACCCTGATTACCGTTTTCAGGGGGAAAGGCGTTTAGCCTTTTTGCTTCGGATTAAATTACCCGATAAACCAAAAAAGTGCCATCCATCCGTGATTACTGACGTTCTACGGTCAATCCGTTGTTGTAAATGTATTTTATCAATCCGTATTTTTTGGCCACAAATATCTCTTTCACGGTAAATGGCCCCCAATCGGCTTCGAAATCTCTTAAAGTAAAATGGAGTACCCCGGCGTACTGAGCCTGATTAACGGTATATGAATCTAAAACCCTTACGGTAGATTTAATAGTCACATCGTTGCCGTATCCGGTATCGGTTATTGTTTTCGATAGGTAACCAAAAGGGCTGCTGATGCGGAAAATATTTTTTAATCGCAAATCGTAATCAAATCCTATGCCGTTGAGTTCTATATAGATATGATCGCCAAACGGAAGAGTGCTTGCTGTTAACGATAATGAGAATCGGGAACCATAGCTGGATGTAAAGAGTTGGTAGTGGTATTCCGTTTCCGACCTATGGGTTGTCACAAAAAGGATTCCGCCGGCAGATTCAGAGAAGTAGTGTGAGTTTTCAGTTAAAACAAAACTTTGTGAAATGCCATTATCATCGCGCATGGTAAAGTTATCACCCATTGAATAGACGGTTATCCATTCTTTATTCGTAGGATCAAAACCAACGACTTCGTCTTTTACACAGCCCAACAGCAGCAAGAACGATAGCACTATCCATTTACTGTTGCAGTATATAGTTTTCGCCATTGGACATGATGATTTTGATTACCCCATCGTTGTACGAATAGTATAGGCTATCTACGAATATGGTGTCGTGAGGGAGGAACATTAAGTTGTCGGCTTTAAGCTTAAAAACTTTGTAGTACCATGTCGAGTCAACGGCTATGGAGTCAACTTGCTCATACTCTGCGTTGCCAATGATATTATAGGTGGGTATGTAGAATCCATATTTTCCAATGGCTGCAGAGCAGTGGTAGTATGGCGCATTCATGTTATCAATCCGAAAAAACATGTCGAAAACCGGATATTCGGACGTGAGCAGCGTTGTGTTCACTTCGTAGTGGTATTCGTACTCGCAGCACTCGGAGCATCCGCTCCATTCGGCATGGGTTTTCCGTGTGGCAGAAAAATCGATCACAAGCCCGTTGGAGTGTTTAAACGAGTATGTCTGCCCGTCGATGTAGGGTACAAAGATAAGAGCCGAATCGGGGAGTGGCCCGTTGTCAATAACCGTGGTGTTGCACGGCCAGCAACTGCTTAAGGCAATGCAGCCAATCACGGGTATCCATAGTTTTAAAAACGGACCGAACTTAACGATTTTTGCCTTCATGGGGATTTTTTTTATCTGTTTTCTGCAAATATAGCGCATATTCACCCAAAACAATACGGGTGAAAATTGTGGGATGGCTAATTAGGCTAAAAACCTACAGGAAGATGGAGATGAAATCGGCAGCTTTCACCTGCAGCTTATTCTTAATGGTTCTTTTGCCGTTGGCAAATCCGGTTATCGCACACTCCCTGTAAATGGTGCAGTTCCCCTTTTCATCCGGGGAATAGCCTTTGCAAACGCGCAGCACATCGGGCGATATCTCGTCGATAATCACAATCCTGCCATCGCCCTGTTTCAACCGCCCCAGCTCAAACTTCCCGTCTAACACGTGCAGGTTCTTAGTGGCAAACTCCTCGGTAACGATATGGGCAATACTTTTCACCAGATCAACGCTTTGTGCGATTTCGGCCCGGGTCATGGCGCCCGTTTCTTCTAATGCCTCAAGCGAAATAAGCACATCCACATCGCCTTTGGTCCACGCTTCAACCACGCAATGCAGGTTTTTGCAGGGCTGCACAAAGGGGTAACGTCTCCAGAAGCTGCCGGTGGCGCTATTGCGCCAGGTGAATTCGAGGTTAAGCAGCGGTTCCGATCCCTCAATGGCAGGATCCTCAACGGGCATACTCAACGGTACGGCGGGCTCCACAATCATCTGGTTATCGCCAATGGTATCAATGTAGTGCGAGGGGATGTTATGCTGCTTCAGCAGCCGGAAAAAGTGGGTGGCAAACCTGCAGGCTATGGCCCCTTTCCCGGGAATCCGGCCCACCACGCTGTCGTAGCCGGGGTCGAAAACGGGCTTGCCGTTTTCCATGTATCCCGTGGCGTCATCCTTAAAGACAAGCCTGTACTTGCCCTTATACTGCCCCTGGGCAATCTCAAATACATCCTTGGATTTTCCGCTGATAATAAGCTTCTCGTTGTTCATAGTGATTATGTAGTTAGTCAGCCGCAAACAAAATTGTCGGCCAAAAATACTTAAATTCCGTAAGGAAGGGTATGGATAACGGGATATTTTTTACCGGACATAAACTTGCCTAAGCATTTCTATAGGGGTTGTCTTTGCTTTGGGCTTTTGCTTGGAAATCATTTGCAGCAGAAAGGTCCCCAACGAAAAAACAGGTGCGTGGCACCGAATCATCGTTTAGATCTCCAACCCCGTCAATACAACTACATGTCACCCTTTCAGGGTTTTATTCAAGCGTATCTTCTTTTTTATTTATAATAATTTCATCCCTTCGGGATTTCTTTCAAATTGTAAGGCTACGCCACGATGGAAGGTTTATTGAGGTGGGTAGCACTTTCCATCGTCCGCAGGACATGGAAACGTGCGAGTATTCGTTAATTCGCAAATCTGCAAATCTGCGATGTTAAATTACCTCAGGGGCGTAGCCCCGAAATCTTCGTAGAATGTTAAAATGGAATAGAACAACAAGGGGCGTTAGCCCTGAAATCATTTGCAGCATAAGGGTAAACGAAAAATCAGGTGCGTGGCACCGAATCATCGTTAAGCTCCCAAACCCCGTCAATACAACTATATGCCACCCTTTCAGGGTTTTATTCAATTGTGTCGTCTTTATTATCTATAACAATTTCATCCCTTTGGGATTTCTTTCACATCATGAGGCTATGACACAATGGAAAATTTTTGGTTTCCTAATGGGGCTGAAGCCCTTTATTTTGCTATTTCTGTTGCCCGTTTGCTAAAGCAAACGGCAATTTAATGTAAAGAAGGAACTAGTACAATGAAGTGAAAAGTTCAGGGACTAAAGTCCCTGAATAAGCTGTATCCGCAAGTTGCATTCATTCCGGGCTTTAGCCCGGAAAGCAAAATACCATCTTTATACAACACTTTTAAGGCAGTTCTATTGCCGTCAGCTTCAGCTGACGGGCAATAGAAAACAAACAACTCACAGGCTAGGCTTTAGCCTCATTAATGGTAAGGCTCCCTCTGACAGGGCTTTCATACTGCATCGCAGCTAATCCCGTAAGGTTTGGCGCAGCCAACCCTTGAACAGGCATAATGTTACGGTGCTCTGCACCTAAGTCATTTCTTCATTTCATTGGTTACAAAGGTTGCGGCGCTCTGCGCCTAAAGAGTGTTTCTTTTACAAATGCAATTCAGCTGCAGCGTATCGGGACCTTTGTTGCTTGTAGAGCAACCCCCAACAACACAAGCTGCAGCGCAGCGAAACATTACTGCACAAAAAAGTCTGCCCCGTGGTGGAGCAGCCCTTTGGACATGCGAAATTTTGGCTATTTAACCATCAGCTGCTTTAGCTGTTCTATTTCTGCCCTTAGGGCATCTATCTCATTTTTCTGTTCTCTGGCAATCTGCTGCTGGCTTTCAATAATCTTCTGCTGCTCTTTCATGCCCTCGATTAGCACGGGGATCAGGGCGGTATATTCCATTGAGTAGATATCGTTGTGCTCATCGTACCTTACCGACTCAGGCACAATCCCCTCTACATCCTAGGCTAGTAGCCCTAGGTTGAGCAGCTTATTATTATCCTTCCAACGGAAACGAACGGCATTAAGCCGTAAAATTTTGGACAGGTTATCCTCCGTATTCAGGTACTGAATTTCCTTTTTCAGCCTTTTGTCGCTGTAGTTCGTCCATGCGACATTGCCACCGATAGATGTCGCTCCGGAGATTTGGAAAGTATTTGCTGCTACTTCCGGCCCTTGAGAATTATCTAAGTTAATAGCAAAAGAATAATTATTCTTAGCTTTTGCTTTGCAACCCATGGCAGTGGAAGTTTGACCGGAAGCCTCTGTTTGATAGCCCATGGCAGTGGAAAGCTTAACGTTAAAGAACATTAACCCCATGGCCGATACCCTGCTCACATCCCAAGAGCCAATATCCTGATCGAATGCACTTGCATTACGGAACATTTCAGTCATGTTTGTGACTTTACTAACATCCCAGCTGCCTATATCCTGATTGAAAGCAGATGCATCACGGAACATGCTCATCATGTTGTTTACTTTGCTGACATCCCACATTCCGATATCCTTATTAAAGGCTTTTGCACCGATGAACATAAAAACCATGCTCGTTACCTT
This sequence comes from Bacteroidetes bacterium ADurb.Bin008, assembly GCA_002071445.1. Lineage (GTDB taxonomy): Bacteria > Bacteroidota > Bacteroidia > Bacteroidales > Tenuifilaceae > MWFE01. Next base: position 27,444 of record MWFE01000054.1, on the reverse strand, counting down.
GCTCACATCCCATCCGCCAATGTCCTGATTGAATTTGACGGCATTGTAAAACATCCTGTCCATGTTCGTTACATTGCTTACATTCCAGCTGCTGATATCCCCGTTGAAACTGACAGCTCCGTTAAAAATGCCTGATAAATTTGTAACCGTTGGGGGTAGCGTGGAGGGTACGTGCTCCAACTGCGTCGCTTTATGGAATGCATTCGCAAGGCTGGTTAGCCCCAAATTGCCGAAAGAGATAACCTTTTTTAGCTTGCCGGCATAGGGGTTTTCAGTATTACTCCCAAAACGCGTCAGGTTGCCGGTAATGGATACTGTGTATCGGCCGTGCGATTCGTAGATGTGCTCTTGAAGCCCTTCTGTGGTGAAGTCATCGGTGGAGCCATCGCCCCAGTCAACGGAAACATTCACTGTACCACTTAGAGGCAGGGCAACGGTGGTGCCATCGGAAAAGTGGGTGTTGTAAAGAAGCACCATAGGCTCCTGTGCGCCAACGTGGCACAGACCCAGAAGCACGACGAGAAGGGTGAGATGTAATCTTTTCATGGTTTGTTAAGTTGGTTTTAGTGGGTAATCTGAATCTATTATGCTGATATTAAAATTTCTATAAATCAAAAGAAGAATAAAAATTTAAAATCACTAACTCTAAAGAGTTACGGAAAGGCAAAACTAAATTAGCATATATTATTGAATAGTATAAGAAAAAATAATTTTACTTTCTATCTATTTATTATTCTGCTAACTAATAGCTAATTTACTACGCTTTATCGGTATTTGATTTCACCCGAGGTAGAATAATTCTATGTGTTTGGTGAACATTATTGCAATTACACCTACTGCCCGGATTTAAACAGGTAGATGAAATAGGCAATGTAGGCTGCCAGCAGAATACCGGCCTCCCACCTGTCGAGCCGTTTCTTTTTTCCGGTGAACATGGCAATGAACAGCATCAGCGTACCTGCGGTAAGAAGGTAGAATTCCGGGTTATATGCCCCATTGTACGCTACCGGACGGATGACTGAGCTCAAGCCCAGGATGAACAGGATATTGAAAATGTTGGAGCCGATAATATTCCCCACTGCAATATCGCTGTTCCTTTTTATGGCTGCCACTACCGATGTTGCCAATTCGGGCAATGAGGTGCCGATGGATACAACGGTAAGACTAATTAGCTTTTCGCTAATACTCAGCAAAGTGGCTATTTTAACAGCATTGTTTACAATAAGCCGTCCTCCGGCTATCAATCCCGTTAGTCCTAATATAATCTGCAGCCAAATTCTGAGGGTCGATACCTGCTTATGTTTCTCGCTTTCGGCAGTGTTACTATTTTTAATCTGAGTAAAAACGTAGTAGAGAAAAAGGCCGAATAACAGCAGCATGATTGCCCCATCAATCCTCGAGAGCATGGAATGGTGAGGCAATAAAAAATCCATTGCCATGACAAATAGAATAATCGTGGCCAAAAAGGAGATGGGTATTTCTTTCCATACAGTGCTCGATTGTACCACCAAAGGTGTAATCATGCCGGCAATTCCCAGGATGGCAAATAGGTTGAAGATATTGCTGCCTATGATGTTTCCAAAAACGATATCCTGATGGTTTTGGAATGAGGCAAAGATATTTACCACCAGTTCGGGGGCAGAAGTGCCGAAGGCAACAATGGTTAACCCGATGACCAAACTCGATACGTGGTATTTTCGTGCCAGGGCCGAAGAGCCATCAACCAGCCAATCGGCACCTTTTATCAGGATGGCAAATCCAAAGGTAAGTAACAGAACGGTTTGCAGCATGGGCCAGTTGTGTTAGAACCATTTTTTCTTTCTGAAATAGAACAGCATTCCCAACACTATGAAGGCAAAAGCAACCCATGTGGTTAGGTATCCATATTGCCACGACAGCTCGGGCATGTTCCGGAAATTCATGCCATAGATTCCGGCAATGAACGTTAATGGTATGAAGATGGTTGCCACAACGGTTAAGGTTTTCATCACCTGATTCATACGGTGACCCTGTATGTAAAAGAACAGGTTCGTGCTACTATCCAGCGACCATAGGAGCATATCGCATCCATCCATGAGGGTTAGGCATAGGTCTTTAATTTCAAGAAAGTATTTAATGCTTCTTCTGTCAATCCACTGGTATTCGCCCCTTTCGGCAATCAGGCTGAACTCTTTAATCGGAAAAATTGACTTTTTAATGTACTGTGCGAATTTCTTGTTGGACTCGATATTGGCCAGCAAATGGGGCGATAAATCTTTGTTAATATCTGAAAAATTGTACTTCTCAATTTCGTTATCCAGCCTGTTCAGCGTTTTGAAATAGTTATCCAGAATCGATTCCAGCAGCGCGTACAGCAGGTAGTCGGCCCCGCGCTCCCTGATAATGCCCTTGCCATCGCGAAGCATGTGCCTTACGTGTTCGAAAAAGGAGGCCTCCTTTTCCTGAAACGATATGAGAAAATTAGATCCAAAAACAAAGCTGATCTGTTCGGTAACAATGTCATTGTCGGAAGGGGCAATGGATTTTAGCGTTAAGAACGAGTAGTTTTCAAACTCCTGGAATTTGGGCCTTTGATTTACATCCAGAATATCCTGAATCACCAGGTCGTGAATACCTTGCCTTTTGCAAATGGAGGCGATGGTGTCGGCATTGTCAATGCCGTAAATATTTAGCCAGTGGATGTAGCCTTTATCTTCAAAACCATCAACCCCTTCGGGCGGAATATCCCTTTTCTCAAGGCACTCATCTTTATTGTATTGCAAAAGTTGAATATTGATTGTAGAAACGGGGTAAACTCCAGTAAAAACAAACTTGTCGGGATCGCTTTTTTTGCGATTGAGGGGTATGGTTTTTCTTAACGTCCGGAAGGTTATCACTTTTTCTATCTTTAGTTATTCTTTCAATTGCTTTGTAGTCAACTATGTGTGTGAATTTCGACGTGTTGAAAATGTTATACAATGGTGATCATATAATGAAATTCTTTGTCGGAAAGCCATTATTGCACAAAGGTATGTAAAATCTTTTGGGCTTGTGCTTTAACCCTGTGGTTATATTTTTTTAAAACCATTTTTTAACAAATTGTGAAAAAACTCCAAAGTAATTTGTTAATAACCCGCATCAGTTTCTTTCCATAAAACAGGTATTTGGGGGTTACCTTTGCAAAAAAGATAGAAGATGGCAGTAAAAAAAACAACAGGGAATCGTAAGCCTAATCCCACGGCAATGGTGGCGATGGACATGGGAAAAGTACCCCCACAGGCCATTGAGCTGGAGGAGGCGGTACTTGGGGCAATTATGATCGAAAGGGACGCCGTTATTGCGGTTATCGATGTAATCAAGGTTGAAAGTTTTTATAAGGAGAGTCACCAGAAAATTTTTCAGGCCGTATTAGACCTGTCCTCACGCCATGAACCGATTGACTTGTTGACCGTTACCGAGGAACTGCGCAAGCGGGATGAACTGGATGCGGTGGGCGGTGCGGTTTACCTTGCACAGCTTACTTCGAAGGTGGGTTCGGCGGCACACCTGGAGTTTCACTCCAAAATCATTGCACAGAAGTTTATTCAGCGTGAGCTGATAAGGGTTTCCAGCGATATACAAAGCAAAGCTTTCGACGATTCCATTGATGTTGACTACCTGTTAGACTACTCCGAAATGGAGCTTTTTAGGGTGGCCGAAGGCAATATTAAACGTGAAACGGCACCCATAAATCTGCTTGTTAAGCAAGCACTACATGAGCTGGAGGAGGCCGGAAAAAGGGAGGATGGCCTCAGCGGGGTGCCCTGTGGTTTCTCCGAACTCGACCGCATGACCTCAGGGTGGCAACCATCGGACCTTATCATTGTCGCTGCACGCCCATCCATTGGTAAAACCGCTTTTGTGCTCTCCATGGCACGTAATATGGCAGTTGACCACGATGTGCCCGTTGCCTTCTTCTCGTTGGAAATGTCGAGCCAGCAGTTGGTTAAAAGGTTGCTGGTGAGCGAATCGGAGATCTCTCACGAGAAGATTCGCAACGGTAAGCTCACTCCCCACGAGTGGGCACAGCTTACTGTGAAGATTGGCAACCTGCAGAATTCGAAGATTTTCATCGACGATACTCCCGCCCTTTCCATCTTCGAACTTAGGGCCAAGTGCCGCAGGTTGAAAGCGCAACACGATATACAGATAATCATTCTCGACTATCTACAGCTGATGACCGGCCCCGAGGAGGTTAAGGGTAATCGCGAGCAGGAGGTAAGCAGTATTTCCCGATCGCTTAAGGCCATTGCCAAAGAGCTCAACGTGCCAATCATTGCCCTGTCGCAGCTGAACCGATCTGTGGAAAACAGGGGAGGGTTAAAACGACCACAGCTATCCGATTTGCGCGAGTCGGGTGCCATTGAGCAGGATGCCGATATGGTACTCTTCATTAACCGCCCCGAAAAACACGGGCTTTATGAGGATGAGAATGGAAACTCTATGGTTGGAATTGCCGAGATTATCGTGGCAAAGCACAGGAATGGTGCCACCGGCGATGTAAGGCTCCGATTCCGTGAAGAGATGGCCAAGTTTACAGATCTTGATATTACGGAATACCCAGCCTATTCCAACGTTGAGCCCATTGCTCCCAAGGCGGTAACCTTTAAATCTAAAATGAATCAGGATCCCTTCCCCGATTCATCTGGATTTAATGATAATGATTTGCTATCGGGTACAACAATTGACGGGGATCTTCCATACTAAATTGTTCTTATTTCCGATGTGAGTGAAAAAGGCACGGAAAGAAAACTTATACCAACAGCAAACCGCAAGTCCAAGGAATGGCCTAAAGAATATTCATCAACTCCTGAAGCGTATTGATTTCAAAGGTTAACTCCTCATTGTGCTTTACCCCGTCGGCATTGTAAAACACCTGATCCATGCCGAAGTTCTTGGCCCCCAGAATGTCTATCTCCAGGTCGTCGCCAATCATCAGGCTCTCCGCCTTTTTTGCATTGGCTGCAGACAGTGAGTAGCCAAAGGCCTCGGGTCGGGGTTTATGATATCCCGACATTTCGGAGGTAATCACCTTTTGAAAGTACTTATCGAGTCCACAAAGCTTAAACTTTGAAAATTGCACCTCGTTGAAACCGTTGGTAATAATATGCAATCCATATTTTCCGTTAAGATAATCCAGCACTTCAATGGCGTGGGGGATGAGCGCTGTTTTCAAAGGACTTTCAGTAATGTATTCATCACCAATTACCTGGGCAAGTATCTCGTCTTTAATACCTACATCCCTCAGGGTAAGGTCGAATCGTTTGAAGCGCAGAATCTCTTTTTTCATGTTGCCTTTTCTGTAGTGATCCCACAACCGCTCGTTGTGCCCCATGAACGTTTCAAAGAAGTTGTTGAAATCACCGAAAGCCCTATCCAGCTTGTGCCTGTAAAAGATTTCCTCCAGCGTTAACCGCATGTTTGTATCGAAATCCCAAAGCGTTCGGTCGAGATCGAAAAATATGTGCTTATACTTCATTGTTATTTTGGCAAAGCCCTGCGTTTTTTGATGGCGCAAAGATATACAAAGCACTTTCTTTTCTTCTCCATCCCGGAATTATTCTTTATTAGGCTACAGCAAATAACATAATATCAGCGATTTGTTTTGATTAAAAATAATTTAAAAAAATAGTTAAAATAATTTGCATAATGAACATATGCTCATTATCTTTGCGGTGAACATATGCTCATTTATTTTCTATGTCACCCAGAGTAAGGAAAATTCGCAAAGTGTTTAATCCCCCGCCAGTAAAGGGGTTTAAACCATATGGTTCCGATACGGATGGCAGAAAAACCGAACCGGTGCAGCTGCTTTTTGAAGAGTATGAAGCATTGCGCTTGTGTGATTACGATTTTTACAATCATCACCAGGCTTCGGTTATCATGGGCGTTTCGCGCCCAACGTTCACCCGCATATACGCATCGGTAAGGCAGAAGGTGGCCATGGCGTTTGCCGAGGGCAGGCAAATTGTCATCGAGGGTGGCAAGGTTTATTTTGATAGCGACTGGTATCATTGCAAGGATTGCAAATGCTATTTCGATAACCCCCGGAAGGATGTCGAGGAAATCGTTTGCCCGCTTTGCGGTAGCAAACAAGTTGCCAACTACGAGATTGAAGATGAAATGCCTGATGCCGGTGACAATCAACATGTTGATTTTTGCGTTTGTGTTAGCTGCGGGTATAAGAAACCCCACCAGCCGGGAAAGCCCTGCAGTAACGAGATTTGCCCCAAGTGCAACGCTCCGTTGCGCAGGAATGTGGGGCGTAGGCGAAGAGGAAGATTAAATAACTAAAAAATATAATGTCATGAAAGTAGCCATTACTTCTACAGGAAACTCCATCGAGTCGATGTTAGACGAGCGCTTTGGACGCTGTTCATACTTTGTGATTTACAATACGGAAAGCAAATCCACAGAGATTGTGCCCAATCCCAATAAGGATGCGGAGAACGGCGCCGGACCGGCCTCTTTACAGCTGGTTGCCTCGCATAATGCAGAAAAAATTGTATCGGGTGAGTTTGGCACCAAAATCAAATCACTGGCTGATAGCCTGAAAATACAGCTGGTGGTGGTGAAGGAGCCAAAAAAGGTGAAGGATATTATTGAGATGTTGAACAAATAAAAAATAGCGCTATGCCACAAATGGATGGAACCGGTCCGGAGGGCAAGGGCCCTCGTACAGGGAGAAAGTTGGGCGAATGCGGAAATGCCACCGATGAGGAAAAACTCAGCAGGCTTGGCAAAGGCATGGGGAAAGGACGCAAATCGGGGTGCGGACAGGGCAGGGGCAAACGGTTGCGGACTGATGAGAAATTACTAAATGAATAGCAATTTCATTTGGTAAAGTCTAAATGTGCTTATTAATGTGCTGATGCACAACTTTGTGTAAGTTTAAATCATTTTTTTAAGGAGGTAGTTATGCCAGGTTTTGATCAAACAGGTCCGGTTGGGCAAGGCCCAATGACCGGCCGCAGAATGGGAAGGTGCACCGGATTTGGTGCACGGGCAGGAAATCAACCCGCAGGCGAAGCCCCACGGGAAAACATTCCTTTCGGCTATGGAAGGGGTGCAGGCTATGGCCGCAGAGGTGGTGGCAGGGGATGGAATCGGGGAATGGGTTTACAGAACCGGTTCAGGGGTAATTTCTGATTTTTCTATACCGATTTTTTCATGGGGCAACCCCAGGATTAATAAGCTTGGGGTTGCTTAATTACAATTAATAAATTTAACCAAATAGTTCATTTATGAATAAAACCATTGCAATTCCGTTGGAGAACGGAATACTTTGCGCCCACTTCGGGCATTGCGAGAAATTTGCCATTGTTAAGGTGGAAGATTGTAAAATAGTTGATGTTAAAGAAATTACACCGCCTGAACATGTACCGGGTTTATACCCAAGCTGGGTTGCCCAATTTGGAACCACCGATGTCATTGCCGGTGGCATGGGGCAGAAAGCCATTCAACTTTTCAATCAGCAGAATATCAATGTGTTTATTGGTGCGCCTATGCTCGGTGCCCGGGAGTTGGTTAGCGATTTCATTGCTGATAAGCTGGAGTTGAGTGCCAACTACTGTAACCACGACGGACACCACCACCACGGAAACTGCGGGCATTAGAGAATTGCTCTATGGCTGATGCTAGGTGCGTTGACTGCTTTTTGAAAACCTACCACAGGCTTTTTCAAAAGTATGGTGTTGCAGAAATGCAGCAGCAGAAGTTTTTGGACTATTTCCACAGGGTCATTGTTAATCAAAATTTTGAGAATAGCCCCATAATCCAGCGTGATCTCAATATTGCCTTCTGCGATATCATTGAAATTGCCGACCCCTTTGCTGAGGAGAAGGAGGAAAGCAACAGGGTAGCCTTAGGATTGTACAGAATGTGGAAAGAGCAGGTTATCGATGCGGATAATCCCTTTGGGATGGCACTTAGGCTGGCCATTGCCGGCAATATCATGGACTACGGTGCCAGCAACAGCTTTGATATCAACGGGACTGTGAAGAGAGTGCTGAACGCTGACTTTGCCATTGACCATTCGGCACAGCTTAAGGAGAGAATAGCAAAAGCGCAACGTATCCTTTATCTTGGCGATAATGCAGGTGAGATTGTTTTCGACAGGCTGTTCATCGAAACCTTTATGCATAACGACGTTACCTATGCCGTGAAGGGAGGCCCCATACTTAATGACGTAACCATGAAGGATGCCCTTGATGTGGGATTGGACAATGTGGCCGATTTGATATCCAACGGATTTGATGCCCCCACAACCCACCTTGAAATGTGTAGCCGTGAATTTCAGGAAGTTTTCAACGCTGCCGACCTAATAATCTCCAAGGGACAAGGTAATTTGGAGGGGCTCATAGGCCGAAACGATCCACGAATTTTTTTCCTTCTCATGGTGAAGTGCGATGTGATTGCCGAGTTTCTTAAGGTTGACAAGGGAAGTTTTATTGTTTATAACCAGATTGAACAAAAGAGAAAACACTAATTATCAAATCAAACGTCATGGAAAAAGTAAAAATTGGTATAATCATTTGTGATCGTTATAAAAATTGCGCAGGAGGAAAATGTTTCCGTTCTCTTAGACAACGTGAAGGTGCATTTGCTTTATACAAGGATGTAGAAGTGGAAGTGGTTGGCTATACAACTTGTGGTGGATGCCCGGGAGGTAACATTCAGTATGCGCCTGCAGAGATGAAGAAAAATGGTGCAACACACATTCATTTTTCCACAGGTTTATTGGTTGGCTATCCCCCGTGTCCGCGTATGGAGTACTTCGAAGAATTTATTAAGGTTATGTATGGTTTACAGGTAATCTTTGGTACCCATCCTATTCCTGAACAGTACTTTTTAACTCACGGTGCGCTTAATACTTGGAATACGCCATTCTTGCAACGGGCAATAAAAGACGTTCTTTGTGATGAGAAAACCAGGTTAATGTATGATTAGTATTGATCCAATCAAAATTGCCATAGCAAGCGGGAAGGGAGGAACGGGAAAAACATTGGTTGCCACAAGCCTGTTCTACGCATTACAACGGGAGAGAATCGAGGCAACCCTTGTGGATTGCGATGCTGAAGAACCCAATGTCATGTCTTTTTTCCAAGGGCAGCTGGAGAAATCCGCTGAGGTAATGCAAAGAGTTCCTGTTATTGATGAAAACAAGTGCACCTACTGTGGTAAATGCCATGAGTACTGCAACTACAAGGCCATTTTCATACTACCACCCATGAAAGTGATTAAGGTGATGGAGGATTTGTGCCATGGATGCGGGGCATGCACCGTAGCATGCGAATACGGAGCCATTGTGGAGAAGGATGTGTCGTTGGGGCAGGTCAATCAATATGCTGTTTCGGAAAATTCGAAAATCATCGAATCGAGGATGAATGTGGGTGTCTATTCGCCTGTGAGGGTGATAAAGGCGGCCATAAACGAAAGCAACAACCACAGGGTCGTTATCATGGATTCTCCCCCTGGCACTTCGTGTCCCTTTATCCAAACCGTTGCCCGTGCCGATTTTGTTATCCTTGTTACCGAGCCTACGCCCTTTGGGCTTAGCGACCTGAAACAGTCGGTTGAGACCCTTAAAACCATGGGCAAATCTTGCGGCGTGATTATCAACCGCGCAGGATTGGGCAATGATGCCATATATGGCTATCTTCATGACCAGGGCATCCCCTTGCTGCTGGAGATACCCTTCGATAGGGAAATAGCCTCGGCCTATTCAAAGGGAAAGATTGTTGCTGCTGAAAAAAGGTATTTGCAAACACTTCTTCTGACGGTTTTTAACATAATTGTAAAGAAATATGGAAATAGCCATCATCAGCGGTAAGGGCGGAACGGGGAAGAGCAGCATTAGCGCTGCATTTGCCACCCTCATTGGGCAGCCGGTTGTGCTGGCCGATTGCGATGTGGATGCTGCCAACCTACACATCCTTTTCACACCCACTCATGAAGAGGAGCAGGTGTACATCGCCGGGCAAACGGCAATAATCGACTATTCAATTTGCACGCACTGCGGCATTTGCATGGATTATTGCCGGTTCGATGCCATTCACAGTATGGATGGCAAAATCACCATATCCGAAACCTCGTGCGATGGCTGTCATCTGTGCGCAAGGGTTTGTCCCCACGGGGCAATAACCATGGTTGACAACGATAAGAGCCGCATGTATTCCGGAGCCTTTCGCAATGGCCGAATGGTGTACGGGCGCCTTGCTCCGGGTGAGGAGAATTCGGGGAAATTGGTGAATATGGTACGCGACAAGGCAAAGGCCATTGCGAAGGATTACAATTTGGAGAATATCATCATCGATGGCCCTCCGGGCATTGGCTGTGCCGTAATCTCATCCATTACCGGAACAAACCACGTGGTGGTGGTAACCGAGCCTACCCTGTCGGGGCTTCACGATTTGAAACGGGCCCTTGAGATAGTGGAAAAATTCAGCCTGAAAGCATGGGTAATTATAAACAAGTACGACCTGAACGATGATATGTCGCGGCTAATTGAGCAGCATTGCCATGAGAAGGGTATCCCATTGGCCGGTAAGTTGCCCTTCAACCCATCGGTTGTGGAGGCCATGGTCAACCTGAAAAGCATCATTGAGTGGCAGCCCCAATCGGAGTTTAGCAGGCAGATTGGCGCGATCTGGAACACAATAACCCAAAGCAAATGATTGCATTTGGCCCTGTACCATCGAGACGACTAGGTAAGAGTATGGGAATCAACAATATTCCCTTAAGAAAGGTGTGTTCCTATTCTTGCATTTACTGTCAGCTGGGAGCAAGGCAAAAGAGTAGCACAGAACGCGAAACATTCTACGAACCCCAAACCATTAGGGATTCTGTAGAATCGTTGCTAGGCAGGATTAGCCCTGCCGACAAACCTGATTACCTTACCTTCGTTGCCAGCGGAGAACCCACACTCGATGCCAATTTGGGCAAATCCATCAGATTGCTGAAGGGTTTTAATATTCCCATAGCCGTGATAACAAACGCCTCGTTATTGAGTGATCCTGTAGTTAGGGAAAACCTAATGGATGCAGATTGGGTGTCCGTTAAGGTGGATACTGTAACGGGTAACGTTTGGAGAAGAATTAATCGTCCTCACCCTTCGTTAACATTGAACTTGGTGATGGAAGGTATAAAAAGGTTTGCCGCAGATTTTAAGGGAACTTTGGTTACAGAAACCATGATGCTTGAAGGTTTTAACGATAATCCCGAGGCAATTCAATCCACTTCTGATTTTATTCTTCAGCTGAAACCATCTAAGGCATATATTGCCATTCCCACACGGCCCCCGGCTGTTTCGTCTGTAAAACCAGCCGGCAGCGAGAATATAAACATGGCATACCAAATTTTTAGTAAAAAAGGATTGAAAACCGAACTCATTTTAGGGTTTGAGGGTAAGAATACCGGTTACACCGGCAATGCAGAAAATGATATACTCAACATTAGTTCGGTTCATCCCCTTCGTGAGGATGCCATGGACGAACTTTTAAGAAAGGATAACGCAGATTTTTCAACCGTGGAAAAATTAATACGCGAGGGAAAACTTATACAGTTGGAATACGAGGATAAAAAGTATTACATACGATACTATAGGTAAATAGGCCATGCCACTATTGGTCTTGCTGCTAATAACATTGGGTTGACTTTTTTACCATTATGTTTCAAACCCATTGTCAGAAAGAAAAGATTTGATTTGAGGAAATTCCAACGATATCTGTTTTTTCTTTCCAAGCGTATTATTAAAAATGTTGTTGGTGTGATTTTTAAAATGTGATGATTTATTTATCGATATGGTTGGGCTCATTTTCAATTTTTTTGAAATTATTCATTGCTTTGATTATATTTGTCTTGTCTCCTTGGCCTTTCCTTTTTCAATAGTCCTTACGTATATAATTTGAGTTAAAATCAGAATTTTTCTATGGATATATCCCCTAAACTAATTGACCTCAGGCAGAAAATTGAATCGTTAAGCATCGATTCTAATGCTAAGGATAGTTTGATATCCCAACTGGACAGTGTGAGCACTCTGGTGGAAGAAAAGAACCGGAGGATGGCTATCGAGGAATCGTATGTTAAGCTGATTACCGACAATATCAACGAGGTAATTTTTGTTATTGACCTTGCAGATCTTAGGTTCAGCTATGTCAGCTCTTCGGTGTACAGACTTTTGGGTTATTTCCCGGAGGATCTTGTAGGGCAGTCGATCATGCCGTTTCTGACCGAATCCTCGAGGGAGTATGTGAAGCAGATAACGAAAGAGCGAGTGGCTTACTTTAAGATTGATCCCCATAAGCGCCATACCTATATCGACCAATTTGAGCAATTGCATAAAAATGGTTCGGCAATTAGTACTGAAACCACTTCCTATTTTCGTTTAAACAGGGAAACTGGTCACCCCGAAATAGTTGCTGTAAGCCGTGATATATCGAGGCGAAAGGCAAACGAAAAGTTATTGACTGACCGTAACAAGGAGATCGAACTGCTTCTCAATGGCAGCAGGATGGTGCTTGAAACCAAAGATTTTATTACCACTGCCCGACAAATATTCGAATATAGCAGGGAGTTGACCGGGGCCAGAGCAGGCTATATTGCACTGCTGGATGAGAATAACGAGGAGAACGATGTACTTTTTCTTGAGGCGGGAGGGCTTCCCTGTGGTGTTGACGCAAGCCTCAGCATGCCCATACGCGGGTTGCGTAAAGTAGTGTACGATACAGGACAAACCACATACGATAATAATTACGAGGATAGCCCCCATTCGAAATATATGCCCCCGGGGCATATTCCCCTTCACAATGTGATGTTCGCTCCCCTTAAGATTGGGGGTAAAACCATTGGACTGTTAGGATTGGGTGAAAAGGATGGCCCATTTACTGATTATGATGCAAGGATAGCCACATCGTTTGCCGAATTGGTATCAATAGCCCTTCAAAATTCCAATAACCTCGATAAACTGCAACACCAGGAGGAGCAGCTTAGGAAAACCAACCATCAGAAAGACCTGTTCATCTCCATTCTGGCACACGATTTAAGAAGTCCTTTCAATATTCTGATTGGTCTGTCGAGGGTACTCGCTTCCAACATGGAAGAATTTAGTACTGAAGAACTTAAGGATAATTTAAGCACCATAAACAGCACTACCATACAGGCAAACGACCTTCTGGAGCAAATGTTGCTATGGGGAAATTCCCAGCTGGGCAAACTGGTTCTCAGCCCCGTGGAGCTAAGTTTTACTGATGAAACCAACGAATTGATTAAACTACAGGAGAATCAGGCAGGATTGAAAGGGATTAAGATTGTTGTTGATCAAAAGCCAATCAATCTGACGGCTGACCTCAATATGTTTAAAACCATAATGCGGAATTTAATTTCCAATGCCATTAAGTTCACCAAAAGGGATGGTGAGGTAAAAGTTTATGCCGACCAAAATTCGGAGGGTACAACGATTACCGTTTCGGACAACGGCATTGGCATGGAAGAGGACAAAATAGCCCAACTTTGGAACTCCGAAACTCTGCAAACTACCAGAGGAACCGAAAACGAGAAGGGTGCCGGAATAGGATTAATGCTTTGCAAAGAGTTGGTGGAGATGCATGGTGGGAAGATTTGGGTGGAGAGCCGGGTAGGCAAAGGGAGCGATTTCAAATTTACCATTCCCCAAAGGGAAATTCTTATTTCCTGATGCCATATAGGATAGGCGTGTGGATTCAATGAATGTTGCCCGGGGTATCACATTCTCAGTCATTTTTTATTGCTCAATGGTTATTACCAACAAAAACCTGGGAGCACATTTAATCTTTATGCCTTAGTAACGGTAACATTTTTAGCCATTTCTTGGCATAAGAATTTTATTCCAATATCTTTGCCACGATTTTTTTAAATCGGGTATGAGGTTATTTTGGATTAGGTTTGCAAACTACTTTCTTGTACTGGTTTTCCTCAGCTACTACGGAAGTATTACCCTTTTTTACCATACTCACCATGTTGAGAATGGTATTCTTGTGGTACACTCGCATCCCTACGAATCTTCAAATGACAAAGAACAGCACCATCACTCTCAGGATGAATACTGCCTTATTCACTACCTGTCTTCATTCTTTTCCACAGGAATACCTGCACTTAATGCATCTTTTCACATAGAGTTGCCGATTCATCAAATCCTTTTCGGGATTGAATTATTTTTTCACCTTCCATCGTTTCTCACAGGAGCCAATGGCCTCAGGGGACCCCCCATAGGGTAAACTAATTACCATCGATTTTCCAATTTTCTTTTACACGTTGCAATAGCCCACGTGTTTGTCGTATTGATTTAAAAAACATCATTTTTTATGAATAAATTTCTTTTACCCTGGGTACTCCTGTTGATTGTTACTGCTTGCAATTCGGGCAATTCTCCCGACGAACCGTCAGATTTAGATATAAACGGAGATGTGGTAACCATTGCCGACCATTCGCCCATTCTCAATAAACTTCAATGCCAAAGAGTCGATACCAGTTCATACTGCTTTGAGGTGGTAGCTGCAGGTGTTGTAAAAGCTATAACCAATCGGTATGCTTTTGCGGCTGTGCCATTTTCCGGCCGAATTGTCAAATCTTACATCCGCCTGGGGCAGGAGGTCAACGAGGGTACACCCCTTTTCGAGATATCCTCCATGGAGTATTTCGAGGCCACCAAAGCCTATTTTCAAGCTAAGGATGAGTTGCAGCTGGGTTTGAAAAATTTTCTTCGCCAGAAAGATTTGTTAGAGAAGGGAGTTGGCATACAGAGGGATTTTGAAGAGGCTGAAGTGGCGTATATGCTTCGAAAAAAGGACTTTGAGAGTGCTTTGGCAGCACTAACCGTTTTTCAGGTGGATACCGCCAGCCTTTTCCTTGGACAGCCCCTAATAATCCGATCTCCGATTAAAGGTACCATTGTCGAGGATAACGTGGTTATTGGTCAATTCCTCAAAGAGGACTCCGATCCCATTGCAACCATTGCCGAGTTGAGCAGGGTATGGGTGGTCGGTCAGGTGAAGGAAAAAGATATTGGCACGATAAATAGCCAAAATGAGGTAGATATTCAACTGATGGCCTATCCCGGGTTGAGCATTAAAGGGAGGGTTTACCACATAAGCTCGGTGATCGATGAGGAGACGCGATCGGCCCAGATATTCATTGAGTGCGACAATAGAGAAAGATTGATGAAACCCGGAATGTACGCCACCTCTACCTTTAAAAACACTACCAATAGTTTCATTAAAGTGCCCGCTAAGGCGGTGCTGCAAATGGACGATAGTAGCTATGTGTACGTGTGTACGGGCAAAAATCAGTTCACCAAACGACCCATCGAAACGGTAACGGAGTGTAAGGAGTTTGTATTGGTACGAAAAGGGTTGAAGCCCAACGAGGAGATAATTGTCAACGGAGGGTTCTACCTTTTGGGTTAAAAAAGAGGCGATATGAAGAACCTTATTACTCTTTCCATCCATAACAGATGGGTATTTGCAGTGCTGTTCGTACTAATTGGTCTATTTGGATATTACTCCTGGAAACAGTTGGCTATTGATGCCTATCCCGATATAGCTGATGTTACCGTAGATGTGGTTACCCAGGTTACTGGGCTGGCTGCCGAGGAGATGGAGCAACTTATAGCCATTCCCTTGGAGCGAGAACTCAATGGATTACCCGGATTGGTAACCATGCGAAGTGGCAATAACTTTGGCATATCCACCATCACACTGGTTTTTGAGGACGGGGTTGATGATTACTGGGCTCGCCAGCGTGTGCTTGAGCGATTATCTGCCGTGGATCTTCCGTTCGATGCAAGCCCCGAGTTGGGCCCCCTCACTTCGCCTACAGGCGAAATATACCGATACATTATCGAGAGCAGCACCCACGACCTTCGCGAACTCACTGACCTGAATTATTGGGTCATAATTCCTGCCCTCAGGCAGATAACGGGAGTGGCCGATGTGAGTAACTTCGGTGGCATTACAACGCAGTATCAGGTTGAGATTAACCCCCGAAAACTTGAACAGTATGATTTGTCGTTGGGCGATGTGATAGAGAAAATTGAGCAGAATAATGCCAATGCTGGCGGAAGCATGATTGATCGTGGCGACCTGAGCTACGTGATTAGGGGAGTAGGGATGGTGCGCAATCTGTCAGATTTGGGTAGAATTGTGGTGAAAACCGAGAAGGGCGTTCCCATTTTTCTTAGCGATATAGGTAATCTAAAGTACGGCGTACTGGAGCGAAAAGGGATTCTCGGATTTACCGATAAAAATGTTGACCATTCAGAGAGTGTAGAGGGAATTGTGCAGATGCTTCGCGGCGAGAATCCGTCGGAGGTATTGGAGAAGATACATGCCAAGGTTGATGAACTCAACAACAGGACTCTGCCCAAGGGAGTAACCATCCGTCCATTCATGGATCGTACCGATCTGGTGAACTCCACCCTGAACACCGTGTCGCATACCCTCTCATTCGGAATACTTCTGGTGGTTTTCGTTCTCATAGTATTCTTGGGTAGTTGGCGGGGTGCCATTATTGTGGCCACCACCATTCCTCTTTCGTTGCTCATCGCATTTATCCTGATGCATCTTACCAATATTCCCGCCAACCTGCTTTCCATTGGAGCCATC
Source organism: Bacteroidetes bacterium ADurb.Bin008 (assembly GCA_002071445.1). Lineage (GTDB taxonomy): Bacteria > Bacteroidota > Bacteroidia > Bacteroidales > Tenuifilaceae > MWFE01. The sequence goes on along the minus strand of MWFE01000054.1, from coordinate 10,789 downwards.
GACTTTGGGATAATCATCGAGGGGTCTATCATCACCATGGAAACTATTTTGAAAAAGCGCGAAAACAATCCCAATGATGCGCTTGAGCCGCAGTCCATCATCGAACGCGTTGCTGAGGTGGCACGACCCGTTTTCTTTTCCACAATCATCATAATAACTGCCTATTTGCCCCTGTTTGCGTTTGAGCGCATTGAGCGTAAACTCTTTACTCCCATGGCGTTTACTTTGGGATTCGCCCTTTTGGCTGCGCTATCTGTAGCCTTGCTCCTTATCCCCGGGCTTACCTACACCGCTTACCGTAAGCCGCAAAAAACTTATAAAAACAGGTGGTTTGAAAAGATTACGGCTCTATATAATAAGCATACGGTTGCCATTTTGGAAAAGCCAAAAAGGATATTTATGGCTATTGCGCTTATTTTGTTGGGTTCGGGAATACTAAGTTATACCGTTGGAAAGGATTTTCTTCCCAACCTGGACGAGGGTTCACTTTGGTTGCAGGTACAGCTTCCTCCCGGAATCACGTTAGACAAGGCTAAGGAAATGGCCGATACGCTTAGAAGTCATATTATTCACTACGATGAGATTAGCTACGTGATGACCCAGACTGGCAGGGATGACCCGGGAACCGAACCTTTCTCCAAATCGCATGTGGAGTGCTCCATCGGACTTATTCCTTACGGGAACTGGAAAGGGGGGAAGCGCAAAGACGATTTAATCAGAGAATTGAAAGCAGATATTGAAATGCTTCCCGGTTACACGGTAAGCTTTTCGCAACCCATATTGGATATGGTGATGGATCAGATGGCAGGATCCCATAGCGATTTGTCTATCAAAGTGTTTGGCAACGACATTAAAGAGACAAGGCGCGTGGTGGAGGATATTCAACGTGTTGTAAGTAGTGTTCATGGAGCGCACGACCTGCTCATTACACAGGAACCGCCTGCTCCTCAATTGGTAGTCAATGTTGATAGGGATAGGGTAGCCATGTATGGGCTAAATGTGGCCGATGTGGCAGAGCTCATAGAGGTGGCTATTGGTGGGAAGGCAGTATCGCAAGTATTCATTGACGATAGGGTGTACGATATAACATGCAGGTATGAGGAGGAAAGTCGAAACACGCCTGAGAAAATAGGGAACCTTATGCTAACCTCTTCTTCCGGAGCCAAAATTCCCCTCTCACAGGTAGCTGAAGTGAAGCTAACAAGAGGGGCCAGTTCCATATCGCGAGAGATGAATCGGCGATATATTGACTTGAGCCTCAATCTCAGAGGGCGCGACCTGACCTCATTCCTTAAAGAGGCTAAGACGAGAATTGAAAACGAAGTAGAATATGATCACGAAACCATCAGCATTGAGTGGGGGGGGCAGTTCGAAAATCAAAGCAGGGCCTACACCCGATTGGGCATGATAGTGCCATTGGCATTAGCCATCATGTTCATTCTGCTTTTCATCGCTTTCGGTAGGTTGCGACAGGCTGCATTAATCATGGGCATTATACCTCTGGCACTGTTGGGAGGTATGCTGGCGCTTAATATCAGGGGAATGAGTCTCAACGTTTCTTCTGCAGTAGGATTTATAGCCCTGTTTGGCGTTTCAATACAGAATGGGGTTATCATTTTTTCGCGCATCAACAACCTGCGCAACAGGGGGATGGAGCTGAAGGAGGCAGTCGTCAACGGATCACGGCATGTATTTCGCCCTGTGATTATGACTGCAACTGTGGCCGTAGTAGGATTGCTACCCGCTTCGATGTCAACCAATATTGGTTCCGATGTGCAGCGACCGCTGGCAACTGTAATAGTGTATGGGCTGCTGTTTGCCACCATTGCCACCATCTACATTATGCCCACACTCTACTATATAGTTGAAAATCATTGGGGAAAGGAGGTGAAAAATGGGGAATAGAAAAAGGTTGATTCTTTGGATTACAGCACTTCTTTTTGCTGTGTCGGGTATCTCTACGGCTCTTTGGGCGCAGTCCGAGATGTCCGTTCCATACATCAATATAGGGTTGAAAGAGTATCTCGAACTTGTTTTGGTGCACAACCTCGAGTTAGCTGCCGAACGCTACAATTTGAGCATTGCCGAAGCAGAAGTGGCAGCAGCCCGGGTGTTCCCCGACCCGACACTGTCGTTCGAGTGGGGAAGAGATGGTGGGGAGAATAGCTATACCACCGAATTGGAGCAGACCATTGAGTTGGGAAAGCGTAGGGCGCGCATTGACTTGGCCAGGAGTGGCCAAAATTTGGCACATGCACAGTTCAACGACTTTTTACGCAACCTTTTGGCCGACGCCACGATTGCCTATCTTGAGGCCATGAAGAACAGGAACTTATACGAAGTGACCGAAAATTCATACCAGATGTTAAAGCAATTGGCTCAGGCCGACAGCATTCGTCTTTCGCTTGGTATCATAATGTCCATCGATGCCATGCAGAGCAAACTTGAGGCAGGCATGCTGTACAATGAGCTTATGGTGTTGGATGCGGAGCAGAGAAATGCATTCGCTAACCTTTCCAATCATATTGGCATTTATCACGCCGATACCCTTTACTTTCCCACACAGGAGTTCGAAAGGGTAGAAAAGGTAGTGTCTTTTGAGCAACTTTTGGAAACTGCCCTTGATAATCGCCCCGACCTGATGACGGCACGACAACAGGTGGATTATTCTGGAAGCGCCCTCAGGCTCATTCGTGCCGAGCGTAGAATGGATATCGATTTGAAGGTTGGAGCAACCAACTCGAAGTTGAATTCACACTACCTCTCACCCACTGATGCTGAGATTACGGCAGGTATAGCCATCCCTTTGAAATTTTCGAACCTGAACAAGGCCGAGGTGCGTATTGCGCAGTATGAGTTGGAGCAAAGCGAATTGAACTACAAAAGCTTGGAGATAGCCGTGAAAAATGAGGTTTTGCAGGCGTATAACCGGTATCAGGCAATAATGAAGCAAGTGAAGAATTTTGATTTTGGCCTTCTCAAACAGGCCAAAGCTGTTTTAGAGGGGAAGACTTACAGCTATTCTCGAGGTGAATCGTCGCTACTTGAGGTGCTCGATGCGCAGCGTACATACAATGAGGTGAACAGCATGTACTATCAAACCATGTACGATTACCATACCGCCTTGGTTGAATTGGAACGTGCCTGTGGCGCTAAAATTCCGGAATAGCGGATAGATTCTGGAAATCATTAATACCATTGCATTTGGAGATTGCAGCATAAGAATGAGAGGAACTATTAACGAATAATATGTGCCTAAATGCGTGTTCATTGTTCATAAGATTTTCCGCGCTTTTGCAGTTAAAATCAGTAATAAACGGCGCAAAAGTGGTAACTTCGCGGCAAAAATCGTAGAGCATTTCTTAACCATAGTTTGACAGCGATGGCAGACAAGAACGAAGATACAGGATTCATTCATCTCTACACCGGCAATGGAAAGGGCAAAACCACTGCTGCCATTGGCCTGGCGGTGAGGGCGGCCGGTGCCGGCAAAAGTGTATTTATAGCTCAATTTGTCAAAGGTATGCACTATGCCGAGTTGGACTCGTTGAAACGCTTTCCCGAAATAGTGGTTAAGCAGTACGGTCTGGACTGCTTCATTGTGAACAGTCCCACCCAAAGGGATATTGATGCAGCCCGTGCCGGGCTGGAAGAGGTTACTGCCGCCATTGCGGACAATCACTTCGATATGGTTATTCTCGACGAGGTGTGCATAGCCCTATACTACAAACTTTTCTCGGTTGACGAGGTGATTTCACTGCTAAGGAAAAAAACTGCCGAAATGGAGATAATCCTCACAGGCCGCTATGCTCCGGAGGAGTTGATTGCAACTGCCGATTTGGTAACCGAAATGAGGGAGATTAAACATTACTACAGTCGCGGAGTCGAAGCGAGAAAAGGAATTGAATACTAAGATGGAAATTGCATACAGGCACGTAGGGCTTCAGGTGGTGGAGAGCGATTTAAAGTCGTTTTACGAAGAGGTGCTGGGATTTGAACTCACGGGTACCATGCGGTTGTCGCCCGAGGAATCGGAGGCCATTTTTGGCATAAGCCGGGGGACGGATATCCTATTTGGCGTTTGCCACGGATTGGCTGTTGAACTTTTCGTTGTCAACTCACCCCTTAGCCCCACTTTTGGCCATATCTGCATTGAGGCCACACAGCCTCATGCCATCGCCGCTGCAGCCATGGATGGTGGATACAGGGTTCATACCCGTAGCAGAAACGGTGTGGAAACGTTTTTTATCAGCGATTCCAACCATAACACCTTTGAGGTGAAAGCGAAGGTTTAGGTGCCACTTTAATTGTTCTTTCACAGCAAATCCAACCCCATGGTTTGTTGAATTTATTGGAGTGATAATGATTGACTGAAACATCCGACGTTGCCTGCCTTAGCAGGCAATAGGAAATAATACTAACAAGTTAAGTAAAACGATTAGAAATGAGTGCTTTTGAAAAAATTAGTTTGCCAGGTGTTAAGTGCATAATCACTGTGGCATCGGGAAAAGGGGGAGTGGGAAAATCTACCGTGTCGGCCAACTTGGCCATAGCATTGGCCCGAAACGGCTACAGAACCGCACTGGTTGATGCCGATATTTTTGGACCATCAATTCCCAAAATGTTTGGCATTGAGGATGCCATGCCCGAAGTTTACGACGTTGAGGAGAAACAGATCATGGTGCCCATTGAGAAGTATGGGGTAAAAGTAATGTCCATTGGATTTTTCGTGAAAACCAACCAGGGGCTTATATGGCGAGGCCCTTTGGCTTCCAATGCGCTTACCCAATTGCTGGAGAATACGCAGTGGGGTGAGATTGACTACATGATCATCGACTTCCCTCCGGGAACCAGCGATATCCAGTTGACAGCAGCCCAAAAGTTTACACTTGACGGCGCATTGATTGTTACAACACCTCAGGAGGTCGCCCTGAACGATGCCCGTAAGGCTGCTTCGCTTTTCAATAATAAAGATCTTACCGTGCCAATTATTGGCATTATCGAGAATATGTCGTGGTTTACACCCAAACCTCATCCCGATGAGAAGTATTTTATCTTTGGTCAGGGGGGTGGTGCCAAGCTGGCTCAGGAACTCAACGTGCCATTAATCGGACAAATACCGTTGATTGCCGAGGTGGGCGAGGCAGCCGACAAAGGGCTCAGCGTGTACTCCCAGGGTAATGGTGAGGTGATTGAGGCATTCGACAGGATTGTGAGCGCATTACAGGGAAAGGGGTAAAATTTTAGTCGAATCTATCGTCGGCTTTTTGGGTTTTTATCCGGTTTTCCTTGCCGGTGAGCCAGCCAACTTTGACATGCTGTGCATTGTGAAACTGAGGAACGTAGGGTTTAATATCCAGTAGAGGGGTGCCGTCCAGTATATCCACATTCTCAATGTAAAGGGTATGTCCCTCCACCCTCAGCAGCTTAACGGTGGAAATGCCTATGCCGTTGGGACGCTTGGGTGCACGGGTTGCGAACACCCCATGAACCTTGTCATCTAAGTAGGGCTTTACCAACAGTTTGAAATCCTGGGAGAGATGAAAGTGGTAAACCAGCAAGAGGTGAGAAAAGCCTTCAATATCTTTTAGACCCTCGGCGTACTCAGGAAAAACCTCTACCGTCCCCTGATAACCTTCTGCCGACGAGGGCTGTATGGGTGTTCGCACTGTTGATGTGAATGGCGAATGGATAATTCCAATAGGTTGGTATGTTATTTTCTTCATGGCTATCGGCAGATTTGTGACATTGAACATATTGATTTTCAAAAATAGGCATTGCAAAGCAATTTTTGAGGTGGAAAATTCATATAATTGTATATGATTGCTGAGCCGGGTTCACCATTGGCATCCCTGAGAGAGGAAGTATTGGGATGTACCAAATGCGACTTGTGTAAGAGTCGTCGCCATGCCATTTTCGGTGAGGGGAATCCTGCTGCCCGAATCATGATTATTGGCGAGGCACCCGGCTATGACGAGGATGTGCAGGGCAGACCCTTTGTGGGCAAATCGGGACAGCTGCTGGATAAGATTTTGGCTGCCTGTGGCTTTACCCGCACACAGCATGTGTTTATCAGCAATATTGTGAAATGCAGGCCGCCCGGCAATCGCACCCCATCGCTAAAGGAGGCAGAGGTGTGTATGCCTTACCTGAAAAGGCAGATAGAGATTATCAACCCTGAGTTTTTGGTTTTGTTGGGCGCCACAGCGCTCAGGTATATGGTCGGAGAGAAGTATAAAATAACTGCCATGCGTGGAACTTGGATTGATATTGAAGGAAGAAAGGCCATGCCCGTTTACCACCCTGCTGCGCTACTCCGCAATCCTGCACTCAAAAGGCCCACATGGGAGGATTTTAAGGCACTGGTATGGAAATATCGGGAGATTGTGAACCCGCAACACCATTCGGAACACGTGTAATGGCTGTTTTATTTATGCATAACAAGGCAATGAAACTGAAAGTTACTGTACTTATCGACAATGCTCCCGGGGTGAGCACTAAAACCGAGTTTGGACTGTCGTACTGGATTGAGGCAGGTGACCGGTCCATCCTTTTCGACGTGGCCCAAACCGACCTTTTCATGGAAAATGCAACAAAGCTGGGTGTGGATGTTCAAAGTGCCAACTTCATCGTGCTTAGCCATGGGCACTTTGATCATGGCAATGGGCTTGCACACCTGAACAGCGGAACGCTGATTTGCCATCCCGGATGTTTTGCCAGGCGATATCGAAAGAATGATAGCTGGAACATTGGGTTGAGCATGAGCAGACAAGAGATTGAGGCAAAGTTCAACCTGATGGCAACGGAAACACCCCTTCAACTTTTTCCGGGGGCATACTTCCTGGGGCAGATTCCCCGGATTACCGATTTCGAATCGCAAACCACTCCCTACGTTTTGGAAGACGGTTCTCCCGACTTCCTGTTGGATGACAGCGTTTTGGCATTGGCAACCCAACATGGCGTTTTTGTGATTACCGGATGTGGACATTCGGGGGTGGTCAATATCCTTGAGTATGCCAAAAAGGTTACGCGCGACAGCAGACTGTATGGTGTGATGGGAGGCTTTCATCTGAAGGAGATCAATAGGCAAACCCTGGAAACCATCCGATACCTGAAGGAAAACGACGTAAAGCATATCTTCCCCTCGCACTGCACGGGGTTGCCGGCAATGTCGGCATTTTACAATGCCTTTGGAAGCAAACAGCTTAGGGTTGGCGATATCATTGATTTATAGCACATTGATTGGTTAAAAAGGATGTTTTTGCCTTGTTTTCATTGACAACCTTCAAAAATGGTTTACCTTTGCAGGGAAATAACCTATTGAAAATTGTATTGTATAGATTTATCGTTTTCCAAAGGATCTATCTAATTTACATCGGTTTATCGGTATTGCCATTAATTAACAAATAACTATTGTATTGAAATTTAGCGATTTTGGATTTTTACCTGCCATCATGGATGGCATAAGGGCCATGGGTTTTGAAGAACCCACTCCCGTTCAGGAGCAGGCCATTCCGCATATCATGCAGGGAAAGGATGTTATTGCCTGTGCGCAAACGGGAACAGGGAAGACGGCTGCGTTTATCCTGCCCATTCTCAATAAGCTTACCATGCTCCCTGCAAGATTGAACTATATCAGCACATTGGTCATTGTGCCTACCCGTGAACTGGCCATCCAAATTGACCAGCATCTGGAGGGATTCGGCTATTTTGCACCTGCCAGTTCCATTGCTGTATATGGCGGCAACGACAGTGCCGTTTGGGATAAGCAAAGGGTGGCCATTCAACGGGGGGTGGATTTTATCATCGCCACACCCGGAAGGCTGATTCAGCATATCCGTATGGGCTATGTGAATCTCGACAGGGTGGAGCACCTGGTACTCGATGAGGCCGACAGGATGCTTGACATGGGCTTCTATGAGGACATTGTTGAGATTGTTTCGCTATTGCCTGCAAAAAGGCAAACCCTGCTCTTCTCGGCCACCATGCCTGATAATATCAGGAAGTTAGCCCTGAAAACGTTGCACAATCCCGTTGAGGTTAATATAGCCGTTTCAAAGCCTGCCGATAATGTACTACAGGCCGTTTACGAGGTGGATGAAGGAGCCAAAATCCCGCTGCTGGGGTATCTTCTGAAAGGGAAGGATAACGTGAAGAGTGCCATAATTTTTGCTTCTACCAAGGTGAAGGTGAAAAGCATTGAACGGGCTTTGATACAGAATGGGCTTTCGGCCATGGCCATCCACTCCGATTTAGACCAAAAGGATCGCGAAGAGGTGCTGAGGCTGTTCAAAAACCGAAAATTCCAGCTGCTGGTGGCCACCGATATCGTGTCGCGGGGCATTGACATAGAGGATATCGACCTGATTGTTAATTTCGATGTACCCCACGACCCCGAGGATTACGTGCATCGTATTGGTCGAACGGCGCGTGCCGAAGCCGACGGTGTAGCCATCACCTTTGTGAATAGCAAGGAAAAAACGCTTTTTAAAAAGATTGAAGTGTTTTTGGGTAGCAAGATTTTCAGGATACCACTTCCCGGATCAATGAAATAATTTTTCAAACAGTTGTTTTTTTACTATCTTGCCGCGGGAAAAATGCTTTTGGCTGAGATCAAAAAATTCAACAGATGATATCTCTGTTTGTGCTGATAATCAATACAAATTGGAGTTTTTCGTCAAAAAGTTGAAACTTTGTACCCATTTATTGTTTACGAATTACTAATGTTGCATTTCTTGTTTTTTCACATAGTGTAATTAGTATTAACTAATAAAGAAAACCTATGCCTTTAAAAGGAAAAATTTTAGAGCTCAAAAAGCGCAAGGAGGAAGTACTCCTGGGTGGAGGCGAGCAGGCCATTGCCAAGCAGCAAGCCATGGGTAAGCTCACGGCTCGTGAGCGTGTTATTGCCCTGTTGGATGAGGATTCTTTCAACGAGTACGATCTTTTTGCCGAGCATGAAGCGCGCGATTTCGGCATGGAGTCCAAGGTACTCCACGGCGATGGCGTAATTATCGGAACGGGAACCATTTATGGCGCTCCGATAGCAATTTTTGCACAGGACTTTACTGTTGCAGGGGGATCACTGGGGATGATGCATGCCCGTAAGATTACAAAGATTATGGATTATGCCCTCCGAATGAGGATTCCGCTCATTGGTATTAACGATTCGGGAGGAGCACGTATTCAGGAGGGTGTCAATTCATTGGCCGGATATGGCGAGATATTCTTCCGTAACACGTTGGCCAGCGGGGTAGTACCCCAAATTTCGGTTATTCTGGGTCCGTGTGCCGGAGGTGCGGTGTACTCTCCTGCCTTAACCGATTTTGTTTTTACCGTTGACAACATCTCCAAAATGTTCATCACCGGGCCCGAGGTAATTAAAACCGTACTGGGCGAGGAGATTTCCATGGAGGAGCTGGGGGGTGCCCGCGTACATGCAGAGATAACAGGGAATGCCCATTTTTATGCCGAGAGCGAAATGGAGTGTTTTGAGCAGATAAAGAAGCTTATAACCTATATCCCGTGGAATAACACGAAAAAGGCCCGCAGGTTTGAGCCCAAGGATCCGAAACCCGAGTACAATATTGAGAAGATAGTCCCGGGCGATCCCAAGCAGCCCTACGATGTGAGGGATGTTATCAGAGCCGTTGCCGATGATTCCGATTTCTTTGAAGTTCACGAGTTCTGGGCTGCAAATATTGTGGTAGGATTTGGCCGTATAAATGGCGAGACGGTGGGTTTTGTGGCCAATCAGCCACTGGTGCTGGCAGGCGTACTCGACGTCGATTCGTCCGACAAGGCTGCCCGGTTCATCCGCTATTGCGATGCATTCAATATCCCCTTGGTAACGCTGGTTGACCTCCCGGGATACCTGCCCGGTGTTGATCAGGAACATGCTGGCGTTATCAGGCATGGTGCCAAGGTGCTTTACGCATTCAGCGAAGCATCGGTGCCCAAGATGACGGTTATTCTTCGCAAGGCATATGGCGGGGGCTATATAGCCATGAACTCGCGGCACTTGCGTGCCGACTTTGTTTTTGCTTGGCCCGGAGCCGAGATAGCCGTAATGGGTCCTGAGGGTGCTGCCAACATCATCTTCCGCAAGGAGATTACCGAGGCAGAAGACCCTGAGAAAATGCGCCGCCTGAAGGTGAAGGAGTACAAGCAGAAGTTTGCCAATCCTTATGTAGCCGCTTCCAGAGGTTATATCGATACGGTGATCGAACCCTACGAAACCCGTAAGCTGTTGATACATGCCCTTGAGGTGTCGGTGAACAAAGTGTCCGACAGGCCCTGGAAAAAGCATGGCATCCCACCCTTTTAAAATTGAACCATGGCAAAGCAAAAAGTCAGCACCGCAAAGGTGGAAGCTAAGGAAAAGGCAAACATTGCCGACGATCCCATGTTCAGGCATTTGATTATCGAGGGGACTAAGTACAGAACGCTTACTACCCGCAAGCATGAACTACGCACAAAGTGGGTTGCACCTCAGCCCAAAGAGTTAAAATCTTTCATCCCCGGCACCATAATTAAAGTATCGGTTAAGCCCGGTGATAAGGTGGATGCGGGGAGTTTACTCCTCATATTTGAGGCCATGAAGATGATGAATCAGGTACTGTCGCCATTCCCCGGGGTGATAAAAAATGTGTATGTGAAAGAGGGGGAAAAGGTACCAAAGGGTACTCTGATGATTGAATTTGAATAGCAAAGAAGAGGCTGTATCATAAGCGATGCAGCCTTTTTTTTATTTATGCGGCTAGCTTTTGATTTTGGGCGTGGCAAGCGT
>MWFE01000053.1 GCA_002071445.1 Bacteroidetes bacterium ADurb.Bin008 | reverse complement strand
TTGTAATCGCTCAGTTTACTATATTTTACAAGGCTCATAGGACAAAGGTATGAATTTTTCCTAGTCTTAAGCCTTAACAAATATTCACGCGTTTCCAAGTCCTAACATACGACGGGAAGTGCTACCTCCTCCAAGAAACCATCCATCTTGGCATTGTAAAAATTTAGATGATAATATTAAGCCCTTTACCGTTTGCTCATTCGGTTCATTTGCATTAGGTTTGCACACCAATTTTTTATCAATGGAGTATCAACTACAAACCTTGTCCAACGGCATTCGTGCCGTGCATTTGCAAACAAAATCCAAGGTGGCGCACTGTTGCGTGATGATCAACGCGGGCACCCGCGACGAGCTGAAGGATGAGCACGGATTGGCGCATTTCATTGAGCATGTGATTTTTAAGGGTACGCGTAGGCGCAAGGCATTCCATGTGATGAGCCGTTTGGAGGACGTGGGCGGCGAGCTGAATGCTTACACCACCAAAGAGGAGACGGTGGTACATGCCACTTTCCTTAAGCGCGATTTCTCGCGGGCGGTGGAGCTAATTGCCGATATACTATACCAGTCCACCTTCCCGTCCAGGGAGTTGGAGCGCGAAAAGGCAGTGATACTGGACGAAATCAACTCCTACAAGGATTCACCCTCGGAGCTGATTTTCGACGAATTTGAGGAGTTGATCTACCCCAATCACCCTTTTGGCAGAAATATTTTAGGCTCAAAGAGATGCCTTACCCATTTTGGAAAAAACGATATCCTTCGTTTTATGGAGCGCACCTACAATACAGACCAAATGGTTTTCTGTTCGGTGGGCGATATTCCCATGAAAAGGGTAATGAGATGCCTTGAGGAGTGTTTCGGACATATAGAGTCCAACAACCGTCCCTACCGGCGTACGCCAATATCGGATTACGTGGCACTTTCGGCAGAGAAAAAGAAGAACACCTTTCAGGAGCACTGCATTGTAGGCTGTGCAACCTATAACCTTACTCACCCCAAGCGCATTGGGCTGCATCTGCTCAACAATATTCTGGGCGGCCCCGGGTTGAACTCGAGGTTGAATATGAGCCTTAGGGAACGCAAGGGCTACGCCTACAACGTGGAATCGTCATACACTCCTTTTTCCGATACCGGCCTGTTCTCAATATACTTTGGTAGCGACAGGGCAAACTTTGACAAATCGCTGTCGCTCCTGCACCGCGAGCTGAATCTGCTGAGGACAAAACAGCTGGGCATACTCCAGCTATCCAAGGCCAAGCGACAGCTCATAGGGCAGCTGGCCATAGCCATGGAAAACAACGAAGCGCTAATGCTGAATTTGGCACGAAGCATATTGATATACAATGCATTTGACACTTTCGATGCCATTAGCTCACGAATCGAGAGCATTTCCTCTTCGGAACTGCTGGAGATTGCCAATGAGGTTTTTGCAATAGACAACCTTTCAACGTTGATTTATAAGTAGATGGAAGCAAGCAATTACTACCCGCACGAGTTGGAAGAGTACATCAGAAGGCATACAACTCCCGAAGATGATGTGCTTTACGAGCTCAACAGGCATACGCACCTGACGGAATACCATCCTCGCATGCTGTGTGGACAGATGCAGGGGAAGTTCCTCGAGTTGCTGTGCAAAATGGCTAACCCGTCACGGGTTCTGGAAATTGGAACTTTTACAGGGTATTCGGCCATCTGCATTGCGCGCGGATTATCGGAACACGGACATTTGCACACCATTGAGATAAACGATGAGATTACCCAACAAACCCTTGATTTTTTCTCAAAGGCGGGAGTGGGCCATAGAATAACCCTGCACGTTGGTGATGCTTTGGACATTGTGCCTGCCCTTGATGAGGTGTTTGATATGGTTTTCATCGACGGCGATAAGCGGGAGTATCCCCAATATCTGTATTGCTCGCTACCCAAGCTGAGAGCGGGCGGGTTTTTGGTGGCCGACAATGTGCTGTGGGGTGGAAAAGTGATTGACCCAAAGGCTGATGACCAATATACCCTTGCCGTGAGGCAATTCAACGATCAGGTGGCACAGAATGAGGATTTGGAAAAGGTGCTTGTGCCCCTTCGCGATGGGCTGATCATTGCCCGAAAGGTGAGATAGCCGCGGGTGCCTAACATTTTGGTAATTGGGAAAATACCCCAAATAAATGCAGCATCTGTTTGAACTAAAGAAGGCTTTGGCTGTTTATACACAAAAATCATGGCCATGGCTTCCTATAGCATCAGGGAGATGTCGTTATTTTCGGGTATCAAGGCGCATACCATCCGGATTTGGGAGAAGAGGTACAACCTCTTTTCACCTCAGCGCACCGATTCCAACATTCGCCGCTATAGCGACGATGATCTGAGATTGCTGCTCAACGTATCGCTTTTGCTTTCCACCGGACATAAGATAAGCAAAATAGCCGAACTTTCGGTATCGGAAATTTGCAGCAGGGTAAATAGCATGGACGAGTATCAGCAGGCGTCGTTGCTTCCCGGTATTCTGTTTGAGTCGGTATTGCATTTTAACGAGTCAGAATTTTCAGGGAAAATCGATGATACCATAAACGAAAAAGGGTTTGAGTGGACATACGAGAATATGCTGGTTCCTTTTCAAAGGAAATTGGGATTGCTTTGGCAAACCGGAGCTGTTCCCTCGCTGCAGGTGCATTTTGCATCTAATATTATCAGAGAAAAAATTGTAAAACACACCGCATCGCTTCCCCAATCAAATACCGGAGATAAAAGCATTCTTTTCTTTCTGCCCGATGGCGAGTTGCATGAGCTGGGATTGCTATACTTCAACTACATTGCCCGACAAGAGGGCTTCAATACGCTGTATTTAGGGCAGACAGTTCCCGTTGAGGCTCTTGTCGAACTTAAGAACAGGAGTGATATTGCGGGAATCGTGGTTTCAATCACCAGTTCAATGAACAATGAAAACCTGAAAGCGATGTTTGCAATGTTGCGCGAAACCTTCCCCAACGCAGGGCTGATGGTAACGGGTTTGCAGGTAGAGTTGAACCATGGATTGGTGCCCAAAGAGGTTAAAATCCTTAAATCGGCACGCAGCTTCAGGGTTTACCTCGGTAAATTTAAGAATGGAAAGGGATTGTAGTTTATCCACTTTTTTAGGCATAATCAAGGATAATGTAAGGCTATTTATTTAATTTGGCACCTGTTTTTCGAAGCGATGCCTTACTTGAATAATTGTCCCATTGATTTGATATGAAAAAGATTAATATTCTCATGCTTTTGCTTGCCCTGGTTGGCATTGTTGGATGTTCCGACAAATCTCCCACGATTCTCGTAAATATTCAGGATTTAGATACCTCCAAAACGAGAATTATTCTCATGCATCCAACGGTAAGGAATCTAAAAACTTTCCTATACCTCACCGACGGGAAAATCTTTCCTGTGGATAGCAATTATCAGATTGTAGGCGTTTTTCACAACCTTGGGGAGTATAACTATAAACAGTCGGTTAAGTTTATCGAAAATCAACATTTGGAACATATCAGATTGGTTGAAGTTAAAGAGCGTTTAACTCCCGATTCGTTGTATGCCATAAACCGTTGCAGCCCGATTTTCAGGGAGCTTTTCAGAAAATCACGGGGCGCTCTCTTTTTTGGCGGTCCCGACATTCCACCCGCTACATATGGCAAGGCAACCCATTTGCTGACAGAGATAACCGATCCCTACAGGCATTACCTCGAAATTTCATACCTGTTCCATTTGCTGGGAGGGGCTCAGGATACTCTTTTCGTACCCCTCCTAAGCGAAAATCCCTCATACGCTGTGTTGGGAATCTGCCTGGGCATGCAAAGCATGAACGTGGCTACAGGCGGAACCATGATTCAGGACATCCCCCTGGAACTATACGGATTAAGCCATGTGGAAGAGGTGCTGGCACTGGACAACGACACGAAACACCGAAACTATAATGCCAATCTTGGCATTGAAAAGGATTTGGCCCCGGCCGCTTTTCACAGGATTAAGTATGAGAGCGGTACGCTCTTCGATAGCCTCAATGGCTATAATCCGTCGTTTCCACATGTATGGAGTAACCATCATCAGTGTATCGATGTGCCGGGGAGGGGTTTGTTACCCATTGCCCGATCGATGGACGGGAGAATTATTGAGGCAGTTGTGCACTCCCATTTCCCCAACGTAATTGGGATTCAGTTTCACCCTGAGGCGGAAGCAATTTATAGAGCCGATGAAAAGCTGAAGCTGGTCACGGGGCAGGAAGAAAAACTATCGTATCCTGAAATGTATCCCGGTTATGAGGGCGAATTGTTTCACCGTTCGTTTTGGCAATATATGGCCAAACTATTTTAACCTGTTTTGGAACGGCATTTGATACTGTTTTTAAATCACCCTTGTTATCTACAAGTTATTAATATATAATTAATTAACCTAAAAAACAGGATGTTTTTTTGTTAAAAATGGTCGGTTGTTAACGCAATCTAATTAAATAGTTTTTACCTTTGGGGCTCTCACAATTCAGAGTTTTTCATAATCAAAATCAATATCAGGTAACAATGAAACGTATTCAATTTCTTTTAATCGCATTAGCCTTTTCGTTCTTTCACCTTGGGGTAAATGCCCAGGAGTATTATATTAAGTTTCTTGAAAACGACAGGAATAAGATTAACACAATAGTTACTCAGACCGTTTCAATTGATAAAATTGACAACGGATTTGTTCTGGCATATGCCAACGAGGGCGAATTGGAAAAGATTAAATCGTTGGGCTATAGCCCCGAAATTCTTCCCTATCCCTCAACTGATGACAAGTCGATAATAATGGCAACCACAATTGCCCAGATGGCCAACTGGGACCGTTATCCCACCTACGAAGTGTACCGCGCCATGATGAATAAGTTTGAGCAGGATTACCCTAATCTTTGCAAACTGGACAGTGTGGGAACAACAGTGCAGGGTCGGAAACTCTACGTTGTTAAAATTTCGGATAATGTTCTGGAGGAGGAGGCCGAACCCGATTTTCTTTTCCTAAGCACCATACATGGCGACGAGACCACGGGATTTATCCTCACTCTCAGGCTTATTGACTATCTGTTGTCCAACTATGGAACCGACGACAGGGTTACCAGCATGGTGAATAACATAGCCATTTATATTAACCCAAATCACAATCCTGACGGGACTTATTATTCAGGGAATCACACCGTTAGTGGTTCAAGGCGATATAATGCCAACAGCTATGACCTCAACCGGAACTTCCCCGATCCGCGGACAGGACAAAATCCCGGAGGGCCTTACCAGCCCGAAACCTTGGCCATGATGGCCTATGCTGGAACCAAAAATTTTTCCCTGTCGGCCAATTACCACGGCGGTGCCGAATTGGCCAACTTCCCGTGGGATACATGGACAACCAGCCAAAATGCCCATGCCGACCATAATTGGTTCTACAATCTTTCACGGCAGTATGCCGATATCGTTCAAGCCAATTCCCCATCGGGATACTTTACCGATTATGGCGGAGTAACGCAGGGTGGCGACTGGTACGTGATTACGGGAGGAAGGCAGGATTACATGAATTATTGGCACCATTGTCGCGAAATTACCATCGAGGTATCAAATGTAAAAACGCTTGCAGTTGAGCAACTTGGAAACCTTTGGAACTACAATAAAGAGGCAATGCTCACTTTTATTGAAAGGGTGAATGCAGGGATTCATGGATTGGTTACAAATCAGGACGGCGAGCCGTTGAACGCCACTATCACCGTGCTTGAGCACGATAAGGATAACTCTCATGTGGTTACAAAGCCAGCCACAGGGAGCTACCTACGAATGATTGAGCCGGGAACTTGGCAGGTATCCTACTCATGCGAAGGATATGTTACACAGGTTCATACGATTACCGTTCCCAGCTACACTTCAACCATCGAAAAGAATGTTGAGATGGTGCAGGCCGGTCAAACAACCCTCAACGGATTTGTGAACGATGCCGAAACCGACTTTCCCCTTGGCGGAGCCAAAATAGAGCTGATCGGATCCAGTGTCACTCCTGTGTTCACTAACTCTCAGGGCTACTATTCGTTTGGATCAATCCCTGAGAATACCTATCAAATTAAAGCCTCAAAGGCTGACTACATGAGCCAAACAGTGGTAGAAACTTTAGTTGGCGAGTCCAATCAGGTGGATTTCAACCTCTACCTTTCCAACGCCGAGAGCTTCGAATGGGATATCCCCGAAGGATTCACCTTCACGGGGGGCGATTGGACACGGGACAACAGCGTTGCCTATGATGGGGATTACAGCATGAAATCGGCTGCCATAGGTCATAGCCAGAATACAACCATGCAAATTAACCTCAACGTTGCCGGTGCCGGCGAGATATCGTTTGCCCGAAAGGTTTCATCCGAATCGAACTACGATTTTCTCAAGTTCTTTATCGATGGTACCGAAAAGGGCAGTTGGAGTGGAAATAAAGACTGGGAAGAGGTAACCTACCCGGTAACCGCAGGCAATCATGTTTTCAAGTGGCAGTACGTTAAGGATTATTCAATGTCCAACGGGAGCGATTGCGGCTGGGTTGATAACATCACATTCCCGCAAACACAGCATAGTGTAACATTTACCGTTAAATCGGGAGCAACGCCCATCAGCGGGGCTACCATAGAGTTCAGCAATCAAACCCTTACCACCAATGCATCGGGTAAAGCTACCTTTACCGGAGTGCCCAGGGGGAAAGACAAACCCTATACCGTTTCAAAGGAAGGTTACCTCAACACTACAGGAAAGGTAAATGTGAAATACGTTGACGTCAACCTTTCGGTTGAAATGGAAACATCGCCCAGCTATTACAACGTTACGTTTAATGTGTCCGGCACCGATGGACCGATTGAAGGGGCTTCCGTTACCATTGCCGGACACGAACTGCAAACCAACAGTGCAGGAGAGGCGTACTTTGAGCAAATAGCAGAGGGTGTTCATACCTATACGGTTGATGCCGAGGGATATATTCCTGTTGAGGAAGAACTGAATGTGGACGAGGACAAGGTGGTTGATGTTATTCTTGAACCTCAGGTGGAACCATTCTCCGTTACCTTCCATGTTTCTAACCCGGGATCCAACCCCATTGAGGGGGCCGTGGTTACGCTCAATGGCAGCTCATCTGCCACCAATAATCAGGGGGAGGTGGTTTTCTCCGAAGTTCTGCCCGGTGTTTATGCTTATTCTGTTGCTGCTGAAGGGTATATCCCAATTCAGGGGAATGTGGTGGTGGATATGGATAAAACTGTTGAGGTGATATTGGAAGTGGAAACTCATCCCTTCAACGTCATTTTTGTTGTGAAGAACAGCGAGGGACTGCCTGTTTCCGGAGCATTGGTACAGCTCGATGGCAAATCGGCTACCACAAATCAGAACGGTAAGGCATTCTTCATGGAGGTTGAACCAGGTATTTATAACTACAGCGTGGAGGCTGTATCGTACAAAACAGTACAAGGAATCATCCTTGTGGACGATGATAAAAATGTTGAGATTACTTTAATGCCGCTTGATCCGCTATATTCCGTTACTTTCTATGTTTACGACAAGCAGAACCAACCCATCCAATCTGTATCGGTTACTTTTAACGATGAAAACATAGCTACCGATGCGAATGGCAAGGCGCTATTCGCCGATATAGAGGAGGGTGATTATAGCTATGCGGTGTCAATTGAGGGATTCCATGCGCAGGAGGGCAACGTTCATATCGAATCCGATACGACAATAATCATCAATCTCACACCTCAGGGGGTTCCCTTTATGACGAACAATTCTACTGTGGTTGAGATTTGGCCAAATCCATTTAGGCAATGGTTGAACATAAGGGTTGCCGTACCCTCAACAGAGAGTATTGCCATTGATATTTACAGCATTACCGGACAGAAGGTGGGCACTATTGTATCGCCTACGGTTTTAAACCGCGAGTCAACCTACCAATGGCAGGGATTTGGAGAATCGGGGCACCTGCTGCCCGGAGGCTTGTACGTGGTTAAAGTGATAACTGGCCATGGGGTGATCTCGGAAAAAGTACTTTTCATGCCATAGGGTATTTTTGGTAGCAACGGTATTGTTTTTTTATACTTTTGTGGGGAATCGGAAGCGATTCCCCACTTTTTTATTCTTTGGTTAAAGCTATGAAAATCAATCGGTTTTTTTATATCCTTGTTCTTTTCGCCATTTTTTCTGCCAATGGGGCATATTCCCAACCCGCCATCCCGCCAGAGAAGCCTAAACTTATAGTGCAAATAATCATCAGCCAAATGCGGTACGATTACCTGCAGAGGTACTCTTCCAAAATCTCTGATGATGGGTTGATGCACCTGGTAAACGAAGGAGCATTTTGCCGCAATGCGCGGTACAACTACCTGCTCACACAGTCGTTACCCGGAATGGCAACCATATCAACTGGTTCAAATCCCAGCGTGCATGGCATCATCTCGGACAAATGGTATTCAAGAATTAACGGTCAATCCGTTGATGCTGTGGCCGATGATAATGTTACAACCGTTGGTGGCAGCTTTTACAATGGGAAGTTTTCTCCAAAGAATTTAATAATCAGCACCTTGGGAGATGAACTCCGAATGGTCGATCCCCGATCGAAAGTTGTGGGGGTATCGTTGGAGCCGGCTGCAGCCATACTTTCAACAGGCCATAATGCCAATGGGGTTTTTTGGATGGACGTTGAGCGTGGCAAATGGATAAGCAACAGCTACTATATGGACAGCCTACCCAAATGGGTTGATACGCTTAATGCAAAAGGCTTCGCAGATTTGTACACCAATCGCGATTGGAGTTTAACCAATCCACTTGATGAGTATTACGAAGCTGATATAGCCACCATAAAACAGCCTCAGGTCAAAAAGCGCATAGCTGATAAATTGAAAAGGCTGGCCGATGGGATTATTCTGGCCAAGAAACCTGCACGCAACTACTCGCTTCTCCTCGAAACGCCATTTGGCATTACCTATACCAAGGATTTTGCCATTGCTGCCATAGTGGGAGAGGGGCTGGGTAAGGACGAACATACCGATTTAATCACCATTACCTTTACTCCCACCAAGCACATTGGGCAGAAATATGGCCCTCATTCCATCGAAATGGAGGACACCTACTTAAGACTTGACAGGGAGATGACCCATTTTCTTGCTTTCCTCAATAGTGAAATAGGACGGCATAACTACTTGCTGGTGCTTACTTCTGATCAAGGGGTGGCCGCCACTCCCGATCATCTTGAAAAATCGAAAATTCCGGGTGGCTATTTCGACCCACGGCAAGCCATGGCGCTGCTTGGCAGTTATCTCAACATCACATACGGTGTAGGGAATTGGGTATTGGGCTATCACGAGAAGCAGCTTTTCCTTAACCGAAGGCTTATTGAGGATTCCAATCTGAACCTTTGGGATGTGCAGGATAGGGTGGCCGATTTCATGCTGCAGTTTACCGGTGTTGCCAATGCGGCCACAGGGCATACATTGCAGTCGGCTAATTTCACCGAGGGTGTCTTTTCAAAGTTTCAGAACAGCTACAACCAACGGCGCTCAGGCGACGTGATTATCAATTTTGAGCCGGGGTGGGTTGAGCGCAATGGCCATATTACCTCTGCCAATTCGCCTTATAGTTACGATGCACATGTCCCCCTGATTTGGTACGGATGGCGCATCAAGCGCCGCCAGGTGTTAAACCCGGTTGACATGACGGATATCGCCCCAACCCTTTCTACCCTTATAGGGATAAGCTGGCCCAGCGGGGCCACGGGCAAGCCCATTAAGGAGATTATTGAGAAAAATCCATAGGGTTTAACAGATGCATGGCAGAGAATAACAGGAGTAAGGAAAGAAGTAGGTTAGTAGGTCGGCTTCCTGTTTAATATCATGTTTTTATTACAGCCATTTCCTTTGATAATTGGTTTTAAAATAAGAAATTTACATCGTTTTTTTGGGACTCATTTTATTTCACAACACACTAATTTCATAATCACTAAAAAATCTTTCAACTATGGATGTAAATAAGCTAATGGCCGAGCTTGAAGCTAAGCACCCGGGCGAAAAGGAATTCTTACAGGCAGTTCACGAGGTTCTTGAATCGGTTAAGGAGGTTTACGACAAGAATCCAAAATTTGAGAAGCACAAAATTATTGAGCGTATCGTTGAGCCCGACCGCGTTTTCATCTTCAAGGTACCCTGGGCTGATGATCAGGGCAATATTCATGTCAACATAGGATATCGCGTTCAGTTTAACGGAGCCATTGGCCCATACAAGGGAGGCATTCGTTTTCACCCCAGCGTAACCCTTTCGTCGCTTAAGTTTTTAGGTTTCGAACAAACCTTTAAAAATGCCCTCACAACCCTGCCCATGGGTGGCGGTAAGGGAGGTAGCGATTTCAACGCTAAGGGTCGTAGCGACAATGAGATAATGCGTTTCTGCCAATCCTTTATGCTTGAACTTTGGAAACACATTGGCCCCGAAACTGACGTTCCGGCTGGTGATATTGGCGTTGGCGCACGCGAGGTTGGCTACATGTACGGAATGTATAAGAAGCTGGCTGGCGACCATACCGGTGTATTCACAGGCAAAGGCCTGAACTGGGGAGGCTCGCTTATTCGCCCCGAGGCTACCGGTTTTGGTGCCGTTTACTTTGTAACCCACATGCTTAAAACCCGCGGTATTGATATTAAAGGCAAAACCGTATCCATTTCAGGCTTTGGAAACGTTGCCTGGGGTGCCGCATTGAAAGCAACCGAACTGGGTGCAAAAGTGGTGGCCATTTCAGGTCCCGACGGTTACATTTACGACGAGGCAGGTATTAGCGGTGAAAAAATTGACTATATGCTCGAGCTACGCCACTCCAATCAGGACATTGTGGCTCCTTATGCACAGAAATTCCCGGGTTCCAAATTCTTTGCTGGTAAAAAACCATGGGAGGTGAAGGTTGACATTGCGCTTCCCTGTGCAATCCAGAACGAGTTGAATGGCGACGATGCCGCAATGCTGGTTAAGAACGGCGTAACATGTGTTGGCGAGGTATCCAACATGGGCTGTACACCCGAGGCCATTGAAACATTCATTAAGGCCAAGATTCTGTTTGGTCCCGGTAAGGCAGTGAACGCCGGTGGTGTGGCAACTTCAGGTCTTGAAATGAGCCAGAACAGTCTCAAGATGAGCTGGACACGCGAAGAGGTTGACATGCGCCTGAAGCAGATTATGGAGAATATCCACACGGCATGCGTTGACCACGGAACCGAGAAAGATGGCTATATCAACTACGTTAAAGGAGCCAACATTGCAGGATTCATGAAGGTTGCCAACACTATGTGCGACTTGGGTCTGATCATGTAATGGCTTATTTAATAAAAAAATGAGGGGGCTTTACTGCCCCCTTTTTTTATACCCATTTGCAAAAGATGCATATTTTTGCATAAAAAAACTCAAAAAACCATGGCAACAGCATCAATACTTTACCTGGGTCAACTGCGTACGCAGGCCATCCACAACCAGTCGGGCAACCGGCTCACCACCGATGCCCCCACCGATAATCAGGGGAAGGGAGAATTCTTTTCCCCCACCGACCTGCTGGCAACAAGCTTAGGCTCGTGTATGCTAACCATCATGGGCATATCGGCCATCACCCACGGGTTTAATATCGATGGGACGAAGGTTGAGGTGCAAAAAATTATGGGAACAAACCCCCGAAGGGTGGTGGAGGTGGTAGTGGAGCTAACTTTCCCGCATAACAACTACACCCCAAAGGAGCGTAAACTGCTCGAATTAGCCGCCAAGGAGTGTCCCGTGGCCAACAGCCTTCATCCCGACCTTAAGCAAACCGTTAAGTTCAACTTTGCAGAGTAGCGTTCTCACAGAATCTTTTAGGTCGAAAATCCGGAACTATTTACTGGTTTAGAACCCCTTACTCTATTGATTCTAAATATCTAAGTAGTTTTAAGAGCAACCCCTCAGGATTTAGAAATAAACCAATTCGAATCTAAAGTCCCATAATTACATTGCGGAGGCGGATTTAAAATATAAATCGGGGCGAACCCGCCGGTACGCCCCGATTCTATTTAGATATTAACACTAAATTCTAAAGGTACTCCTCCATGGGTGCACAGGAGCACACCAGATTGCGATCGCCATAGCCTGAATCGATTTTTCCCACCGCTGGCCAAAACTTGTTGTTGGCAATCCACGAAAGTGGGAATGCAGCTTTCCTGCGATTGTATGCATGGTTCCACTGGTCATCCGATACCTCCTCAACCGTGTGCGGTGCATTCTTAATCACATTGTCCTCTTTATCGGCCGTTCCTGCCTTAATCTCCTCAAGCTCTTTCCGTATCTCAATCATGGTTTCCACAAAACGGTCCAGTTCCTGCAGCGACTCGCTCTCGGTGGGCTCCACCATCAGGGTTTCGTACACGGGGAATGATACTGTAGGAGCGTGAAAGCCGTAATCCATAAGCCTTCGTGCAATATCTCCGGCCTCAACGCCATAGGTTTGCTTAAAGTGGCGGCAGTCTAAAATCATCTCGTGGGCCACACGACCTGTTTGACCGGTGTATAGCACCTCAAAATGCCCTTTTAGTTTAACAGCCATGTAGTTGGCATTCAGAATGGCCATCTCTGTGGCATACTTGAGCCCCTTGGCACCAAGCATAAGGATATATCCAAAGGTGATGGGCAGTATGCTGGCACTGCCAAAGGGTGCAGCGGCAACAGCAGAAATCCCCTTATCGCCTCCGGTTTTCAGCACGGGATGCGAGGGCAGGAATGGCACCAGATGCTTGGCCACGCCAATGGGACCAACGCCGGGACCTCCTCCGCCATGCGGTATCGCAAAGGTTTTGTGCAGATTCAAGTGGCATACGTCGGCACCGATAAATCCCGGGCTGGTAAGCCCCACCTGAGCATTCATGTTGGCGCCATCCATGTACACCAGTCCGCCGTTGTCGTGAATAATCCTGATCATCTCCTTAATATCGGCCTCAAACACTCCGTGGGTGGATGGATAGGTAACCATAAAGCTGGACAGGTTATCGCGATGCTGCTGGGCTTTGGCTTTCAAATCGTCAAGCGAAATGTTGCCCTTGTCATCGCAGGCCACCACAACCACTTCCATGCCTGCCATGGCGGCAGTGGCTGGATTAGTACCGTGTGCCGAAGCGGGGATAAGTACCACGTTGCGGTGTCCCTCGCCACGGCTGATGTGGTACTGGCGAATGACCATGATGCCCGCATACTCGCCCGCAGCACCCGAGTTGGGCTGGAACGACATGGCGGCAAAGCCGGTGATTTCGGCTAAGAGAGCCCCCAGCTCATCAATGATTTGGAGGTATCCCTGCGCCTGATCGGATGGCACAAACGGATGGATGCCACCAATCTCGGGCCAGCTCAGGGGAAGCATCTCGGTGGCAGCGTTGAGCTTCATGGTGCAGCTACCCAGCGAGATCATGCTGTGGGTAAGCGATATATCCTTGCGCTCCAACTTCTTAATGTAGCGCATCATCTCCGACTCGGAGTGGAACATGTTGAATACCTTACCGGTAAGGTATGCCGATTTTCGTTTCAGGTTAGCAGGAATGGCATCAACCTCTACAATGGATTCTATCTGCTTTGCGGGCTTGGATGCGGCCTGAGCAAAAATGGCGATGATATCGTTGACATCGGTCAACGAGGTCAGCTCGTCGGTGCTGATACCGATGGTACCATTGGGTTTGTAGTTGAAATTTATCTCCTTGCCTAACGCAATGGTTCTGATGGTATCGGCGGAAATGCCGGATGGCAGCTCAATTTCGATGGTATCGAAAATATTCTTTACATTCTGCTTGTAGCCAAGTGCTTCGATTGCCTTTGCAAGGGTGACAGCTGCGCCATGGGCATGCTGTGCAACTTTTTTGATGCCCTCGGGGCCCTTGTAAACGGCATACATACCCGCCATGGTGGCCAGCAGGGCCTGAGCGGTGCAGATATTTGAAGTTGCACGTTCGCGCTTGATGTGCTGCTCGCGGGTTTGGAGAGCCATACGCAACGCCTTGTTGCCATGCTTATCAACAGAAACCCCAATGATACGGCCGGGGATATTCCTTTTGTACTCATCCTTGGTGGCCAAATATCCCGCATGGGGTCCGCCAAAGCCCATGGGAATACCCAAACGCTGGGTGGAGCCCACCACAATATCGGCTCCCCACTCGCCCGGAGGGGTAATCAGGGCAAGGGCGAGGATATCGGCAACGACCGTAACGAAAAGTCCGGCTTCCTTGGCCCGGGCAGCGAAAGCTGCATAATCACGAATGTTACCCTTGGCCGAGGGGTACTGAACCACAACACCGTACTCCTTGCCGGTGAACTGGTACTCACTGTAGCATCCGGTTACCACCTTTATGCCCAGCGGAGTGGCACGGGTTTCAATCACCTCAAGGTTTTGCGGAAATACGTCGCTATCAACGAACACCACATTGCGTTCCTCCTTTACGGCTTGCCGTGAGCGGAGGTTGAACATCATGATCATGGCCTCTGCAGCCGCCGTGGACTCGTCCAACAGCGAAGCGTTGGCAATCTCCATCCCCGTAAGGTCCATCACCACGGTTTGGAAGTTGAGCAGTGCCTCAAGGCGGCCCTGGCTAATCTCGGCCTGGTAGGGCGTGTAGGATGTGTACCACGAAGGGTTCTCAAGGATATTGCGGAGTATCACCGATGGCGTATGGGTGTTGTAGTATCCCATGCCGATGAATGAACGGAAAAGCTTATTTTTTGCCGCCATTCCCCTGATTTTATTAAGGTACTCATGCTCGGTGAGGGGTTCAGGAAGGTTCAGCATGCCCTTCATCCTGATATCCTTGGGCACGGTTTGGTCAATCAGCTCATCCAGTGATTTTACCCCAACAGCCTTAAGCATCTCGGGCAGTTCGCTTTCGCGCGGGCCAATGTGGCGATTTACAAAACATTCAGATTTCATATTTCGGTACTTAATAAGTTAGTATGTTTTTATGCCGTTAAAAATTGATTGCGTCAATACCATTTTGGCAATAATTTCGATGTAAATTTAGATAATTGGTTACAATTTATCGGATGTTTTTCCCATTACAGCTAATAATATTACAAACAACGTTACAATCCCTATTGTTTTTGCAGAAAGGGATTATTCTTTCTCTCGTAACCAATGGTGGAACTGTCGCCATGCCCGGGATATACCTTCACCTCATCGCCCAAGGGCAGGATGCGGGTGAATATGCTGTCAATTAGAATATCATAACTTCCTCCCGGAAGGTCGGTGCGGCCAATGGAGCCGTTGAACAGGGTATCGCCGGTAAGGATAAAATTCCCTGCCTTGCTGTAAAGGCATATTCCCCCAAGGGAGTGCCCGGGTGTGTGAATAACCCGGAGCTGCGAATTGCCAAAGCTAACGGTATCGTCATGGTTAAGCGATTGGTCCAATGAGGGGACTGTATCAACGGACAATCCGAACATCAGTGCATGCGATTGGGCCGTCTGGATTAGCATTAGGTCTTCGAAGTTACCGGCCAACGGGATGCTGTACTTCTCCTTCACAAAACCATTGCCCAGTACATGGTCCACATGCCCGTGGGTGTTGATGGCCAACCTGGGCGTAAGCCCATGGGATTCGATGAAAGAAGCCAACTCGTCCTGCTCATCATCGGTGTAGCAGCCCGCATCAACTATCACGCATTCGCGGGTTTCGTCGAAAAGGACGTAGGTGTTTTCCTGAAAAGGGTTGAAGATAAACTGTTTGAGCTGTATCATGGTTTAAATATTTTTCAATGGTTAACGCTGTGTTCCCTTCAGCATGGGCACGAAGATAAACCGCCCATGGGCGGTAACCCTTGTTTCGGTTGGCGATATTTTTTCCACCAGCGTCATATCCTGTCCCATGGTATCGCCCAGGGGAAGTACCATGCGTCCTCCCACCTCCAACTGGTCAACCAATGCCTGAGGGATTTCGGGGGCTGCTGCGGTTATCAGTATCTTGGCATAGGGGCCGTACGAGGGTTTGCCCTGGTAGCCATCGCCATAGAAAAAGTGGGGGTTGTAGCCCATCTGCTCAAGCAGAGCCTTGGACTTCAGGTAGAGTTCCCTCTGCCTTTCGATGGTGTAAACCCGCGCTCCCATCTCCAGCAGTACGGCCGTTTGGTATCCCGAGCCTGTCCCGATTTCCAGCACCTTATCCATGGGCCATACCTCCAGCAGCTGGGTTTGAAAGGCCACCGTGTAGGGTTGCGAAATGGTTTGCCCTGCACCGATGGGGAATGCCGAATCTTTGTATGAGAAGTTGATAAACCCGCTTTCCATGAAAAGGTGCCTTGGCACTTTGCCAATAGCAGCCAGCACCCTCTCGTCGGTGATGCCCTTACGGCTGATCTCCTCAACTAGCTTGGCACGCAACCCCTTGTGCCTGTATGAGTCTTCCAACTTTCCCATCATGCTGACGTTGTTCAATGCGCAAATATAGCTTCAAAGAAAGGAACTACCCAAAAAAGGTTGTGAGCATTTCACACATGCTCAAGGTTTGACTTAGAGTCAAGCCTTGAGTCTCCCTCCAATCTGCAAATGCGCAATCCCGACAAAGTCGGGATGTAAATTCGCGATCCCGACACGTCGGGATGCGAATCCGCGAATCCCGACAAGGTCCCGTCCTAGTATGGGTTGACAGTTTTTTTGTTAATAAGTCAACTTAAAACAGGACGATCATGAAGAAAACG
>MWFE01000052.1 GCA_002071445.1 Bacteroidetes bacterium ADurb.Bin008 | reverse complement strand
GACATTTTTGTCCCTTCGCTTGAAAAAAATTAATTCATGCCCTCAAAAAGTTGCATTTATTAGTTGAATCTAAATTATAATTTTCGCTATCCCCGGTGATATTAAACTCGATAAAATTAACGCACTCGTTTTTGGTCATCAGGCCAAGTTTCATGGCATTTTTTTTAATCAAAAATAGCTATTTAAGAATATATGCGACGGATATTTGTATAAAACGATGACAAACTTCGTTTAACACTGTTCAGGCATAATAATTTGGAAATATAACACAAGATTTAAAATAGGTTGAAAGGGTCAACCATCGCCTCCACAAACGTTTCGCCATGCTTTTGAGTGGTAAAGGGTATGATGCTAAGAACCGGTATTTCAGATTCATTGATTATCCTATACGCGAAACTGCCAATGTAGTGATCCCAATGTCGTCCTTCGGCACGCGCCATTACCATGATTAAATCAGCATTAATTTCTTTGGCATAGTCCAATACGTGTTCGTGGTCGTTCTTTTTCGTTCTCCTGAAAAGTTTATTTGTAGAGGCAATGCCATTAATTCTGAATGCCCTTTGTACTTTTTTTAACCTATTGAATATCCGGCTTGTAGGTAATACAATGCCTCCTGAGTGTACAGAAACAATGTGGATATGAGAACCAAAAAATTTACTGAAAGAAATGGCATGGGCCACCTTCTCCTGTGTGCCCTTGTTCAAATTTAATGGCAGTACAATATTTTTAAACCCAATGCTGTAACGCCCTTTAAGGGTGATTACCGGACACGGTGATTCACTGAGAACTTTTATAGTGTTGGATCCCAGAAATTTACGAAGACCTTGGTTTGTGCCATTTTTCCCCATTACGATAAAGTTAACCTTTTGCTCTTTGGCCTTTCTGAGGATACATTCAGGTACCTTACCAACCTCTACAGCGTAAGAGAAGAGTATATCTGTGGCGGAACATTCTTTTTCTACAATTTTTTTTAACTTCTCTTCAACCTCCCTCTTTGCATTTTCGATATTTGACAGGGTAAATCCCGAAAACAAATCGGGTGACTCAATAACGTAAAGCAACAATATTTCAGCTTTAACAAATCGGGCTAAATCGTAGCATTGATGCAGTGCATTCATCGACTGCTCTTGAAAATCAATGCACACAAGAATTTTATTGCTGTTAGTCGAGTTCATGATTTTTAAAAAAGATTCTGTATAACGTTAAGGTTAAAATTGAACAACTATTATCGAATCAATAGCGAAGTTCAATACCAGTATGTAAATCGCTTAAACTCAAATTATGGACCCCTGCTTATAAAAGTTAATTTCACATCGCATTGTACAAAATATTTCTAAAATATCAAATATAAGCTCTTTAAAAAAAGAACTATTTTTTTTTAAATTTTAAAATAATGTTTCATATTTATTTTTAGATTTGCAAACAAGATGCATTTTCTTAAAAAATATTTTTAATTTCATCACCATATTTCAACAATAGACATTGACTAAAACCGAAATCAATTTTATTAATTTGGAGGAACTACTATGCAGAACAAGTTACAAGAGCTAACTGAGAAGATATACAAAGAGGGTTTAGCTAAGGGAACCGAAGAGGCAGCCCAAATTGTTGGTAAGGCCAAGGAGGATGCTTCGAAAATTATTGCCAATGCCACCAAAGAGGCTGAGCAAATTGTAGCCCAAGCCAAAAAACAGGCCGACGACTATAAGAAGAATGTGGAAACCGAGGTTGCCATTTCTGCCCGTCAGGTTGTAAACGGTTTGAAACAGGACTTATCTGCACTCATTGAAGCACAGGTGATAAAGGCCCCTTTAATGGATGCATTGAAGGAAGTTGAGTTCATTAAGAAGGTTATCGAAACCGCTATTCAGAAATGGGATCCCAACTCGTTGCAGAAGATATCGCTTCAAGTTCTTGTCCCCGAGGCGATAAATAAGGAGTTGACCGACTACCTGAAGTCGAAGAGCCATGCCCTCATCAATAAGGAATTTGTTGTAGTTCCTGATAAAAACATTAAATACGGCTTTAGAATTGGCCCCAAAGACGGCAGCTACATCATCAGCTTTACTGAGAAAGATTTCGAAAACCTCTTTACGGAGTATATGCGCCCCCGAATAGTTGAATTACTTCTTGGAGGTAAGTAGCATGGCCAGAGAGTACCACTACTTGATTGCCGGTTTACCCGATCTGCTTATCGATCAGGACCGCAAGGATTTTAGCCTGGAAAGGCTCAGGGCTGAGATGAAAGACCATCTCCATCCTGCAGATTATAAGCAGGTAGAACAACTCTTCCTTGAGTTTGATAACGCTAATTTCCAGAATCATATTTTTAACCGAAATCAACAGTTTAACCCCGACTCAACCATACCCGAGAATTACTATGCCGAATTGGATGAGCATATCGGCATGTTCCCATCGTACATACAGGAGTTTTATCGTTACTTCAAAGGGGGAAATGAAGGTGACGAGGATGATGATACTAAGGTTTACAAAAGCAAGGTGGAGAAAAATCCGGAAGTAGTATTTCAGGAATACTTCTTCTCGTATATGATGGGATCCGGTAATTATTTCATATCGAACTGGTATGGGTTTTTACGCGATTTCAATAATGTTCTTACAGCAATAAATTGTCGTAAGCAGGGGATAGATGTGGCTACCCAACTGGTGGGCGAGGAAGAACTTGTTGATACTCTTACCCGAAGCCAGGCAGCCGATTTTGGCCTTAAAAAGGAGATCGGTTACCTTGAACAGCTTCTCCAGATAGCCGATATGCACGATATTATGGAACGCGAAAAGCGTATTGACTTGCTTAAATGGAGTAAAATAGATGAGATTGTTACATTCGATTATTTCAATATCCATGCGATTCTTGCCTTTCTTGTCAAAGCCATCATTGTTAACCGTTGGCTTAAACTCGATGCACAGATAGGCTCAGAAATGTTTAAGAAAATGGTTAACGATCTTCGCGAATCCTACTCCCTACCCAAAGAATTTTAATGTACATAACGAAATAAATCAAATAGAATAATTCATGAAAACCAAAGGAAAAGTAACAGGCATTATCGCCAACTTAGTGTCGGTTGAAGTGGATAGCCCCGTTGCACAGAACGAGATATGTTACATTTACCGCGGTGGTGTCAAACTTATGGCCGAGGTCATAAAGGTTATTGGCAAGAATGCCTATGTGCAGGTTTTTGAAAGCACACGAGGCTTAAAGGTCAACGATACCGTGGAATTTGAAGGCCATATGCTCGAAGCAACCCTGGGTCCCGGACTACTGTCGAAAAACTACGATGGTCTTCAGCACGACCTTTCAAAAATGGACGGCATTTTTCTTAAGGCCGGCGATTACACCGATGCACTCGATTACGACGTGGATTGGGAATTTACACCACTCGTCAAAGTGGGCGATGAGGTAACGGCAGGATGTTGGATAGGAGAGGTACCCGAAAACTGGATTAACCACAAGATCATGGTACCCTTTAAACTCACCGGAACATACACCGTTAAATCCATTGTTGAAAAAGGGGTGTATAAGATTAAAGATACCATTGCAGTGGTAACCGATAGCGAAGGCAACAGCATCAACCTTTCGATGGAGCAAAAATGGCCGGTGAAAATGGCTATCACTGCATACAAGGACAAGCCGCGTCCATTTAAAATTATGGAAACCGGTGTAAGGTCCATCGATACATTTAACCCCATTGCCGAGGGGGGTACAGGCTTTATCCCCGGACCTTTTGGCTGTGGAAAAACAGTACTTCAGCATGCCATTTCCAAACAGGCCGAGGCAGACCTAATCATTGTTGCCGCCTGCGGCGAACGCGCCAATGAGGTAGTGGAGATATTTGCGGAATTCCCGCACCTCGACGACCCCAGAACCGGCAGAAAGCTGATGGAGCGTACCACCATCATTGCCAATACGTCAAACATGCCTGTAGCCGCAAGGGAGGCTTCGGTTTATACGGCCATGACCATTGCCGAGTACTATAGGGGTATGGGATTGAAAGTGTTATTGCTAGCCGACTCCACATCGCGTTGGGCACAGGCACTCCGTGAGATGAGCAACAGGCTGGAGGAACTTCCGGGCCCCGACGCTTTCCCCATGGACCTACCGGCAGTTATTGCCAACTTTTACGCCAGGGCAGGTTTGGTTTACCTGAATAATGAACAAACCGGATCAGTTACCTTTATCGGAACCGTATCACCCGCCGGAGGTAACCTGAAAGAGCCCGTTACCGAATCGACCAAAAAGGCTGCACGGTGTTTTTACGCCCTGTCGCAACAAAGGGCCGATGGTAAAAGGTACCCGGCAATTGACCCCATGGATTCGTATTCGAAATACCTTGAATACCCCGAAATTATTGATTATTTGAATGAAACCATTGATGCAAAATGGGTAGAAACGGTACTTAAGGCCAAAAACTATGTACAGCGCGGAAAGGAGGCCTACGAACAGATAAACATCCTTGGTGATGACGGCGTTCCCGTAGAGTACCACGATCGCTTTTGGAAAGCCGAACTTATCGACTTTATAATCCTGCAACAGGATGCATTTGATAAGATTGACGCATCAACCCCATTGTTGCGTCAGAAGTTCATGCTCGATCTTATTGTAGGCATTTGCGATAATTCGTTCAAGTTCGAACATTTCGAAGAGTGCTCAACCTTCTACAAAGGGCTTATCAACTCCCTTAAACAGATGAACTACTCTGTTTATGAGAGTGAGGAGTTCTTTAAATTCGAAGAAGAAGTTAAATCAATTATCAACGAAAGAAAGGCATAACTATAATGGAAACTAAAGCTTTTCAAAAGATATATACCCAACTCGTTGGCATTACGAAGGCAACCTGTTCCCTTAGAGCACAGGGTGTAGCCAACGAGGAGTTGGCCATGGTGCACGGCAGATTGGCCCAGGTAGTGAAAATAATTGGCGATGTTGTTACCCTGCAGGTGTTTGGCGGTACTGAGGGTATTCCCACCAATGCCGAGGTGATCTTTTACGGCGAACCTCCCAAGCTAAAGGTTGGAGACGATTTAGCGGGGCGCTTTTTTAATGCCTACGGACAGCCCCTGTTTGGAGGTACCGACGTGGAAGGCGCTCCAAGGGAAATTGGTGGCCCATCGGTTAACCCGTTACGTCGTAAGCAGCCTTCGGAATTGATTGCAACCGGGATTGCAGGTATTGACCTGAATAACACCTTGGTGACCGGACAAAAGATTCCATTCTTTGCTGACCCCGACCAGCCCTACAATCAGGTGATGGCCAACGTGGCACTCCGTGCCAAGGCCGACAAAATTATTTTGGGCGGTATGGGTCTGACCAACGATGACTTCCTGTATTTCAAAAACGTTTTCGAAAATGCAGGCGCTCTCGATAGGATTATCTGCTTTGTAAACACTACCGAGCAGCCTCCTGTGGAGCGACTTCTGGTTCCTGACATGGCTCTAACAGCAGCCGAATACTTTGCTACGGAGAAGAATGAGAAAGTGCTGGTGCTACTTACCGACATGACCCTGTATGCTGACGCATTGAGCATTGTGTCCAACCGTATGGATCAAATCCCCTCCAAGGACTCCATGCCCGGTTCGCTCTACTCCGATTTGGCCAAGGTGTACGAAAAGGCAGTGCAATTCCCCGATGGTGGATCCATCACCATTATAGCCGTAACCACACTGTCGGGTGGAGATATTACCCACGCTATCCCCGATAATACGGGTTATATTACCGAAGGGCAGCTATTCCTTCGCAAGGATTCCGATACCAACAAGGTAATTGTTGACCCTTTCAGGAGCCTTTCGCGTTTGAAGCAGCTGGTTATTGGTAAAAAAACCAGGGAGGACCACCCGCAGGTGATGAATGCTGCAGTAAGGCTGTATGCTGATGCTGCAAATGCAAAGACCAAGCTGGAAAACGGATTCGACCTATCGGAATACGATGAACGATGCCTCAAATTTGCACACGATTATTCGCTTAGGTTGTTGGCCATTGATATCAATATTGACATTGATGCCATGCTTAATCAAACATGGGAACTATTTGCCAAATACTTTACCAAGGCAGAGGTTGCCATCAGGCAGGAGTTTGTTAAGAAGTATTGGCCGGCTGAACAGTAATACCATAAATCATGGCAATCAAGTATCAGTTTAATAAAACATCACTTCACGAGCTTAACAAGCAGCTTAGGATTCGCCTACGTGCATTGCCAACTCTTAAGAATAAGGAGTCGGCACTACGTGCCGAGGTGAAGCGGGCAAAAGATAAGGCTAAGGAGTTGGACGATGCTCTTTTACGAAAGACCCAAGAATACGATTACATGGTAAGACTTTGGGGAGAGTTCGAGCACAGCCTTGTTAGTGTTGAGGATGTGGAGATGACCGTGATAAAAATTGCCGGTGTACGCATTCCTGTTTTTAAGGAAGTTATCTTTAAAGTAAAGGATTACAGCCTATTTGCCCGTCCACCCTGGTATTCCGAAGGGGTTGATATACTGAAGGAATTGGCACGAATAGGGATAGAGGGCGTTTTCTATGTGGAAAAGATGCACCTGTTGGATCATGCCCGCAAGAAAACAACGCAGAAGGTTAACCTTTACGAGAAGGTTCAAATACCCGGCTATGAGACCGCCATAACGAAGATTAAACGCTTTATGGAGGACGAGGAAAACCTTGCCAAATCGGCTATGAAAATTGTGAAAACCCGACAGCAGAATATGGAGGTAGAGGCATGATAGTACCAATGATTAAATACGGATTCCTGGTATATCACCGCGACTTCGACTCGTTCCTGTTAAGGTTGCAGGAGTTGGGAATGGTTGATATTGTTAGGCAATCACGTACAATTTCTGATGGAGAACGTTCCTTAATTGCACAGATTGGCCGTTATAATCAAGCAATTAAAGAACTTTCAACCCGTCAAGCACAGGGAGATCAAGAGAAGGCCGTGGATCCGGAGGCAGTACTTGCCGAATATGAATCGTTAGTGAAAGAGAAGGAACAGGTAGAGAATTCGATTCGTAAATCGACAAAAGAGATGTTGGATGTAAAACCTTGGGGTAAATTCGATGTAAAATTGATATCGGAGTTAGCTGCAAGGGGATTATATATCAAATTCTTTGTTGCCGGCGAGAAGGCCATGTCCGAATTCCCGTTGGATGAACATCCCGTTGAGATAATCCACACAGAAGCAGGGCAGGTTTACTTTGTTTGGATTCAGCACGAAGAGCAAGCCACGCTTGCTGTGGATGCAGTGGAATTAAAGGCACCTACATACTCCTACGTGGAAAAGCAGGCAGAAGTGGATGGATATAGGCTAAGGTCAGAAGCCATAAACAATAGGATAAATGTATTGGCCAGCAATATTCCTTTGCTCAAGCAAAAGGTTACAGACCTTAGCAACCAGTTGGAGTTTAATTCGGTGCAACTTAGCGCCGACAGGCAAGCGGAAGATACAGTCATGGTTTTGAATGGCTGGGTTCCCGAGCCCCGAAATGCAGAATTCGTTGATTTCCTGCAAAAGGAAAATATTTACTACGTTTCGGAAAAGGCTCAGAAAACCGATGATGCGCCCATCCTTTTGAAAAACAACAAGTTTGCCCGACTTTTTGAGCCTATTGGAAGTCTCTTCACCAGCCCGATTTATGGCGAGTTGGATTTAACCCCACTCTTTGCCCCGTTTTTTATGATGTTCTTTGGTTTCTGTTTGGGCGATGCAGGTTATGGAGTGGTTATGCTTATTGGGGCCCAACTTTTAAAGCGAAAGATGCCAAAACTCCGCTCCATACTTTCGTTGGTTCAGCTATTGGCCTTGGCAACCATTATTTTCGGTACTTTAACGGGAACGCTTTTTGGAGTGTCAATGGTTGACATTAACCTACCCATTATTCAGAAATTCAAGGATTTATTCCTGGAGCCAAGTCAGCTCTTTAACCTGGCATTGATAGTAGGAGGAATACAAATCGTATTCGGCATGTGTGTTAAAGTTTTCAACCTGGCCCGTATGTCAGGGTGGAAATATTCTATCTCCACAATTGGATGGCTGATTTTGCTTATTGGTACGGCAGTTATTTTTGGCTTATCGCAGATTGAAGGGTTGGGAGTTGAATTGTTTGGTTTAGCCCATAAAATAATACTTGGGGTTGCTGTTGTAGGTATTTTCCTTTTCAATAGCCCCGGTAAAAATCCGTTAA
The DNA here is from genome assembly GCA_002071445.1 of Bacteroidetes bacterium ADurb.Bin008. Lineage (GTDB taxonomy): Bacteria > Bacteroidota > Bacteroidia > Bacteroidales > Tenuifilaceae > MWFE01. Next base: position 56,080 of record MWFE01000052.1, on the reverse strand, counting down.
TCAATGTTGGACTTGGTGTTTGGGATACCTACAACATGGCCACAGGACTTTTCGGTGATTTGCTCTCCTACATTCGACTTTTTGCACTGGGATTGTCTAGTGGAATCCTGGGGAATGTATTCAACAGCTTAGCTTTTGGTATGGCGCCGGATATTCCAGTTGTTGGAGCGATTGTTACAGCCATCATACTGGTTGCAGGGCATTCCATTAATCTCTTTATGGCAGCGCTTGGATCGCTGGTACACCCCATGCGTTTGATCTTTGTAGAGTTTTATAAAAACTCCGGATTTACCGGTGGGGGTAAACTGTATCAACCTTTTAAGAAAGAATAAATAATAACAATATCTATTAACTATTTTAAAACAACTAAATTTAACATTATGGAACCAATCATTTTTGCTTACCTTGGAATAGGAATCATGGTTATCCTATCGGGTGTCGGTAGTGCTTACGGAGTTACAATATGTGGAAACGCAGCTGTGGGTGCGATGAAAAAGGATCCCACGGCTTTTGGTAACTACATGATCCTCAGTGCACTTCCGGGAACGCAAGGCCTTTATGGCTTTGCAGGATACTTTATGCTGGCAAGCTTTTTAATTCCCGAACTTTCCTGGGCTACTGCTGCCGCTATTTTTGGCGCAGGTATCGCCATGGGATTTGTGGGTTTGTTCTCGGCTTTAAGGCAGGGACAGGTTTGTGCCAATGGTATTGTTGCCATTGGATCGGGACATAAAGTTTTTGGTAACACCATGATTCTGGCTGTGTTCCCTGAACTTTATGCTATTATTGCACTTGCAGTTGTATTCCTTGTAAGCCAATCGTTGGCATAACAGCACACCCTAATTAAATAAACATGAAGGTCATCCCGAGCACACGGTTCGGGATGACCTTTTTTAGGAAAAAGTCTTTCTTTCTACTATTAGAGTGGGGAGATTATCTTTTATCGAGGCTTAGACCACACAATTCATTTATATCAGGGTTACTTTTATCTGTCCTCCCATGCCCACCTTATCGCCCCTGATGATTACAATGGCCTTCACTTCTGTCATCTCCAAAGCCTTTTGGGTTACTTCCTGCACCGATTCATCGGTTTTAACCATATTGCAGAAAGCGGTTGCCAGGGCATCGGCCAGAGCTCCGCTACGACAGGCCACCATACAGGCATCGGCAGTGCCAAAGCTGAGAGCATGCCCCACTGTTGACGAGGAGCAGCATAGCGATAAGGGGCTATGAGCAGCATCGGGAGTTAAGGCTAACTTCTCGGATAGCGGAGAATTTCCTGCATAAATGGACACGGTTACAGGTTCGGTAAGTTGCATAAATATGTCGCCTCCGTTTTCCACAATAACCTCTTGGGCACCAAATTGAGATATGATATCATAACAAATCCTTTCTGCCAAGGCTCCGGCCACTGCACTCATGGGACCAGTGCCTGCAATTTTAGAGGCTTCGGCCATTTCTGCTATTAACGGGTGTACTCCAAAAGGAGGTGCGATGGGAGCAAGGGCGGTTAGGAAATCGGGATGCCCTGCAATATGATCATCGAGAATGGCTCTGTAATGGCGTATGCGATCCGACACATAGTTTCTAATGTGCGGATGGAAGCTACGCTTATCAACAGCCACCCAAAGGTCGGTTTGCCGATGAGCAACAGTTAAGCTTTCCCAACGGCTATTCCCCATGGCCTCGCGGTAGAGGCGGGGCTGGTATGCTTGGCTTTTAGCCAATATCAATGCGGAAAAGTTTCAATGGGCAGGCCGTGAGGCAGAGTTCGCACACCACGCATTTCTCAGGGTCAAAACCCAATTCAGCCGTTTGGGGGCTTATGGTCAGTGCTCCTGCAAAGCAAACGGCCGAACAGGCACCACAGTGAACACACAAATCCTTGTTGTAGGTTATTTTACGGTCAATGGGCACGCATTCTACCCTATGCTGCCTCATATACTCCATCCCATCTTCAAGCACTTTTTTGGGGGCTGTCATCTCCATCACCAGATGCCCTATGTGGCCGGGCGAAACATCGGCCTTTACAATGTTTACCATGATATCGAACTTCCGGATGAGGTTGTATGTGATGGGCTCGCCGGAGGCTTCGGGAGGGAAGGTTAGTACAAATCTTTTACTTTTCATCTGGGTATGTTGGATTATTATAATCTGATGTCAAGGCAATTGAGGCCTTTGGTCTTTTTAAAGTATTCTACAGGTGTTGTGAGCATAAAGTTGCCAGATAGAATCTCGCGACGCAGAGTTTCGGCGATGTCACGTGCAACTTTGATGCTGGATAGGGGAGCCGTTCGCACTTTTTTACCGTTGATGGTAATCTCTCCGGCAAAAAGTGATTGATAATTGGTTCGCCCCAGAATATCGTGGTCGGGCGTTCCATAATCGATGATATTGGTTTCTATACGGCTGTTGTCTATCATCACCCTATGGGCCATATCCTCATCTAACACCGGTATGGGAATACCTACGCCCACAAACATGGATACGCCGTATTTCTCAAAATAGGCTGCGCGGATGAATTGGGTGTTCATCTCCTTGGCATTGCCAATGAGGGTAAGCGTTGCAGAGTTGCCAATGGGAATTCCATGCTCATTACGCGGTTTGCCGGTATTGAACTGCGTTCCGTGCCATGCCACATAGCCCGTGGTACCGCCAAAGAATATTCGTGTACCTATGCCAATAGTGCGCAATTCGGGGTCGTTTATTAACGGGCTCAGTTCGCCTGAGGTGGAGAATGTGGCGTTACCCAGAAGCGGTAACAGAGTGCCCATGTAGGTATGTTTTATCTTTGAAGTACTGTTCACCGCAACGTTGTAATTCTGGTAAGCATTGCGGGGGTTGAACATGAACATTTCGTTCACTGTGTCTTTGTTAATCAGCGTTTTAACCTCGGTACGTGGATAGCAATCGGTACCCTTGGCTGAGGCTTGCAGCAGGATATCCTTTCCGGCAATCAGGTCCTCAATTACATGCGCACCACCGTATTGGTCGTTGGGCAGTGCCGTTTCGGTAGCCCCGATATAAGCATCAACAGCAGCTATACCGGCGAAAACGGGCACGTTGTTTAGGGTGACCTTCTCCATTCGAATGGGCGGATTGGTATGTCCGAAGTTGATAAACAAGCCCGAAGAGCACATGGGGCCGAAGGTTCCCGTAGTTACCACATCAACCTTTTGTGCAATTTCAGAAGGGCTCGATTCCCGCCCCATGGCGGCAACCTGTTCGGCAGTTAGCACCACGGCTTTCCCTTTGCGGATTTTATCGTTAATCTCTTCGATAGAACGTGTTTGCGACATATTACATGCTTATTGAGGGTGTATTGTGTTAAATAATGCCCAAATATAGCCTTAGATTGCAAAAAGATGAAATGGTTTGCGCATTTCATCATGGTGCATGGAAAAGAATATTGGGATTATTGTTTATGGTTAATTTTTCGTAACTCTAAAGTGTTATTTACAGTTCCGTGTTAAAGATAACATGCAGATACTCAGTTTCTATCAGTGAGTCTTATATTTGGTGAAATTTTTATGATAGTTTTAAATTTTGTCCCTTAACCCCCAAAGAAAGACAAAATTCGGTCTGACTACCCATAGGGCTGCAAGTATATATATTGTTCATTACTTATTGCTCATTGTTTTTAATTGAAGAAGACAAAAAGATTCCGATCCAGATTAGTCGGGATGTGGGACTTAAAGAGCGCAAAGAGATTACCCCCATTGTATAGCTGAGAAGTTGAGGCGGAAATGTTAATTTCACATTACTCAGTTATTATTATTATTTCTCAGCGCCTTCACAGGGATACAGTGTGTTGTTATCCATAGTGTTATCAATAGGGAAATATCAGTATCAGTGGATAATACCCTAGTAAAAAGTACTTTACTGTAATGAAATATCCTGATTTTCAGTCAGTATATATAACAACCTTTACTCTTTACCTACCATCGCTAATCTTAAAGAAGGCAATGGAGTCCAGTAGTAGATCTGCCTGTTCGGCCAGCTGTTCGGAGTTGGTTGCAATCTCTTCCGATTCGGCAGCGCTTCTTTGCGAAGCGGAGTTCAACTCCTGTATGGCTGTTCCAATCTGGTCGGCTCCGGTATTTTGCTCCATGCTGGTTGCCGAAATTTCCTGCACCAAATCAGCTGTCTTTGTTATTTCTGGGATTACACTTTCCATTTTAAGGTTAGCTTCCTCGGTTCTCTTTACAGTCCGATTGGCAAGAGAAATGATTTCATCGGCAGCTACCTTACTTCTTTCTGCCAACTTTCTCACCTCGGCAGCCACAACGGCAAATCCCTTCCCGCTCTCGCCGGCACGGGCTGCCTCAACAGCCGCGTTTAGAGCGAGTATATTCGTTTGGAAGGCAATATCGTTCACAATATTGATCTTGCTACTGATTTGCCTTATTAAATCCAAACTTTCCTGAGAGGAAGTGGCAACTTCCGAAATCCCGTTAACAGAATTTACGGAGATGGTTTTAGTATGCTGGGCATTTGAATCGTTTTGTTTAATGCTTGATGAAATTTGATCGATGGATGATGATATTTCTTCTGCTAGGGCTGCCTGCATAGTTGCATCCTGCGACAGGTTAAGAGTGCTCCCCTTGATCAACTCGCTTGCATGGGCCACTGCATCAGCTCTCTCCTTGATATTTCCGACAATTTCTTTCAGACTGTTGGATAGATTGGCAATGGATTGGGAAAGAGTGCCAATTTCATCTTTTCTCTGTATCTCTTCTTCCGATAGTTTAACGTTAAGATCGCCTTTAGAAAGTTCCAATAGTTTTTTATCCACTTGTTCCAGGGGTTTCTTAAATAGAACCGATGCAATGTAAAGACCGCCGGTAATGGTAATGGCAGCCATGGTAACTAATACGGCACTATGAAATCCATATATAATTCTAGCCTCGCCGTAAAGTGTTGTTAGCAACGATGTTGCCACCCAAAAAATTCCAATGCGTTGGAAAATAGAATTTTTAAAAATATATTTAAGGCCTAAATAAGCCAAAGGGACTCCTGCCCCAAAGGCAATGAGAACGGATTTAACAAGGATCGATTCCATAGAAAAGAGTTAATTGATTGATTACTATAACTTATTGATTGATTACATGGTACTTATTATCTGACTGTTTACAGTGATAGTGTAATATGTCATAACCTTCTATGATTATCCACAAATCTAACAAATTAGTTTGTAGTGCCAAATAATTTCATCAAAATGACGAGATTGTTTGTTATTTGAAGGTTGAACCATATATTTGTGCCGGGAAATTAAGAATGACTATTCAAGGTGTTGGTAACCTAATAGTTGGATTTAAGATAAATCATTTTATATTTGTCACAATAGTTATTTTTACTTAAAATCTGTTTTTCAGCTTAATTTTGTCATTACCATTTGTCAATTTCAAAATACCGTTGGTCAATTCTTTCTTTAAAAAGCAGTTTTTTGCATGGATAAAAAAATCCATTACAGTATCATTAGTATTTTTAATTAAGTTTGTTTAGATTATTCAGAACCTTTAAAAAATAGAAATTATGTCGCGAGAACTATTTGCAGTTGCCTTTCCGTGGATTGCTGGGGTGCCATTAGGTTTTTTAATTATTCACCTTGTGCTTAAAAAGTCAATAATCACATCAATAGCACGCTTATGGCTTATCACGCTGCTTTTTTTAGCCAGCGTTTTAAACCTGAAATATCTATACCCTAATATTTTTCCTTTCTATGTGAGTTTTACCCTTGCCGGGATTTTTGCCACTGTATGTATATATATAGTCAATATAAAGATTAAAAGGCCTCTTAACAACTTTTTAGATCAACTGCAGAACATGTCAAAGGGGGTGCTTAAACTCGAAATAGAAAAAGAGTTTTTGAGCAGAGATGACGAAATGGGAAAATTTGCCGTGGGTATAGAGAAACTTAGCCAGAAGTTTAGGGAAGTTATTTTAGGCATACTCTCTGTTTCGGAGGATATTAATAAAGCCAGTATTGCTTTGTCATCCAATTCAGTGCAACTTTCTGAATCGGTCAACGAGCAGGCTTCCTCCCTTGAGGAGATTTCGGCTACCATGGAACAAATAGTATCGAGTATTCAGCAGAATGCCGATAATTCCACGCAGACCGAGAGTATTGCAATTAATACAGCCCGCAGTTTGGAAGAGGGTAATCAATCTACCAATATTGCTTTGGATTCCATGAAAGAGATAGCTGAAAAAATAACCATTATAAATGACATTGCATTTCAAACTAATCTTCTTGCCCTAAATGCTGCCGTTGAAGCTGCCCGAGCCGGCGATCAAGGAAAAGGATTCGCTGTTGTAGCGGCTGAAGTTAGAAAACTTGCCGAACGGAGTAGTATAGCAGCTAATGAAATAATTTCTGTGTCCCAAAAGGGGGCAGCAGTTTCGGAGAAAGCCCGGGCGCTTATGAATCAAAATCTCCCGGAAATGACAAAAACTGTACAGCTGATTCAGGAGATTACAGCAGCCAGTATGGAACAAAAATCCGGTTCGTTGCAGGTGAACGATTCCGTTCAACAGCTTAACCAAATAACGCAACAGAATGCTGCTGCCGTTGAAGCTTTGGCTGCCAGTGCAGATGATTTGTCGGAGAAAGCAAAATATCTATTGGAGTTGACAGCCTTTTTTAAACGATAATGATTAGAAATCCGAAGGATATTGCAAAAGGCAATCTCAATAAAAATTATTGATCCAGAACGCTTTAATTACTGTTTGAGGTTACATCTTCAAACTCGATTTCTATTCTAATTGTGCCCAACTTTAATGTTTTATTCAATATAGCTCATTGTTTTTCACTTTGAGCTGTCAGGGCTAACTTTATGACGGTGAAGCATCCATAATCATTTATACTAAATTTTGAAAAAAACCTTGACTTCATGTTTTAATTACACTATATTTCCATGTAATTAATCTTAGGTTAGCCATGGAGGATAAATTAATCGTTATTGCGAACGAAACCTATACCAGCGCATTGGCACTACAAGGGTATTTAAATTCCAATGGCATAGAATGTTATTTGAAAAATGTGAACCTTATTCAGCCCAATATTTCTGATAATGTTAAGGTTCAAATTCGCGAAGCCGATGCGGAGAGGGCCATTAAGCTGCTGGTTGAACTTGACGATCCCGGGAGGGGAGAGCACAACGTTCGTCGCATACTGGTACCCATTGATTTTTCCGAACATTCTAATAATGCTGCATTATTCGCTTTGAGAATTGCTCACGTTTACGGAGCCGAACTGAAACTGCTGCACGTTTTCAATTCGCCCATTGTAGATCTAATCCCCTTTTCCGATGCCGCCAGTGTTCAAATCGATGTGGACTTAAACTTTCACACGCTGCAGAAAAATGCCAAAAAACAGTTGGTAAAAGCATTTGAACAGATAAAAAGGTATGCACGGGAGAATGGCATGGATACGGTGAAAATTGGCTATTCGCTTCGCGAAGGTTTTCCCAGCTATGGAATAATTGATTCATGCCGAAGGCACAAACCCGGAATAGTGATTATGGGAACAAAAGGGGAGGGGTTTCGAAGCAATGAGCTGGTGGGAGATGTGGCCATGGATGTGGCCAAAGAGGTCAATATTCCTTTGCTGGTAATACCGGAAAAAGCGGTTCTTAAGGATATTTATGAAGTTAAGAATGTGCTTTACGCTGCAAGGCTTGATGATAACGATTATGCAGCCATCAGGAAACTTGCTGTCATCCTGTCGGCATTTAAGGTAAACATTTGGTGTATCAACTGTACCGATGAGCCGGAGAACGCCATTGCCAGGGCAAGGTTAAGCAGCCTTAAGGATTATGCGAAAAAGACCATTAAAAAGGCTAATATCCAATTTGAACTCGTCAAAGGGAAATATTGCGCCGAAACGTTCAGAGGCTTTATTTCGGGCAGGAGGATTGATCTTTTTGCCGTAACAATGCACAAAAGGAACTTACTTTCGCGCTTATTCAACCCATCCCTAACACGCAAAATGCTTGCGGAAGCAGATATTCCTATGCTTATCTTTCCCGATTGACAATCTAATCCAACCGTTTCTATTAGTTAATGCCATTTATCTCAATGGTATAGGATATTTATGTGTATATGTTACATATTTATTTTTTCCTTAAGCCTATGGAGACACTGCCTAACAATGAATTAAAAGTTTAATCGGCAGATGTCTTATCCTGTCTTTTTTAACATTTAAAAATTAATGTATCAGGTATATGGCGAATAAATGGCCATGGGAGTGAGGGATTGGCCGAAAAGAATTAACCTTAAACTATCCCATTGTTTGCTATATTTGTGCCAAATATTCAACGAAAATGCAACCCGAAGGTATTTTAGTTCAGGCGTTAAAATTGTCTGTCAAAGAGTTATACGGAGTAGAACCAGATGATATTTTAATTCAGGTACAAAAAACAAACAGAGATTTTGAGGGTGATTTTACCATTGTGGTATTCCCCATTCTCCGTATCTCCAATAAAAAACCAGAAGATACAGCCAACGAGATTGGCAATTATATTAAGAATAACTACCCTGAGGTAGAGTCGTTCAACGTTGTAAAGGGATTCCTTAACATTTCGTTAAGCCATAGATTCTGGTGTGAGACCATCAACTCCATTTCGCAGGCAGATGACTTTGGATTTGCACCACCCCATTCGTCGGGCAAAACGGTTATGGTTGAGTTTTCATCGCCTAACACCAATAAACCGCTACACTTGGGGCATATTCGCAACAACATTCTGGGATTTGCTGTAGCCAGAGTATTGGAAGCCAATGGACATAAGGTTTTCAAAGTAAATCTGGTGAATGACAGGGGGATTCATATTTGCAAATCGATGTTGGCCTGGCAAAAATTCGCCCATGGCGAAACACCCTCATCGTCGGGAATTAAAGGGGATTTCTTGGTGGGTAAATACTACGTTGCTTTTGAACAGGTGTATAAAAAACAGGTTGCCGAACTGGCCGCTCAGGGTATGAGCGAAGAGGAAGCCCGGCTTAAGGCACCATTAATCGTTGAAGCGCAGGAAATGCTTCGCAGGTGGGAAGCCAAAGACCCTGAGATATATACGCTTTGGGAACGGATGAATGGTTGGGTGTACAGCGGGTTCGATACAACCTATAAATCGTTGGGTATTGAGTTTGACAAGGTTTACTACGAATCGCAAACATACCTATTGGGCAAAACCATTGTGCAGGAAGGGTTGGATAAGGGAGTATTCTACAAACGACCCGATGGGTCGGTATGGATCGATTTGACCAACAACGGGCTCGACGAAAAACTCCTGCTTCGTTCCGATGGAACATCGGTTTACATTACTCAGGATATCGGTACTGCCATTCAGCGTTTTACCGAGTATCACCTGAATGATCATATTTATGTAGTTGGCAATGAGCAGGAATACCACTTTCAGGTACTTAGGCTCATTTTGGCAAAGTTGGGATATGATTGGTCGGAGCACCTGTACCACTTGTCATACGGTATGGTCAATCTACCGGAGGGGAAAATGAAATCGCGCGAAGGCATCGTGGTGGACGCCGATGACCTTGTGGAAGAGATGCATACAACAGCCAGAGATATGTCGAAAGAGCTGGGCAAGTTGGATGATGTAGAGCCCCATGAAGCTGAAAAAGTCGTTAACATGGTTGGATTGGGTGCCTTGAAATATTTTATTCTAAAGGTTGACCCAAAGAAGAACATGACCTTTAACCCCAAGGAATCCATTGATTTCAATGGCAATACCGGCCCTTTCATTCAATATACCCATGCCCGAATTCAATCGGTGATGAGAAAGGCTGCTGACATGAAGATTGCCATACCAAAAACCGTGGGTATTGATAAGATGGGTGAAAAGGAGAAGGAGCTGATTAAAATCGTTTCCCTATTCCCCAAAACGGTAAATGAAGCTGCCAGGGAGTTGAATCCTGCACTCGTGGCGAACTACGTTTACGAATTGGCCAAGGAGTACAACCAGTTTTACCACGAGTTTCAAATACTCAGGGAGGAGAATGGCACAATCCGCGAACTTAGGCTGGTTATTTCACGCGAGGTAGCCAATGTCATTCGTAGAGCTTTCTGGCTATTGGGAATCGATGTTCCCCAAAGGATGTAAATTGTAAAACCGCAACTAATTTGGTCGTTTTACCTGCAATGCTTGTAAATTAACTCCTGAGCTTCGAACTTTCCCAATGTTTGAGCCTGTTTCCAGTCTTTGCAAGCAGCCTCTTTATTGCCCATATTTATATAGCACAAACCCCGTTGCATGTATGCTTCAACTAATCTGCCATTGATACCAATGGCTTTGCTTAAATCCTTTTCGGCCACAGCCCAGTTCTGTGATGAAATATAAATTTTGCTCCGAAGGAGGTAGTAGTTTACCTCGTTTGGCTTAGCCTTTATCATCGTTGCAAGGCGGAATAGTGCGTCAATATTGCGCCCTAAGGCCACAGCATAAATGGTAAAAAGTTCCATGGCTTTAATGCAATCGGGATAATAGGTTAAAAAGTGCTGAATGTCAGTGATGGCATTGTGATGATTGCCCATTCCGGCATATGCCTGCCCACGCTCCATGTAGTAATGCGGGTTTCCACCCGATAGGTCAATGGCATGGTTCAACTGTTTAATTGCTGCTTTGTACTTTCCCTGAGCCGCGAGTGCTTTTGCTTTCCAAAACATGTATTCATGGTTCCTACGGCTCTTTTGGATAGCTTGAGCAAAATCGGCTTCAGCCGAACGGTAACTTCCTATATTGAAATAGGCTTCGCCTCGCAATGCATACAACCTATGGCGTGCTGCACGACCTTCAATTTTCTGGTTAAGTAGGTCAATGGCATCATCCCATTGCTCGTGCGAAAACAGGTAGGCCACTTCGGCCACCATTCGTTCGTATGGAGTGTACCAATCGTTAAGCCATATACTGTTCCACTGTGAGCTTTTGCTCAGATTGATAAAAGCTGTATCGAGCAGGATGAAGGCTTCAGGCTGTTTAACTGGCTGAGATAGATGTCTTTTTAACTCAATGAGTGCGTTCTCAGTATCATTGATCAGGGCATAGGCGCGTGCCAACTGGTACGAGGCAATACCATTTTTTAATAGTTCGGCTTTACGAAAATCGTCAATGGCTTTGGCGTACTGATGTTTTTTTAAAAACGCTTCACCTCTAAGCATCAAAAGGTTAGGGTTATTGTCCGTTTTTACAACGGATGAGTCGATAAGCGATATTGCCTGTTCACACTTGTTCTGCTCAATCAAAGCCAGGGCTTGATAATACGATTCGGGCATTTTTTGCGCTAGGGACGGGGAGAAGTTAAGGACAAGGAGGATGAACAACAGATTTCTACTCATGTGCATAGTTTAGGAGACAAAATTTCGCAAAAATGTTAAACCAGCAATAGATCTTCAAAAAATAGGTGGCGAAATTAAATTTAATATATAATGTAATTAACTACACTGTTTATCAGGCATATCAATAATTATATGTAAAGATACTGCCCTTTCATAAAACAGGGGATATAACAGGAGCCAAATATGCATGTTTATTTGAAAAAATTTGTAGGTTTGAATCGGTAAAATTGGTAAAATAATGAGCGTACTTATTAATAAGGATTCACGAGTTCTGGTACAAGGATTCACAGGCAGCGAAGGCTCTTTTCATGCTGCTCAAATGATAGAATATGGCACAAACGTGGTGGGTGGAGTAACACCCGGAAAGGGCGGTCAAACCCACTTAAACCTGCCGGTTTTCGATACGGTTTCCGAGTGTGTTGCCAAGACCGGTGCCAACGTATCGGTGATTTTTGTTCCTCCTGCATTCGCAGCCGATGCCATTATGGAAGCTTGTAATGCCGGGGTGGAAGTAATAGTCTGTATTAGCGAAGGTATCCCTGTTTCGGATATGGTGATGGTGAAGCATTACCTCGAATGCCATCCCAATGTAAGGTTAATTGGGCCCAATTGCCCGGGGATAATAACTCCTGATGAGGCTAAAGTTGGCATTATGCCTGGCTTTATCCACAAAAAAGGGTGCATTGGCGTTGTTTCAAGGTCTGGCACTTTAACATATGAAGCAGTTGACCAGTTGACCAAATGCGGGTTGGGACAATCGACGTGCATCGGGATTGGTGGCGACCCCATTGTGGGAACTACCATGTTGGATGCTGTTAAGTTGTTCAACGAAGACCCGGAAACGAAAGGCGTGGTTCTGATAGGTGAAATAGGAGGAAGCATGGAGACCGAAGCTGCTCGCTGGATTAAGGATAACATGAGAAAACCGGTGGTCAGCTTTATTGCCGGAAAAACTGCCCCCAAGGGCAGGAGAATGGGTCACGCCGGAGCCATAATAGGCGGCGCAGAGGATACAGCAGATGCAAAAATTGCAATCCTCAAACAATGCGGAATACATGTGTCGGAATCACCTGCTGAAATTGGCTTGCACATGTTCAATGCTATGCAGTAATTTTAAACCGTTTGACAACTTATCGTGGTGAAACTTTTAAAAAGAATTTGTACTCTGCTTTTTTTTATTGTTTCGTCCTACTTAAGTTCTTATGGTCAGTGGGATGCCATTGAATTTGAAAGGTTTTCAGTAGAAAACGGGCTTTCCCAGAATACTATTTATGCCATTATACAGGATTCCCGGGGTTTCATGTGGTTTGGAACGGAAAATGGGTTAAATCGTTACGATGGTTATAGCTTTAAAATTTTTAAACGAAATCCCGGTGAAGAGAATTCCTTACCCAATAGCCGAATAATAGCGCTGATTGAGGACAAGGAGCAAACGATTTGGATTGGCACCATAGGAGGCGGTTTGGTTAAGTACGACTATAAAACTGAGTCTTTTCACACCTATAAAAACAATCCCGAAGACCCATATAGCCTAAGCTTTAATAGGGTTATGGCATTATGTGAGGATAAACTGGGGAAAATTTGGGTGGGAACAGCGGAAAAAGGGCTGAACCTTTTCGATCCAAAGACCGAAAAATTCAAGGTTTATAGCTGTAATCCGGGCGATTCAACAACCATCCCGCATGATATTATCAGAGCGTTGTTTATTGATTCCAATCAAACTCTTTATGTTGGAACTAATAATGGTTTTTGTCGGTATATTCCTGAAAAGGACAATTTTCAAACCATTCATGTGAAAACATCAAAGGGTGAGCATTATCCTTTGGGTGTTGTACGCCGTTTCCTTGAAGACAGGGAGGGTAATCTGTGGATTGCCACAGATGATGCAGGGTTGGTGAGGTTTAACAGGGGGAATAATACATTTAAAATATATACCTACCAATCCCATAAATCGGGATTAGCAAGTAACACCATACATGATTTATACCAGGATGAAGAGGGGTATATATGGCTCGCTACCTATGCAGGGCTCCAAAAGTATAACCCCTTAACTGAAGAATTTTACACATACGTTAATAATATCAATGATAGTAGGAGCATAAGCAGCAATATAATACGTACTATCTATGAGGATAGAACAGGGATTGTGTGGGTTGGTACCAATAATCATGGGTTAAATAAGTTTGACAGGAAGTATAGGAAGTTTACCAATTTCAGAAATCAACTCGGCGATCCGCTTTGCTTTCAGTCTTCTCTTGTTAGAACATTTTTAGAGGACAATGCGGGGAATCTTTGGATAGGAACTTATGGTGAAGGAATAACTGTGTTTAACCCTTCCACCTCAACATCTACTAAAATAGTACATAACGAGTTGAACAGCAATTCATTGGTTGACAATCATGTTACATCTATAGTACAGGATAAAAACAATAATATATGGATTTCAACCAACAATGGTTTGTCGAAGTACAACCCTTTAACCAAAATATTTACAAACTATTTACACAATCCATTGAATAGTAATTCTTTGCCTGACAATAAAATACGAAAATTATTGTTGGATGAAAACGATACTCTCTGGATAGGTACTATTTCGGAAGGATTATGTAAATTGAATATAGCCACCAATACATTTACATCATATATTCCCAACCCTGCAAACCCTGATCGCACCCTATCGCAAGAAAGGATTTCAACGATGTATGAAGATAATTATGGCAATTTCTGGGTTGGTACCAGCGGCGAGGGGCTCAATCTTTTTAATAGGGCCACAGGCGTTGTACGTCAGTACAAAAATTACCCTGATGATTCGAACAGCATTAGTTCGAACAGGATTTTTTGCCTATACCATGATTCCAAAAACCGCCTATGGATCGGAACCGATGAAGGATTAAACTTGTTTAATTATGAGGATGAAACATTTACCAAGTTCACCACCCACGATGGACTTCCGAATGATGTGATCTATGGTATCCTCGAGGATGACACAGGCAACATTTGGGTTAGCACCAATTATGGCATTTCTCATTTTAACCCCAATGTCGAAGGGAAGATACAATTTAATAATTATTCAAAATTTGACGGGCTACAGAATAGTGAGTTTGCCGAGGGTTCGTATTTGAAAACTAAATCGGGATTGCTTCTGTTTGGAGGTATTAGTAATTTTAACATCATTAATCCAAAAAACATTCAAAATAATCCTATACCGCCTGCAGTGTACATCACAGAAATCAGAATATTGGATAGGAAAGCAAAGGTTGATGAAAAAAAGGAGGAAATTGTAAACGTTATCGATAGGGATGTGTTGGAGTTGGATTATGCACAGAATAACCTTTCATTCCAATATGTGGCTTTGCACTATAGCAATTCAACACGAAACAGGTATAAATACCGACTGGAAGGCTTTGAATCTACCTGGACAATACCAAAGGAAGAGCAGCGGTTCGCGTCATATACTAATCTAAAGCCGGGGAAATACAGATTTCTGGTAATAGCTTCCAATTCCTATGGAGTATGGAATGAAACAGGGGATGAAATCAGCATTATCATACGTCCTCCATTTTGGCAGACATGGTGGTTTTTGGTAATCGTTCTGCTTTTGGTATTTGGCGTAATGCATGGTTTTGTAATGTTTAGGGAGGCCAGTTTGATTAAGAAAAAGAAGGAGCTGGAAGAAATAGTCTCGTACCGAACTGCTGAACTACAGCAACAAACCGAAAAACTAAAGCAGGCCAATGAAGAGATTATGACCAACTCCACCGTTCTTTACGAGCAGAATCAACTATTAATGGAGAAAAATGAAGAGATATCGTCTCAGCGTGAGGAACTTGAACTTCAGAGTAATTCTTTGGCGAATATTGCATGGGAACTGCAGGAAAAAAATGAGGCCATAGAAAACCAAAAAAATATATTAACCCATCAAAAGAAGGAGATAACCGACTCAATACAGTATGCAAAACGTATTCAGCAAGCTGTACTTCCCGGACAAGAACAAATTAAGGATCTGTTCACTGAATATTTCATTTTCAATAGGCCAAAAAGCATTGTAAGCGGTGATTTTTATTGGGCTTCACGGGTTAATCATTATAGAATAGTTGCTGCGGTTGATTGTACGGGACATGGCGTTCCCGGAGGCTTTATGAGCATGTTAGGGGTACTGATGCTAAACGAGGTAGTAAATCAGAGGGAAATTGTTGACCCCAAAAAAGTGTTGAACTATTTAAGGCAGAACATTATTTCAGTGCTTCATCAGACAGGCGACTTAAGTGACACTTCTGATGGTATGGATATATCGCTATGCGTGATAAACGATAAGGATTTAACACTGAATTTTTCAGGGGCAAATAGTTCCATCCTGATATTGCAGGAGAATGACAATGGAGAGCATGAGATGACGTGCCTTTTTTCTGATAGGATGCCCATTTCATACCATTTTGAGATGAAATCTTTTACAAATCAGACGGTAAAGCTTAAGCCGAATGCTTTCATCTATCTTTATTCCGATGGAATTATCGATCAGTTTGGAGGTGATTTCGGTAAAAAATTCCAGCTATCCAGGATGAAAGAGATAATTTTGGCAAATAAATTATTACCTCTCAAAACTCAGGGGATTGTTCTGGAACAGCAATTCGACAGCTGGAAGGGCAATACATTCCAGGTGGACGACGTTCTGGTGATGGGCTTAAAAGTTTAACTTCTTTATTCATCTCTTTTTCAGTGCTTCCCACATCAATTCAATGGGATGCAATCCCTTTCTGCCCGTCCCGTCAATAATTTGTTGCCTGCAACTGGTTCCAGGTGCAGCAATTAGAATTTCCTTATCTGACTTTCGTATTTCAGGAAACAGAACCAATTCGCCCACCTTCATGGAAAGGTCATAGTGTGTCTTTTCGTAACCAAAAGCACCCGCCATGCCACAGCAACCACTTGGAATTTCCGTCACACTGTGTCCGGAGGGGAACGAGAGCATGTCTAATGTCGATTTGGTGGATGCCACCGCTTTTTGCTGACAGTGCCCGTGCAGTTTGATTACCCTTTTATCCTGCACAAAGTTCTCTCGGGTAATACGTCCCGCATCAACTTCGCGCATGAAGAATTCATCGAACATCAGGCAGTGCTTACCCAGTTCAAGGGCTTCAGCCCTTTTGTCGCCGTCAACCAAATCGGGGTACTCATCGCGAAAGCCAAGAATTGCCGAAGGCTCAATACCGATAAGTGGAGTTTCATCAGAGATGATCTCTTTGAGAATGCCAATATTACGGGTGGCTATTCTACGTGCGGTTTTCAAAAAACCCTTGGAAATGTAAGTCCGACCGCTTTCAAAAATGGGTGGAATGAGCACCTGATAACCCAAACATTCCAGCAGTTCAATGGCCTTGATACCAATGTGCGAATCGTTATAGCTGGAGAACTCATCGGCTAAAAGGTAAACTTTTCTACTGTGATTATTACCTATACTGCGTTTTCTGTACCATTGTTTTAACGTTATTTTGCTTAACGTTGGTAAGGATCGTTGGGGTGTAAAACCCATTATCTTGGCAATTATTGACCTCCCCGGGGCATTGGCGAGTAAATAGTTGGTAAACGCCGGAAAAAGGCTGCCAAGCGCATTTATTCGGGTAATGTTTGCAACCATTCGGTTGCGGAATGTACCGATGGAGAATCTGTGGTTTTTATACCACTGATAAAGAAACTCAGCCTTCAACTTTGCCATATCCACGCTGGAAGGGCACTCGTTTTTACAGCCTTTGCACGACAAGCAGAGATCTAGTATTTCAAACAGCTCCTTGTGGTTAAAAGGATTGTTTTTGGTGCTGTTGGTCAAAAATTCCCTTAGCATGTTGGCCCTGGCCCGAGTGGTGTTCCGTTCGTTCCGTGTGGCCATGTAGCTGGGACACATGGTGCCACCCGCAGTTACGGTTTTCCTGCAATCGGCTGAGCCGTTACATTTTTCTATGGCCCTTAATATTCCGCCCTCCTTATCGAAATTGAAGGCCGTCTTGAATAGTCTGGTAGTTGTTCCCGGTTTGTACCTGAGGAAAGTATTGATGGAAGGAGAGTCAACTTTTTTCCCGGGATTGAAAATACCTTTAGGATCCCAGGCCTGTTTCACCTCTTTATACCACTGGGAAACCCTGTTCCCGACCATAATAGGAATGAGCTCACTGCGCAATCGGCCATCGCCATGCTCGCCGCTAAGCGAACCCCGGTACTTCTTTACCAAATGCGCCACCTCAAAGGCAATTACCCTAAATAGCTCTACATCATCTGCATCCTTCAAATTGAGCACAGGTCGAAGGTGGAGTTCCCCGCTGCCTATATGGGCGTGGTAAACGCAATCCAAGTTATGACTTGCAATAATTACAGCAAACTCATCCATGTAGTCGGGCAATTTTTCAACCGGAATAGCCGTGTCTTCCACTAGGGATACGGGTTTGGCATCGCCAACGATGTTGGAAAGCACGCCAAGTCCCGCTTTGCGTAATGCCCATACCTTAGCCATATCGCCATTGCGAATAATGGGATAATGATAGCCATAATCATACGTTCGCATGTTATTTACCATGGCATTGATGGTTGCGTCAACCTCTTCCCGTGATTCGCCCCAAAACTCAACAATAAGAATTGCTCCCGGATCACCCTGGATAAAAAATCGATTCTTCTGCTGTTCAATGTTGCCCTTGGTGCACTCCAAAATCAGGTTGTCCATCAACTCCACAGCCCCGGGCTTGTGCTGCAACGCGATGAGGTTGGCCTTAAACGCATCCTCCCTCTTATGCAAATGAACGCAGACCAACGCTTTCTCAGGGGGTGGGAGAGGAACCAGGTTTAGCTTTATCTCCGTGATTAGACCAAAAGTACCCTCAGACCCTGCTATTAGTTGGCAAAGATTGAGGGGTCTATGGCAGCTGCCAAACACTTCGTTGTCAATCAGTAAATCGAGGGCATATCCGGTGTTTCTCCGTTTGATGGATGGGTCGGGCGATTGGCAGATGATTTCCTCTCGGTTTTCTGGCACCGAGAGAATCTCGAATAGCTTGCGATAAATATCGCCCTCGCGGTTTTTTAGCTTCAATTTCTCTTGAAACTCAACCTTGGAAACAGGGGCGAACTCGTACTCATTTCCATCGTCCAAAAGCATTTTAACTGCTATGGTATGATCGCGCGTACTCCCGTAAACAATGGAATGTGCACCACAGGAGTTATTGCCCACCATGCCTGCCATCATACACCTATTGGAGGTTGATGTCTCCGGTCCAAAGAAAAGCCCGTAGGGCTTGAGAAAAAGGTTGAGTTCATCCAAAATGACCCCGGGTTCTACCCTTACCCAATGCTCATCCTTATTCAGTTCGATTATTCTGCCCCAATATCTCGACATATCCAGCACAATGCCTTTTCCCACAACCTGCCCGGCAAGCGAAGTGCCCGCTGCGCGGGGAATTATGGGAATGTCATGGGCAACAGCAAAGGCTATCAGTTTTTTCAGATCATCCTTGGTTTTTGGAAGGGCAACCGCCTCGGGAACTTCGCGATAGGCCGAGGCATCGGTGGCATACTGAAGCCTACTGGGAATATCCCACAACAGTTCCCCATCGAGAGTTTCGGACAATTCCATAAACTTACTGTCGAATCGCGAAGGCTTCATAAACTTGTCATAAAATAAACGGTAAAATTACCAAAAGAATGGTAAAGTAGGATGTCGTTTTGTATTGATATTGGCATAGGTTGATTCAACACGAGCTGAAAAAAGGGCAACTTCTGAAAATCTTTTCTAAATTTGCGGGTCAAACCAAAACAACAATCCGCTATGAAATTACTTGAAGGAAAGACAGGATTAATAACCGGCGGTGCACGCGGTATTGGCCGTGCCATAGCCATTGCCTTTGCTCAGCAGGGAGCTAATGTGGCTTTCACCGATATGAATGCCGATGATAATTTTAAAAGTTTGGAGGTTGAGTTGACCAAACTTGGTGTTAAAGCGAAGGGCTACGTTTCCGATGCCAGTAAGTTTGAAAGCTCACAGAATTTAGTGGATGAGATAGCAAAAGAATTTGGAACAATAGACATACTGGTTAATAATGCAGGTATTACGCGCGATACGCTTCTCATGCGAATGACAGAGGAGCAGTGGGATTTGGTTATCAACGTTAATCTGAAGTCGGTTTTTAACCTTACCAAAGCGGTTCAGAAATACATGCTGAAGCAGAAATCGGGATCCATTATCAACATGAGTTCCGTTGTGGGCGTTTCGGGGAATGCAGGGCAGGCCAACTATTCTGCCTCAAAGGCAGGGATTATTGGTTTCACCAAGTCCATAGCCAAGGAGTTGGGTTCGAGAAATATCCGTTGCAATGCAATAGCTCCGGGATTTATCATTACTGAGATGACTCATCAACTGCCCGAAGAGGTTCGTAACGATTGGATTTCGAAAATTCCGTTGAGGCGCGGAGGAACCCCCGAGGATATTGCAAACCTTACGGTTTTCCTCGGATCGGATATGTCGAACTATATTAGCGGGCAGGTCATTAATATTTGCGGTGGCATGAACACATAATCATTCTGCCTTCAGCGTTTTAGGCGCGCAAACATGTGATTCAGCATCCTAACCAACTCTTTAACCTCAATGGGATTGAGGCCGCTTGTGGCTTTCTCCAAAACAGCAGCCTCTATGGGCACAAGTTGTTCCTTTAGGCCTATTGAGTATTTAGTAAGGGTAATCAGATATGCGCGTTTATCTGTTTCGTGGGGTATTCTTCGCACCAAATCGTTGCGCTCCATGCCATCAACAATTCTCGATATGCTGGCGTTGTCCTTATTGGTTCTCTGAGCCAATTGGCCAATGCTAATGTTATTCTCTTCCCAAAGCTTTTCCAGCACGATAAAGTAGTCGGGGGTGATATTGCCAAATCCCTTGCCTGCAAGGGATTGGCTAAATTCCGTGCGATATCGTGCGGATACTTTTGTAATCAGATGGGCAAAAGACTCCATATGTTATATACCATTAGCTGTTTATATCGGCTGAGTTGCATGCCAACTCTTTGGCTTCGGCCAACACTTTTTTTATTTCACTTTTTGTAAGCCCTCTTTTATTCAAAAGTTCGGGCTGGGAACAAATCTGTAGGCACAGCACAATTCCTTCGTCAAGCAATCGTTGCTTCTGGGTGTTGTTCAGCGAAACCAGGGCAGTGATGGGAAAAGAACCATACCGTTCAATCATCTCCTTTAAGCTGTTTCCGGCGGGGTAATCCCAGCTAATCATGTGCAGCCCGGCACACTTACCGTAATCAATGGCATCGGATGTAAAACGGGTATTGGTTACTATCATGCCGTGGTACGATACCGTGCTATTCTCAGGTTTCAATTTCATTCTCCTTACGATATCGTTGACACGGGAGTGGATGTAAAGTGGTACTTTTACCGTGGCATTTTTCCCGCGACTGTTGTAAAACTTGCACTCCACAAAGAACTGTTTTTTGGGAGACGTGGCGATTACATCCACCTCGTGGCTAACGCAATAACCCTGAACAATTTGCCCAACCTTAATTTCATACCCTTGCTTTTTAATGAGTTGAGCCACCAAATGTTCGAAAGGATATCCTGTGGGACCTAATTCCATTATCGAATTTTTAAGGCTATACCTGGCGGCAAGGCTATTCTTTTTCTCTTTTAAAAGGTTGAACGCCTTGGTATAAATCTTTTTGGTGGAAACACCATCTTTAAGCCATGATTCGATTTCGTCAACTATCGAATCTGCCAGTTTGTCGCTCGCTCCTGCACGATGCAACGAACCCAAAAGCTTATCCCTGGAAAAGGGAACACTCTCGCCTGATGCTTTTTTTATTAACAGGTTTTTTCCCACGACTCTTTAGCTTAGGTTTATACTTAACTAAAATCAAAAATATAAACAAATATTCACTTTTTAACAATCATTGTTATAAAGATATTAACGTCATCATTACCTGTTGTTTGCAAATGAGCTACTACTTTTTATATGTTAAATCATGCTAATTATTCATTAATTTTTTTGAAAAGAAGGCAGTGATGGTATAACTTTACGGTTGTTTTCCTGTTTACTATTGGTAGAATAGATAATTGCATTAACTATGAAGTTTTTAAAGTCCTTACTGCTTTTATCGATTTTTGCTTTTGGAAGCCTTGCTGGTTATTCGCAGCTAACAAGAGATTTGTATAAACTGTACTACCCACAGTTTTTTCAGAAGCATCAAATAGATTCTTCAGGTTTTGAGCCCTGGAGAACATTTAAGCCGGGAGAAACAAAATATTCTCTCGAGGTTGGTACAGGTTTTTCAACTTTTGGCGGGGGTAACAATTTTTCTACCTCATTTATCAGTCCCATGGTTGCTTACTCACCCACAGAGCGTTTGCAGATTGCGGTGGGAGGGAAATTCTCTCATGCCAACTTTGGCAATCTATCATTGGGCGATTTTCGGAATGAACGGTTCAACGGGCAGGTAACTCCGGGTAATCCCACAGAGGCTTTTGCCTATGGTAGGTATTTAGTCAACAGCAAATTGACCGTGTATGGCATGGGAGCGTTTGGGAAAAACCTACTTTACTTTTCGCCTTATCAATCAGGTTTTGGGACGGCTGATTATCAGCATCTGTCCTTTGGCCTGGATTACAAAATATCGGATAAAACAAGCATTGGTGCTTCTTTTGGTGTTACCAACGGCCCAGCCTGGGGTGTCTCGCCATTTGGAGGGCAAAGCAATCACCTAACCAATTCGTTTTTTCCATAACAAATCATTAATAACTATCAAAAAGCCCCGAAGTATTAAACCTCGGGGCTTTTTTTTGGAGCACATTTATTCTATTTGCCTAAAGGTAATGTGCTTGTTGTGGTATAGTCCCGAGAGGAATTTCACAACCCTCTCCTCGGCGGGATAAATCTTTTCGCCCAGCGATTCCGACAGCTCTTTGCATATTGTCCCCACGTTTTTAGTTCCGTCCATGGCAAGCCAAACGGCAGTTCCCAACTCGTCCAGAAAGATTGATATGAATTTTGACCTGTTGGCTGGGATGAAAAAGCGAGAAAACCTTTCATTTTTAAACTTGGGAACCAGAATGGTTACGTTGCCATTGTCGGCCATGGTGTGCTCGTGAATTCGAATGGGTATCAAATCGAGAGCACTGGTGTTTTTAAGTATTCTGCGCCGTTGGAAAAAGCCAACCATAGTATTGCTGTTTATTGATGTTGAAAATTAGAGCCGACATTGCATCGGCTCTAAAAAATCATTTACTAATGTCCTGAACTTGGCGGAGCAGGATCTTCGGGATTACCGGCATTTCGTAGGGGAACCACGATGAGGATCACGGCCACCAGTATAATCACAACAAAACCAATGAGGAATGCGGGATTTTTGAAGAACGAGAAGAGTTCGAACAGGAACACTCCGGCCACTGCAAACATGGCCACCACAAGCCCCATGAGGGCTTCTCCAGCAATGAGTCCTGATGCCAGCAGCACTCCAACATTCTCAATGCGCTGCTTCTGGGCCTGATTGTGCTTACGTTTCTCAGAAATCATGTCGATGATTCCCTTAGTAATTCCACCGGTAAAAATGGCAAAAGTAGTTGTCAAAGGCAGGTACATTCCCACGCTAACGAGCATGGGGCTTTTAACCCTCATCAGGATAAATCCAATGCCCATAAACATTCCCACGATGATCAATGGCCATGCCATTTCGCCGCCCACGATTCCCCGCGAGAGAATGGCCATGAGGCTTGCCTGTGGTGCAGGCAACTCTTGGCTACCGAATCCCCCCACGTAGCCCTCTATATTCCCCCGTGCAATGTCGCCATCGTTGAGAATAGTGAGGATGAAGAACATGATGGCGCCCGAGGCCACCACACCGATAATATTGCCTATCTCCATTTTCCAGGGTGTGCCTCCCAGAATATGCCCCGTTTTAAGGTCTTGCAGCATCTCCCCGGCAACGGCAGCAGCCACGCACACAATGGCTGCCACGCCCAGCACAGCGGCCACGCCGGCATCACCACCATCAATGCCAAGGATAACCAACACAAGCGCTGTGAGCAATAGGGCTGTTAGCGTCAATCCGCTGATGGGATTGTTGGACGAACCTATCAAACCCACCAGATACCCCGAAACGGCAGCGAAAAAGAATGCCAGAATGGTCATCATGAGTGCAACCACGATGGCAACCCACAGGGCTGTTTTAAATATGAAAAAGGTGATGGCCCAGGTAACAATGGCCACTGCGATTATCCCAATGATGGTAAAGGTGAAGCTGATATCCTTTTCAATCCTGTCGGTATGGGTAGGAGCACCTGTGGCGGCTTTTTTCACATCCCTTATGGAACGGGCAATACCTTCAATAAGGCTATTTCGCATTTTGTATAGGGTGAAAGCAGCACCCACCAACATACCGCCAATGGCGATGGGGCGTACTATCCTCGCCCAAACATCTTTGGCAGCGGCCAGCCATTCGGCCGATGTGGCCGCTTCGGCCATCTCCATGGATGGACCTATGAAGTAAAGGATAATCGGTGTGAGCAACCCCCATGCGATGATGCCGCCACTGAATGCAAGGGCACCAAGGTTGGGGCCAATGATATAACCAACTCCTACGTATGCGGGGCTTACGCCGGGCGAGCCCAAAAACATACCGCCTTGTCCAGTGAAATTGCTGCCGGCAATGGTTTGTTTACCCCATATAATGAAACGTTCCCAGGCGGTGGCAAACAGCTTAAATTCTGCCAAAAGTTTAACGATGGCACCAACAATCATGGCCTGAAATAAGAACTTTGAACCGCCTCCCCCTGTACGGCCAGCCTTATGTATTTCGGCAGCAGCAACGCTCTCGGGGAATGGTAATTCCGTGCTCTCAACCATCACACGGCGGAGCAGAGCAACAAACATGATTCCCAGGAAACCGCCTGCTATCAGTATGATGGTGGAGGTGATGTAATTGCCGGGTGTGTAAAACGGGTCCCATAGCCCGGCAACGAAAAAGGCCGGTAGGGTGAATATGGCCCCGGCAGCCACCGATTCGCCAATGGCACCAACGGTACGGGCTATGTTCTCTTCTAGAATGCTGCCTTTCACCAGTTTGAGAATTGCCATGCCCACAACTGCTGCAGGGTAAACAGCGGCTATGGTCATTCCGGCTTTGAGCCCAAGGTATGCGTTGGCAGCACCCAGTATCACCGACATAACCAGGCCGATGATTAATGCTCTTAGCGTGAACTCCTTCATATTCGTTTCGGAGGAAACAAACGGGACGAACTTTTTACTTTCAGTCATAGGTTTTAGGATTAACGTTGTTATTCAATAGTATAGAAGTAAATTTATTAGGTAATCGATAGCAGCTTACAGCTTGGGGTAAATCTCTCCTTTGGCCGCTTTCAGTGTGTTCTTCAGCAACGAAACAATGGTAAGAGGGCCAACACCGCCCGGAACAGGGGTAATATAGCTACAAAGTGGCGCAACCTCGTCGAATTTCACATCGCCGAGCAGCTTCCAGCCCGACTTGGTCAGATCGGACTTTACCCTTGTAATGCCCACATCGATAACGACGACACCCTCTTTCACCATCTCGGCGGTGACAAATTCGGGTTGACCCATGGCAACGATGAGGATATCGGCCGTGCGGGTTATTTCGGGGATATTCTTAGTGCGAGAATGGCATACTGTAACGGTGCAATCGCCGGGATAGCCCTTGTGCGATAGCAGATTGGCCATTGGACGTCCTACTATGTTACTTCTACCCAGAACAACGCAATGCTTGCCCTTGGTTTCAATATTATACCTGCGGATAAGTTCAAGAATGCCATCGGGGGTTGCAGAAATGTAGGCAGGTAGGCCGATTACCATACGTCCAACGTTAACCGGATGAAAACCATCCACATCTTTTGCGGGGTCTATGGCTTCAATAATCTTTTGGTCAGATATATGCTTTGGCAGGGGTAGTTGAACAATAAACCCGTCTATATCAGGGTTTACGTTCAGTTTATGCACCTCGTTGAGCAGTTCTTTCTCAGTGATGGTATCCTCAAACCTGAGGATAGTGCTTTTAAAACCAACCTGAGTGCATGCTTTTTCCTTACTTGCCACGTAGGTTTCGCTGGCACCATCGTGCCCAACCAGAATGGCTGCAAGGTGAGGGATTTTACCGCCATCGGCTTTGATTTTGGCAACCTCTTGGGCTATTTCGTTTTTTATCAGGTCGGACAACCCTTTTCCGTCGAGTAGTTGTGTGTTGCTCATGGCTAACTTGTTAATTTGGTTATTAATTATTTGATAGGTTATGTGCCGTTAAGTAGAATTCTATCGGGGTTAATATTTATCTCCTTGGCATATTGGCCATCATGCGGCTCAGGTTTTTTGCTCCTCCGCTCGACACCATTTTCATCATTTTGCGCATGTCATCAAACTGTTTAATCAAACGGTTCACCTCCTGAATGGAGGTTCCGCTACCATCGGCAATGCGCTTACGGCGGCTTCCGTTGAGCAATTCGGGATTCTCGCGCTCCTTGGGTGTCATGGATTGGATAATGGCCTCAATGCTTTTGAAAGCATCATCGTCAACATCAATATTTTTCATCATCTTGCCCATTCCGGGTACCATGCCTGCCAGGTCTTTCAGGTTTCCCATCTTTTTAACCTGACCTATCTGTGCAAGGAAGTCGTTGAAATTGAACTGGTTTTTGGCAATTTTCTTTTGCAGTTTACGTGCCTCCTCCACGTTGTACTGCTCCTGTGCACGCTCCACCAGCGAAACCACATCGCCCATGCCTAAAATGCGGTCGGCCATACGGTCGGGGTGGAACACATCGAGAGCCTCCATCTTTTCGCCCATGCTCACGAACTTAATGGGCTTATCCACCACAGCGCGGATTGAAAGGGCGGCACCACCGCGAGTATCGCCATCGAGTTTGGTCAGTACAACGCCGTTGAAATTTAGCCTGTCGTTAAACTCCTTGGCAGTGTTCACCGCATCCTGACCGGTCATGGAGTCCACCACGAAGAGTATCTCCTGGGGTTCAACGGCTTTCTTAATGGCCGAAACCTCCTGCATCATCTTCTCATCAATGGCCAAGCGACCCGCGGTGTCGATAATCACCACATCGTGCTTCTGCTGTTTGGCAAACTTAATGGCATCGCGGGCAATTGATACCGGCTCGGTGCTGCCCTCAACGGTGTAAACGGGAACATTGACCTGTTCGCCTAAAACTTTCAACTGTTCGATGGCAGCCGGACGGTAAACGTCGCCGGCAACAAGCAAAGGGCTTTTGCCCTTTTTGGTTTTGAGGTGGTTGGCCAGCTTCCCCGAGAATGTGGTTTTTCCCGAACCCTGAAGTCCTGCAATCAGAATTACCGACGGATGACCAGAGAGGTTGATATCTTCGGCCTTACCGCCCATAAGCACTGCCAACTCATCGTGAACAACTTTCACAATGAGCTGTCCCGGCTTAAGGGAGTTGAGAACATCCATCCCCAGCGCTTTGCGCTTGACATCGTCGGTAAATTGCTTGGCTATCTTGTAGTTAACGTCAGCATCGAGCAGAGCCTTGCGAACATCCTTAAGGGTTTCGGCCACGTTAATCTCGCTTATCCTTCCTTCACCCTTAATCAGCTTAAATGACCTTTCGAGTCTTTCGGTTAAATTATCGAACATATCCGGAAAACTATTTTTGTTAAATAATACCCAAAAATTTGAGAACGCTGCAAAGATAATGAAAAAGCTTAATTCTGGTTTTCGACGCCTTACGGGTGTTTATATGGCCGTTTATCCTTATATTTACTGGATAAATCAAAAGGCATCAACCATTGAATCCTAAGAAACAGGCTAAAAAAAAGTTTATACGCAAACCTCACCTGGAGGGGGGTAAGGAGTATCTAAAAGAGTTCCTAAAGGAGAATTTAGTCTATCCAAAGGAGGCATTGGAGAAGGGTATTCAGGGCGATGTTTTGGTTAGTTTCAGCGTTAACCATTACGGCATTGTTTCAAATCCACATATAGTTAAGGGCATAGGTTACGGTTGCGACGAGGAGGCCATCAGGTTGGTTTCGATGCTCAGATATCAGGAGGTTAAGAACAGGGGTTTGAGGGTTTCCGTCCGCAGCAGGGTGAAAATTCCTTTCAAGTTGAAGGAGGTGAAAAAGACCATGAGTATTTCCTATACAACCACACCCGGTACAAAAAAGGCTGATACAAACCGAAAAAAAACCGGTGAGCCCGGGACAACTTACACTTACACCATTGAGATTTAATCTAATACATTTTGATGCAATGAAAAAGTACTGTTTTATCCTGCTGGCATGCATCGTGGCCGTTTCGTGCGGGGAAAAAACACCCCGGGAGGGTGTTTCGCTCCAGTTGGCAAATCAGCGTAAAGCCTTTATTTCGAATATTGAGTACAACTTGTATTTTCGGATTCCCGAAAATAGGCAGGAGTCCCTAAGGGGTAGGGTAGATATTGGTTTTATATCGTCAAAAAAGGCCAATGTTATACTCGATTTCAGGGCGTCTGAGGATATGATTGGTGATGTGATTATGGATGGTAACCGGGTGGAGTACCGGTTTATCAACGGGCATATTTTGATTCCGGGGAAATACATTTCGGTGGGAGAGAATTGCATAACCCTTGAGTTTACACCCTGCGATGGCTCGCTGAACCGCAGCGATGAGTTTTTGTACACCCTGCTGGTGCCCGACAGGGCCTCCACGGTTTTCCCCTGTTTCGACCAGCCCGATATGAAGGCCGTTTTTGCCCTTACGCTTGATATTCCCGAGTCATGGAAAGCCGTTACAAACGGGATGGATGAGACCTGTCAGCCTCAAACAGAGGGTGAGAAAAGGATGGTATTTAAGGCAACGCAACCCATTAGCACTTATCTGTTTGCCTTTGCGGCAGGCAAGTTCGAAACGGTTTCACAAACCCACCATGAGCGCACCCTCACCATGTTTCATCGCGAAACCGATAAAGAGAAGTTGGAACGAAACACCGATGTGTTGTTCCAATTGCATTATGGGGCTCTGCAATGGCTTAAAGAGTACACAGGAATACCTTATCCCTTTGGCAAACTGGATTTTGTCCTCATACCCGGATTTCAGTACAGCGGTATGGAGCATCCCGGAGCCATTTTTTACAACGATTCGAGGCTTATGCTTGATAAGAACCCATCCGTCAATGAGCGTTTAAATCAGGCCAATCTAATAGCCCATGAGGTGTCGCATCAGTGGTTTGGCAACCTGGTTACCATGCAGTGGTTCAACGATGTATGGCTGAAAGAGGTATTTGCCTCCTTTATGGCCGATTTGATTGTAAATCCCCAGTACCCTGAGGTCAACCACGAATTGGCATTTTTGCTGTCGCATTACCCCCGTTCGTACACAGTTGACCGAACCGGGGGAGCTAATCCCATTGTGCAGCCCCTGGACAATATGCTTAATGCCGGAACGCTGTATGGAGACATTATATACCACAAATCGCCCATAATGATGAGGCAGATGGTTCACCAGATGGGTGAAATCCCCTTCAGAAACGGTGTAAGAGAGTATCTTGAAAAGTATTACATGGGCAATGCCACATGGGATGAACTGATTTGCATCCTTGATAGTCACACTCAGATAGATCTTGTAAAGTGGGCTCAGGACTGGACTTTGAAAACAGGACGTCCGGTAATACATGGTTTTATGAAACAGGTGAATCAAACTCAAACGAACTCTTGCGAGTTGGTATTCAGTGCCAAGGGCACAGTCCCTCAAATGGCTTTCAACGTCTCGTTGGGAGAGGGCGATTCGGCCATAAACAAAGAGATTACCCTAACACAAAATCTTCCTTTGACCGTACCAATGGATGATGGTTCGTGTAACCTGAGTAAAGTCCTACTGAATTCAAACGGGATGGGCTACGGTTGCTTTGTGCCCGACAGCCTCAACCTGGCATCCATTCTAAAAGACCCTTCCATCAGCGACAACCCATTGCAAAGGGCTTCGTTACATATATCGCTGTTCGAAATGTACCTCGAAAATCTGTTGAATAGGAACATGTACTTTGATTACATTTTAAAGTCCGTAGCAGTTGAAACAGAGCCACAGATTCAGAACTACCTGCTGGGTGTTTTAAAAACCATCTGGTGGAAATTTAGCGACAACACATTTAGGGATGCCAATGCCGGTAGGGTAGAAGGGGTGTTTTGGGAAGCCCTTGGAGGCAGCCTGACCGAGGGGCAGAAACGAGCCGTTTTTTCCACCCTTGCCTCAATCTTTGTGTCCCCCGAATCCTATAGCCGCCTTTACAATACTTGGGTTGACGAGCATGTATCAGGACTTCATATCAGTGAAACCGACAGAACAAGGCTGGCCTTTGAGCTTATGATACGTAAACCGGATATGTTCGAGACAATAGCCTTTGGCGAAGCCAACAGGATAGAAAACCCCGACAGGTTGCGTCGCTTCAACTTCCTATTGCAGGCAGCCTCCAACAAGCCCAGCCAACGATTAGCGTTTGTGGAAAGCCTTTGGGATGCTCAAAACAGAAAGCCCGAGCCGTGGGTATTGGAAGCCGTAAGGCTGCTGCATCACCCCTTGAGAGCAGACTTCAGCCTGCAGTTTATTGAACCCATGATGAACCTGCTCCCCGAAGTGCAGCGCACAGGAGATATTTTCTTTCCAAAAGGGTGGGCTGATGCAATATTAGATGGCCATTCATCGCACGAGGCAAGAGATGTTGTGGACAGATGGCTGCGCGAAAATCCCAAACTTTCGCCCAATTTACGGCTGAAAGTTCTCCAGTCGGCCGATATGCTATACAGAATGGAATAAATACAGAAGACTCATTGTCAATGAACTACGAGCCTACTTATTTTCCTTGAGAAATTTCAGATATCGTTTTACCTCCTTGTTCATCACGGGCGATAGCAGCAGTAGAGCAATGAGGTTGGGTATGGTCATGAAGGTAATCACCATGTCCACAAAACCCCATACCAGTTCGATGCCCCAAACCGCGCCAAAGAAGGTAAACAGCCCAAAAACGAAGTAGTATGGTTTGATGGCCCTGTCGCTAATAATGTACTGGATGGCACGGCTTCCGTAGTATGACCATGCGATGATGGTTGAAAAGGCGAAAAGCAATAAGCTTACGGTAACGATATGCTTCGAGAGCATGCCAAGTCCAACTTTTCCCATACCTTCCTGAAATCCTGCGAGGGTCATTCCTGCTCCCTGTATGCCCGATGACCATGCACCGGTAATGACCACCACAAGAGCCGTGAGGGTACAGATAATCAGCGTATCTACCATTGGTTCGAGCGATGCCACAAACCCCTCGCGCATGGGGTGCTCAGTTTTTGCTGCCGCATGGGCCATGGGTGCCGAACCCTGTCCGGCCTCGTTAGAGAATAACCCGCGGCGCACTCCCCATACCAACGTCATGATAAAGGTTGACCCGACAAACCCTCCCGTTGCGGCCGTTCCATTAAAAGCGCCTCGAACGATTAGCCCCATAGCTCCGGGGATATCGCGCCAATGAACACCTATAACGATGGCTGCCGATAAAAAGTAGAGTACAGCCATGAAAGGGACAAGGGTAGCCGTTACGTTGGCTATCCTCTTCAATCCCCCGACGATAATAAGCAGAACCAGAGCTGATAACCCAATGCCTGTAACAATTACGGGCACGTTATAGCTTGTTAAGAGCACATCCGAAATGGAATTGGCCTGTGCCAAATTGCCTGTGCCAAGGGTACAAAGTGCAGCTGCTCCGGCAAAGATTAAAGCCAGGGGCTTGGCAAAGCGCCCCAAACGGTCTTTCAAACCTATCTCGATATAGTACATTGGCCCGCCGGAAATAGAACCATCCTTATTGACCTTTCTGAATATCTGAGCCAAAGTACACTCAACCATTTTCAGCATCATGCCAAAGAAACCGGTTACCCATAGCCAGAAAATGGCACCGGGGCCTCCAAGGTATATGGCAAGCGAAACGCCAACAATGTTTCCCGTCCCTACAGTGCCTGACAGTGCGGTAGTTAATGCCTTGAAGTGGCTCACATCGCCGGTATCTTCCTTTTTATTGTATTTACCTGCCACCAGTTTAAGGGCGTGTCCAAAGTGCGAAACTTGCAGAAAACGATACTTTATTGTGAAGTAAATGCCTGTTGGCACAAGGAGAATGAGTACAAGATAGCATCCAATGTACTCGTTATAAAACTTAATGAAATGGTCTAGTTGTTCGAGGATTGGGTTCATGTTTCAGGTTTTGGGTTTTAAAATGTCGAAAATAGAATAATTATGGAAAAACGGCAAAGACACAAAGGTTTTTTTCCGAGAAACAAAAATTAAAGTCGCTATAATATTGATTTGCATTAAGTTATTTAATACCGTTTTTTAATCCTGTGCCTGATTATCAGAACAGAATATCATGTACCCCTTGTTTGGCTTTTGGCAAATACTATCTTTGTGAACAAATGGTTTTTAATGATGCCTAAACTAAAATAGAGTTTCAATAATGGGGGAAACGGTGGAAAAGACATACCAATTTCTGGAAAACTTTGAGAAATGGTTGATTGGGACCGGATTATCGGACCAAATGGCCCAATTAACCAAAGTGGCCATATCGCTTTTTGTAATAATCGCTCTGTCTGTTGCTGTTAACTACATAGCCAAGCACTTCATTGTGGTTTGGTTAAACCGGATTGCCAAACGCACTCCCAGCAATTGGAACACTTTTATGATAAAACGTAAAGTACTCCATAAACTTTCGCATCTGGCCCCGGCTTTAGTCATTCAGTTCACCATAGGCATTGCGCTTTACGATTTCAACCCCAATCTAACTACTCTCATTGAAAAGTTAACATACGTTTACATTGCAGTGATATGGCTACTGGTGATCGACTCCTTACTGAACGTGCTTCACGATATGTATTTGGTTGTGGATACTTCTAAAAGCAAGCCCGTTAAGGGCTATATTCAGTTTTTAAAAATTATCCTTTACATACTCGGCGGAGTTGTAATCATCTCCATACTCTTCAACAAGAGTCCCAAAACCCTGTTGGTGGGGATGGGGGCCTCGGTTGCCGTTCTCACGCTTATTTTTAAGGATACCATTCTCGGATTGGTAGCATCGGTTCAGGTTTCAACCAATAATCTGGTTAAACCCGGCGATTGGATTGAAATGCCCGGTCGCAACGTGGATGGCACTGTTATCGATATTTCGCTTACTGCGGTTAAGGTTCAGAATTGGGATCGAACCATTTCCACAATTCCAACCTATTCGCTTGTGTCGGATGGATTTATCAACTGGAAGGGCATGCTCGAATCGGATGGACGACGCATAAAACGTTCTGTATATATCGATGTGCGAAGTGTGAAGTTCTGCTCACCCGAACTGTTGGAGAAGTTGAAAAAAATTCATCTTATTAAAGATTACATTGAACAACGTTCGGAGGAAATTGAGGAGTACAACCAGGAAATGGGATTCGACACCACCATGCCTGTGAATGGCAGAAGGTTGACCAACCTCGGAATATTTCGAAAGTATGTCAATACGTTCCTTGAGAATAACCCAAATATCAGCAAGAAGAGTACTTACATGGTGAGGCATCTGCAGCTAACCGAGCGGGGGATACCCCTTGAGATCTACTGTTTCTCGCTGGAAAAGGCATGGGTTGATTACGAAGGGATACAGGCCGATATATTTGACCATATTCTGGCCGTTATCCCTCAATTTGAACTACAGGTATTTCAGAATCCAACCGGTGATGATTTCCAAAAAATTGTAACCTGAAAAAATTGTGATTATGATGAATAGAAATAGCTATCGCTTGTGCGGCAAACTGGTTATTACAATGGCACTTTACATGCTTTCGGGCATTGCGACTAAATCGCAACCTTACAATTACTATAAGCCTTTGGCTTTAGTGAACCCTGCGCATTTTGATGCAAAAGAGTACTCGTTAGCCCTGGGCTACGATGGGGGTGTTGATTTTAACCTTTCTTACTCCATAACAAAGAACGTTGCCCTTTTTGCTGGTGGCAATGCCAATGCGTTTGCCTATCCTAAAAAGGCATCTGTTAACTATACCATCCACAATAGTAATTTCACAGGCTTGGCCGGATTGGGATATTTCAAACATCGTCAGTACAATTTTTTCAATATTGTTGAGCTATTTGCAGGGGGACGGATTTCAACGGTTGACAACTTTGTTCGCAAGGAGAATAGCACATCCGAAAGTTTTGATGATTTTACAAAAGCGCAGTATTTCACCTTATTCGGGCAGTTGCAAACCAATGCGATGAAAAAAAAGTATGGACTTCTTTTCGCCTCACGGATATCGTATAACACCTATAGCCTGCTTGAGTTCTACCGACGCTCCCGTTCGCAGGTTAGTGAGGCAACAAGCCCCTTTGGATTGCTGGCCCTGGAACCAGCATTTGGATTAACCCTTCCCGTAAAAAACATAAGATTTAATCTTCAACTTGGCGTTTCTCTGCCGGTTTATAGCGAGGAAACAAAAATTACCGAAACTTTTGTTGCCTCAGGTGCAACCAACGACTATACCGAAAACTACGGTGATTTTTACTTTTTCTGGAGGCTGAATTTCTCGTTCCTAAAAACTAAGTGGAAGTTGCGGTAATTCGCTTAGATTAAAGGACGATTATTTTAACCATATTAGAGGAATAAAGAGAAGGGCACAGAAACCAAATCCAGTGGCTCTTTGTGAACTTCATCGTGTTAAACTAAGCCATAGTATATTCCAAAGGCAATCGTTACGAATGAAGTAGCATTTTTCACCTTAAATACCCTGCTGCCGTACCGCTTCGTAAACAAGAATCCCTGCGGCAACCGATACGTTAAGCGATTGTACATTGCCCTTTATGGGAATGGACACCATGTCGTCCACAATCTTTAGCACTTCTGCTGAAACACCAACATCCTCCGATCCTAAAACAAGTGCTATGGGTGGCTTTAGCATGGCCTGAGAGTACGTTTTGGGTGCCTTTTCGCTGGCTGCTATCACCTTAATACCCGAGTTCTGCAGAAACCTAATGGTGCTTCTCAGGCTGTTAACCCTGCAAATGGTCATATGGTGCAGGGCGCCCGCCGAGGTTTTAATGGCATCGGAACCAATGCGTGCCGAGCCCTTGGCGACGAAAACCACGGCATGCACCCCTGCGCACTCCGCCGTTCGCACAATGGCGCCAAAGTTTCGCACATCGGTAATGCGGTCAACCATGAGCAGGAAAGGCCATTGGCCTTTATCCCAAACACCGGCCACAACCTCTTCAATGGGCTGAAAGTCAATGGGGGAGAGGTATGCCACCACTCCCTGATGGTTCTTGTTGCCAAATTGTCCAAACCTTTCGGCAGGAACAAGTTGTGAGCGGATACCACGCTCTCGGAGCAACTCTTTCAATTCCGAATAGAGTTCACCGCTCAGCCCTTTTTTTATCAATACGCTATCCAGCTCTTTACCCGAGCGTATCGCTTCAATTACAGGCCTGATGCCATATACTAAATCGGTGTTGGCAGATCGTTTCATGCGTTTTGTATTGTATAGGTAATGGTAAGGTGATACTAATTCCTCTCGAAATTAGCAATAAAAATCTATAGGTACTCCGACCGTTTCTCTTTCATTTCTTCCAGCTCCTGCGACAGGGTTTCCCACTGTTCCATATACTCTGCAAGCGAATCCTTCAATTCCTGGTAGCGATGGTAGAGATCTGCATCTTTAACCTTCTCCTCGTCGGGATTGGCCAATATGGCCACAATTTGAGCCATTTCCTTTTCCGATTCATCAATCTTCTCTTCCAGTTTCTCCAACCTGCTGCTAATCCGTCTCATGGCCTTATCGTGCTCTTTGCGGTCCATCCACATCCTCTTTTGCGACGATTCTTCCTTCACGGGCTCATCCTCTTTTGTGGCGGGAACCCTTACCTCCAGCTCTTTCAGGTTCTCCATTTTCCTCCTTCGGAGGAAGTCGTATATGCCTCCAATGTGCTCTTTCACCCTTCCGTCACGGAATTCATATACCTTGCTCACGAGGCCGTTTAAAAACTCCCTGTCGTGCGAAACCAATACCACTGTGCCTTTATAGTGCGCAAGGGCATTTTTCAGTATGTCCTTCGAGCGCATATCCAGGTGGTTGGTAGGCTCGTCCAGTACCAATAGGTTGTAGGGTTGGAGCATCAGCTTAACCATGGCCAGGCGGTTGCGCTCGCCACCCGACAGCACTGCCACTTTTTTATCCACATCATCGCCCCTGAAGAGAAAGGCTCCCAGAATATCGCGCATCTTTGTACGGATATCGCCCACAGCAACCCTGTCGATGGTTTCCAGAACGGTTAGCTTTGGGTCCATCAGCTCATCCTGATTCTGGGCGAAGTAGCCTATGTTCACGTTGTGACCAATGGTTAGTTGGCCATCGTGTTCCAACTCTCCCACTATGATACGGCTTAGCGTTGTTTTCCCTTCGCCATTTCGGCCTACAAAGGCAACCTTCTCGCCACGCTGTATGTGGAAATTGGCATCGCTGAAAACCAAGTGATTGCCAAAACTTTTCCCCACATCTTCAGCCTTCACCACCACATCACCCGAGCGGGGTGCTGTCGGGAAACGTACTGTAATGGCCGCATTATCCTCCTCGTCAATCTCAACAATCTCCAGTTTCTCTAACATTTTCACCCGCGATTGCACCTGATTGGCCTTGGTGGCCTTGTACCGAAACCGTTCGATAAACTCCTTGGTGTCGGCAATCATCTTCTGCTGATTTTTGTAGGTTGCCAGCTGCTGCTCACGGCGCTCGCGGCGCAGCACAACGTACTTGGAGTATGGTACCCTGTAATCGTAAGCTTTGCCCAGCGACAGCTCTATGGTACGCTCTGTTATGTTGTCGAGAAATGCCCTGTCGTGTGAAATGAGTATCAGCGATCCGCCAAATGTGAGCAGGTACTCCTCAAGCCACTGGATTGATTCAATGTCCAAATGGTTGGTGGGCTCGTCTAGCAGCAGTATGTCGGGTTTGCTAAGGAGTATTTTTGCCAGCTCGATGCGCATTCTCCATCCACCGCTCAACTCCTTGGTGGGGCGGGTAAACTCATCGCGTTTAAATCCCAATCCCTGAAGGGTAACCTCGGCCATGGCCTCCAGGTTGTCACCGCCCATCAGGTTGTAGCGGTCGGTCTTTTCAGTGATACTATTGATGATTTTCGCATACTCTTCAGAATGGTAATCTGTACGTGTTTCCAACTCCCGTGTTAAGGTACTGATTTCATGAGCCAGGGATAGTATTTCGGAGAATGCCAGCATGGTTTCGTCCATTACAGTACGCGAATTGGCAACATCCATCTGCTGGGGTAAGTATCCTACTTTCAGCTCTTTGGGAATGCTGACCACTCCATTTGTGGGCGTCATTTCGCCCACTATCAATCGCATTACAGTGGTTTTACCAGCCCCGTTTTTTCCCACCAGTCCGACCTTTTCACCGGGAGAAACCATAAAGCTGAGGTCTCGGAACAAATCGAAACCTCCAAACGATACAGTAACCTGATTAAGTGAAACCATACAATGAATTTTGCGGGTCAAAAATAGGAATAATTGGTAAGCCAAAACTATTTATCAATATATATATCCCTTTCGTAAAAGCAGAAAGGTCGTTCGACAAAAATGAAGAACAAAATTATTTTATACACGTTAACTCAAAAGAAAAAGGTTAATTACAATGTATAGCGGAATAAACAATCAAACAGAAAAAAAAGGCATAGCCATTGCAAGTTCTGTTACAGACAAGGAGCATTTAAGCAATTTTTTGGCCGAAGCATTTAGGTACAAAGGGTACAGGGTTTATCAGATTAATCCTTCCTGCGTGGAGGCCAACAATAAATCGTGTTTCAGTTCCATCGATAAAATACAGGATAAGGTTGATACAGTGTATATTATCACAGGGAATAGCGTAGCCGAGGATATGGCTCGCGAAGCGGCTAACATGGGGATTAAAAAAATCTGGATAAACCTTAACTACGATTCACCCAATTTCACCGAAATCTCTAAACGCAACGGGTTGTCGATTATCGGTGGAGAGTGTTTTTACCAGTGGAATAATCAGGTTCAGAAGGCCAAACGATTTAGAAACTTTTTCTTGTCCGTATTTGCCTAACGGACATGCATTTCATACTCGTTCATAAACATGCAGCGCAGGGGTAGTTGTCGTTAGAATGGAATAAAACGACCGCTACCCCTTCCAATGTATCTGAATTCTGTGCTGGATGGATTTCCGGTATAGAAAACATTTCCCGAGCCCTCAATAATTCCGTGTAAATAGTTGGAGGCGTATACATAGATATCGCCTGCTCCCTGGTTGAAGGCTATACAATGGGGAGTTATCAACTCGTGGCAGTAAAGAAATCCTGTGCCATTTATTTGAGCATGAACCCTGTTTGCAGTGCCTGCAATATGTAAATCCACCAAACTTTGGTCAAAATAGCAGTGAAAATACTTCAGGGTTACATCCAGATCTATACTTCCCGAACTTTGGTAAGACCTAATTATCAGCGTATCACCAGTCAACCTGTTGGAGGTGCTTATATTCCCAATACCCTCATAGTAAATTCTATCGAGATGTTCCACATGTACTCTGGCAGTTACCCTATGTTCATAATCTCTAACCCAGTTAAAAGTATTGTTATCCGTGATGGTTAATGTGCCATTCTCAACCCGTGTGCTAATTTTTGGCAATAGATTCTGTGGTCCTGTTAAAACGAGTTTGTACATCGTATCCTGAAAGATTTCCAGGTTCACCCTGTCGAGCAGTTCTATCTTGCCAAATGGTTCAACATCACGCTCTTCAGATATGGTTTTGCCTGCCGTTTTAAATATATCCCATGCTGATTCGCTGTCACACGACATCAGCGCGATGACCAATACGGGAAGAAATGCAATAAGTTTGTTCATACTTAGAAAATTTTATAACCCAACCCCATTTCAATGTAATCAGCAGATCCCCAGTGTGTTTTGAGTGCTAAATGCAACCATAGAATATTACTTGCCCTATATCTTAGACCAATTCTTTGGTAAACTGCACCGCCTTCGCGGTCAGGATTTTTTATGTACTTCCCAAAATGAACCACTGCAGAGAGCCTATCCAGCAAAATCTCAGTATTCAACGTGATTCCCGAACTAACGGTTTGCCACTTAGTATCATAGGGTAACTCCTTGTATTCCATGATAAAAGCAGACGATTCATCGTACATCACATCCAAAGCGACTCCATATCGCCACAGCGTTGTTATGGGGCGCGAATATTCGGCCGACAGGGCTGCAACTCTATACTTAGGCCCTCCGGCGCCCTTAACCTCCTTAATGGAGCCGTATCCAAACACCTGAATGCGGTTTGGCCTATCGGCGAAACTATGGAAAAGCCTGTTGCTGATATTCTGATGGCTATAGCAGTAGGTAAGTCCACATGATGCCGTGGTGTAATTGAGTCCTGAATTGGGCTTTTTGTACGTACCATTAGAAATGTGCGTTAACTGTAAACCGGCTCGAAGTGTCAAACTGTTAGTTAACGCATATCGCCCCTCAAGGTTAAAAGAGATCAAGGCGTTAATGTGTGTTGAAATGGCAGAATTCTTAAAATTATCGGTTCGATGATATGTCTTCGTAATATATGTCAAGCCTGAACCAACACGAAATCCTGCAGAAAACTTACGGTTGAAAGGGGAAATAGGGAAATTGATGAAAGGCTGTAAACCATGAGAATATCCAAGTATGGAAGGACTTCCTAAATCCATCAACAAGTATGACAAACCATATTCGGGATAGTGGTATACCCTGTGCCATAGCTTATCACCATTACCAACCAATATCCACGATAGTTCAATGGCATTCACCGGTTTCTCGAGTAGAACCATCATCTCCTTATGATGATACATTAATACTCCCGAAATAAGGTTTACTCCAACCTTGCCCCTTTGAATGGTTGAATCGGTTTGAAAGCCAATAACATGGTTGCTATAACCATTATGGGTGGTAAGTACAATGGCAATTGCAATAAACCGTTTAAGCCAATTCATATGGGAATTAAGAAAGTTCGAATATAGCATGAATTGAGTATAAAAATAAAAAACCGGTTAGCAATTTGCGCTAACCGGTACAACAGCGTGTAAACGCCAGATTAGTATTGACAAACTCTCACAGCTTTTTGCCACGAGGCCGTTTGGACCGAGAGAATGTAAACTCCTTTAGGGAGATTGATATTCCTTCGCCAAAACACAGAATTGGCGCCAGGCGTAAGGGTTCCCTCGGCAACAGTGCCCAATAACCTTCCGCTCACATCCATCAGTTTCACACTATAGGGCTCCAGTGCATCGGTATTGACTAATATTTCCAGATGATCATCAAATGGATTTGGCCATACGTTTACATGACCTTGGTTGCCATCAATGGTATTTTCGCTGATGCCAACGGCATAGTCATCGCGATTGATGTACACAGTGGAGTAGAGCCTATATTCACCCGGTTGCATGGTAAGGGTCTGTGCAGCAGTTTCAAAATTGACCTCACTTTGGGTGAAATACTCATACCATTTGCCTGAACTTGGGAAAGTTACATTGATATTCTTTCCCGCTATATCGAAATTGCCAACTATCAGCACGTCCATATCGTTGTGGTGCAGAATGATGGTTTTACCGGCTCCGTCTAACGAAAGGGAAAAGTTATCGGTGCTGAAAACGGGTAGCCCTTTGCGCAGGGCAATCAATTCTGCCCATGTGTTGTATAGACTGCGCCTTTCAGGTACATCGTAGTAATTCCAGCGTATGGGTTTACGACCTACTCGTCCGTTGTATTCAATGGAAACATCATACCCAAGTTCTCCAAATTGCCAAATCATCTTTGGTCCGGGGATGGTGAAGAAAAAGGCACCTACAAGTTTTTGCCTTTTTAGGGCAATTTCTAATTTTTTGATGTTGTGGTCAGGGTTGGTACTATTGCCATAGGTTATGTTTTTATACATTAAACGCTCCTCGTCATGGCTTTCCATATAGCCAATGAGGTTAGGAACATTCCAGCCTCTTTTTTTGTACGAAACCCAGTCGAAATTGGAGCTGTTTAGCCAGCCCATGCTGGCTTCGTTATAGGCGTAGTTAATATTTCCCCATAACATCATCCCTTTGCCTTCGTCGCTTCTGTATTCGGCCAGCTCCTTCTCTTCATCGTTGGCAGTAAAGTGTTCAAGGATCACATAAGCCTTGGGGTTTACACTCCAAATATAGTCGGCATAGCGTTTAAGTATGGCTATTCTTTGCGAATTGTAGTTCCATCCATCACCAGCGGTATTGATGTTGGTAAAACCTTTGGTAAAGTCCAAGCGAAAGCCATCCACTTTAAACTCAGTAAGCCAGTACTTCGCCACCCTGTCAATGAAGTTTTTTGTATGTATGCTTTCGTGATTGAAATCGTAGCCCCAGCACCACGGTGGGTGAGGGCATGTTTCATTGTACCAGGGGTTATCGGCTGTTGGCTGACCCCATTCACCG
Organism: Bacteroidetes bacterium ADurb.Bin008; assembly: GCA_002071445.1. Taxonomy (GTDB): domain Bacteria; phylum Bacteroidota; class Bacteroidia; order Bacteroidales; family Tenuifilaceae; genus MWFE01. The sequence continues at coordinate 15,208 of MWFE01000052.1, read as the reverse complement.
GCATTGGGGTCGAAATACATCTGAACCATGGGCGAAAGCCCGAAGGTATGGTTCAATACCATATCGATTATCACGGCTATACCGCGCTTGTGGCATTCATCAATGAATAGTTTGTAATCATTTGGGGTTCCATATGCCTTGTCGGGGGCAAAGTAGAAACTGGGATTATAGCCCCAACTATCGTTGCCCTCAAACTCGTTGATGGGCATTAACTCTATGGCATTTATGCCCAACGTTTGTAAATAGTCCAATTTTTCCAAAGCGGAGATGATGTAATCACCCGCTACAAAATCACGGATGTGCATTTCGTAGATAATCAAGTCCTCATTTGCAGGAGGTAGAAAATCTTCGATTTCCCATTCGAAAGGATCAGGATTAACCTGGAATACCGAGGCAACGCCAGTAGTTTTTCCTTCGGGATAGGGAATAAGGTTGGGGTAATTAGTTTCGCTGATCCACTTATCGTTCCAGGGATCGCTTATTTTATTGCAGTAGGGATCGGCCAACTTCAATTCGCCATCAACCCAATACTGGTATATGTACTCCAGGTTTGGATTAAGTCCCGAAATCGTAAGCCAATAGTAGATTCCGTCAGGCGTGCGGTTCATATTGTATGCATCGTCCAATTCCCATTGGTTAAAATCACCTATGACAAATACAAACTCTTTCAACGCCGGAGGATCGTGAAGAACAAGGGTTACTTCATTCTCGCCGGTTATGTTAATGCCGGGAAGCAAACCCTCGGGTAGTGCTGCTACAGGAGTTTCGCCACTTACGTAAAAGTAAACAGAGTCGGCGGCGGTTTCATCGCCTGATGTGGCTACTGCCTTTACCCACTGCTTACCGTACTCATCAATTTCATATTGATGCGTAATGGTTTCATCGGTAGTGCTGGCAACTTCAATATTATTAACGTAAATCGTAATGTTATCGGAATTGTTGGCCTGAGCTTCAATGGTTAACGTTGAACCGTAATTATAAAAGGGATGGCTCCAAATGGGATAGCTAATGGACACGTTAAGCCCTTCCTCCACTACATCTACAAAGAGGTCTTCGGTCTGAGGCGAACCATCACTCCCCCTGAACACAAAGCACATTTGGGTGATATTGGCATTTTCCGGAGCATTGTAAAACTCCCTAATACTCGGCTTGATTTTTAGTTCGTACAGATCAGTACCTATTCTTGTCAACTTTGGCTGAGTGTTGTTGTCCCCCCACTGTCCGATAACGTATTGCCATTGGTTATTACCAATTGTGATTCCCGTATGGGTGTAAACGTCGCCGGTATATCCGGCCATGCCACCACCACCCAATGTGGCATTAAAAACAAGGATAACCGAATCGGAAGCCGTTGGAAGGGCAGGGGTGGTGGTTATTACCTGAGCATGAATGCCCATGAAAGGCAAAACCAGGGATAGAATAATTGTGAGTAATGTAGTGGGCTTTTTCATGGCAATCAACTTTTTAAGAATATAAAAAACTATATCTATGCAAAGATAAACATTGAATCATGTTTTTTCAATGTCAATAAGGTGATTCAAACAGATTTAAGAGTTAATGTTTTGAAAAAATTTACCCAGAGCAAAATGCTCTGGGTAAATCTATTTAACATATCAAGGGTTTATTTTTTCATCAGAGAGTAGCTGCGTTTAATCAGGTCAACCTTCACCATGTACCATCCCTCTTCCGTTGGCCCGGGAATCAATCTCTCATTGGCTTCCTGAGATACATATGTCAGTTTGCCTTTCTCCGATAGCATGTACCGGGGTGATGATTCACTTTGGCTTGTGATAAAACCAAACGAATAGTTATCTCCACCCTTGAGGTAAACAGAGGTTTCAAACGTTAAAACACCAGTCTTAACCATTGGCAGAGCATTTGAATAATCCAATCCCGCATCGGTAGCACTACCGTAAACAAACAGTTTAGCGGTTGCGGGAGTAACGGTATACTCCAGTTTTGCCGTATCGGCTTGTATCAGATAATCTCCGGCTACGTGTGGTGCAGGAATTGCTTTCGGGTCTGGAACGGATTCTGTGGGTCTGTAAACCAGAGGCCCTGCTTCCCAAGTTCCGGAATCATCGGTTCCCCATTGTGGCGCCCATTTTCCTAATTCGGAAATGAACTTAATCCAATCACCTGTTTCGTTGAGAGTAGCAGTAATTTCAAACAGCCCGTCTTTTACGTGCGTCATCTCCAAGGCTGCGTTATTATTCCAGCCAGCTTCTGTGGCATCGCCAAGCAGATAAATTGGATTAATAGGAGCCAGAACGGTTTCGTATAGGGTTACTGTGGCGCTAACCACGTCTGAAAAATACTCCATTGGATTAACTCCTGTTCCAGCATCTCTAACCAGTACAGCTTTTATTCTAAAATCAAATGACAGAGGAGTATTGGCTTCATAATTAGCTAGGAGCAGATTATTAAGAAATCCTACCTTAACCGTCATCCTTTCATCCTGTATATCGGAGAAGAGGGTTATCTTGTTGGCAAAGTTATTTCCGGTTTCGCAGGTCTCAAGCGAATAAATTATTGATGCAGTAAACCCGGGGTCAAGTGGAGTGCCAACAAACACAAGAGTGTCTGCTTCATTTTCTTCAAGCAGTGTCAAATCGGGAACTGTTTTGAGTTGGGGTTTTACAGGATCGGTCAAAATAACCCTGTTCTCATCTTTTTCGCACCCTGTCAACCCAATCAGCAGACCTATTATGCCTATTGCTATGAATGATTTGATTTTCATTTTATTCAGGTTTAATGTTAGTATGATGGGTTTTGTTTTAGGTATGGATTCGCTGCAATTTCTTCAGCTGGAATGGGATACACATTTCTATAATTACTTGTTTGCGCGCCTTCCATCACTCCGCCTTTCCATGCCCATGTGTAAGATCCGTCGGTGAACTGTCCGAAACGTATCAAATCTGTTCTTCTGTGCGCCTCGTAGTAGAACTCTCTGGCACGTTCATCCAGCAAGAATTTTTCGTTCAATTCTGCAGTGGTAATATTTCCTGAAGTATTGCCAAAAGCCCTTTCCCTAATCAGATTAATATCTGTTACGGCATCGTCCGGATTGTTCAGCCTGAAATTGGCCTCTGCACGCATTAATAGGGCATCGGCATAGCGAAATACAGGGAAATCAGTATTGGCAAATGAAATATTGAATGATGCAGGGAATGTTCCGTCAGAAAGTTTAGCAGTAAACTTATAAACGCCTATCCCATAATCGCCCGAGGAACCGGGGCTGGGAATGTATGGGCTCTTTTTAACCCTGAGGTAAACACGGTTGTCATTGCTTGCCTCGAAGAATGGGTCATCATCCCAGGGTACGGGATTATTCCCATAGGTAGCAATGGTGTCAATCATGATATCAAGAAATTGTATCCTAGCCCTATTACCATTCCAATTGGGATTATCGGTCAAACCGTGAAATACCTCAGAGGGAAGGTAAACAGGGTCACTACAGGACTGAATGATGAATGTGGTACCCACCCAACCATTGGTGTTGTGACCATCATGTGCCCATGAAAAAATCATTTCAGAGTTTGACGGGCCATCATTATCTGCACAAAAGTTTTTGCGATAGTCAGAGGCAAGGGAATACTTGCCGGAGTTAATCACCCTGTTGGTATAAATGATGCAACTATCCCATTTAGCGGTACCGGTGTAAACCTCTGCATTTAAGTAAAGTCGAGCCAGTAACATCCAGGCAGCAGCCTTATCAGCCTGCGGATATTGAAAGCCGGGATCGCCAAGTAGGGTCTCAATGGCTTTCAGCTCAGAGGCAATATAGTTGAAAAGCATTTTACGCCCGGTGTTGAAATTTTCATCCAGTTGCCTGGGAAAGAAACTTCCCACACCATCTTTTTCAGTGGTAAATGGGGGGTTTCCAAATAGGTCGAGATACCAGTAATAGGCCAATGCTCTGAGAAAACGCGCTTCAGCATTGTATCTGGCAATCTTTTCATCGGAGTTGCCAGCTGTCATTTTGATGAAATCATTGGCGAAGGTAATGGAAAGCCCCAAACGCTGGTATAGGGCTGTGAGGAACGGATTACTGGCACTCCAGGTTTGCGTATTGAGGTCAGCTATACCCACATCACCCCATGCACACATGGCCTCGTCTGTAGGAAGCTCTTGAAGATTCCAGAAGGCACGCATGGTGGTGAAAAAGTTGGGGTCTGATGCAGCAATATCGGGAGAACCGCCGTCTTGTCCGGAGATCAGAAAACTTGCGTAAATTTTTGCCAGGTATTGCCTAATATATTCAGGGTTGTCGCTAACATTTCCGGACATCACAGTATTGGGGTCCTTTGGAATTAAATCCAGATCTTTCATGCATGATACTGTGAGTACCATGGAAAGAGTAACTGCAATGATTATTATCTTGTTTTTCATTTTTTTAAGGGTTTATATGATTAATAGCTGATGCTAATGCCTAACATAAAGGTTCTGGGACGAGGGTAAAATGCACTTCCTATTCCATTGGATACCTCCGGATCAAGGCCTTTATATTTCGTTACAGTCAATACGTTTTGAACCGTAAAGCCAATCCGTGCATTCATGGTTTTATAGATTTTGGATATGTTATATCCCACACCCAAATAGTCTAACTTCCAATATGAACCATTTTCCACAAAATAGTCGCTGGTAAACTGTCGCTTAACGAAACGAGTGTCATCTAACATTGTTGGCATATTAACCCAGTATCCAATTTGACTCATTTGATCCAGTGATGCACCGGCAGCCAAAGCATTGTAAACATAGTTGCCAATGCTGATTCTGGAAGAACTCATGATATCAAATTGTTTGTAGTTGAAGCGAAACGAAAAGCCAAATAAATAATCGGGGGAAGGATCCTTGTAAATATACTTGTTGGCGTTATCCCCGCCAATTTGGCCTCCTTGTCCTGCCAAATCTACGTATAGACCCTCTATGGGATTGCCATCCTCATCATATACCTGCTGATTAACAAAGAAAGAACGAATGGGATATCCCACCTTAGTTACCTGGTTTTGCCCTGTAAAGGCATCTCCATACAGCAAAAGATAATCGGGGTCGTCGGAAATGAGCAATTTGGTAATCTTATTCCTGTTGTATGTGAAGTTCAAACCAATATTCAATGACATATCCTTATGTGAAATGGGGATGACATTGAGGCTTGTCTCAACCCCTTTGTTTTCGAGACTACCTACGTTAGTCCATAACCTGTTGGAAAAATTGCTCATGGTAGGAGTCCCTACTTCATTGATCATATCCTCGGTAATGCGTTCATAAAGGTCAACAGTACCGGTAATACGATCATTGTAGAAACCAAAATCAAAACCAATATTCTTGGTAATGGTCTTCTCCCATTTTATTTTGGGATCATAAGCATTGGGTCTTAGGGTTGGGACAAGTTGTCCATCTATCATGTAGTAGTACCCCTGGGTGGACTCAAGGAATGTGGACATGTAGGGATAATAGTTCCCCATAATATCCTGCTGTCCCGTTTCGCCCCATCCCATTCTAAACTTGAGGTCGGTTACCAGGTCAACATCGCGAAGGAAACTCTCTTCGTTGATTTTCCATGCCAAAGCCAGAGAGGGAAAAAATCCCGATCGAGTATCAGGTGAAAACCTTGAAGAATGGTCATTACGAAGGGTGAACGTTACTAAATATCTATCCAACAGGGAGTAGTTTAAACGGCCAAAGAAGGAAATGAGCTGCAACTCGTTAATGGTTGGCCTAACTACAGTAATATAACCGGAAGGATTGGGATCAGATTCTCTCCTAGTACTTTCTGACTCATTCTTGAAGTACTGCCATGAGTATCCGGCCATTGCATCAATCCTGCTGCTTATCTTGTCTAAATCTTGAGAAAAATTTAGGTAGAAATCCAGCAGATTGTTAACGTTTTTGGCTGTGTAACTTTCCACCTTCTCGGTTAGCCCTGAGGGCAATAGGACACTGGGTGATGTTGACGGGCGATTATTGTGCCCCGAACTCTCACCATAATCCGTGGCCAGGTTTAGGTTGGCATTGATGCTTGGTAAAAAGGGAAGCCTATAGTCCAACTGAACGTTGCCCAAGAACCTGTTGACAATGGATTTGTTGTCGGCCATCAATGCTTGCTCCACGGGATTGGGGGTACCCAGACTTGCGCCGTAGTTCTCCCACTGAAAATATCCGCCCGGAGCAGTATCGTCCTTTATTGGGTGAGTGGGGCTCATCCTTATGGCACTTCCCACTGCTCCGTAATCACCATAGTTATGGTGTGTGTTCATGCCTTTGGCATTGAGATTCACCTTAAGGTCGTCATTAAAAAATGTGGGGCTTAAGTTAAGGGCTGCAGTAATCCTTTGCATATCCGTGTTTTGAAGAATCCCATTTTGCATGGTGTAGCCAACGGATGCCCTGTAGGGCAATGTTTTGTATGAACCGCTTATTCCCAGATTATGATCTTGTGTCAACGCTGTGCGGAAAATTTCGCGTTGCCAATCGGTATTGGCATCACCTAACCTGTCCAAAGCGTCTTGACCATACAGATTGGGATACTCATGCGCGATTGCACGCATTTCATCACCGGTGTAAACTGGCAAATAGGCCATGGGTGCCGAAAGAGAAGTGTTAACATCATAGGTAACCTTCATGGGCGAGCCAATCCGTCCTTTTTTAGTTGTGATAATGATCACACCATTGGAGGCACGCGAACCGTATATTGCGGTTGCCGAAGCATCCTTCAGTATGGTAAACGACTCAATGTCGTTGGGGTTAACCAGGGTGAGGAAGTTGGAACTTCCTGCTAAGTTTTTATTGTCAATGGGCACGCCATCAATAACAATGAGCGGATCGTTGGAGGCATGCAATGATGAACCACCCCTGATTCGAATTTGAGAACCGCTTCCGGGTGCGCCATCGGGTGCCGAAATAACGACTCCCGCCGATTTCCCCACGAGCAATGCCTGTGGAGAAGTGATGGCTCCAAGGTTAAAATCTTTGGAGCCCACAGTGGCAACCGAACCCGTTGCGTCACTCTTTTTAACGGTACCGTATCCAATCACAACAATCTCTTCCAAAGTTGCAAATTCGTCTTCGAGACTAACATTCACGGGGCTTTTCCCGTCGGCTATAAGTTCTATTGTTTTATAACCGATGTAAGAGAATACCAGTGTAGATCCCGCTTTTGTCTTGATAGAGAAGGAACCGTTTACATCAGTACTAGTGCCTATGGTGGTACCTTTTACCACCACTGTAACTCCAATTAAAGGTTCACCATCTGCGGCAGAGGTTACCCTTCCCGTTACGGTAATTTCCTGTGCCCATACCGTTGTGGTAAACAGCATGAGCAGCAGAAAATACGAAACTCTTCTGAGTGTAGAAAATTTCTGCTTCATATTCAATTGTAGTTAGGTTTTAGTTAATTAAAATTGTGTTGTTTTAGCTACCCTTTTACCTTTTTAAAAACTTGCCACAAGTTACATAAAAATAGGGGAATAACTCTGTAATATCGTCAAAAAAAGGGAATTAATCTATGCAAACGAATGTGCAATCGTTTGAAAAAGGATGCCCAATACCGAAATTTTCATCATCTTGGTAGGTTTAATAGGAATATTCTTTGTTCCAACAGAATCTAATTGCTAACTTTGGATTCGATAATTGAGATCTCTTAACCATGAAATCGCCCGGTATTACCATTAAGGATATTGCAAAAGTGTTGGGTATTAGCCCGTCAACCGTTTCCAGGGCGCTTAAGGATCATCCTGATATTAGCCAATCTACTAAAGATCAGGTTAATAAACTTGCCGTCGAGATGAACTACCGACCCAATCCCATTGCGCTTAGTTTACGTAGTAAGAAAAGCAATGTTATCGGCGTAGTGATTCCGCAGATTGTGCATTACTTTTTTTCATCGGTCATTAGCGGTATCGAAAAGGTAGCCAACGAGTACGGGTATAGCGTTATAATAAGCCAATCAAGCGAAAGTTACGTTAAAGAGGTTGAGGTATGCCAAACCTTTTTGCATAGCATAATTGATGGCTTGCTTATCTCCGTTTCGAAAGAGACGGATCACTACGATCATATTAAACTGTTAGATGAAGAGGGAATTCCCATTGTTTTTTTCGATAGGATAATCGAAGGGTTCGATTCCGATTATGTGGTGATTGATGATTACAATGGGGCTTATCAGGCCACAGAGCATCTTATTGTTGAAGGGAGAAGGCGGATCATCCATTTTTCAGGTCCTCCCAATCGCCTTATCAGCAAAAAACGCCTTGCAGGATACCTTGATGCCCATAGGAACAATGGGGTAGTAATAGACGAATCGCTTATTATTCAATGCGATGAATTTCACAAAGCCATTGAGAGTACACAACAGCTGATAGATGAAAGAGTTAAATTTGATGCTATTTTTACCGTTAACGATTTCACTGCAGCCGGTGTGATTAAAATCCTTAGGGAAAATAATATTTCTATTCCCGGGGATGTTTCAGTAGTAGGTTTTGGCAACGACCATATTGCCGAAATGCTTGAACCTACGCTGACTACAGTATCCCAACCGGGCTTTGCCATGGGAGAGAAGGCCATGAAGATGTTAATGGATCGTATTAACCTTGCCGCACCTCCAGAATACAAAAAGGAAGTGCTCAAAACCCAATTGATAGTCAGAAATTCCTCCAGAAAAAGAAGTTGACCAAAAGTTCTGAATTTCTTTCGTAAACGTTTGAAATGGGATTTTGAGGATGTTCAAACCAAATACCCGTAAATTTTAACAGTCAATTAGTTGCATATTCTAAATTATCACCCTATATTTGACACGCTACTTTCCTACCTTTTTAAAACTTATTCCATTCACGGAATGAGTATTTTATTACGTTAATTTAACATCAATTCAGCGATGACAAAACGTCCCCGTTTATCATTTTGGCAGATATGGAACATGAGTTTTGGGTTCCTGGGCATCCAATTTGGGTTTGCTTTGCAAAACGCCAATGCCAGCAGAATACTCCAGACTTTTGGAGCCAATGTGGAGCACCTCAACTGGTTCTGGTTGGTAGCCCCGCTCACCGGTATGATAGTGCAGCCCATTGTGGGCTACTACAGCGATAGAACATGGACCCGGTTGGGCCGAAGGCGCCCGTTCTTTTTAGGGGGGGCCATACTCACCAGTTTGGCGCTCATTGCCATGCCCAACGCACCCCATTTGGCCGGTTTCATTGCTCCCATGTTCATTGGCGGAGGTCTGCTGATGATTATGGATGCATCCATTAACATCTCCATGGAACCCTTCAGGGCTCTTGTGGCCGACAAGCTGCCCGAAGAGCAGCATACTCTCGGGTTCTCAGTACAAACCATGCTTATCGGTATTGGGGCAGTGGTAGGTTCGTGGCTACCATATATCCTCAGCAACTTTTTCGGATTTTCCAAGGTAGCAGCCCATGAGGGCGAGGTGGCTTCGAACGTTATCTGGTCCTTTTACATTGGAGCCATTGTGCTAATAACTACCATTGTATGGACTGTTGCTTCCACAAAGGAATACCCACCCCATGTGTATGAAGATGAACAGAAAGAAAAAACGGAGGGAAACAAAAAGTTTTTCATTCCCAAGCGAATGATACAACTTCTTCTGGTTCAATTCTTTTCATGGTTTGCCCTTTTCTCCATGTGGGTTTACACCACTCCGGCTATTGCGGCCAAATTTTACGGTACCACAGACCCCAACAGCTTGAGCTTTCAGGAGGCGGGTGATTGGGTTGGAATACTATTCGGGGTGTATAACGGGGTATCTGCCGTAATCGCACTGACTCTACCTCTGATTGCTAAGCGCGTGGGAAAAAGAGGAACACATGCCATTGCCCTTACCATTGGCGGTCTTTCGTTTCTATCCATTACCCTCTTCAGCAATGCCACATGGCTTATCGTTCCCATGATAGGAATAGGAATTGCCTGGGGTAGTATATTATCCATGCCCTATGCCATGCTTGCTAGTGCAATACCACCTAAACAAATGGGAATCTATATGGGAATCTTCAATATGTCCATTACAATCCCACAGATTACCAATGGTGTATTTGGCACTCTGCTTTTCAACCATGTATATGGCAAAAATCCCATCAATGCCATTGTAGCAGCAGGGATATGTATGATAATTAGTGCCATAACTGTATTTTTCGTGGACGAAAAGAGAATGTCGTAAGGGAATTGTATTAATTCTTAATTTGACTTAAAATGAATCCGTACCTAAAACACGATGAATGGTGTATTATCGAAGAGGGGTTTAACCCCGCGAATACACGTGCATCGGAAAGCATATTCAGTATTGGCAACGGTGCCATGGGGCAGAGAGCCAACTTCGAGGAGCAGTTCAGTGGCGATACGTTGCAGGGCAGCTACATCGGTGGGGTTTACTACCCCGATAAAACGCGCGTGGGCTGGTGGAAAAATGGCTATCCTGAGTACTTTGCCAAGGTGATAAACTCCACAAACTGGATTGGTATTGACATAGATATTAATGGCGAACCACTGGATCTGGCTAAGTGCAAGGTAGAGGAGTTTCGCAGGGTGCTCAATATGAAGGAGGGGTTCCTGGAGCGTACATTCACCTGCGAAAACTCATCGGGTGTAAGGCTTGAAGCCAATGTTAAAAGGTTTCTCAGCATTGCCAATCCTGAAGTTGGAGCCATACGCTACAATTTGAAGATACTCAACGCAGACGTTAAGTTCTGTATCGCTCCCTACCTCGATGGCGACGTACAAAACGAGGATTCTAACTATGGTGAGAAGTTCTGGGATGAGGTTGAACGCCATGCGGATGTTAACCAATCTCTACTTGTTACTAAAACCCGCAAACTCGATTTTCACGTTGGGCATGCCATGCGTTACTCGCTATACCTCAATGGTCAAAAAGTAGTTGCGGAAAGCAATTTGCTTGACAAGCATATGTATGCAGGATGTAAACTTTTTCTTAACCTTAAAAGCGGAGATGAGGTAGAGTTCTACAAATATGCGGCTGTTATTTCGAGCCTGAACCATGAAAAGGGTATGTTCCCCAAGGTTTTAACCCAACTATTAGATTTGGCCATATCCAAGGGATACACGCAACTGTTGAAAGAACACTCCGAAGCGTGGAACGAAATATGGAATCATAGCGACATAACCATCGAAGGCGATTTGGCAGCACAGCAAGCCATACGATTCAACATCTTCCAGCTAAGCCAAACCTACACCGGGAAGGACGAAAGGCTGAATATTGGCCCAAAAGGGTTTACGGGTGAAAAGTACGGAGGTTCAACCTATTGGGATACAGAGGCATACTGCCTGCCCTTCTACATGATTACCCATGGGCAGAGTGTGGCGCGCCAGCTTCTGCTTTACCGGTATAAGCACCTTGGGAAAGCCATTGAAAATGCTCAAAAACTTGGATTTACCGATGGGGCTGCCCTTTACCCCATGGTGACCATGAATGGCGAGGAGTGTCACAACGAGTGGGAGATAACCTTTGAGGAGATACACCGCAACGGGGCCATCGCCTTTGCCATATACAACTACGTTCGCTATACCGGCGACAAAAACTACCTGGCTAATTTTGGACTTGAAGTGCTCATTGCCATTGCCCGTTTTTGGGCACAAAGGGTAAACTTCTCTGATGAGAAGGGTAAGTACGTGATGCTTGGTGTTACCGGACCCAACGAGTACGAAAACAATGTCAATAATAACTGGTACACCAACTACCTAGCCTGCTGGTGCTTAGAGTATGCCCAAAAAGTGGCCGAGTATGTGAAGGAGAACCATGCTGAAAAGTACAACGCATTGACGGCCAAAATTTCGTTCAACCGCACCCAAGAGGTGTCTAAATGGAGAGATATAAGGGAAAACATGTTTTTCCCTGTGGATACTAAGACAGGCATTATTTTGCAGCAGGAGGGGTACATGGACAAGGAGCAAATCCTTGTGAAGGACCTCGACCCCAAACACCGCCCCCTGAACCAAAAGTGGAGCTGGGACAGAATCCTCAGATCATGCTTTATTAAGCAGGCCGACGTGTTGCAGGGAATGTACTTCTTTGAGGATAACTTCGACCTGGAAACCATTCGCAAAAACTTTGATTTTTACGAGGCGCGTACTGTACATGAATCATCCCTGTCACCATGCGTTCACTCCGTGCTGGCTGCAAAAATTGGGAATATCGAAAAGGCATACGAGTTGTACCTGCGCACGGCGCGCCTCGACCTCGATGACTACAACCGCGAGGTGAGAGAGGGCTTGCACATTACCAGCATGGCCGGAACTTGGATATCCATAGTGGAAGGATTTGGAGGTATGAGGGTGAAGGATAATATGCTTTGTTTCAATCCCTTAATCCCCACTCAGTGGAAATCATACAGCTTTAAGGTGTGTTTTCGTGAGAATATTTTGAAAGTAATTGTTTCGAAGGATGATATAGCCGTAATTAACGAGGAGGGCCCTGCCATACCGCTTTTAGTATTTGGCGATAAGCACACCCTTGCTGCCAAGGCAACACTAACTGTTGAAAGGAAAAGCGGCAGGGGTTAGACCTAAATGGTCTGATTAACTGACAGATAGACTCTCTTCAACGATTTTGGCAATTGGCAATGGCACAACAGTTTGCATAATGAGGGTTAAGTTTCTCAACTTCATCGAAAAGCATAATCTTGTCCATTTCGGCGACAGGGTTTTGCTTGCCGTAAGCGGCGGCATCGATTCCATGGTTATGCTAAACCTTTTTCATGGAAGCGGGGTTAGGTTTTCCGTGGCACACTGCAATTTTACGCTTCGCGGCCATGAATCCGATGGCGACCAGGAGTTTGTGAGCCAAATTTGCCAAACGATGGGAGTGGAGCTATTTGTAAAACGGTTTGACACCAATGCCTATGCCCGGGGAAATAGGATTTCCATTCAGGTTGCAGCACGCGAATTGCGGTTTGCCTGGTTTAAAGAGCTGTGTGTCCAAAACGGATTTACATCGGTTGCCATTGCCCACAACAGGAATGATGTTGCCGAGACCATGCTGATTAACCTATGCCGCGGAACAGGTTTAAAGGGATTGACAGGCATGTCGCCCAAATCGAACACTATCATCAGGCCCTTGCTGTTTGCCTCCCGAATCGAAATAGAAGCCTATGCCAAGGAGAATGGCATTGCCCACAGGGAGGACTCCACCAATGCCTCCGTGGAGTATGCCCGCAATCGCATTAGGCACAACGTCATCCCACAGCTGGAAATGGTTAACCCGGGAGTGGTGAACAACCTCTACTCAACATCGCTTTTCATGGGACAGGCTTGGGAAGAAATAGGGGCCAAACTGATTTCTCTGAGGGACAGGATACGCAAAACCCACGACGAGGAGATACTTTACTCCATCCCGTTATTGGCAAAAGAGCCATTAAGACAGCTCTTTCTGTTGGAAGAACTCACTGCATTGGGTTTTTCACCCGGCCGTATAGTAGATATCGAACAATCGCTGTTTGCACAGCCGGGCAAATCGTTCCTCTCCAAGGGATACCGATTGGTTAGGGACAGGGAATACCTCGTCGTTTCCCCTCTAATCCCACAGGATGAGGTGTGTCTGCAAATTGACATGGATACCCAAAGCATTGATTTTCCCATAAACCTGACCTTTAGCATTGAGGATGCTGAGGATAACACCGATTTCCCCAGGTCGCCGGGCATTGGCGTGTTTGACCTCCACGCCCTGAAGTTCCCCCTCACCCTGAGGAACTGGAAACAAGGCGATTGGTTTATACCGCTGGGAATGAGCGGGAAAAAGAAAATCAGCGATTTGCTTACTGATTTAAAGATACCCCTACACCGCAAGGAAAAGATATATGTAATGGAATCGGACAACCAGATTATTTGGGTGGTGGGGTATAGGATTGACAACCGTTTCAGGGTGAAGCCCTCCACCACCAGGCGTTTCACTGCCACCATGGATTAACCTTTCTCCTGCCTGACAATGGAGCGAACAGGGTAGGAGCAACGCCATAAAAATGATAGGATGGGTGCTAAACTTTCTTTTTGATAAACTTTCTTTTCGTCACACATGCATAAGTGCGTGAGCCAGGTAAACCGGCGGGCCGGCGGTGGCGTGAATGGCCAAACCCGTAGGATTCTGCCCAAGAGGTTTACCAGCTTGGGGTAGAATCCGAGGGTTTGGGCAGAGCGGGGTGAAGCATCGGTTTACCTTGATTTTTTTTGTTTACTTTTTTGTATCAAGACAAAAAAGTAAATGGGGTTTGGGGCAAAGCCCCAATGGACAATGAGACACGACGTTCTCAGAAAAAATTAAAGGGGTTAAGATAATAACCAAGATTCCTTCCGAATATTTGAAAATAATTGATAAGTTGTATCTAACGCACTAAAGGGGACAAGTCAGGAAAAAGGGGCGTAGCCCTGATACCCTCATAAATGGGATATTAGGAGTATTTTAAGGGGTGCCAGGCCATGATATTTCACACCATTCAAGCCGTCATAATTCCAAAATTTATAGATTGTGAATTTAAGATGCAATAACACCAACCCTGATGGTTCGCATATCGATGGATATTGTACGACACTGTCGGGGGCGAATGCTGTTCATGTATTGTTTTTTTGGGGGAGCTAAACTTTTTTTTGCTAAACTTCCTTTTCCGTCGCACATGCAAAAGCGCGTGGGCAAGGGAAACCGAGCCGTATTTTGGCGAGCACGGCAAAGCCAAATAGTGTAAATAACAATGTGCAAGCGGTATGGATTGTAGTATCGTGGAGTTACGCGAAGTTACGCGAAGTTTTTTTAGCGCTCCGAGCCTTCGTAGCTTTGCTTCCCGATTGTGACTCTTTGTGGTAGAGTTTATAGTACCGCGAAGTTTTTTTAGCGCCATGAGTATTAAGAATTTTGCTTCTTTTTGGCTCTTTGTGGTACATTCAGCTGATCAACAAATCAACGAATCAGCGAATCACCGAATCACCGAATCTCCATTTATGGGGCTAAAGCCCATTGAACATACTGAGTATGAATAACGATAACAAAACTTAAACACCTTTTTAAAACCCTCCCAACTTTGCATATCAATGGCACTTATCATTTTACAAGGAAACCACCCCTTCTGTGAAGTAATCCGGATGAAAACTTCCATTTTGGAAATGCCGTTTTAAAAAATTATTGGCTTAATAGACATTTTTGATGCTCAAATCTCTTGAAACCGTTGCTATGTTTACCTTTGACGCAAATCAAAGG
>MWFE01000051.1 GCA_002071445.1 Bacteroidetes bacterium ADurb.Bin008 | reverse complement strand
CTTCGTTTTTTCATCAGCATAAAAGTACAGATTTTTATCTATACTTATGTCCGATGATTTAGGGGGCTGAAACACCACGAAAATAACATGGGCATAGGTAAAAATTGTTAATAATACTTAGCTGATTTATTTGATATTGTAAATTTTCATTCTATTCTTTTTTTATCTTTACCGCCGTAATTAATGGCATGGTTATGCACAAGCACAAGTATAGATTCAACCCTGATCTGCTGACATTTGTCAGGGAAGATTCCTCCTTGAAGAAAAAGTTTTGGCAAGGTATCAGCTATTTTTTGCTAAGCATCATCATCTCCGTAATCTACTACATATTCTTTTCCCTCTTTTTCGATACGCCTGAAGAGCGAGGATTAAAGAGAGAAAATGAGGAGTTGGTACTGCAATTTGAACTTTTCAACAAGAAGTTCGACCACATCACCGCTGTGCTGGAAGATATTCAGCAAAGGGATGATAATATCTACCGCACCATTTTTGAAGCCGAACCCATACCCAGTGCATACAGAACAGCAGGCATGGGTGGGGTTGACCGCTATACCTACCTTGAAGATCTATCCAACTCGGCCATGGTAATTAAAACAGCTCAACGTCTGGACAAGTTGGCCAAACAGGTTTACGTACAGTCCAAATCATTTGACGAAGTGATTGAAATGGCCAAGCGGAAAGAGGAGATGATAGCCTGTATCCCGGCCATACAGCCGGTTTCCAACAAAGACCTGAAACGCGTTGCTTCGCCATTTGGGGTTAGGATGCACCCATTCTACAAAGTGCTTAAAATGCACACCGGCATGGACTTCACTGCCCCTACGGGAACCGAGATATACGCAACCGGCAATGGGGTAGTTTCCGATGTAATCCATTCGGGCAGAGGGTATGGGAATACCATTATCATCGATCACGGATTTAGCTACAAAACCCTTTATGCCCACATGAGCAAAACCATAGCCAAACCCGGACAAAAGGTTAGGCGAGGCGACGTAATAGGCCTGGTTGGCAATACGGGGATGAGCATGGCTCCGCACCTCCACTACGAGGTTAGGAAAAACAACGAGCCGATAAACCCCATCAACTTTTATTTCAACGACCTTACCCCTGAGGAGTACGACAAAATCATTGAACTGGCTGCACAAAGCGGACAGTCGCTTGACTAATTTTTCAAATCGCTTTACTATTACCTTTTTCTTCCTTATGTCGCTTCAAGGTTATTCTCCGGTAGAAAGGAAAGTGATGCCAATATTCACGTTCCTCTTTTGTGCCATGTTCACTTTTACAGGATATCCCAATGGGGTTATCACAAGTAACCCCGACTCTGCAAATCACTATCTGACAATTATTGGCGTTGGCGACATAATGTTTGGAACCGATTTTCCCAACAAAGGCTACCTCCCGCCAAAGAATGATTGTTTGCCTTTAATCCAGCCGGCCATCGACGTTTTGCAGAATGCCGATATAACCTTTGGAAACCTTGAGGGATGCTTTCTCAACGAGGGTGAGGTGGCCAAACGGTGCAGCGACTCTACCCGATGCTTTGCCTTTAAGATGCCGGAGGAGTACGTCCATTGCCTTTCCTTGGCAGGTTTTGATGTGGTGAGCCTGGCCAATAACCATATCGGGGATTTTGGAGAAAAGGGCAGGCAAACCACCATGCGGCTACTCGATTCGGTGGGCATACAGTACGGGGGACTACTCACACATCCTACGGCAGTATTTGAAAAGAACGGTCTAAAAATCGGCTTCGGGGCTTTCGCCCCCAACGTAGGCACCTGCAACATTAACGATATTCCCGGTGTAAAACGTATTGTTGAAGGGCTAAAATCACAATGCGATATCGTCATCGTATCGTTCCATGGAGGGGCCGAGGGGGCAAATCATGCCCATGTGAATCGGGAAACCGAATATTTCTACGGCGAAAACAGGAGCAATGTGTACGAGTTTGCCCGCCACGCCATTGATGCCGGAGCCGATGTAGTTTTTGGCCACGGGCCGCATGTAACCAGAGCTGTCGATCTGTACAAAGGAAGATTTATAGCCTATAGCCTTGGAAATTTTTGCACCTATGGGAGGTTCAATTTAAAAGGAATTAACGGAATTGCACCCATAGTTAAACTTTATCTCGAAAAAAATGGTAAATTTGTGAAGGGTGAAATCGTTCCGATAATTCAACCCGGGAATGGTGGTGTTGTGATGGATTCACAGAAGCAAGCCATTAAAGCAATTCAGCGGCTTACTATTGGCGATTTCCCCGAATCGCAATTAAACATTTCAAACGACGGAAAGATTACCATTAAAGAATAAACACATGCCGTACAAGGAGCAAAAAATTGAAAAACTTTACTACTCCATTGGGGAAGTTGCAAACATGTTCGGGGTAAATACCTCTCTTATCCGTTTCTGGGAAAAGCACTTCGATATTATCAAACCCAAAAAGAACAAAAAGGGCAACAGGCTTTTTACGAAAGCCGATATCAATAATTTTAAGCTGATATACCATCTGGTAAAGGAGCAGAGGTTGACGCTGGAAGGGGCGCAAAAAAAGTTGGCCGAGGATAAAGCCACAACCATCAACAAATTCGAAGCCATTGAATCTCTGAAGCGTATCAGGGAAATGCTTGTTGAAATTGAGGAAACCCTTTAACCATGACAGTTCGCGAGATTTGTAACATCATCGAAGAGTTCGCTCCTCTCGCATACCAGGAGGATTACGACAACTCGGGATTGCTCGTGGGGTTGCCCGATGCCACTGTTAACGGGATACTTCTATCCATTGACGTAACTCCTGATGTGATTGATGATGCCCTGAAACATGGCGCCAACCTAATCGTTGCACACCATCCGGTCATATTCGGAGGAATCAAGCGTTTAATCGGGAAAACCTACATTGAACGCACTATCATTAAAGCCATAAAAAATGGCATTGCCATTTACTGCGCCCATACCAACGTGGACAAAATATGGAATGGGGTAAACATGGAAATAGCCAAACGACTTGGGTTACAAGAACTTTCCATGCTAAGTCCCGCCAACGACCAGCTGGTGAAATTAACCACTTTCGTTCCGCACGAACAGGCGCAAGCACTGCGCATAGCCATGTTCAATGCCGGAGCAGGTCAAATTGGCGATTACGATCAGTGCTCGTACAACCTTGAAGGGAAGGGAACATTCAGGGGTAGCGACAACACCAATCCATTCGTGGGAGAACAGGGTGTTTTGCACACCGAACCCGAAACGCGCATTGAGGTGGTTGTACCCAAACCCATTCTTCCACAGGTTATCCATGCCATGCTCAATGCACATCCCTACGAAGAAGTGGCATACGATATCTACCCCTTGCTTAATCAAAATCCACGGTCAGGTCTTGGCATGGTGGGCAATCTGCAAAAGCCAGAAAACGAAATGGCATTTTTAAAAAGGGTAAAACAGGTATTTAAAGCCCAATGCATCCGGCACACCGCCTTAACGGGGAAAGAGATACGAAGAGTGGCCTTTTGCGGCGGCAGTGGTGCCGATCTTCTATCCCAGGCCATATCAGTTCAGGCCGATGCCTTCATCACCGCCGACATGAAATATCACCGTTTTTTTGATGCCGATGGAAAAATACTTATCCTCGATATCGGGCATTTCGAAAGCGAACAGTTTACCGTTGAGATTTTTTATGGTTTACTTACAAAAAAATTACCTAATTTTGCAGTCCTGAAATCGAAAGTTAACACCAATCCCATTCACTATTTATAAGAAAAGGTATGGCTACAAAAGAAAACAAGGCGGTTGAGACAACAGAAATGTCTGTTGAAGAGAAGATTAAAGTTCTATACGAGTTGCAGCAAGTGGATTCGAAAATTGATGAGATCAGAACGTTGAGAGGAGAATTACCGCTTGAGGTTCAAGATCTTGAAGATAACATTGCCGGACTCGAAACCCGTATTTCGAACCTCAATACCGAAGTGGTTGAGTTGAATCAGCAGGTGGCAAATAAAAATTTGGAGATTAAAAATGCTCAGGGGTTGATTGCGAAATACACCGAACAGCAGAAAAACGTACGCAATAACAGAGAGTATGATTCCCTTTCCAAGGAGATTGAATATCAGACGTTGGAAATTGAACTCTGCGAAAAGAAGATTAAGGAGTTCTCGCACCAAGCAAACGATAAGAAATTGCTCATTGAGCAGGCTGAATTACAACTCAACGATTCCAGATCAGATCTCCAGGTAAAAAAGGGGGAACTGGACAGTATTGTCACCGATACGCAAAAAGAGGAGGAAGAACTCCTTAAAAAATCTGAAGCATTTCAGGAGATAACTGAGCCGCGGCTTCTTCAGGCCTACAAAAGGATTAGAGCCAATGCACGTAACGGTCTGGCCGTTGTTGTGGTGAATCGTGATGCCTGCGGAGGTTGTTTTAACAAGATTCCCCCACAGCGTCAGTTGGATATCAAGATGCGCAAAAAAATCATTGTGTGCGAGTACTGCGGAAGAATACTGGTTGACAAAGGGCTTACCGAAGGCAGCAAGGAGTAGATGATTTAAAAGCGCGATAAAAACATACGCAGGGTGTTCCATACAACGAGCACCCTTTTTTATTGGCGACTAACATGAAATACTTTTTCTCAACTTTCCATAAGAGTCAATTAGGTAATTAAAATGGCAGTCTCATCATGCAATTTGCCCAAAGTGTGCAATTCACATAGCCTGTACGAATTCTTCCATTAATAAAATCATCCTTTTATAGGTTTACATTACATAACCCATTGCTTTTCCATAAAACAAAGCAGGATGTCCGTATTGTAGGTCATCCTGTTGTTATTGATAATTAAACTATGTCCAAGATTAGGGCTACCAACTTCCCCTAGCCCCTCCTCCACCAAATGATCCGCCACCCCCTCCGGAAAATCCACCAAAGGAGCCTCTTCCCGAGCTGAAACTGGAGTATCCACCACTGCTGCGACCCATGTTTGAAAACATTCCCATTGCAGCTCCCAGGGGAACACTATGGCCCAATGATTTACCCTTCTGCCTTCGAATACCGGAATAAATATATAGGAAAACAAAGAATAAGAAAATTAACGATATAGGAAATCCTCCCTCATCAAGGTAGTCATCTCCCGTAAATTTTCCCGAGGCCAGATCCATTACCGTAGTGGTAGCCTTATCGAGGCCGGCATAAAAGTTCTCCTCCTTGAACTCAGGGATCAATTCTTTCTCAATAATGCGTTTGGCCAAAGCATCGGGTATTACGTCTTCCAAGCCATACCCTGTGGCAATCATAGCCTCACCCCTTTCGTTGCCCACCTTGGGCTTGATCATAATAATCAACCCATTGTCCTTTCCCTTCTGCCCAATGCCCCACTTCTCCCCCACCCTAAAGGTGAAATCGGCCAAATCGTATCCCATCAAATCGCTTACCGTGATAATGTAAATCTGAGTGGATGTGGTATCGTGGTAATTCCTCAACTTATACTCTAACCTGTTCACCTCTTCTGAATTGAGCAATCCGGCAAAATCGTTGACCAACCTTGGCGGATACATAGGATCGGGTAGTTCCTGTGCTTTGGCCAACGACAGGAACAGGCCTAAAAAAAGTAGGGGTGATAGGAATTTCTTCATGTTTTACAGTTCATTTTCCAAACGAAATCTCGTCGGGAAGTTCATTAATATCATCCTTTTGGTAAGGGAAATGCTGCTTCAATTTTTCACCGGCCATGGTAATACCATTAACCAAACCCACGGTAAAGTTTCCCTGTTTAAAATGAAGGAGCATTTCATCCTTCACCTCCTCCCAAAAATTCTCAGGAACAAGAGAGTTTATGCCGGCATCGCCCAAAACGGCAAATTGCTTATCCTTTATGGCCAAATAGAAAAGCACGCCATTTCTGAGCTGGGTTTTGTGCATCTTCAGCAGTGCAAATACATCGGCAGCCCTATCGAGCACATCTTTCTTGCAATGGCTCTCAATATGAACCCGTACTTCCCCTGAAGTATTCAACTCCGCCTGTTTGATGGCATCTACAATCCGTTTTTTCTCTTCATTGCTAAGCATGCCTATAGCCTTGAATTATGGAAGTATGTCTTTAAAGAAATTTCGATAAAAGATGGCTCATCAATTACCAAAATCTACCTTGGGAGCCTCTTTTGCAGCCTGATCGGCTTCAAAGTAAGCCTTCTTCTCAAAGCCAAACCAACCTGCATAGATTACACGGGGGAACGATCGGATATATGAATTGTACTTCTGTACGTCCTCGTTAAATTTACGCCTCTCCACGGCTATCCTATTCTCCGTTCCCTCCAGTTGAGCCTGCAGTTCAAGAAAATTTTGGTTGGCCTTTAAATCGGGGTAACGCTCAATGGTCATCATAAGGCGTGACAGGGCACTGCTTACCTCGCCCTGAACCTGCTGAAATTGCTTTAAATTGGCCTCGGTTAGGTTGGTTGGATCAATGGTAACCGATGTGGCTTTAGCTCTTGCCTCTATCACCTGCGTAAGGGTTTGCTGTTCAAAATTAGCATATCCTTTCACGGTATTTACCAGATTGGGAATCAGGTCCATCCTACGTTGATAAACATTCTCAACGTTGGCCCACTGCGAGGTAACACCCTCCTCAAGCGACACCATACGGTTGTAACCGCAGCTGCTGAAAAAGGGAATTAGCATGATTAATGCTAACAGCTGTAAAAGATTTTTCCTATTCATAGTTCTAAGTTTAAAAGTATTGGTAAATCGAATTGTAATCATCGGGTAATTGTCAAAAAGCATGCAATAGTTCATGGATGAATATGGGTAATCCCCATCAAAAAGTTGTAACTTTACAGCCAGAACAAACAATCCATTTTCAACATATGAACAGAGAAGAATTCCAACGTGCTATCCTTCAAGGGATTCCCGAAAACATTCCCAGCCCAAAACCCTGGGAACACGATGTTAATCATGCTCCCAAACGTAAGCAAATTTTATCATTATCCGAAAAAAGGTTGGCAGTAAAAAATGCTCTACGCTATTTTCCCGCCAAGCACCATGCCGTTTTGGCAGAGGAATTTACCCGTGAACTCGAAGAATACGGGCGCATATACATGTACCGCTATCGTCCCGATTATAAGATAACAGCCCGTAGCATTCACGACTTTCCACACAAATCGGTGCAGGCAGCATCCATCATGCTGATGCTTAGCAATAACCTCGACTATGCCGTGGCGCAACATCCACACGAGTTGATTACCTATGGCGGAAATGGTGCGGTTTTTCAAAATTGGGCCCAGTACCTGCTGACCATGCAGTACCTTGCCAAAATGACCGATGAGCAAACGCTGGTACTTTACTCAGGCCACCCCATGGGTCTTTTCCCGTCGCACAAAGAGGCACCCAGGGTGGTGGTTACCAACGGCATGATGATACCCAACTACAGCAGCAAGGATGATTGGGAGCGTTTCAATGCCCTTGGCGTTACCCAGTATGGGCAGATGACAGCAGGCTCTTTCATGTACATTGGCCCCCAGGGTATTGTGCATGGCACCACCATAACCGTCCTGAATGCCGGACGGCAGCGACTTAAGAAGGGTGAAAACAGCCTACAGGGCAAGCTATTCGTATCCTCCGGATTGGGCGGTATGTCGGGGGCACAGCCCAAAGCCGGGGTTATTGCCCGTGTGGTGAGCGTGATAGCCGAAATAAACCCCAAGGCAATTCACACAAGGCACAGCCAGGGGTGGGTTGATGAGGTTTTCGACAATCTCGATGCCCTGATACCCAGAATTCGCAAGGCCATGAGTGAGAAAGAGGTTGTATCCATAGCCTATCAGGGTAACATAGTGGATCTGTGGGAACGTCTGGCAGCCGAGAACATAGCAGTGGACCTGGGAAGCGACCAAACATCGCTGCACAATCCCTTTGCCGGAGGATACTATCCGGTTGGCTTATCGTTCGAGGAGTCCAACAGAATGATGGCCGAGAACCCTGATCTTTTCAAAGAAAAGGTTTACGAAAGCCTACGGAGACAGGTAAAGGCCATCAATACCCTTGCCCAAAAGGGGATGTACTTTTTCGACTACGGCAATGCCTTTCTTCTGGAATCGAGCCGTGCAGGTGCCGACATTCTCGATGCCAACGGTAAGTTCCTCTATCCATCCTACGTTCAGGACATTATGGGTCCCCTGTTTTTCGACTACGGTTTTGGCCCATTCCGATGGGTTTGCACGTCGTCGTTACCCGAGGATCTCGAAAAAACCGATCGCATTGCACAACAGGTGCTGGAGAATATGGCCAAATCGGCTCCCGCCGAAATTATCAGGCAACTGGAGGACAACATTCACTGGATAAAAGAGGCCGGCAAAAACAAGCTGGTGGTTGGCTCGCAGGCACGCATCCTCTACGCCGATGCCGAGGGTAGGATCAGAATAGCCGAGGCATTCAACAAGGCCATCCGCGATGGGGTAATAACCGCCCCGATTGTTCTGGGACGCGACCATCACGACGTGTCGGGTACCGATTCGCCATTCCGGGAGACATCCAACATTTACGACGGTTCCAGCTTTACCGCAGATATGGCCATCCAGAATGTTATCGGCGATGCATTCAGGGGTGCAACCTGGGTATCCATCCACAACGGTGGCGGCGTGGGCTGGGGAGAAGTTATCAACGGTGGATTTGGCATGACTCTGGATGGAACGGACGAGGCCGACAGGCGGCTGAAAATGATGCTGCATTGGGATGTTAACAACGGCATTGCAAGGCGCAGCTGGGCACGCAACAAAGAGGCCATGTTTGCCATTCGGCGCGAAATGGAACGTACTCCGCAACTTACCGTTACCATGCCTAACATTGCTGATGACGAACTAATTATCAGGATTGTAAAGTAATACTCACCGATTATGAAAACGGTTACTCGTTGTTTCCTTTTAGTTTCTTTCGGATTGCTACTGGGCTCATCCTCCTGTGATAAAAAGCCTCATTACCCTGAAAATTCAATCCTTGGGACATGGCTTTGTCAGGAGCAAGGAAATCTTTATAACTTTAGGCAATACAACGTAAGCGTTGATTACTATGGGTCTGACTCCTCCATGCTTGTGATTTACAATTTCTACAAGCTCGGTTTCAACGTCGAAACTTATGCCACCATTCAGGATACCGTGATAACGATACTCAACACCAGTACACAGAATACCATTTCAGGGACAGGGCACGTTAAACGTGATTTTAGTGCCATATACTGGTACTTTAACTATTACGGGCAGGTTGACGACTACGATATTGAGGCCGTTTTTCTCAGGCCGTAATGAATGCTGTACCGCATTGGGCAGTTCGGATATAAACTATCTATTGGGAAATTTTTCCGATTAATCAGACTGGGCTTTACTCTTTTGACGTGGGAAACAACAGGGAAACTTGTTGTTTACACCCTATTTTCCGATTACCTGTATGAAATCCTGTTAATCTTTACAAAGCAAAGCCACGGCATAGGCTGAAATTCCCTCCTCCCTGCCAACAAACCCCAACTTCTCGGTTGTGGTTGCTTTTACCGATACTGTTCCCTGCTCCATGCCCAAAATATCTTCGAGAGTATTCTGCATTGTGGGAATTAAACTCTGAATCTTAGGGCCTTGTAAGCAGATTGTAGAATCTATATTGGCAATGGAGTAGCCGCGGTTAACGATTATCTCATGGGTTTTTTTAAGCAGAACTTTGCTGTCAACGCCTTTCAGGGTTGGATCGCTATCGGGGAAGTGGAAGCCAATATCGCGTAAAGCCAAGGCACCCAAGAGAGCATCGCATATGGCATGGATGAGCACATCGCCATCGGAATGGGCCACAGAACCCTTGGAATGGTGAATTTTCACTCCTCCCAGCCAAAGCTCGTGGCCTTCGGCTAACCGATGTACATCATACCCAACACCTACCCTAAAGGAACTCATTATTTTCTCCTGTTTTTTTTCTTGCCAGAGGATTCAAAATCGAATCCAATGGTAAAACGAACCGTGTTGGCCAATGGGTTGGTCTGCCCTGCACGAGGAATCAGGTATGCAAAATCGAGGTTAAAAACGTTGTACTTCAACCCTGCTCCCAGCGTAAAGTACTTCCTGTTCCCCTTGTTTGCGTGCTCGTCGAAATAGCCTGCCCTGATGGTAAACTGCTTGGCATACACATACTCAATCCCAGTGGCTATGCTTATTTCGCTCAACTCCTCCTTAAAACCACCCGGAGCATCGTAGAACGATTGCAAAATACCCATAGTAACTGCCACATCAGGATCCATCCCAAATACGATGACATCATCACCATTATCATCCCTCTGATAAATTGGGGGCGTAGGTACTAAAAGTTTATTGCCATCCAGCATGAACGACATGGCATTATAGGAGTCGAAATTGAGCGTAATACGGCCTCCCAATCGCATATTGATGGGAATGAAGTCTTTTATTTTTTCGTCGTTGTAGGAAATTTTTGTACCAATATTGGAAATATTCAACCCCAAAGCGAATTCGCCATCCTTATCGTCAATCACGATGGGTGCTTGGTAGTATGTTGAAATGTCTGCCGATACGGCATTCCCCGGCTTGGCATCGGGTTGGCCCTGCTGCGAGAATCCTCCGGTCAAATCGGAACGAATGAACCGAAAAGCCAAACTGCCGCTTATCCTTTCGGAGAATTTCCTTGAGTAAGCTGCATCAAAGGCAAACTCGTTGGCATTATGCGTTTGCTGAAATTCTCCCTGATCATTGGTAAAAGTGATGGAGCCCAAGGAAAAATAGAGCAACGTTGCACTCACAACCTGCTGATCATCAAAGCGGTGAAATCCTGAAACATAGGTAAGGTTAATGTCATTAATCAAATTTCGCAACCATGGCGTGTATGAAAGGCCCACCCCCCACTCATTATCGATGAAGGCATACTTGGCAGGATTCCAGTGCTGGCTGTTCACATCGGGGGTTGAAGCAACACCCACATCGCCCATGGACCCGGCTCTCGAGTCGGGGGCTATCAACAAAAACGGGACACCCACCTTAAGGGCATTGAGGCCTCCAAGAAGGGATACGTCCGGAGTGAACTGGGCTGAGGCTGAAAGGCTAAACAGAAAAAGGGGCAAAACAAGAATCAATATAAATCTTCGGAACATGGTTTTAAAAAATTTGAAATGCAAAAGTAGCTTAAAAAAAAGAAAACGGTATAATTTCAAAAGTAGTATGCAAAGAAAATTACTTTAGGATAACCAACTTCTGTTGAGCTTGAGCCGTTTTCCCATTGGATAGTTTTACCCTTACACGGTAGAAATACACCCCACGCCCGATTCTATCGCCAAAATCGTCCAAACCGTCCCAATAAATGGGTCCGATACGGTAACTGCCACTACCCGGGTATTGATATTCAATGGTTTTCACCAGTTTGCCCGAAGGGCTGTATATGTGAATGGACACGTCAAAATCTTCGAATGGCTGGTTGTGCTCAAAGTAGAATGCTGTGGATTCGGTAAACGGATTGGGGTAGTTAAGCACATGGCTAAGCACAGGCCTATCTTCGGATTTCACCGTAAAGGATACTTCCGACTCGTTGCTGTTGTTGTAAACATCCCATGCCTTTACCCGCAGGTCGTAATCGCCGGGCGAAAGGTTTGAGAGTTGATACTCAACCCTGCCGCTTTGGTAACTGTCCACATCGGCAATGTAGTAATCGTTAAGCACAAGGGTAGTTTTGGTTTTTCCCATCAGGGTTGCCTCCAAGTCGTGACCTATGCCTGTGCCGGTAGTATTGATTCCCGAACTATCGGCCAGATGAATTATCAACTTAGGATTGTCGTCCACAATTCCGCCCGATACAAAATTTTTATCGTTCATGTAAATTTCAATACCGGGACCACTTGTGTCGGTTCCAATACTATCGTTAAGGCCGCCCACAACGAAATTCTCAAAAAAACCTGAACCGGTAAACAAATCGTTTTGTGCATATAGGCTAAATCGCCCCGAACCGTAGTTGTACATAATATCCTTGGGAATCATAAAAGAAGCTCTAAACTCGCCATTGCTTACAGTTGCCCTTCCTTTATATATCGTATTCGAACGGGTTTTGAACACAAATGGCTCTAGACCTGTATTGGAAAGCGTAGTAACCTCTCTCTCCTTATCGTAAAGGGTAATGGTTGCCTCGCCATCGAAATCGGAATAATCCCTATTGCCAGCAACCGAACCTGTTATCTCAACCCTTCCCATGGCTTTCAGCGTATCCTGGAGTGAACCAACGGCATGGCCATTGATTTCGTTTATAGTTAAATCTAGGTCGGGGTAGTGAAGCATCAGGGCAGGATCGCCCAAAAGCAAAAAATTGCGCTTGTTAATATCGCTACCCGTTTGCGTTTTGGCAATCCTCAGCACATCTCCCAAACGGTAATACTTATCGCTTGCAGTCCCTTCACCCCCTTCTTTTTTTGCAAAAACATTTTTAAAAAAGTTTCTATTCAGCATAAAATTTTGACCTGCATAAACCACGCGTGATGTGGACACCAACCCAATGGTTCCTCCCTTTGGCGAAAAGAGGGTATGTTCGCCAATGGATTTATGCAAATAATCATCGAAACGGCTAAATTCGCACGTGGCAGTGATGAACAAAGGCAATCTGTCCATATTTCTCCATAGCTGTACATCGTTAATCATCATTACCTTTTCATGCGACATCCATGTTGGATTGGCATGCCCAATGTAATTAACGATAAGAGCTCCCTGATTGAAACGATTATTAATTGCTTTGGTAACCTCAGGATAACTTGCCCCTTGCGAGGAAACAACCAAGGGATACGCATCGAAATATATCTTTTCCAAATTGTAACGCGGAAAATTATTCTTAACAAAATTGGCCAGTTCATCCGATTGTTTCATATACGAATTATAGTCCTCATCATCTCCAATAAAGCATAGCTGATTGTGCCAACTCCCTCTGGAGGATGGATGGAGGTACTGCCTTACTTTAGCAACAGCTACATTGGCTTCCGCCACCGTATTGGCAGGGATTCGCCCAATGCCCAGATCGAGCAGACCGCTGGCCTCGCCCTCATTGTCATCGAGAAGCCCCAAATAATCGTCGGATACGAACGAAGATGAAACATGGAGAGAGTTCTCCGATTGGAAGGTGAGTACGTAATTAGTATTGGAAGTACTCTGTGTGCGATTATCGTATGAGCCATCTCCAAAAAGTAGCAGGTAACGTGGCATGTCAGCCTCTGATGTGGCACGGCTATAGAACATGCGCATCA
The DNA here is from genome assembly GCA_002071445.1 of Bacteroidetes bacterium ADurb.Bin008. Classification (GTDB taxonomy): domain Bacteria; phylum Bacteroidota; class Bacteroidia; order Bacteroidales; family Tenuifilaceae; genus MWFE01. Next base: position 32,304 of record MWFE01000051.1, on the reverse strand, counting down.
TATTACGAATGGCCGTTACGTCGGGCGTTCCCGAAGAAAACTCATTATAAACCTGCTGATTAGTGACAACAAGTGTTTTTAGTCCGCTATCCTCGAGGTGAATCTGCGCCAACTCCTCGGCCTGTGACAAAAAGTTGGGATGCGTAACAATTACCATATCGGGCTGCAACTCCCCATGAATGTTCTGATTGGGCACATCACCAACTACTTCAATGCCATACGCCTGATTTACATAGAAGGCAATAAACTCCCTTAACTTTTCGGTTTCCCTTTTAAAACCGGCCACCCCGTTCTGAATATCAATGGCAAGGTTAACAGGCTGGTGGAAATCGGTAACGTCCCATACCATCAAACCATTAGTTGCATTTTGAAGGGTAAAAAGGGTCAGCTGATCGGGTGCTACGCTCTCCAGATCCCTAAAATCGAACTGTTTATCTCCCATTGATAGTTTCTGACGGGCATTAATATCTATGTAATCCAACCAAGCCTTGGCTGCAGGGCTGGGCTTGTTATAAGTTAATTCAATGGTCAGTTCCCCAGTATTATATAACGTTACGAAACTTTTTTCTGTGGGAAAGGCAAAGTATAAGTACTGGTTTGTTAGGTTTACAGCCGAAAATCCCATGGTTCCCATGGTACTTCCATTGGCCTTAACGGTAAATGAGCTGGGAGATCCCGATCGGGCAGCAGCGTTAACTCTAACCATCGCCTTGCCTCCTGTTACGGGTTTCGTTAATCCGGTGGGATAGGTACGAGTAGTGTAAACATCGAATAGGTCGCCAAACCATTGTCTGCCCGATTTGATAAGGTTCGTATCGTTTCGCTCGAAGTACACAAGTGCATCGTAAGATGTGCTTGTGTGCGTGTGCAATGCCGAAGGGTTAGGTATAGTGGCTATCCGCAACGGATTGGCTTTGTCGGTAGTAATGAAATAACTAATACGCTCAGCATAATCATGAATGGAGTGGGTAAACATGCTGTCGGAGGGTTGAATCTCCCACGTAACAGGACCCTGAGCATAAAAAAGGATATAGTCACCCTTATTGAATATCCCATCGCTCCCCTTGTCCATCCAAATGGGGATTTGCACTAAATCATCGTACGAAGGTTGGATATTCCAAAAGGGCAACTGCTTACCACCCCCTCCCCAAACAGACACATTGGCAAAATTTGAAAGGCCCATGGCCTCCAACTCTGAGTAAGTTATCCTGTGGATTCCCGTTTTTGAAACGTTTATCCTTACCCATGCTCCTGTGGCTAAAGCAGAATGCTCAGCGTAGCTATGCATTGATGTTGAAACTTGCACCTGAGGGCGCTCTTCCACCACTATGTTGAAACGCACAACCCTATGCGCCTGACCCGCATTCCTATTGAAACGGACCCCTGGAATAGTAACCTGCAGGTAGGATTGCCCACGCGAACGGAATACATCGAATTGCTCATGCGGGATTTCCATTTCTCCGGTATCCCAATGTGCAACGCTATTTAATACATCTTCAGAAAGTAGTTCAAGCCCCACGTATTCAACTCTGACAGCCAGCTGGGAAATATCGCTGATGGTATTGGGTAAAGGGATTAATTCGGTGTAATGGGGTATCATACTGATAGGATCGGGGTAAATGGCACCATCAAACTCTAAACGATTAACCCAGCCACGTTGCATGCTTTCAGCCTCAAACTTTCGGTTAACCTGCTTCTGCTCCAAAGACCAGTTTATTGATCTGGTAAAAGTTTGGCCATGCAGTCCTAAACCAATGGCTAATAAAATTACTGTTAAAGGCAACGTACGAATCATTACACTCTATTTTTTGGGAAAAATATTGACAAAACAATAGTAATAACGGAAGCGAATTGTTTTTATTTTAGCTTGTAATAGTTAACCTTTTTACCCAAATAAATGTTTACTTTGTTGGTCTTTTGTTTAATCATTTCTAAATAAAGTAGCTATGACAGATATTGAAATCGCGCGAAAAGCAAAGATGAAGCCAATCACCGAGATTGCCGAACAGTTGGGAATTAACCATGACGACCTGATACCCTATGGTAAGTATAAAGCCAAGTTACCTTTAAAATTCATCGATCCGAATAAGATTAGCCAACACAAGCTGATCCTTGTATCGGCCATATCGCCCACTCCTGCCGGGGAAGGGAAAACCACAGTGTCAATTGGCTTATCTCAGGGCTTAAACAGGATTGGAAAAAAGACCACGGTTGTCCTACGCGAGCCCTCGCTGGGTCCGGTTTTCGGTATCAAAGGTGGTGCTACTGGCGGAGGGTACTCGCAAGTTCTGCCCATGGAGGACATCAACCTGCACTTTACCGGCGATTTTTCGGCGGTTGAAAAGGCGCACAACCTGCTGGCCGCCATTATCGACAACAACATCCAAAGCAAAACCCGTTCGTTGAACATCGACCCCCGCACGGTGTACTGGAAAAGGGTGATGGATATGAACGACCGTTCGCTGCGCAACATTATCGTTGGTCTGGGTGGTACTTCTTCGGGGATACCTCGCGAAACGGGATTTGATATTACTGCTGCATCGGAAATCATGGCCATTCTTTGTCTTGCTGAAAACATGCAGGATCTCAAAAAGCGCTTGGGAAATATTTTTGTTGGTTTCACTTTCGATAAGAAACCCATATATGCCCGCGATTTAAAGGCCGAAGGTGCTATGGCCACCCTCCTCAAGGATGCCATGCTCCCCAACCTGGTGCAAACTCTGGAAAATACTCCTGCCATTATACATGGAGGCCCATTCGCCAACATTGCACAAGGCACCAACACCGTGATTGCCACTAAGATGGGCTTATCGCTCAGCGATTTTGTTGTTACCGAGGCGGGATTTGGATTCGATTTGGGTGCCGAGAAGTTCATGGATATCAAGTGCGAATCATCCGGACTTTCGCCCAATGCAGTAGTCCTTGTGGCAACGGTTCGCGCACTGAAATACCATGGTGCAGTACCCCTAAAAGAGATTTCACAGCCCAACCTCGAGGGGCTAAAAAAGGGTATTGCCAACCTGCAAAAGCACATCGAAAACATGAAAATGTTCAATATCTGCCCCATAGTGGCCATCAACAAGTTTGCTACCGATACGCAGGAAGAGCTGGATTACGTGAAACAAGTTTGCAACGAAATGGATATTCCTGTTGCCGTAGCCGATGTGTGGGGTAAAGGCGGAGAAGGTACCATTGAATTAGCCGAAAAGGTTGCCAAAATTGCAACACAATGTACAAGTCGGCATAAAGCATTGTACCAGTGGGAATGGACGCCTGAAGTTAAAATTGAGACCATTGCCAAAAAAATCTACGGAGCCGAAGCCGTTGACTACACACCGCAAGCCAAGGATGATTTGAAAAAGATTTATAGCCTTGGCCTCGACAAAGTAGCCGTGTGCATAGCAAAAACTCAAAAATCATTATCAGACAATCCCGACCTATTGGGAAGGCCCAAAGATTTTGTGGTTACCGTCAGACAAATTGAGGTAGCGGCCGGAGCTGGATTTATCATTCCCATTACGGGCCAAATCATGCGTATGCCCGGATTACCCGCAGAGCCTGCTTCAGAAAAGATGGATGTGGATAATGAGGGCAACATCACAGGGCTGTTTTAATTTACCAATAGCGTCTCGCCAAACGATACCGTTAAAATATCCATGCCTGAATATATTACCATGCCGATCAACTTAGTTTGATTGGCATGGTAATTGGCTTTTTGCATAAAAAGCATAACAAACTAAGGATTAAATACATGTTAATTCTCCATTCTCCATTTTTTAATCATTGTTTAATTAGCATAACTTTGTAACAGGTTTAACTCATTCTATAATTATGAAACGCAACATTCTGATATGTTCATTGGCATTATTCATTAGTATTTGGAGCCATAGTTTAAAAGCACAGCATATACGTTTTGGCATTTTCGCCGACCCACAGCTATCGTGGTTCACATCCGATACCAAAAAGTTCACATCCAACGGAATGATTATGGGTTTTAATGCCGGTTTCGCTTTCGAAAGATTTTTTGCCGACAGATATGCCATACAAACCGGAGCATCCATGAATAACTTTGGGGGAAACCTGAAATATAACGAAACAGGCCATCAGGTTACAACTCGCGATGATGTATATGACATTGCAGAGAATACCAGCGTTAAGGTTAAAGGGCAGTACATTTCTGTTCCGCTTGGATTGAAGTTTAAAACCAACGAAATAGGCTATACCACTTTCTATGCCCATTTGGGTATTAAAGGAAATGTTCGGCTTAAAGGTTACACATGGATTGAGGAGCTCAATGTTGACAGGGAGGTACTTGATAACAAGCAGATCTATTTGGGCTTTTTATCATATACCATTGGCGGTGGAATTGAATACTCTTTGGGCGGCCCCTCTTCCATTCAGGTAGGAGCAATCTTCTCCAACGGTTTGACACCCGCTTTTAACGCCGGATATGGCAGGGTTAGCATTGGCACTCTGGGCTTAAGGCTCGGCATGATTTTTTAATAATCACACCGTTTCAACCATGAAAATTGCCCTCGCTCAGTTAGACTACACGGTTAATCACATTGATGGTAACCGACGTAAGATTGTTGAGGCCATCCGGCAAGCGAGGGAGCGTCATGTTGACCTGGTTGTTTTTTCTGAACTTTCAATATGTGGATACCCCCCCTACGATCTGCTTCACAGCGAAGATTTTATTAAACACTGCAATGCTGCCATCAGCGAAATAGCCAAGCATTGCGAAGGTATTGCGGCTATTGTAGGGGCTCCCTTCAAGGATTCAAAACAGGCTGCCAATAAACTTCACAACTCTGCTTACCTTTTGGCCAACGGAGCAATAGCCGGCGTGCACCATAAGGTGCATTTAAGTACCCGTGACGTGTTTGACGAGTACCGATACTTCAGTCCCGGAAAAGAGTTAGAAACATTTGAAGTAAACGGAAAAATGGTGACCATAACCATTGGAAACGAGCTATGGGACGACCAACAAACAGCCCATTCGCCTGACAACAATACATCTGCCTATCCTGTTGATGAACTTCAGAAACATAGGCCCGAATTATTAATCAACATCTCGTCCATTCCCATCTCCCTCGATACCCGCTCCCAACGATTATCCCTTTTCAAAAACACAGTAAAACGTTTGGGAGTTCCTTTAATTCAGGTCAATCAGGTGGGTGCCAACACCGATTTTATTGCCGATGGATGTTCGAAAGTATTCAATTCCAAAGGTGAGGTGATTATAGAGTGTAAACCCTTCGAAGAAGATCTTCAGATTGTGTCCATCCTTGAGATTTCATCACTCAAACCTGTTGTCCAAACGGATAGTGTCAAAAGCAGGACACCTGCCATACACGATGCGTTGGTAATGGGGATACGCGATTTTTTCCATAAATCGGGATTTACACGTGCTACCCTTGGGCTTTCGGGGGGTATTGATTCGGCCGTAGTTGTGGTTTTAGCGCAGCGCGCTTTGGGTAGCAAGAATGTAAGGGTTTTGATTTTGCCCTCGGAATACTCATCGCAACAATCTGTGGAAGAGGCCACTATATTAGCCAAAGCGTTAAATGTCCAGTTCGACCTCATCGATATTTCCGATGCCTTCAACGCTCTGAAACGTAGCATGGCCAAAGTATTCGGGCGATTACCCGAGAACCTGACCGAAGAGAATATGCAGGCCCGGGTTAGGGGGACAATGCTCATGGCACTATCGAACAAATTGGGTTACCTCCTACTGAATACTTCTAACAAAAGCGAAGCTGCCGTGGGCTATGGCACGCTGTATGGCGATATGTGCGGTGCTTTGGGCGTTTTGGGCGATGTTTACAAAACCGATGTTTATGCATTGGCACGATACATCAACAGCGAAAGGGAAATAATACCCGCTAATACCATTGCCAAACCCCCTTCAGCCGAACTCCGCCCCAACCAAAAGGACAGCGATTCGCTTCCCCCCTACGATATTCTTGACCCCATCCTTTATCGTTACATCGAATGGAATAAAAGCCCCCATGAAATAATAGATGAAGGATTTTCCCCTGAAACAGTAAACAGAGTTATTGAATTGGTAAACAACAGCGAGCACAAAAGGTATCAATCTCCACCCGTTCTACGGATTTCATCTAAAGCATTTGGTTTTGGCCGAAGAATGCCTTTGGTGGCAAGGCGTTGATTGTCAACCATACCACAAAATCCCACCTGTTGTGTTATTCTGCATGTTCATTCCAGCATGCCGGTGATTTTTAAAAATTATCAAAATAATGTTGTTAAACATTTTTTACTATCTTTGGCCATCATTTTCATTTCCTAAAAAACCAATGTTTTTATAAGTTCAGATGCTTGTTTTACTTGTACTGCAAACGTTTGAAGTAATATTTTTTCAGCAATATGGCCCAACTTACCGTTGATATCCAAACCGCATTCGAAGGAGTTTGCTCTCTGTTCCCCAATTTGAAGCCCCGCGAAAAAGAATTAATGCGAAAGCACTTTACCTGTTCATACTACAAGAAAAGTGAAATTATCTATCGCGATGGCGATTTCCCCACTGCGCTGCTGTGTCTTATCAGAGGTAAAGTAAAAGTTTTCAAAGAAGGCGTTGGCGGACGGGATCAAATTGTGAGAATGGCAAAGCCCATTGGCTTCATTGGCTACCGCGCTCTGCTGGCCAACGAAAATCATATAGCCTCTGCCGAAGCCCTTGAAGATTCGGTAGTTGGTGAAATTGAAAGGGATTGCTTTATTAAGATACTGAAATCCAATGCCTTACTTTGCTATCATATCCTCAAATCCATAGCAACCGAATTGGGTTTCTCGCACAATCGTACTGTTACCCTCACCCAGAAGCATATCCGAGGCCGCTTGGCCGAATCGCTTGTGTTCCTACGCGACACATATGGATTAGAGGATGATAATCAAACCATTAAGGTTTACCTCTCCCGCGAAGATCTGGCCAACCTCTCCAACATGACCACCTCCAACGCCATTCGCACCCTATCGGCATTTGCCGATGAGAACGTGCTGGAGTTGGATGGACGTCGCATCCGAATAATTGACCAGCACAAGCTGGAAAGGATAAGCAATCTTGGGTAATTAACTGGAAAACATTCACTTAAATTCTTCCTACTCCCGGATGTAAACCCGTTTGACCCTTCTCGAAATGGAGGTTAACACCTCGTAGGGTATGGTGCCCATGGCCTGGGCCACTTGAAAAATGGTTGGATTTTCGCCAAACAGGATAACTTCATCCCCCTCCTCAACATTGGGGATATCAGTTACATCAATCATACAGGTATCCATACTCACGTTACCAACGATGGGGGCTAGGCAATTTCCAACCAAAACGCTACCAGCACCATTGCTTAGCCTTCTGCTCAGCCCGTCGGCATAGCCAATGGGAAGAGTGGCAATCCTGGACGGCCTGGTCAGTTTACCCATTCTGTTATAACCAACGGTTTCACCTGACGCAAGAGTGTGAATCTGCGCCACAAACGTTTTCAACGTACTCACATTCAACAGTTCCGATTGATGCAAAACGCTCACCCCGTAAAGTCCTATTCCAAGCCGTACCATGTCGAATTGGGCATTGGGAAAACGCTCTATCCCTGCTGAATTGAGGATATGCAGCATGGGTTTATAGCCAATGGCCCGGCTGATGGTCTCACTTATCCTACTAAAGCATTCAATCTGATTCCTTGTAAAATCATCGTGCTCAGGATCTTCGGAAGCAACCAGATGTGAAAAAATGCTTTGCACCTTCAGCATGGGAGTGTGCATCAACTTATCGATAAGAATGGCCGTTTCTTTCTCCATAAATCCCAATCGGTGCATGCCCGTATCTATTTTAATATGAACAGGATACTCCTTCAATCCCCTTTTGCTCAACGACAATGCAAAGCTATCGAGGCTATTGAAGCTGAATAGTTCGGGTTCCAATTCGTAGTCAATCATCAGATCGTAGCTACCAAAGGCAGGGTTTAGTACCACTATGGGAAGGGTTATTCCGGCCTCCCTCAGCGCAACACCCTCATCGGCAAAGGCAACACCCAGGTAATCAACCCTGTGAAACTGCAATAAGTTTGCAATCTCGTACGACCCGCTGCCATACGAAAAGGCCTTAACCATAGCCATTATCTTAACGTCGGGCTTCAATAATCCCCTGAAATAGTTAAGGTTATGGACCATGGCGTTAAGATTATTCTCCATAATGGTGCGATGGGTTTTCTGCTCCAGCACCCTTGAAATCTCCTCGAAACGGAAGGGTCGGCTACCCTTAATCAGGATTGCCGTATTGGAAATATCCGAGCGGGAAAAACTATTGAGAAAATCGCCGGTAGTAGCAAAAAACCGACTACCCTCACCGAAAAGGTGAGAATACTTTTGCAACTCCTTCCCCACCCCGATAAACAGGTCAATGCTCCAACTTTTAACAAGCTCTGCCACCTCGGAATACAACAGCATTGGATCTCTTCCACTTTGCAGTATATCCGACAGGATAATCATCTTCCTTGCATGCTGCTTTTGCTGTGCAAGAAAATCAAGGGCAACCGACAGGGAGCCCACGTCGGAGTTGTAGCTGTCGTTAATCAGCGTACAGCCGTTAATCCCCTCTTTCAGCTCCAGACGCATGGCCACCGGAAGCAACCTGTTCATCCGTTTGGGAATGAAGTCGATATCAATGCCAAGGTAAAGCAATACACACAGGCAGTGCATGGCATTCTCAACCGAGGCGTTATCCGAAAAGGGTATGGAGAAACTGATGGCTTTATCGCCGTACAGCGCCTTGATCGTTGCCCTGTTGGGCGATGTATCTACCTGATTAAGCACCACGTCGGTGCCCGTTTTACGGCTCCATGTGAAGCGCTTCAACAAGCGCTTTTTCTCCTCCTCAACAGCCATGGAGTGAATCAGCTGATGGTCGGCGCAGTATATCAACACTTTGGCGTGTGCGAAAAGTTTCATCTTTTCATGCCCCTTGACTGCCAGATTATTAAAATTCTCCTGATGGGCAGTACCCAGATTGGTAAAAATTCCTATTTCTGGCGAAATAATCCTTTCTAACCTTTCCATCTCGCCTGCCATGGATATTCCGGCTTCAAATATGGCCAAATCGGAATGTGGCTCCATCAACAGTACCGACAACGGTACTCCTACCTGTGAGTTGAAACTTTTCGGGCTGCGGATTATCTTACTGTCACACGCCAGCAGTTGGCTAATCCATTCCTTAACAATGGTTTTACCATTGCTTCCGGTTATTCCAATGACCGGATATTGAAATCTATGCCGATGATACTGAGCTAATTGCTGTAATGCATCCAACGTATTGTCAACCCGAAGAAACGAAGCATCGGGATATTGGTTGGCAATGCCGTCCCTGTTTACAACGAATGATTTGACGCCCCTTTTGTATAGTTCATCAATAAAACGGTGCCCGTCGTGGTTACTTCCCGCTATGGCGAAAAACAGTGTATCTTGATTCAGCGAAACGGAACGGCTATCGATGGAAACCGATGAGATGGTTTTGTGGGAATCACCAACCAATTCTGCATCTAATATTTCTCCTATGTGGCCAAGCGAGTAAGTGAACATGGCGATTATCTTTTTTTTACTTTACCTGGCTTTTTTACGCGTTGCCTCGTTGTAACATGATCTACACAAAGGCTCATATATATCGGTTTCGCCCAGAACTACAAGTTTTTCGGTATCGGAAAGACGGTGCGAATACTGCGCCAGATTACCACACTTCACGCAAATGGCATGCACCTTGGTAACATACTCGGCACAGGCCATGATATGGGGTATCGGGCCAAAGGGCTTGCCCTTAAAATCCATATCCAGACCGGCCACAATCACCCTGATTCCCTGATCAGCCAGCTTATTGCAAACCTCGGCCAGATTGTTATCAAAAAATTGCGCCTCGTCGATGCCAATCACATCCACATCGGAAGCCAACAGCAAGATATTGCCCGATGAGGTTACCGGGGTTGAGAGTATGGCATTGGCATCGTGAGAAACGACCTCCTCCTCGGAGTAGCGGGTATCTATCTGTGGTTTAAATATCTCGACGCGTTGCTTGGCGAAACGGGCACGCTTCAGACGGCGTATCAGCTCCTCTGTCTTCCCCGAGAACATGGAACCGGTGATTACCTCAATCCAACCCCTTCGTTTTGACCCAATAATTGAATTTTCAATAAATTGCATGACAACAATAAAGAAGTATCGATGTTAGTTTTACAAAAGTAAGCAAATTCTTAATTTTGCATCCAGAATAATATCAACCATGATCAATCAATCCGATTTAAAAAGAGTGCTCGAGCGCATCCACGAAGCAGAACAGCTGTTAAAAGTGGGCATTGAAAAGGGTAAACTATCATCCATTGAGCGTGACATTCTGCTGGAAAAGTTTAGAGCCGGTTACGAAATCATCCTTTTCGGCGGCAAGGACGAACTATCAACCCGCGAAACACAACCAAGTACTGCTCATAGGGTTGTACCGATTGAAGTAGAAAAACCAATTGAAAAAATCGTTGAAAAACCTGTTGAAAAAACCGTTGAAACCAAAATACCCCCTGTTAAACCGGAAATTCAACACATTGCAACAGCACCCCAAGAAATTCATGGGCCCGACAAGGATTTAAAACCCACTATTAAGGCTGAATTAAAGGAAGAGCCTGTGATTGTTACGGAAGACCTGACCGTTGACGAACAGGAAATTGAAGAGAATGGCTTTCAGGATAAACCAAAGACACCCATTTTAGGCGAAAAATATCAGGGGAAACGCAAATTCCGCAACGAGACCCTGGGCAAGAGCAAAAAGGATATTGCCACTAAGTTGCAAAACAAGCCCATTAACGATCTCACCAAGGCCATCGGGATAAACGATAAGTTTCTGTTTACCAAGGAACTTTTCAATGGCAATGCCGAACTTTATGCTAAGACCATCGTCAAGCTGAACGAGTTCACCGATATCAACGATGCGCTATTTTACGTTCAGGACCATTTCAACTGGGACGACAAGAATGAGGCTGCCAACCAGCTGATGGAACTGGTACGACGAAAACTGCTGATTGATTAACGCGGTTGGTAGAATTACCTTCCTTTAATAAAACTTGAGTTTTGCCTATGGGCAATGGGGAAAGGAAACCCAGTGTAAACCGATAGTATAACAAAACCCGAGGGGGTGATATGATCAAATCCATTGAAACAAATATTTTTCGTTGTACTCAATTTCAAACCTCTTAAGAAAGTCAATGTATTCCTCCTTGAAGTTTTTTTTTCTGTGATGCTCTTCCTGACTTACAATGTACTGATATACATTATCAATTTGGGAATGAGCATACGAGAACACTCCATAGCCTTCCTGCCACGAAAATTTTCCTTTTAAAAATCTTTGTTGATTGATAAAATTGGAGGAGTTGTTTTTGATGTCTCTTGCCAAATCTGAGATGCACATAGCTGGTTTTAAGCCAACAAAAACGTGTACGTGGTCTTCTACTCCGTTTAGAATAATGGGCTTTTGATTTTTGCCTTTAATAATGCCTGAGATGTACTTAAATACTTCGTCGCGCCAGGGTTTATGCAAAAGATTTTCCCTGCCTTTTACAGCAAAAACATAATGGATATAGATTTGTGAGAATGTGCCTGCCATAACTATGTCACCCTTTCAGGGTTAATTTTGTTTTTTACTGCTTTTATTACAACTATACCATCCCTTCGGGATTATGTTTATCGTTACATTGTCGTTTTATAATTGTTTCATCCCTTCGGGATTTTTCTTGGCGTTACTTTGTTTGGTCTAAATCCCGCAGGGATGATAGGATTGTAACCCTATGTATATTTATAGTTTAACAAACCCCGAAGGGGTGATATGATCAAATCCATTCAAACAAATATTTTTCGTCGTACTCTATTGCAATTCATTTATTAACCATGTCACCCTTTCAGGGTTATGTTTGTTGTTGCTTTGATCTCGTTATAAATTTGCCATCCCTTCGGGATTTTTCTTGTTATTGCACTATTCATTCAACAATCCTATTATCCATTGTATACATTATTATTATGCCACTCAATATAGTCTGCATTAGGTTGGTCAATAATATTCGATGGAAGAACTAATAATCTATTTCCATGAAATTTATAGTATTCTCTACCATTTTCAAATTCATCTTTGATTTTTCTACTTACTTCAACACGATAATTTTTTGTTAACGTAATGTAGCCTGAATCATACAATTTATGCAAATCAGCCCTCAACAATATGCCATTGGATATATGATTAGGGCCGGATTCAGAGAATGGTTTAATGTGAGCTGCTTCGAGTACTGGTAAGGTCTTTTCTCCAGTAATTGAACATTTTCTAAAATAAGCATCCGTTAATTGTACTCGAAATGCTCCTTGTCCTAGTCGGACTTTTGTGAGATACTTTTTTGTATATTCAGTTTCCGGATCGTTAAGAATTAATTGACTTTTAGAGGATTCTGCTCTTTCAAATAGTTTATATTTTTGCAAAATATTCTCAACTTTATCCCAAAGATTCCTACCTATATAAGTGTTCGTATCATATGATTTACCCTGAACAATACTCCTGTTCCAATCTGAGGGTACCTGAATCCAATCGTTTTTATGAAAAAAAATTGGGTCAGTTAAAACGATACATCCAATATTCGGATTCTTGTCATACGAATTGTCAGCATTCCGATAATTGATTATTTTTTGTTTGAATTTAAAAAAGGAATCTAGGCCGTTTCTCTCCTCAAATATACTCCAGGCAAAATCTAGGGGTAAAATTGAATGTGATGAAAAAAAACCTATGCCGGCTATTGCATTATATGGACTTTTCAATTTAAACAAAAATGGAGCCCCCGCACTAATTACCTTAAAAGAGGAATTACCACCTGGTTGCCAAAAATTTATATCCTCATTCTCTCTTTTAGAAAGAAAACTGTACCAATCAAAATCCGTAACTCCAACATAAAACTTCATCAATTATTTCTTTTCTAGAGTCAACTATAATGCTTATTTCACGAAACCAATATACAAAATTCCCATGAATAATGTAATGAACTTGCTATAAGAAAAGTCTTTTATAGAGTTAGAAATAGATTTTGCCCTAGTACGTTGAGCAGGAAAAGCTCATAGTTTTTCTAATGAACTCTCGTTAAATAGCATAAAAATCCCTATTTTTACTTGCGTTGAATAGGGATTGAAACTATGGAAGTACTTGGTATTGATATTGGTGGTTCGGCCATTAAGGGTGCTGTGGTAGATACCAAAACGGGAAAATTTGTGGCCGAAAAGTTTAGGATTGAAACATCGCAACCCTCACAGGTAAAGGAAACTGTGGCTATTGTCAGCGAGTTGGTAAAGCATTTCAAGTGGAAAGGGAAAATTGGCTGTGGCTTTCCGGCCGTGGTGATGAACGGAGTGGTGAAAACCGCTGCCAACATCGATAGGGCATTTATTGGCGTAAACGCCAACAAGCTCTTTGGCAAGGCCACCGGATGCCCCGTACACGTTCTCAACGATGCCGATGTGGCCGGATTTGCCGAGATGAAATTTGGCAAGGCCAAGAATTTTAAGGATTTTGCCATTTTCCTGACCGTTGGAACGGGTATTGGTTCGGCGCTGTTCAATAAGGGCAAGCTGATTCCCAACTCGGAACTTGGGCATATATACATGCCCAACGGTTTGAAAGGCGAGAAGTACGCCTCAGACGGCGTGAGAAAGCATGAGAATCTGGACTGGGACACATGGGGCAAACGGTTCAACGAGTACCTCACCTATCTCGAACAGACCTTCTACCCCAACCTCTTTATCATAGGTGGAGGAACCAGCAGGCGTCTGGATCTTTTTAAACATCACCTTACGGTTAATGCTCGGGTGATTGCGGCTACCCTGCAAAACGATGCGGGGATTATTGGGGCTGCCCTGCAGGCATAGGCTATTGCTGTTGGTCAAATTGTAGTTTTAATGCAAAATAGCGATACATCTCAGAATTGAGTATTTTTGTTCTCTCGGGCAACCATTACCCATTGGCACAGAATTTCTTATCTACGGATAAAAATGATAACATACCCATACGCCAAGCTCAACCTCGGACTCTTTGTCACCGGCAAACGCCCCGATGGCTACCACAACATTGAAACAGTATTTATACCCTTGCCCACACTGTGCGATATTCTTGAGATTGTCCCCACCCCCCGTCAATCAGAAAATATTCGCTTTACACACAGCGGCCTGCCCATGGAATGTGATGAAGGCGAAAACCTTTGCATCAAGGCATATGAACTGATGAGCCAAAGAGGTGAACTGCCCAAGGTGGTCATACATCTGCACAAGCAGATACCCATAGGCGCAGGGCTGGGGGGTGGCTCAGCTGATGGGGCATTCACTTTATCAATGCTCAACACAATGGCCTCAAGGCCATTATCGGCAACAGATTTACATAGCATCGCCCTGAATCTTGGCAGCGATTGCCCATTCTTCCTTATGGACATCCCTTGCTTTGCCACGGGCCGAGGCGAAATGCTGGAGCCTTTGAGTTTAAATCTCAAAGGATTGTACGTTGTGGTGGTTAATCCGGGAATCAGTATCAGCACGGGGTATGCATACTCACAGGTAAAGCCACAAACCGCACCGTTTGACCTAAGGCGTATTGTAACCACGCCCATGGAGCAATGGAGGAATCAGGTATCCAACGATTTTGAAAAAATTGTGTTTTTGCAGCACCCTGAGGTTGAAAGGATTAAAAATGACCTATACGCTCTCGGTGCCATCTATGCCATCATGTCGGGAAGCGGATCAACCGTTTTCGGGCTGTTTGACAGCAAGCCCGACATCAAAGGGTTGTTTTCCAATATGTTTGCACAAGTGTACCCAATTTAATGCGGTTATTTCGGCAGCAATCCAGCGGTTGCAATTTCTAACTGCCTTTGATTTTTCTCCACTATTAGACACAAAAGCGTATCACTCTCCCGCCAATGGTCAAACCACTGAAATTAAAGCATGTCCTAATGTATTCCAACGATCTAGGATGGTAAAAAAACACGTGGGTAAAATCGTTTTTGTAGTACCAATCAATGAAATCAATGGCATCGGTTAACAACTCGGTCATGCAAATCAGTTCCCCGCCATCCTCAAGCATCGACCTGAGCTTTTGGAACTCTTGGTGCGGATGATGAAAATGCTCCATCACCTCGCAGCATACAATGTAATCGTACTGCTTCTCCAACAGGTGGGGATGGTTATGAAAAAACGGATCGTACATGGCTATACTGTATCCACTATGGCTAAGCATATGGGAAACAGCCGATTGCCGCCCCGAGCCATAGTCCAATCCGGAGTGACCGGCATTAAACCTTGACAGCACCACATCAACCAGTGGAGCAACAAACTCTCTGTATCCCACGCTATTCACATCATTAATATGCTTTAAATAGCGATTTCGCTCCCTATCCCTCCCCGGTAAATCGTGAGGGTTGACGAATACCGACAGGCATCCGGAGCATTTGAGATAGACAATTTCCCTATGCTCACAAAAGGGCAGCGCGGCAGAACTACAGAGTGGACAGAGAGTATGCACCGGGAAAAAATTACTACTATGGGTGTCTAAGGTAATAAAAAAGGGGATGCTTACCATCCCCTTTCAAACACTTAATCCTTACTATTTTAGAAAGTCACCTTGGCCGATACTCCCAAAACATTGGCTTTACGGTCATCTCCATCAACCACTGTGGTTTTAATATTTTGCCATTCTACTGCAGCGGCAAATCCGTGCTTAATGGGGAAAATTAGGTGGGCGTATATCAAGGTGTTGGACTTGAGAGCTCCGGTTGCAAGGTCGGGGGTTTTATTCTGGTCCGAACCATAACCAAGAACAGCTGTAAACCAATCGGTTACATTAGATGTGGCATTCACCCAAAATCCCATACTTTTTGTGTCGTATAGATTAATTTCACTGGCACCAACAGTGAAGGAATGATTTCCGGCAATGCTGAAAAGCATGGCATTATTCAAATTGGTACCCGTATTAAACTCACCGGCAAGCGAAAAGTATTTATGCAGGGGTAGGGTAACATCAACGCCAATACCCGAGGTAACGAATTTAAAATTATAATCTTGAAGTAACGTAGTTCCCTTTTCCAAATGCTTGCCATAGACAAACGAAACGCCAAAAGAATACTTCTTGTCATACAAGCCCGAAAGCCTGGCCTGAGTCATGGGCATTCCGGAAAGGTTATCCTTTCCAGGAAAAGTACCATCGGGAGTGGTCTCACCAAACGACAACTGCACCGTAGGTGCAAAAGTTTCGTTGGCCAGTGTGTACATGAACAGCATTTGCGCCCTGCGGAATCCCTTATTGCCTGCAAACCATAGATTTCCGTTGGTGTTGTTGGTATTGGGATTCAGAGGGGAAAACAGGTCCCACTGCTGACCCATGCGCACCTCAAAACCACCATGCGTAATGGAAGCATAGCCCAATCGTAGGCGAGGATTGGCATTGGTAATAAATGAGTTGGTGAAAAAATCTATCTCCACCACTCCGCCAACCTTAACCTTTTCGCCAACACTACCTTTTAACCCAAGCCGTGTATGCTGGGCAGTGAATCCCATGGCACTCCCTTCTACGCCGGTTGCCTGCTGTGGGGCACCCAAACTACCGTCAAAGGCAAACGATTTTACCCCGGCAGTGGCGTAAACCATATCGCCTTTTATAAATCCATAGGGCTTAATTTCAAGTTTCTGATTCTTTTCCTTACCGCTATCCTCTTTCTCCTGAGCCAACAGGGGTTGAGCAATGAAAAAAGCGCAAAGAGTTAAAATGAAAACATTCTTGTTTAACATAGCTTTTGGTTTTTAATTATTACTACAATGGTTGTTAATAACAGTTTTAATTAGGTCATTTTGTAATGCCATTCAATTAAATTTCAAAAGTATGAATGGCCGTGTAAATCATATTAACGTCCTGAGTATCAAAATAATCACTCCAACAATTCCCTGTAACATTTGCGTTCCTTTTCCTTGTTAACATAGAAAATGTACTCCTCCATCAGGTTAAGGTTTTGATACCAGCCATTTCCATCAAATTCCACCAGTTTTACACGGGCCAAATCCATTAGCTCCACTATCCTTCTTTTATTTGTGTGTAAAATTTTCTCTGCCATAGGAATGATACTCTTTTGATACACGGCAAACAGAGGTTCGTGTTTAGCGTCACCTTTGCAAGGCATGACGATATCATATGCAACCGATAAATTGAGCATTCTTTTTATCATCCTGATATTCATCTCGGGAATATCGCAGGCGGTGATAAAATTGAGGTCGGTATTGGAAGCCCTAAGGCATGAGTAAATACCCATAAGCGGGCCCTTGCCCTGTTCAATGTCAGGTATTACCCGTTTGCCTAAGAAAGCATACCTATCCACATCGTTGGCACCAATGATAACCTCGCTAAAATGACCCTCCAACTGATTGATAATGTGCTGAATCAAAGGAATGCCATTAATGCTGAGCATGCTTTTATCTTCGCCCATCCGCGAACTTTTGCCTCCGGCAAGGACTATTGCAGTTGCATTTTCGCAAGTAATCCAGGTGTTATTCTTTATATGAACGTCAGAGGGGCTAAAATTCCAGCTCATGTTATCGAATTCGATAATCTTATCGGCATATTCGATCACTTCAGCACAACTATCCTTCACTCGTTTATCCTTAAGATTCTTAATGACAAGAAAAAGTCCCGGCTCAATAACCTTGCGAATGGAGTTGGATTCCAACAGAACCATAGCTTCAGTGGGTAGGATGGACATCAATGCCTCAAGGCCCTCTTTCAACCTATGCTTGTCCACCTTAAGGAAGTACACTTTTTCGGCTCCAGCCAACAGCATACGCGACGTATCCTTGGTGGGATCAATCTCTTTTTCTTCAAATATTTCAAAATTCCCTTTGAGCGAAGTGCATACCCCGCAACCCTTGCCACCCCTGGGACAGTTTCCCTCGTCAGGATCAATGGAAACAACCTTTACGCCAACCACCGGGTAAGTTTTGGAGTATTTTTCAATCAGGCGACAGGCAAACTCGGTCTTCCCGGTGTTTCGCCCTGTGGACCCTATGATTAAATAGTTAGGTTTACTTACCATTTCTTCTTCTCCTACTCCGCTATGATGCGCCTTACTTCCTGATGGTATGTAACAATTTAAGGGTTAGCTATGTTCATCCGGTTGCGCCAATATAACCAAAAAGGCAAATACCTTTTTCGAAAAGGTATTTGCGCTTTTTTGGTGATAATAATTGGGAAACTCAATACTACTCTTTACCGTGCGTAATTGACTTGTTGCTCAACGTCATTGATACCAGCAAGCCTATGGCAAGCATTATGGCACCTGCAAAGAACGTTTTTGTAGCTGCTGTTTCAGCATAGTGATCTTTAATGTAAGCTGCAATCTGTGGGCCTACAATTCCTGCCATTGACCATGCGGTAAGGATGGTTCCATAAACCACGGGCATGAGCTTGGCATGGAAAATATCGAGCACGAACGATGGCATGGTACCGAATCCTCCTCCGTAGCAAAGCAGCACGTAGCAAACCAGTATGCCGAAAAGCCAGGGGCTTCCGGTATAAATCATGGCTATAAACACAAGTACCTGAGAACCAAGGATGAGGCGGAATGCCTGGATTCTGCCAATCTTGTCAGAGAGGCCTCCCCAGAAGAAACGTCCCACTCCGTTGAACAACGAGCTGATTCCAATGAGGGTTGCTCCGGCAGCAGCCAAAGCCTCGGGGCTCATAGATGCGTTTTTAATTTTCAAAAGATCCTGAAGCATGGGCGACTGCAAGCCAATAAACATGATGCCTGCAGCAATGTTCATGAAGAAAATGATCCACATTCCCCAGAACTTACCGGAAAGGATACACTTGCTAACTGTAAGGCTATCCTCATGTCCTTGGCTGGCAGCGCTCTTCACGGGAGGAGTATAACCTTCAGGGACATAGCCTGCCGGGGGATTCTTCATGATTAACCCTGCTGGAACACCAATGGCTAATAGTACAAAGCCGGCATATAGGAAAACCTTTACAATATTACCATCGGTTATGTTCATCAGAATGGGAGCAATGACTTTTGACATTAATAGGGCGCCCAATCCGAATCCCATGACCACCATACCCGTAATGAATCCTTTCTTATCGGGAAACCATTTTGATGCTGTTGCAACCGGGGTAACATAGCCAAGTCCAAGGCCAATACCGCCAATCACGCCAAACCCGATGTAGAAAAGGGGCAGGTTGCTAATGGTCATGGCATAAGCACTGATCAGGTAGCCTATACCGTATAGCAACGCTCCGGTGGTAGCCAGTTTTTTGGGTCCATATTTGGGTAAAATCATACCACCTACTGCAGCCGACAATCCCAGGAAGCAGATGGCAATGCTGAATATCCACATTACCTGCACATTGTTCCATCCATATGCTGCCATAATAGGCTTTTGGAAAAAACTCCAGGTGTAAACTGTACCCAAAGACAATTGTAATACGGTACCCATAATGGCTATTAGCCATCGATTGTGTTTTTTTGATTCCATGTTGTTTGTGATTTTAGGGTTAATTTAAACAATTATGAGCTTCTCAAACTCATTTCTATACTTATTTATCATAGCTTTAATGGGCGATGCGTAAGCTTCGCCAGTGGGACAAAGGGTGTTCCCTTTGATATTATCGCAGAACCACACCACCTTGTCAATGTCGCCTTTCTCCCCTTTACCCTCAACAATCTTGTTGAGCAGCTGAACCAGCATATCAGATCCCATGCGACAGGGCGTGCATTGTCCGCAAGATTCATGGTTGTAAAACTGAATAGTGCGTGCAGCAATCTCGGGAATGCTGAACTCATCGCTGATGACCATCACACCGCCGGAACCCAAACTTGTTCCGTACTGTATGGCAGATTCGTAGTCCATTTTCAGGCCAAGGCCCTGCTTTAACTCCTCGGCTGTGAGAATAGGCACCGAAAGTCCACCAATGATAACACCAATCATGTTCCCTTTGATGCCGCCGGCAAGCTCTATCAACTCATCAAACGAGATGCCCATGGGGCATTCATATACGCCGGGTTTGTTTACTGCCCCCGACACGCCGAACAGTTTAAAGCCGTATCCGGCTTCGGATCCCCATTTTTTGAACGCCTCAGCACCATTCTCAACGATGTAGGGAATGCTGGCAAGGGTTTCAACGTTATTAACAATGGTGGGGCAGCCGTACAGCCCCGATACTGCAGGGAAGGGTGGTTTCATGCGGGGTAGTCCGCGTTTTCCCTCAATGGATTCAATAAGGGCTGTCTCCTCGCCGCAAACGTACGAGCCGGCTCCCTGGTGGACAATGATGTCCTGCATATGGTTGAGTTGCCCATCACTTTTGGCCTCGTCAATGGCTTTCTCTAATATTCGTGCAATCCATGCAAACTCTCCCCTGATGTAGATAAACGCAGTTTTGCATCCCAAGGCATGGGATGCAATGGCCATGCCTTCGATGAGCAGATGTGGATCATAGGCCAGTATTTGCCTGTCCTTGAAAGTACCCGGCTCCCCCTCGTCGGCATTGCAAATCAGGTAAATGGGCTTATCGGTATTCTTGGGTACAAAGCCCCACTTAACCCCTGTGGGGAATCCTGCTCCACCCCTACCCCTCAGCTGCGAGTTTCGCACCTCGTTGACTATATCCACAGGATTCATCTTCAAAGCCTTGGCAAGAGTTTTGTAACCCCCGTTTTTCTTATATACCTCAATGGACTTGGCATTCTCCACGCCCCTATTACGCAGGAGTACGTTACATTGGGTTGCCCAGTTGTACTCCACAGGCAGGTCAGGCATTACACCCTTTCGTAGAGAATCGATGAGCATGTCCACCTTTTCCTTGGTCATCAGCTCATAGTAAACATCGTTTACCTGAACAACCGGACATGTTCCGCACGATGCCAAACATTCTACCTTTGATAAGGTAAACAGCCCATCGGGGGTGGTTTCGCCATGCTTGATTTGCAACTTTTCGCTCAGGTAATCAAATATTTCACGTGCCCCCATCAGGGTAGCGGGGATATTGGTATCAACCTGAAGATGGTATTTGCCGACCTTTTTATCCACATTAAACATTGTGTAGTAGGTTGCCACACCATAGGCCCTCGACTTGGATACTCCGATAACCTCGGCAACCTCAACTACATGTTCCGGCGTGAGATTATTGCCATTGGCTTTCTGTACAAGCGTTAAAGCCGGCATCAGGGCCGATTCCTTCTTGGGGTACCGGGCCATTATTTGCTGAATCTTACTCTTAAGTTCTTCGGTCATGTGTCAATGTTTTTCAGTTTTTTTACAACAGCTACAGGATTATACTTTCTCCACCTTCACCGCACACACCTTGTATTCGGGAATTTTAGCCACAGGATCTAAAGCATCATTCGTCAGGAAGTTCGCTCCCGATTCAATGAAATGGAACGGAATGAATACCACGCCCTCCTGTACTCTGGTGGTCACCTGTGCTTCAATATCAATGGTTCCCCTACGGGAAGTAACCTTCACTTTTTCCCCATTCTTCACTCCCAGGCGTTTGGCATCCCCCGGATTGATTTCAACCCTTCCATAGGGCACTATCTTGTTGAGCACCTTCGACCTTCGGGTCATCGACCCGGTATGATAGTGCTGCAATAAACGTCCTGTGGTTAACCATATGGGATAATCCTTATCAATCATCTCCTGCGGTGGACGGTACTCCAACGCCGTGAGAAGCCCTTTACCACGAGAGAATTTCCCAACGTGTAGAATGGGAGTACCGGGATGGTCCTCAGTGGGGCATGGCCATCTCAACCCAGGATTATTCTCCAGCCTTTCATAGGTCATTCCCTTATACGACGGGGTGAGTTGTCTCATCTCCTCAAAAAGCGCTTCAGGAGTATTGGGGAAGTTAACTGCTCCCATCCGGGTGGCAATCTCTGCGATAATTTCGTAATCCTGCTTTGCCCCCTTGGGACCGTTGATGGCTTTCCGAGCCAGCTGAACACGACGTTCGGTGTTGGAGAAAGTTCCCGTTTTCTCGGCAAAGGCACAGGCCGGCAACACCACATCGGCCAGTTCGGCCGTTTCGGTGAGGAAAATATCCTGCACTACCATAAAATCGAGCTTCTCGAACTGCTCCTTGGCATGGTGCAGATTGGGGTCTGATACCATTGGGTTTTCACCCATGATGTAAAGAGCCTTGATGGTATCGCCCGCCTTATTGACCATGGTGGTAACCGTTTCGCCCACCTTGTCGTCCATATCCTCATAGTTAATTCCCCAGGCTTCGGCAAACTTCTTACGGTTGTCCTCAACCGTAACCGGTTGATAACCTGAGAACCCATTGGGAAGTGCGCCCATATCGCATGCTCCCTGCACGTTATTCTGTCCCCTCAGGGGATTCACTCCTGTTCCCTCAAGGCCGTAGTTACCCAGTATCATCTGAAGGAAAGCGCACGCCTTAACGTTATCAACCCCCTTGGTATGCTGGGTAATTCCCATGGCATAGTACAATGCCCCTCTCCCCGATGTGGCATACAGTTTGGCTGCCTTATAGAGCATATCCTTGGGTATTCCGGTTATCTCTTCCACCTTCTCGGGAGTGTAGAACTCCAAGCTCTTGGCGTACTCATCCCATCCTTCCACTCTCTCCTCAATAAACTCCTTATTGTGCCAGTTTTCCCTGACGATTATATGCTGAAGTCCCATCAACCAGGCCGTGTCCGTACCCGGATTATGCCTCAGGTGAATGTCGGCAATCTTGGCCAGGTCGATATCACGTGGGTCAACAACGATGAGCTTCACACCCTTCTGCTTAACCGATTTCTTAATCATTCCGCCAAACACTGGGTGATTCCATGTAGTATTTGTTCCTGTAACCAGGATTACATCCGCTTTATCGGTCTCCTGCATGCTATTGGTCATAGCACCTGAACCTAACGTGGCTGCCAGTCCCGCAACCGTAGAGCTATGTCAGAGCCGGGCGCAGTGGTCGATATTATTGGTAAAGACCACCCCCCTTGCTAAACGCATTAATGCATAATTTTCCTCATTGGTTGTCCTGGCCGAAGAGAAGAACCCTATGGCCCCCGGGCCATACTTGGCTTTTGTCTCATTCAATTTGGTAGCCACCAAGTCCAGCGCCTCATCCCAAGTGGCAGGCTCCAGCTTGCCATTCTTTCTGATTAAAGGTGTATTCAACCGGTCCTCGCGATTCAGGAAATCAAAACCAAAGCGTCCCTTCACGCAGAGCATTCCCTTGTTGGTTTGATTCTCCCAATTGTCTTCTGTGCCCATGGAGTACACCCATTTGTCGTCCTTAACGTACATGTCGATGGAGCACCCAACACCGCAATAGGTACAGATAGTTTTTTTCTTTTCCAGTTCCCAGAATGGCCCTTTGCCCTTGGCATTCTTAAATGTAAGGGCGCCCACGGGGCACACCTGAACGCATTCGCCACACTGAACGCACGACGATTGGCCCATGGGCAAGTCGTTGTCGCAAATCACCTTGGTGTGGCCCGAACGCCATCCAAAGTCGAGCACTTCGTGCATCACGTTGTTGTTACATGCTGTAATACACCTCCCGCACTCGATACACTTATTGTTGTCCCTTATAATACCTGCCGATGACTCGTCAAGCGGCACATGCTGATAATCCATAAGGAACGAAGGGCGTTCTATACCCAGATGGTATGCCATATCCTGCAATTCGCAATGGCCATTCTGCTCACAGGCAATGCAGTTGTGCTCACCGTTGGAAAGGTATAGTTCCACAATCATTTTCCGAACCTGAATAATCTGTTCGGTATTGGTTTTAACCACCATTCCATCACGTGCATCCAGGGCACAACTCTCCTTAAGCCCTCTAAGTCCCTCCACTTCGACAAGGCAAGCACGACACTTTCCGGCTTTTCCGGTTCGGGGATGGTAACAGAGCGTTGGGATATAAATATTGTTCTCCCTGGCCACATCCAGAACCGTTTTACCCGGCGACGTTTCAAAAACCTGCCCGTCAATGGTAATTTTGATAGAGTTTTCCATACTCGTCGGATTAATATATTAGTGATTATTGATCATTCCTTCCACTCCATTTCAGAAAATACTATGAAAACAGCTCGTTTTTTTAACCCAATACTAACTTTGTAATATAAAAAAAATATCTAAACGAACTTGTAAACAATAGTAGTATTCTTTTACAAATCTACTGTCATAAGTTCTAATCGACTGGCTATTCACTTCCTATAAATAGATTGTAAATAAAATAACATTGTTAATACACTAACAGTAAAAAACAACGCTTTTGTTAGCTTGATTTTTAAAAATAAGTAGGTTGTAAAAACTAAAACATGATATTTGTCATGTATTCATAAGTTATACTCTGTCTAAGGTGGTTCTTTAAAAACCTTTTTTATACTATCAATAATATTACTTTTAATAACTCTGATGGTGCTGTAGGATTGTCCATTGCAATACCCTAAAAGAAGTAACCCTGTGTTTTTCAAAACACACAATTCTTTAGAGAATAAAGCCTAACTGTTAGAATTGGCGTTTATTGGCCAAATGCTTCCCCAGATGAGTTAATGCTATCGATGTATCAGTTTCGGAATCAATATTTTCCCCCTTTTTTAGTTCTATTAATTTCTCCGCTTCAATAATATCCAACAATAACGATCTGAAGCGCTTTGTACCACCGATGAGTTCCTTATATTCTGAAAAAAGGATAATACCGTTGTTATTATTCAACTTTTGTATTAGCATATCCCGATACTTATCAACCACGTTGGCATGCAGAAAGTCGTTGTTGAAGAAAATAATCTTTCTCTCGCCTGCTAAAAACGAAAGATACTGCTTCACCCTGTTCTTTTGAATTCGATTAGCTTCAGCCCGTTGTTCTATCTCGCCAAGCACGGGTTTTTCATTTTCATAACTCAAAATTTGGTTTTCAAGCCAACTGATCTCCTCAAGGGTTTTTTCATCCATGATCGGCTTATGCCCTTTCACAATCCATGTTCCATGCACATTGTCCACCAGACCTTCATTCTTTATCCTTTCCAGTAAAAGTTCAAGATAAAGCTTGCCCGTTTTGTAAGCCAATAGGCCCAGTTTCCCGCCTATCTCCTTAACCTCCAGTCCAGTTGAAACCATTGAATTTTTCGAATGGTATTCTGCCAGAATATTAAGTACCCTGTGTGCAAACTTTTTATCGTGTTCCTCATCCATGTAAATCACTTGTTCTCCTCCAAGGTATGATCGAAATCCGTGTTCTCCCTTTAATAATCCCTCCTCCAATTCGGCTACACTAATACTTAACCTTTGGGCAATCTCATCGGGAGAAAACGGGCGTGGTTCCTTTTTCAGCTCCATGATTACCAACTGAATCACACCATAATCGCCTAAGATGTTGTTATTTAGTCCCGTAAGATAATCAATGAGTTTGGGCGTAATTTTCCTATGGTGAAGAGGAGAGGCATCAATAACATAACCTCCGCCCAGCGTAAGGGTGCATGAGGTATTGCGAATAATAAACTTATCCTTTACCAAAAGGATGGCGGGTTTATTCAAATGAATCTGAACCAGTGCAAGCAGGTTATTATGTTCACCGATGTTGCTCAACAAGTGCATTCGGGCCTGCGATTCAAATGTTCCTGAAATAAAAGTTATGTTCGACCATACGGGAAAAGGATTATCTGTATCGAAGGACGATATGGCAGCATCCACCATCAGGGTTTCGCTGAGCTGTTTGTCAGCTATCATCATACCCCTGATAAAATCCTCATTCTTAATGCCAATAAGGTTGATGGCAGCCCTATCACCAGCCACTACCGACTCTACCTGACTTCCGTGACGTTCTAATGATCTTACCCTCAACTTGGGGAAGTTTCCCGGCAACAGGTATAAATCTTTTCCAACCTCAATTTTACCCCCAAGCACCGAACCGGTTACAACACTCCCAAAACCCTTAACGGTAAAGATCCTATCGATATACATTCGGAATAGGCTGCCTACTTTTCGTGGTTCGAGTTGAGAAGCCACGGTTGCAATGGCATTAATAAGTTCTTCCTTCCCTTCCCCGGTAACGGATGAGAAACCCACCACCGGTGCCCCTTTCAGGGTCGATTGTTCAAGGTAGTTTGATATTTCGAACGATGCAATTTCCGCCAACTCCTCGTCAACCAAATCGATCTTTGTGAGGGCAACCACTCCCTTTCGAATGCCCAGGGCAGTGATGATATTGATATGTTCAATGGTTTGGGGCATGATGCCCTTATCAGCAGCAATCACAAGCAACACCATATCTATGCCGCAAGCGCCTCCCACCATGGTGTTGATAAAATCTTTATGCCCGGGGACATCAACAATTCCCAGCGAATCGCCATGGGGTAGTTCGATGTGCGAAAAGCCCAGATTAATTGTAATCCCCCTCTCCTTCTCCTCCCTGTGTGTATCGCAATCTATGTTGGTAAGGACCTTAATCAACGAGGTTTTACCGTGATCAACATGTCCGGCCGTTCCAATAATCAGATGATTCATGGATAGTTTCTAAATGGTTAATCATTGACCTTGCCATGTACATCAGCAATAGCTTTTGCAACAGGTTCCAATTCATCTGCAAACAGCGTCAGCACATCGAACAGGATTGCCCCCTGCTTCAACACTCCTACCACCGGTGTGTGATGCATAAGCAAAGCATGGTACATCTTTTCGGCATAGGCCGACCGAACGCGATTGCTTCCCTGATGTTGAATCTGCACAGCAAAGCTGTTGAGCACGCCATCGGGCAAAGTTCCTCCGCCAAACTGACCCTCGGATGGAATTACGTTGGCATCTATACCATTGTTTTGAAGCATTATCGAAAGGGATTCGGCCATACCTCTATTTTCATCGGGGGTTCTGTTTAGTAGTTTAAAGATCACATTCTTCTCCTTTAGCACCCTGTCATTAAGATAGTATGAGCAAGCGGTTTCGAGTAGGGCAAGAGTTGTTTTACAAACCCTTAGTGCCCGGAGCATGGGCTCCTTCTTTAGCTTGGCAATCATATTTTTCTTTCCCACAATAATGCCTGCCTGGGGGCCACCCATCAACTTGTCGCCGCTAAAACATACCAGGTCGGCACCCTTGGTCAGTGCGTCTGAAGCGGTTGGCTCAGTGTCAATAAAAGGGATATCGATTGCCCTAAGCAAACCCGAGCCCAAATCGAAAACAACAGGGATTCCGGTTTCCCTGCCTATTTGCGCCAGAATATCCAAACCCACCTCTTGGGAAAAGCCCTTGATAACATAGTTCGATTTGTGAGCTTTGAAGAGCAGTGCCGTTTTGGGGTTTATGGCTTTTCGGTAGTCATCGGGATTGGTTCTGTTGGTAGTTCCCACCTCCACCATTTTACAATCCGAAGTTTTCATGATCTCGGGAATCCTAAATGACCCTCCAATTTCGATGAGTTCGCCACGCGATATGACCACCTCCTTCCTTCGGGCGAATGTTCTAAGGATCAGCATTACTGCCGCAGCATTATTGTTTACCACCAGCACATCCTCAGCCCCGGTAAGGAATTTAATCAACCGGGATGCATGCTCGTTTCGGCTTCCCCTTTTTCCTTCTTCAAGGTTGAACTCCAGATTATTGTATGACTTCAAAACCTCCATGGAATCATTCAAAAGATCTGAGCCGAATGGTGCTCTCCCTAGGTTTGTATGAATAATCACCCCTGTGGCATTGTAAACGCTTTTTAAACTTTTGGATTCGAGAAGTTTAATAATCTGCTCCGCCTGCTCAACCACCTGTTCTTCGGCGGGAAGCGGAACACCCTTTTCCATTTGTGTTCTATAGCTTTGGAGAGCATTACGAATGGCAAATGTCACCACCGTTTTCCCATGATGGGAAATCAACAATTTAACTTTGGCGAGGGCCAAAAGTTTATCAACTGCGGGAAGGCTTTGGAATGCCTCCTGTTTTGGATTCATATGTTTAGGAATACAATGACCATGTTGAAAAATTTGCAGAGAGGGCAGGAATCGAACCTGCCACAGCCGGTTTTATCCGTCTGCTACTGGTTTTGAAGACCAGGTGGGACACCGGTCCCGTCCTCTCTATTTTCTAAAGGCAAACTTATGAATTTTTTCTTTATAGCAACACCGTTGCCTTTGGTTGGCAAAGATTTAAAAATTAATTTGCCGGCAATTTAACCGTGAATATGCTACCCTCTCCCGGAGTACTTTGCACTTCAATGGTTCCATGATACAGGTCAACCATTTTCTTGGCTATTGACAGGCCAAGTCCGCTACCGGTAATATTTTTCGTTTGCGGATTCTTAATCCTTACAAACTCCTGAAAGAGGAGTTTTTGTTCCTCTTCGCTTATGCCAATTCCCGTGTCCTCTACAGTGATTACGTAGTTGTCAGCCGTTTTCTTTATGGAAAAGAAAACCTCACCACCATCCTTATTGTATTTTACCGCATTGGAAATAAAGTTGTTGAGTATAATCTCCATTTCGTGGCTATCGGCCTTAATAAAGGTATTTTCCTGCACATCCATGTGCATCTTTACACTTTTTTGTATTGCCAGCGGTTCTACGGTATCCACAACCCTTTTTGCAATTTCGTAAAGGTCGATATTGCGTACATCGCGTGCCTTTTTACCCGTTTCAATCCGGGTAATATCAATCAGGTCGAGGATTAGGGTTCGCATGCCCTTTAAGCGTTCCAGCGACCGTTCGAGCATGGTTCTGTAATCGTCAATGGAATCGCCCACCTGCTTTTCAAGCATAATCCTGATGTACCCCTCCACGGCATTAATGGGCGATTTCAATTCGTGCGAAAGCACGGACAGAAATTGGTATTGGTTCTGCTTTCCCTCCATCCGCATCTGCCGGGTCATCCTCTTCAGGAACAGGTTCTTGGTGACACTCTCGATGGAGGCACGGAGTTCCTGGGGGGTGAAAGGCTTTGGGACAAAGCTGTAGGCTCCCATGTTGGTGGCCTTAACGGCAAGGTCTAAAGAAGCATAGGAAGTAATCATGATAACAGAAATATCGTATTCCTTCCCTGTGATATATTCTAAAACCTCGATACCCTGAATTCCGGGGAGCTTATTGTCCAGCAAAACAACATCAATAGAGGAAGAATCGATAATCTCAATGGCCTTTTCACCGGTTTCGGCTTCCATAACTTCATAGGTAAACTCCTCCTCCATAAATGGATAGCTAACGGAAAAATTTCTCAATATCCTCACTACCCCTCCTCTAATCCCTGGCTCATCGTCAACAACAAGAAGATTTATTGCGCTCATTATTCATAATTATTAGGTCAGATATACATTTCGCATTGATTATCCTATGGACAATTTAACTTTATATCCTTTAGGCATTTCTCGGGATAGTTAATATGAACGTAGTCCCTGTTGCCCCCTTTGAGGCATCGTTGTTCGACTCCACCACAATTTTACCTTTATGCATCTTTACTATTCCATACACCAAGGGTAATCCCAGGCCGGTACCCTTGCCAAACTCCTTGGAGGTAAAAAACGGTGTAAACAGCTTTTCCAAATCGGCTTCGGGTATGCCTGTACCTGAATCGGAAAAATAGATGGTTACTGATGAATCATCATCTTCAATATCAATGGTAAGCTTACCCCCATTGGGCATTGCTTCCACAGCGTTTTTCTCCAGGTTGGTAAATGCCTGCATCATCTGGTCCGAATCGAGCATTATTTGCGGTTGGCTCACCTTGGCATTGACTTCGGCGGTAACATTTTGGGGAATTACGATGGAGTCAAGGCTTCGCTTTGCAAATTCAACAATATTCACCTCCATTGGTTTTAACTTGCTTTTTCGGGCAAAATTGAGCAACCCCCCCACTATACCTTTGCAACGGTTGGCCTGCTCAACAATAAGTTCCAAATCTTTGACCATTGGGCTATCCTTATCCAACTCCTCCAGCAAAATGTTGCTGTACATGGTAATAACCCCCAGAGGGTTATTGAGTTCATGAGCTATTCCAGCCGAAATCTGCCCCATGGTGGCAAGTTTTTCCGATTGCTTGAGAGCCATCTCCGCCGATGCCAATTTTTTCTTCGATATTTCCAGCTGTGTGAAATAACGGTACAAGCGTTCGGTGGTGAAAAAGTATAGAAATGCCATTAAGAACAGAATGGCGATAAATCCAACGGTGGATGCACCGATAATGGCCCGGCGGATGAAAACCTTATTTTCCACCTCCTTAACTATGGATGCGGCAATAATGAGTTCAAACTTATCGAAGTGGATAAAAGCTATGGTTTTGTCCTTATTGTGAAAGTATAGTGGAAATACTCCGCTTTGGGCACTATTTATCTGATTGATAAAATATGGTTCATCCCAAGTATCGCCCTCCATGGTAGGGTGAATGAGCATATATCCATTCCGATCGCAAACAAATGGGTATCCGCTTTTCCCGATTTTGAGCGTATAGAGAATCTTCTTAAGTTCCTCCATATCCTTCTCCTTATCCCCCACGTAAATCATCCCCACAACCTCGTTGTTTACCACAATTGGCTCATATGCCGTTGTGTACCAATCGTTCACCACATATGCCCGGCCAAAATATGTTTTTTTATTCCTTATGGATTCGGATACCGGCGAATCGTTAGGGATATATGTTCCTGTAGCCCTGTTCCCATCGGCTTTAAGCACATTGGTGGCTATCCTCACGTAGCCGCTATCAATTTTCTGGAATACCGATACCGTTCCTCCAAGCAAACGACTAAGGCTATCAACAAAGTGATTGCTCCCATATAGATCGTGGTTATTGTGCCGCCAAACATTGACCTTTGCAATGTGCCTGAGCCCATTTTTTTGATTCTCTACCTCAATATCAATGGTTCTATTCTGTATGCTAAGCTTATGGCTATAAAAATGATGGCTTGCCACTTTCAGGTTGGTCTGCACATTTTTCAGCTTAAGCATACTTTCCCTTTCAAACATTTTGGAGATGGTTTTAACCTCCAGTTCCAGATTGCTTTCAATTTGCTCGTTGATTGTTTTGATAGAAGTGCTGACAAACCATATGGTGGCTATCACTACAACCAGTATGATAATGAAAGAAATGGGAAGAAACAGGCGAATTTTCAATGGTAACCGCAGCCTTTTGAATATGTCATCGCCCAGCGATAACCTAACGTAATTCTTTCTTTTCATAGGTAATATTGATGATGAAAAACAGGTGTAATTTATAAATTATTACAACGATTCTTTTACATCCTCCAAAATAATTCAGCCATAGCATTCTTCTGATTCATTATCAGACCTGTTTGCATGAGGCAGAAAGCAGTACATCTAAGCAATTATATGCCATGAGAGCACTTCTTAATACTTAAAATGGACATAATAGTAAAACAGCCATTAACATCAAACAGCCCTAAAGTGCTGAACCTTAGGGCTGTTTTTTATGAGGCAATACGAAAATGGTCTCGTAACAAATGCAATTTTGCAGAAAAATTACCTAATATGCTTTTTAATTTCAGGTAGTATTCTCTTGGCATCCACAGGCTTGCGAATAAAACCCCTGACCGGGAACCAGTGAGATTTTCCTCTTTCGTCCATGTAGTCGATACCCGCGGTTCCATCAGAAATATTATGTAATAAGAGTACCTGCAAATCTTTAAAATTTGGGTCTTGCCTATACTCTCTGGCCATTTCCTGAACGCTGGCCTTGGAAGTTACAAGTATATCAATGGATGATTGCATCAGGAATGGGATATCGGCGAATTCGGGGCTGCTGAGCATCTCCTGTGCCAATTCAAACCCCTCGTAGTGTGTGGTCATCATCACATCAAGGATAGCCAGATTTGGCTTCAACTCACGAAGTTTTTCGAGCCCTTCTTTTTTATTCATGGCCGAATGCACCTCGTAGCCCTCCTTGGTGAGGATGGCTTCGATAATCGTAATGACATCAATATCATCGTCAACTATTAAAATTTTCTTTTTGGCTTCCATATTACAAGTATGATTTGTTATTCGTTTGCTAAAATTTTCTACGTACTATTATGACTTTCTATTCAATACTATACCTATCCTATTTCCAATTATTATTCAGCAAAAATAAACCTTTCGGGCAAATAGGCAACTTATTTGCATCTTTTTTTCTACCATTTTCCATAAAAGGCTCAACTCATGTTACGACCATTAAATTTAACAATGAAGCATAATAAGGCTTTATCGGCTTAATAGACATTTTTGATGCTCAAATCTCTTGAAACCGTTGCTATGTTTACCTTTGACGCAAATCAAAGGCT
>MWFE01000050.1 GCA_002071445.1 Bacteroidetes bacterium ADurb.Bin008 | reverse complement strand
GATGAAATTTTAACTCCTTATCTGTTTTTCAATATGCTGATATTGTTTAACTTAATAATTATTTACGGATGAAAAGCCAGAACAATCTCTATTCATACGTGTTTCATTACCTTTGGCGCATAGTACAAAAGAATTGAAACACATTCTATGGGGGTTGAAGATTTTATACTGGTCGCATTAGGCCTTTTAATAAGCCTTTATGGCTCCATTGTAGGGTTTGGAGGCGGCATATTTATGGTGCCAATTCTAGTAGCCGTTTTTGGTTTTGATATGGATATTGCCGCAGGTTCTGTAATGTTAGCCTTAGTGCCCTCATCGCTAATATCAACCATGCTTAATAAGAAAAAAGGACAGGTAGATTTTAAGGTGGGGATGCTACTGGAAGTGCCCACTATGATAGGTGTGGTTGTGGGAGGTTTTATCCTCACCTTTCTCACACTTAGCGGGAATCTTCGAATATTAGAGTTAGGCTTTACCCTAATGGTTGTCACGTTGGGACTCACCTTTTTTGTGAAACGAAAATCTGAGAATGCACAGCGGAAGGGACTACTATACCGACTGAACAAGACTAAGCCCGTAATCATAATCAAAAACACCGGTCACCAGGTGGCCTATAGGGTGAGCGTGGTTCTAGCGCTCTTTTTCGGATTGGTGTCCGGCGTACTGGCGGGTCTCTTTGGGGTTGGGGGCGGATTTCTTAAAACACCAATAATGATAAAAGTTTTCGAAATCCCTGCAAAAATTGCCACCGCCACAGCACTATTTATGATTGTTATTACAAGTATTGTGGGGTCCACTATGCACTCCCTGCATGGTCATGTTGTGTGGGCGCAAGCCTGGCCCGTGGTGGTAGGGTTTTCCCTAGGTGCAGTGGGGGGCCATTTCATTAATATGCAAATTAAGAAATCATTTTTAGAGAAACTCATTGGCCTTTCACTGCTAGCTGTAGCGTGTATGCTGGTATTGAAATTCTTATTCCATATAGGGTAATCACATCAATTTAGACTTGATATTTTATTGGAATACTAACCCTTTAGGTAAAACTAAGGGATATAACACGACTGAGGCCGGAGCCTCAGCCGAACGGGTTCTTCAACGATAGCGAGGGTGCACCCCATACTTTATTGCGAGTTTGCCAATTAGTATATTTTCTTTACCAAGTTTAGTAAAATTTGTATAGATAGTGGATAAATAATCAACTATGTATGCAAATTTTACTATCTTTGCATTGTAGTTCAAATTATAAAATTGTGAATCAAACAAGTGGCATACCCGTGAATAGCGCTGTACTTAGGGCATTTTTGAGCAATCTGAAATACCCAAAGAATAGAATTTCCCTAATGGAAAAAAACGGTGAACTTATTCGATTAAAAAGAGATTTGTATGTGTATAACAACCCTTCTATTTCTAAAGAACTTATTGCCAATCATTTATATGGTATATCCTATATTTCACTCGAAACAGCTTTGGCATTCTACGGCATGATACCAGAAAGGGTTTATGCCATTCGTTCTGTTACAACCAAGAGGGCCAAAACCTTTACAACCCCCGTTGGTATTTTTGAATACAGAACCGTTGACCCTGAATATTTTAGCATTGGGATTAAGCAGGAGATAATTGATAATCAGTTTGCCTTTTTAATAGCAACACCCACAAAAGCCATTTGCGATATGGTTGTGCTAACGCCATATCTTAGATTACAATCTGCAAGGGCTATGAAGGAATACTTATTCGATGATTTACGCATTGATTTTGAATCTATTGGCTCTTTAAATAGGGATGTTGTACGGCAATGTATTGAAACGGGAAAAAAGAAATCCGAATTGCGCTGGTTATTAGAAATATAGTCTTAAAAACGTATCTAAAAAGGTTGCTATGTCCACTTCAGTTTTTGATCAAATGCTATCACGCTACCCAACGGGCACAAAGGATGATTTGCACAATGCTATCATTGAGGTTATGCAGCAGATTGTTCTGGCGGGGTTATATCGAGGCAATTTTTTCCATAAGGCAGCCTTTTATGGTGGTACATGCCTACGCATTTTTTACGGTTTACAACGATTCTCTGAAGATTTGGACTTTTCACTTTTGCAACCCGATGCGCACTTTAATTTGGAAAGGTATTTTGATGCCATAATAGAAGAATTTAGGGCTCTTGGCAGGGATGTGACTATTAATAAAAAATCGAAAACAGGTGAAACAACTGTTGAATCTGCATTTTTGAAAGACAATACACAAATATTCAATTTGCAATTTTCTACAGAGAAACGCATAAAAATTAAAATAGAGGTTGACATACAGCCTCCAACCGATTTCTCCACTGAGTATAAACTGCTATTGCTTCCCTTTTCGTTTATGACCCGCTGCTATTCACCATCCGATTTGTACGCCGGAAAAATGCATGCCCTCCTCTTTAGAAAATGGAAAAACCGAGTAAAAGGGCGCGATTGGTACGATTTTGAGTACTTTGTACGAAACAATACCCCATTGAATCTGCAGCATCTAAGCAGAAAAGCTGAACAGATAAACGGTATTAATCCTAAAGAATTTTCACGGGAAGTATTCAAGAAAATATTGAAAGAGAGGATTGAAAGTGTAAATATGGAGATGGTTAAAACCGATGTTCGACCCTTTTTGAAAAATCCCCAAGAGATGGAAATTTGGAGTAAAGACTATTTTTTACAACTTATTGAAATGATTCAATTTAGCAAATAAATGACTTCATATTTTTTGTTTGCACTCAGGCATGCCAACCCGACTTTTCATCAATGCTCAAATGTTGGCCCGTTAGGGCATAAATATCAACAGAAGCGACATGACCCCTTGGTTGGTAGCCCATAGGGCCTAAATATTGTTGGTTCAACGACTTTGTTTAGTCCATTTTTTGTACCAACCATAATATAAATCACACATTTCCAAAACCACCCTGTTTGGCTGCGGTTGTATCAACAATCCCTTCATATATCAGGATTTCCCGTTGGGCTATCCTAAGCAGGCTGTTCTTCTTGGTGAAACCTTGGAGAAAATACTACTGAGGCTGGAGCCTCAACCGAACGGGATAGTAGTCCTGTAGAACTAAGAAAACTGCTTGCAGATAATTGTAAGCAGTAAGAGTGTACCCAACTATGAACCAAGAACTCTATTCAATCCAAAAAATCACAATCTTAAAAGCGTTTCCAATGCTTTGGCCATGGCCTCTTTGGCTGCCGGGTCCTGCTCATTGCCATGTGCTGCAACAAGGTCAGGCAGGTAGTGCGTAAACTCTGAGTTGGCAATATAGCGCGCGGCGCGCGGTCTCACCAGGGGCGAAGCATCAAATAGCAACCCTTGCACCCACCGCTTGGCATCCCATGAAACGCTCTGCTCGAGCCAATCTAGCGCCTCCAGCTTCTCTTGGGCAGTTCCATATAGGAAAGTGCTATAGCATTTTGCCTCACGTTTCAGCATATCCTTCGAAAAGAGTATCTCCCTTTCAAAAAGGTTGGGGCGTACCACATATTCCGAATAGGCAACCAACTCTTTATCCAGTGTCCAGCGAACCATACGGGGGATTAGCCACCGCATACCGGGTGTGGCTTCGGGGTGTGCAATGGTGCTAAACACCCTACCCTTACCAAACCGGTTAGCAATAAAAAACGGTTTATTGTTGGTCATATTGGCAGGCGCATTACCTTCCTCGTGTACGTTGCTTTGCATTATGGCTATAGTTTGATACCGAATAGTATCCGGAGCATCAATAAATACAGGGCCTTCATAGTACACCACATAGTTGGTATCGCGGTTTGCCAGTTCGGGGAATACCTGCTTACCCTCATGGGTTAGAGTGAATTTCGCCAAGCCATGCCCTCTATTATCATGCTCTATATCAATAGCCTGAGCACCATTAATGGCCATACAAGCATAATCGGGTGTATTGGAAAACAGATAGGCTCCGGCACAAATACCCACTGCACCCTTTCCTGCTGAGATGAATTCCTTTATCCGCTGCTGATTCTCGTGCCCCAAGTTAAGGTACTGTCGGCTCCCACCCCCACCGGGAATGATAATGGCATCAAGCGTATCTAAGCAGCCGGCGGCAATATCTCCCGTGGTTATAGTACGCACAAACATCTCCTTGTCAATACGTATGGCTTCTACAGTTTCCCAAACGCAAGTTTGAGCTCCACCGTGTCCATCAAATACTCCAACACGGATAAATTGGGAAGTATCCCTGCTACTCTGGCACGACCATAGTAAAATAGTTATTGCAATAACAACTACTATTCTCTTCATATTCAATATTTTTAAATTAACTTCAACTATGCAATCATAAATACTCCCCTTCTTTAGACAACTTGATTGAAAAAACTAACTAAAAATAATTCCCTTGCCTTTTTTAGTGCGATTGTATTCCAACAGCAAGCTCTCAATTTTCCTGGCATCGGCTTTGGATAGATAATATGCAGACCCCTCTCCGCCAACAACTTTTATATGTATATCGGCACCAAAAATGTGCTCGTCAACAAATATGCTACGTATAAACCTGAAGGCGAGTGTTTTCTTATCCACGCCTATAAGCACCCTGTTTCTCTTGCTTATGGTAATGGTCTCCATGTCGAAATCTACGCAGATATGCCATGGGTTAAGCATGTGCAATCCTTTGCCATTTAGCAGCAAGGCCATATTACTTGAAGATGCCCTAAAAGGTTGATTCGAACTATACATTTTGTTATGTATTTTCAACTTTGAGGTGTACAAAATATGCAATTTTTTCTTTATTAAAAAATGGATCATGGATTCAACTAATAAATGCAACTTCTTGAGGGCATGAATTAATATTAGCCCAACCATAATATAAATCACATACATCAAGTCATATTTGGCATTTGATTTCACGCCGAAATAGAATATCTTTGCGCTTCATATTGATGGTGATGTACATCCCTGTGGCATCATTCTGAATTTTTGAAGATTATTATTAGAACTAAAGTACTACTATGCTTAAGAGCAAACTAGGCCTCGATGTCGAAAAAGTTGGCTACGCCAAGAGCATTGCCAAAGATATTGCCAATGAGGTTCAGCAATTTGTGGTGAACTACACCACGGTGGCAGTGGAACGCACCCTATGCCGACTGCTGGGTATTGATGGTATTGACCTCGACGGTGTTCCGCTTCCCAACGTGCTGGTCGATTCTCTCAAAGAGAAAGGGGTTCTGGAACAAGGTGTTATCTTCTAC
This sequence comes from Bacteroidetes bacterium ADurb.Bin008, assembly GCA_002071445.1. GTDB lineage: Bacteria > Bacteroidota > Bacteroidia > Bacteroidales > Tenuifilaceae > MWFE01. The sequence continues at coordinate 14,655 of MWFE01000050.1, read as the reverse complement.
ATTGGGAATGCCATGGTTGAAACAGGCCTCAGCCCACAGCAGATAGCCACGCAGGTGTCGGAGGGGAAGCTGGATCTGACCGCACTCAATGTCCACCCCGGGGAAAAAATCGACATGGCCATTCAGCCCATGGTTACGGCAAGCCTGCAAAGAATTAAAGAGCGCAGGGCACGGAGAGACAGCTATCTGAAGACCATTGGAGAAGGGAGTCAACCCTACATCTACGTCATCGTTGCCACAGGCAATATATATGAAGATGTGGTGCAGGCACAGGCTGCCGCAAGGCAGGGAGCCGATATCATTGCGGTTATCCGAACCACAGGCCAAAGCCTGTTGGACTACGTTCCCTATGGCGCCACCACCGAAGGGTTTGGAGGAACCTATGCCACCCAGGAGAACTTCCGCATCATGCGCAAGGCCCTCGATGAGGTTAGTGAGGAGGTGGGTCGCTACATTAGGCTTTGCAACTACTGCTCGGGGCTGTGCATGCCCGAGATTGCCGTTATGGGTGCGTTCGAGGGGTTAGACGTAATGCTCAACGATGCCCTCTATGGCATTCTCTTTCGCGATATAAACATGCAGCGAACGCTGATTGACCAATACTTCTCGCGTATCATCAACGGGTATGCGGGAGTAATCATCAATACCGGGGAGGACAACTACCTCACCACGGCCGATGCTTTCGAGGAGGCACATACGGTTCTGGCATCGGACCTGATCAATGAGCAGCTGGCCTTTATTGCAGGGATACCTGCAAAACAGATGGGGCTGGGCCATGCGTTTGAGATGGACCCCGAGCTGGAAAACGGGTTTCTATTTGAGTTGGCTCAGGCACAGATGACCCGTGAAATCTTTCCCGAGGCAACGCTCAAGTACATGCCCCCCACAAAGTTCATGACAGGCAATATTTTCCGCGGGCAGATACAGAACGCCCTGTTCAACCAGATATCCGTATGGACAGGCCAGGGAATCCAGCTGCTGGGAATGTTAACCGAGGCCATTCACACCCCGTTCATGTCCGACCGATTTCTGGCCATCGAGAATGCCAAGTATATCTTCAACAACATGAGAAGCATTGGGGATGAGGTGGAATTCAAGGAGAACGGAATAATTCGCAATCGGGCCAAGGAGGTGCTGCAAAAAGCCATCGAACTTCTGGAATCGCTGAAACACGAAGGGCTGTTCAATGCACTGGAACAGGGCAAATTTGGTGGCGTGAAGCGCCCCAAAACCGGTGGCAAGGGGCTTTCGGGTGTGGTGCAGCGCGGGACAAACTACCGCAATCCCTTTGTGGAACCCATGTTAAACCGTAAGTAGAACAAGAAAAAAATCAGATATTATGAGCGGAGGACTATACTCAACCGAGGCGCACAACCTCGATACAACCCTCAACCTAAAAAAGGTAAAGCCATACGGCGACACCATGAACGATGGTAAAACCCAGCTCAGCTTTACGCTCCCGATACCAAGCGGTGCCGAGGCCATTGAGGCGGCAAAACAGCTGATGCTGAAGATGGGGTTCGAAAATCCGCAGGTGGTCTTTTACAAGGAGCTTACCAAGGGGTTTACTTTCTTCAACTGCTATGGCAGTTGCCGGCATACCGTGGACTACAGCTCCATACATGTACCCAGGGTCGAGTCAACAACATGGGATATGCAGCAAACCGACAGCTACATCAAGGAGAATATTGGGCGCAAGCTGGTGGTGATAGGCGCCAGTACCGGCACCGATGCCCACACCGTGGGCATTGATGCCATTATGAACATGAAGGGCTACGCCGGCCATTTCGGACTGGAAAGGTACGAGGGTTTTGATGCACACAACCTTGGGAGTCAGGTAACCAACGAGGAGTTCATAGCCAAGGCCATCGAGCTGGAGGCCAACGCGCTGCTGGTTTCGCAGACGGTTACCCAAAAGGATGTGCACATAAAAAATCTGGTGGAACTGGTAGAACTGTTAGAGGCTGAGGGCTTGCGAAGCAAGGTAATACTCTGTTGCGGGGGTCCGCGCATCACCCACGAGCTGGCCAAGGAGTTGGGCTACGATGCCGGATTCGGCATGAATACCTACGCCGACGATGTGGCCTCATTCATTGCACAGGAATTTGTAAGGCGGATGAACGCTTAACAGGAAGAATTACAGCTGAATTAGTTTGGCCTCTCAAGTTTGGGAGGCTTTTTTATTTTAGTAAACACCTAATAATGTTTGACTTAGAATTTAATACAAAAAATTATTTTTATAAAAAGAGTTTGTAAATAGGGGTAGTGATAGAGAGGGTTGTCATAGGAGTGAATTGCAGAAAGAACAATAAAACTAACTCTAAATAAACCAAATATGAAACGCATTATCACCCTAATCATTACCGCCACTCTGCTCACAAGCAGCTTATCCCAAGCACAAAACGATAGCATAAGGACAAAGCGTGATGTGGCTATCTACACCTTTTTATTCAATGTGGTGCCCGACAACTTTCCAATTCCCCTTGTTGGGTTTGTCAATTTGGCCAGGGGCAATCACAGCACTCTGCAGGCTGGTTTTATCAACATCAATATAAAAGATTTTACAGGTCTTCAGGCTTCCTTTGTGAACACTACTTTTGGTGGTCTTAAGGGTTTACAGACGAGTTTTGCCAATACCACCTTTGGCAATTTCTACGGGTTGCAAAGTGGCTTTGTGAACACAACCTTTGGCGATTTTACCGGTCTTCAGGCTTCATTTGTGAACACAACGTCCGGAAACCAAAAAGGCTTGCAGGCAGGGTTTGTGAATTCTAACCTTAAAAATCATGTGGGTGCACAGGCTGGTTTTGTGAACACCACCATAGGAAGTTTCAAGGGTTTACAGGCAGGGTTTGTCAATACGGTTATCAAAGAAACAGAGGGTGTGCAGATGAGCTTTGTAAATGTTGCCCGAAAGGGCATTAAGGGCTTTCAACTGGGCTTTATCAACCTAGCCGACACGGTGTCGGATGGTGTACCCATTGGCTTCATATCGGTTGTGAGGAGGGGTGGTTTCCGTGCTCTGGAACTGTCGTCCGATGGGTTCTATCCGGTCAATCTGGCTTTTAAAATTGGCGTACCGAAATTTTACACATTCTTTATGGGAAGCTACTGTGAGCAGTACGAGCAGCCCTTTGCTGTGGGTATAGGAGCAGGCACTCTTATCCCAAGGGGAGATAAGATCATTATTAACCCTGAAATACGAAGTTTGACTCCTCTCGACAATAGCGTGGTATTCAGCAATATGAGCAGTCTGGATCTAAATGTTCGTTACCGAATTGTAGAGGGGCTTCAGGTAGCTGCGGGACCAACCATAGGCTGGGTTACACATAGCAACCAGGTAGACATTTATAAAAAGCCCTTCTTTTCGTTTTTAAATCGAGAAGTAGATTCAAACAATAGGATAATAGTTGGCGCCCGCCTGGCCATAAGCTACTCGTTTGCAGAGTAGGATGAATTGTAAACAAACTGCCAAGGGGCTGTGGTAGATTACCATAGCCCTTTTTTATTCATTCTGAGAATACGACTTTTATCAACTTAACCCTACAATATTTGTTATATATTGCAGCAGTTTAATGTGTAGAAACTGCATGTTATTACACATATTTTTAATTTAAACATATATCATCATGGCTATTACTAAGGTATGGATTGAAGATGGATGCACATCCTGCGGGCTATGCGAGGAAATCTGCCCCGAAGTGTTTAAGGTGGAGGATGAGGCTACCGTGATTGAGGGTGCCGACTTCAATAAGAATGAGGACGGAATACGGGAAGCAGCCGATAGCTGTCCGGTTGAAGTGATTAAGTTTGAATAGCTTAAACCCATTCTCCCCAACATAGGCAATCAGGCATCCGCTTCCCCTTATAGATAAAGGGATGTAGTGTTTTTAAGAAGTACGGGCACAGAAAAAGCTGAATAAATACCGGCTGGAAATACCCGAAGTTGTCCGACTGTGGGGTTAGGTGTGCCTAATATTAAATGAGCTATTCAAATACAAATAAAGATATCTTTGGAAAAAATTTATGATAACAGCCGGAGCCTGTTCCTCGCACTGGATGGTTCTTAGAAGATAATGAGAATGTACCTTACCAGAGAATTTCAGGGATAAATAGAATACAGATTTCAAAATAGCATCCATGAAAATAATTAGCCTGAAATATACTCGTTGCTACCTCCTTCCCTCAGGTTCAAAATACATTCTCATCGATACCGGATACGTGTACGAATGGGACCGATTTACAAAGCAGCTCAACGACCTTAACATACCCCTCTCCTCCATCAGCCACCTAATCCTCACACACCACCACGATGACCATGCCGGGATGGTGGCCCGACTGGTCGCGGAAAACCCCCATATTGTAGTGGTGGTATCCAAAGTGGGTGCGCAATACCTTTTGCAGGGGCAACATGTTCACCCCAAGGGGTCGGGTTACATCAACCGAAGGGTAGCCTTTTTGCTCTGGTTCAAGAGCAAATTCGACAAGGGCTGGACGCATACCTTTCCCGCCTACCAACATCGCCCCACTGACGTACTCATTGATGGCACGGTAAAGTTTAAAGACATCGGCATCGAACTGGATGGCGTAATCGTTGAAACCCCAGGGCATTCCGACGATTCCATATCGTTGGTTTTAGATGATGGCCGATGTTTCTGCGGCGATGCCGCAGCCAACTTCCTTAGGTTTGCAGGCACCAGGTATGCCGTCGTCTGGGTTGACAGTTGGGAGGAATACTACAACAGCTGGGAAAAACTCATTGCATTGAAAGTGAACAGGATTTACCCCGCACACGGAAAGGATTTCCACGTAAACAAACTGGTTACCAACCTCCGTAAGAATCGCAAGAAAAACATGGTAGTGATAACACAAGGGTAAAAAATCAAAAAAAGATATGGAAACCAATAGTTTGAAAAATCTTGTCAAACCTGTAGTCCCCGTATTGAAAGGCTTGGGGCAAATCATGCTGCAGGAGAATGCCCTCACCGGCTTGCTGTTTTTGGCAGGCATAGCCTACGGTTCTCCCACAATGGGGCTTGCAGCCCTTTTGGCCACCATTTGCGGTACCATGACCGCACGATTCCTTAAATATGACGTTGAGGAAACCGACAAGGGACTGTATGGCTTTAGCGCAGCCCTTACCGGGGTTGCATTGATTCTTTTCCTAAAACCCCAACCCGTTGTATGGTTATTCATCGTGCTGGGGTCTGTATTGGCAGCCATTATCCAACACTTTTTTATCAGAAAAAACATCCCTGTTTTTACACTTCCCTTTGTACTGGTAACATGGCTGATTCTGTTTATTGTCAAATATTCCCTCCCCGCTTTGATGGTGGAACACCCATTGGTACTCATACCGTCGAACCAGTACTTCACTTTTGCCCTCAAAGGCTTTGGACAAGTGATATTTCAAGGGAAGGTTTTGTCGGGATTGCTGTTCTTTGTTGCCGTTTTTATCCATTCGCCCATAGCTGCCCTTTATGGCCTTGCCGGGGCCATGTTTTCGGGTATCGCGGCTCAGCTTCTCGGCGTTCCTGTGGATGATATAGCCTTCGGGCTATTCAGCTTCAATGCAGTGCTATGCGCCATTGTGTTTGCCGGCAACAAGCTGCAGGATGGGCTTTGGGTTACAATATCCGTTTTCCTTTCGCTAATGATCAGCATTCTATTGGTACGGTATGGCATCACCCAGCTCACATTCCCCTTTGTTCTGGCCACTATGGTTACTCTGACCGTAAAAAACAAACTCGTTTTTAGAGTCAATTCATAGGAAAGCCTACCATAATATTTGGTCATGCAAAGGAAAAAGTCAACGTCATCACGCTCTGCGTGAGATTATTGATAATTTCTTATACCAGTCTTTAAGGAAACGCACTTGCCCATAGTTACCCTTTTTCGATTTTCATAGGGATTTCAACGAGAATAGGTTCCAATTACCCTGGCTATTGCCCTCCGGCAAACAGGGCAAAAAGTATTTGCATTGTTGCTATGCATACGGCAATCTACGTAAGGGCGATAAATGCCCTTGTGCATATACCCTCCCCCTTCGAAAACGCCTACAATATTTGCATACTTTTGGCTGTTGGGCGTTGGGATGGGCGTTTCATTGTCCACCATATCCGCCCACTTGCTTTGAAAATCCACTAATGTGGTTAAGTTGGGCTCCCACGGTTCAACATCCAACGGGTAGAAATCCTCATAGGCTACATCGGATGTGTAGTACTCATCGCCCAAACCGGCCAGCCCATGCCCCAACTCGTGGATAAAAACGGTGTGCGACAACTTATGATCGGAAGTGGCCATGCAGAAATGGTTGTAAATACCCCCTCCCCCATAATCACCGGTATTAACAAGGATATAAACCAAATCGGCGGGAACGTTGGCTGCAATATCCATAACCCGATGAAAGTGCGTTGTGGTAAGGTATCGGTCGATGCCAAAGGTGTAAAACTCCGATTGGGTGGCGGTGGTATTCCAATACCCCGTTCCGGGGTTTGTGGGCCCTACCCCATCCGACTCCGATGCCACTGCCCAGATGTTGATACTTTCAGCCAATTCGTCAAACGGAGGTTGGGAGAGCAAAAAATCGGCAAAGCGCTTAACATCGCTTTTAAACTTATCCATCTGGTTGTTTGCATAGCCTTCGGCAATAAAGGCGATGTCCAGCTTCTGGCTGTAATGTCCGTTGTCAACAATCTTATAATTTGGAATGGTATTCATCGCCCTGCGATTGATAAAAATACCGGCAGGGTCTATTTCCAATTGGTGCAACTCGGTAAACTTCCCGTCCCTACCCCGAGATTGGAATGTAACCGTTACCTTTTGCTTTGGGTATGGAATACGGGTAACCTGCTCGAATGCACGATCCAGTTTTTGAGCCTCGGCCGTAGTTTGCCACTCCTGAAAAAGGGTGCAAAAGCCCCGGGAGTAGATCAACGTTCCGCTTTGTGCATCGGTAACCAAAACCCGATGGGTACCGAAATCCAGGTTGTCAATCAACGAGTTGGGTGAGCCGCTCCAGAATGGCTCCTCACGTAAATCATCGAGATAAAAATGTTCGGAATCGGCATTACCGGCCAAATAGTAATCTATTCTCAAAGCCTTGTTTTCAAACCATTTAGAAAACTCCGACTGAGCAAAACAATGGCTTGCTCCATTGATAAATAAAAGGGCAATGAAAAGAACCCTTACCGTATTCTTCATAGTTGTATTGTTTAAAAAAAAATGATAGCAAAAATAGGTATTTTCTTCAACAGGGTATAATCAGGGCAACTATCCGAGATATGCTTTAAGCCCCTTGCAACGGGTGGCTTGTTTCAAACGCTTAATGGCCTTTTCCTTTATTTGCCGAACCCTCTCACGGGTTAAATCCACCTCCTCGCCAATTTCCTCTAACGTATATGGATGCTTCCCATCCAGGCCGTAATAAAGGCGAATAATGGTAGCCTCCCTAGGAGGCAATGTCATTAAAGTTCTCTCTATCTCTTTACGTAGGCTATCCTTAAGCAACCCCCGGTCTGGTGGAAGAGAATCGTTGGAAAGCAGCACATCGTATAGGTTAGTGTCCTCATCCTGAGCAAGGGGTGCATCCATGGATATATGACGACCTGAACTTCTCAAAGCCTCTTTAATATCGCTGGGGGCGATTTCAAGTACCTCTGCCAACTCCTCAATGGAAGGCTCTCTTTCGAAAATCTGCTCCAATTCGGTGAAGGCCCTATGTACTTTATTTATGGATCCAATTTTATTTAAAGGGAGTTTTACAATCCGCGATTGCTCAGCCAAAGCCTGTAGAATGGATTGCCTTATCCACCACACTGCATACGAAATGAATTTGAATCCCCGCGTTTCGTCGAAACGCTTTGCAGCCTTAATCAAACCCAAATTCCCCTCGTTGATTAAATCGGGTAAACTCAACCCCTGATTCTGATACTGCTTGGCCACCGATACCACAAATCTCAAATTGGCTTTCACCATTTGTTGCAATGCGTCTTCGTCGCCCTCTTTCAATCGTCGGGCCAGATTAACCTCTTCTTCAGCCGTTAATAGATCTACCTTTCCAATCTCGTGGAGATATTTGTCCAGCGAAACGCTTTCGCGATTGGTTACCTGTTTTACGATCTTTAACTGCCTCATTGTCACGCAGCAAAAATTAAAAAATCAACATTTATCCTAAAAAGTAGAAAAAAGCTGATATTTTACCTTTATTTGAAAATATCACTAATCATTGTCAAATACATATTATACTTTAAATGTGTTAAAAAGGATACAATTATTTCCGTTTGTTTTTAACAACTGTTTATTAAACAGAACTGGTAAATTGCCTTTGTCATTAAATGCTTTGGACACAACGCTCCCATTCTTTTAATTAAAACACACTTGTTCAAAATAATACGATCGTATAATAAATTCAATTGCAGCCTTTGACTTAACAACTATTTTACCCTTAAGAATTTTTTTAATTTCATTAAGGTGATGTCAGACTAACATTTTTTTTTCGCAGTAACGCTTGGATTTTAATTAAAATATTACTTACCTTTGTTGCGAAATCTCACCGTATATTCATACGTGCAATTCCAATTAACACAATAAGTTACACATCATTTCTTATTTGTTTTCAATTATTATTATTTACACTATTTATTTACCCAATCACCATAAAATTTTATGTACGATATTATTGAGCTTAATAAAAAGCTGCTTCCCGAGCTAAAGGAAATAGCAAAAAACATGAATATTAAGCGAGTAGAATCATTGCGTAAACAGGATTTGGTTTATCGCATACTCGATCAGCAGGCAATTGATGCATCGGAAAAGAAAACTCAAAAGGAAAAACCAAAAGATTTTGAACGTAAAGTTAAGCCGAACGAAAAAAAGGAGTTCAAGCAGATTGCTCCTGCTGAAAAAATTCAAGCCACAGGTAACGATACGAAAACAGAGATACATCAACCCTCTTCGCCCGGCGAAAAGGGAAAACGGAAACGTTTCACCCGCATTAAGAAAAATGGGAATATTGAACATGTTCAAACCCAGATATTTCACGGCGAAGAAACCGAAGAGAAAAAGTTACCCCTTGAATTCGATAAATCGTTTGTATTCGACGAACCTGAACCCGATATACCCCAAGAGCCAATCGTCAACGAAAATATTGATTTATTGGAAGCACCTGCCGTTGAGGAAGTATTACAATCGACTGAACTCCAGAAAACAGAACCAATTGTTCCTCCTCAAATTAAAGGCGACACCCAACTTAAGCAGGGGCAGCGTGATCAGTATTACAAAAAGGATTTTGAAAAGCGGAATGGAGAGCGATACGAATTTGATGGGATTATTGATGCTACCGGAGTACTGGAAATCATGTCCGATGGATACGGTTTTTTACGCTCTTCGGACTACAACTATCTCAGTTCGCCCGATGATGTGTACGTTTCCCAGTCACAAATCAAGCTCTTTGGACTGAAAACAGGTGATACCGTTACGGGAACAATTCGTCCTCCCCGTGAGAACGAAAAGTATTTCCCTTTGATTAAAGTTGTGGAAATCAACGGACGAAGCCCCGAATTTATTCGCGACAGGATACCCTTTGATTTCTTAACACCGCTATTCCCCAACGAGAAATTCACGTTGATTGGCAATGGGCAAAATCTGCTCTCGGCCCGGGTGGTCGATATGTTCAGCCCCATTGGCAAGGGACAGAGGGGGTTGATTGTGGCCCAGCCCAAAACCGGTAAAACAATCCTCCTTAAGGATATTGCCAACTCCATAGCCGCCAACCATCCCGAGGTGTACATGATCGTGCTCCTCATTGACGAACGTCCGGAGGAGGTAACCGATATGGCCCGCAGCGTGAACGCCGAGGTTGTTTCCTCAACCTTCGATGAGCCTGCCGAAAGGCATGTGCGCGTAGCCAACATTGTCCTTGAAAAGGCAAAACGCCTTGTGGAGTGCGGACACGATGTGGTAATCCTGCTCGATTCCATCACCCGATTGGCCCGTGCGTTCAATACCGTTCAGCCGGCTTCCGGAAAGGTATTATCGGGCGGTGTGGATGCCAATGCACTGCATAAACCCAAGCGTTTTTTTGGCGCAGCACGAAAAATTGAGAATGGCGGCTCTCTCACCATTCTTGCCACGGCACTCATCGACACGGGAAGCAAGATGGATGAGGTGATTTTCGAAGAGTTTAAGGGCACAGGCAACATGGAGCTACAGCTCGACCGGAAACTATCCAACAAGCGAGTTTATCCTGCCGTTGACATCACTGCTTCCAGCACACGTAGGGAAGATTTGTTGCTGGATAAGGACACCATGAACAAAATCTGGATACTTCGCAATTACCTTGTTGATATGACCTCGGTTGAGGCCATGGAGTTCCTGCGCGACAGGCTGGTAAAGACCCAAACCAACGAGGAGTTCTTAATGTCCATGAACAGCGATTTTTAAAAAGTCCAGGCTGATTATTGTTTTCAGCTGACAAAAAATTGACTTCGGTTCACTTTTTGTTGTACATTTGCACGGCCAATTCATGGGGCTGACCTTGGTTTTGACAGCAAGCAGAATGGATTGGTAAGCATGCCGAGCATTGGGAATCTGGCTCGTTAATCTCAGGTCTCAACACAAATAAACGGCGATAACTACTATTTCGCACTCGCTGCCTAGAATGTGCCAAGCACTTCGGGCTTAATCTTGTCAACCAGGTTGATGAGACGAGTAGTCTCGCGGAGGGTTTCTCCCACTGGCTTTCCGAATCGAGGCTCCAGAACAAATGGGATAGTCAACGGTTCTCCCCGTTCCGCTGGCAAAATTTAAGGGGATAAGGCTTGGGTTGGCCGCCACTCGCCTGCCTTTGCTCGAAAACCAAGAGGGGCTAAGCATGTAGAAAGCCGGTTGGTTCCTTGTTTGGACGAGGGTTCGACTCCCTCCAGCTCCACAACTTAAACCCCGTCCCTACTGATGGGGTTATTTTTTTGGCCGAATTCTCCTATTTTTGCAACCCCGTTGAACTGATGCTCCGGCCTTAGCCGGGCATATCTTAACAGGCTTAGCCTGCAACAATAGACCGACGGCGGTGCAACCGCCGCCGAACAGGTGTGGACATGGAATGCCTGATGAAAAGCATACTCCATGAAAATGAAAGCGTTATGAAATACCTGAATTTTCAATCCCTCTTGAAAGCAGGGTAAAAGGAATTAGTGATAATTAAACTAAATAATTCTGCTGTAAGCATACCATATTATCAATTTGTTTAAATTCCCAAACAGCAAAAGTCTTAGTATTTATCAAATAAAACACATTAAATTCATCAGATAAGCCTTCAAATCTACCGTCTATTGCTTTGCCTAGCGGAGGAAGTCCGGTAATCCAAACAGCTTCATGACTTGTACCATCAATAAGAGTAACCTTAATCAACCCATCAAAGCTATACAGGTCGAATTCTGCAATAAAATCGTCAAATGAATCTTTTGTCATAATGTTAATCCTTTAGTGTAAATTGGAAATAAAATATTTTTCTCAAGTTTCGCAAGTAAAACAACTTGCTGATTTTCAATAAAAAAGCAATATTTTTGCTTGAAAAAATCATTGATTTTCAACAACTTAACCTATTGCATTAACTACAAAAAAACAAACTGCTACCCAAAAGTATAAAAATTATTGCAGAACTCAACAGCTTTTTCGCTTCCGGTAAAAAAGCCCATGCAGACATTTTATAGCCCCGTTCGTCTGAGGCACCGGCCTTGGCCGGGCATAACTTAACAGGCTTAGCCTACAACAATAGCCTGACGGCAGTGCAACCGCCGCCGAACAGGTGTGGATATGGAACGCCTGATGCATAGCATGTTCCATGAAAATGAAAACGTTATGAAATACCTGAATTTTCAATCCCTCTTGAAAGCGGAGTAAAAGAAACTTGAGAAAGTAGTTATGTTAGGGTTAAGAATTACTTTAGCCTCTTTGGGCCTCGTAGTTGTCCTGTCATACATTGGCTACATTTACCGCCCCCATTAAACGCATAGGGCCCTTTGTGTTTTGTGTAGCAGGACATACAGATTCTAAACCCGCACCTATCGCATACCCACCACATCCACGTTTCTGCATACTGTGTACCACAGTACATACAAGGAATGAAATATGTCATATTGATTTTCTATTAATTTTTTTAATAATGCTTTACAAAATTACGAATACAGAAATGACATTTAAAGTTGCATTTGAAAATTTCAAATTATTATTTGTATTTTTATTGATTATTCAGTTAAACGATAAAAATAAGCAATATGAGCACACAATCAACGCTTCAACGTACCCTTGAAATGATGGCCATGTTAAGCGATGGTGAGGGACATACCATTAAAGATTTGGCTGAATATTTTGAAGTGAGCCAAAGGACCATACAGCGAACCCTATTTACCATAAGATGGGCCGGATATGGTGTGGAACGAGAAAATGGAAGATATAAGTTAACGCGTGATCCTAGAGTGGAAAGAGAAGGTCTTAATATTGGCGATTTGCTATATTTCTCCAAAGAAGAAGCCCATATTCTTAGTGAGGCTATAAATTCAATTGAGGCTACAACTTCTGTTAAAGAAGCACTCAAAAGTAAACTATATACACTGTACAAATCTGATAGGGTCGCATATAGTATTACCAGAGACGAGGACAAGGAAAGTGTTAAAATACTATTAGATGCCATTAAAAATAAAAAACAAGTTATAATTAGTGAACTTACATTTATTAGTGCAAACAGAGGCGTAAATGATGTGATAATTGAACCGCTTGGTTTCGCTTTCAATTTTAGGAGAATCTGGGCATATTACCCGGCACACCAACGAAACGTAGTTATTAGTTTATCGGCCATTTTGGGGGTCAAGGCGACCAATAAACCTTTCCGGCATACAGATCAGCACCAGATTGGATATACAGATCCATTTCGGGGATATGGTTTTGAAAAGGTAATGATTAGATTGACGCTTAATAGACGCTCTTATGGGTTAATGATAGATGAATTCCCTCTCACCAAAGACCATATTAAACCAACGGATGATCCGCCTAATAGAGTATTTGAACTGAAAACTGAAGTATGTAGATTTAATGAAGTAGGACGATTTATCGCAGGATTACCTTATGATATACAGATAAATGAACCACAAGAACTGATTTTATATGTAAAGGACCTCTTAAAGTCCGGTTTGAACTCTCTTGATGAGGATAATTTAGACTATATGCTACATACCCTTGAGTGTAGCTGACACTAGTTTTTCCCTTACCACCTATCTGTAAACAAACTATACATCAACCATCTAAGCGTTAATGTAAAAATATTTAAAAATTATTTTTAACATGACACTAGTTGTCATACCCCATTTCGTATAACTAGAAACGGCTTGTAATAGATTCATGTTTTTTAGTTTAAAAAAAAGGGTATGAAGAAAATTCTGAAGTTATTTTTTATCGGTTCCGTTTCAGGAACAACCCACAAACACCTCACCTACAGAAATATTCCGGTTACAAATATCCTTGGTATAAAGGGAGAAAAACCTGGTTTATGCCCATATATCCTACTTTTTAATGGATTTCGATGTGAGAATATGTCTGAACGGTACTTCAAACAGAATGGTGACGGTTTTCCCCTAGTATATGGAGTAACTTTGATTAATTATTTAAAAAATATGTGTTATGATTAATGATAGCTATTTTGGAGCAATGCGATCGGCCCTTAAGGAGGGTGGTATAAAACTTGTTTTACATTACCAAGGACTAAAAATACGGGAATTACTTGGTTACAAAAAATTTAGATTGAAGTGCTCGAATATTTGCACAGAAAACGAGACTTTAACTATCGGTGAAGAGTATCAGTTTCGCGAGGGGAGCTGCTTGGAAAGGGTAATAGTTGAAAAAATATACTTCAAGAAATTCATTCTCCATGTCAATCTCTTTTTTATTGATGAAAACCGACATCTTCACTGCTTTCACACATTGAACACCGGAGGCTATATGGGTATGTGGCGTATTTGGGATATTGATACGTATGATATAGTACAATGGAAAAGAGATAATGAAGCGTTCGAAAGGGGCGAGATAGATAGCGTGTGTATGGAAATGAATTTCGAAAAATTTCTAATGCACTTAGAAAAAGCAAGTAAAGCTTCAGAAAAATTCAAGTTTAGAAGGCTTTTTAATAAACATTAAAGTTTAATAATGACGTTATCCCATATAGTGAGTAAGTAAAATCAGAGGCCTGTGTGGCTGTGATGTGTTGATGGTAATGGAAACTTTGTTGTAAATATTTTATTGGGGTATTTGCAAATGAAAATCAAAGTAAATGCCCCTCGTCATTTCTGCAAAGAATACATTATGTAAGCACCATATTTTGCTTAACTTTTTTATTATTTTTGACTATTTAATGTAAACTGAAACCTACATGATATATCCTCCCTCCTTTCCCCTGGATGTAGAAAACGATGCTGAGCAAAGAATTTATGATAACTTTGAATTTTAACTATAAAATAGATGAACGAGAGCAAACCTCGTAAAAAAATATTGAGACTCTTAATCAAAAATTTATCAACTAGTTAGGTATGAGTGTTTCAGCCCCCTAAATCATCGGACATAAGTATAGATAAAAATCTGTACTTTTATGCTGATGAAAAAACGAAG
>MWFE01000049.1 GCA_002071445.1 Bacteroidetes bacterium ADurb.Bin008 | reverse complement strand
GATGTTAGCAATCTATCAAAGATACATTTTGTAAGCAAATCACAACCTTTCACATCAGCCAACGTAATAGCTTTCCGATGTTAGCAATCTATCAAAGATACATTTTGTAAGCAAATCACAACTACGAACTAACGAGGGAGAAGGTAAGTTCCGATGTTAGCAATCTATCAAAGATACATTTTGTAAGCAAATCACAACTTGATGACGAGTCGTGGTCCAGCAGTATCGATGTTAGCAATCTATCAAAGATACATTTTGTAAGCAAATCACAACTGTCGGCCATATAGCCTATCCAGCTCCTCCGATGTTAGCAATCTATCAAAGATACATTTTGTAAGCAAATCACAACGGGGTAGCTGCACGGTGTTAACCTCCCGCAGATGTTAGCAATCTATCAAAGATACATTTTGTAAGCAAATCACAACAGGTGTGGTACCCCGTGGAGCGAAAGAATAGATGTTAGCAATCTATCAAAGATACATTTTGTAAGCAAATCACAACAGGCTGGTTAACATATACTGGGGTGACGGCGATGTTAGCAATCTATCAAAGATACATTTTGTAAGCAAATCACAACGGGCAGGTGAAGCAGAAGGATGTGGTAAGGGATGTTAGCAATCTATCAAAGATACATTTTGTAAGCAAATCACAACTACAGCAGATTTCGAGTAACACGTCGCACAGATGTTAGCAATCTATCAAAGATACATTTTGTAAGCAAATCACAACTTTCGCACGCCTGCGAACTTTGCGGTCAGTAGATGTTAGCAATCTATCAAAGATACATTTTGTAAGCAAATCACAACAAAAAGCAAAGAATCCAGAGCAGGGGCATTGATGTTAGCAATCTATCAAAGATACATTTTGTAAGCAAATCACAACTGGTTGTCGGCATACAAGCGGCGTTGTAAGGATGTTAGCAATCTATCAAAGATACATTTTGTAAGCAAATCACAACTCTATGTTGATGGCAAAATAAAAACTCAAAGATGTTAGCAATCTATCAAAGATACATTTTGTAAGCAAATCACAACCAGAATCGGAGTGGAAATCGTAAGCAGGGTGATGTTAGCAATCTATCAAAGATACATTTTGTAAGCAAATCACAACAGAAGATTTCTGGTCCTAAAAAAAGATCTTGATGTTAGCAATCTATCAAAGATACATTTTGTAAGCAAATCACAACAT
The DNA here is from genome assembly GCA_002071445.1 of Bacteroidetes bacterium ADurb.Bin008. GTDB lineage: Bacteria > Bacteroidota > Bacteroidia > Bacteroidales > Tenuifilaceae > MWFE01. Next base: position 33,515 of record MWFE01000049.1, on the reverse strand, counting down.
GGCGACAAAAGTATGAAAAAATTGAGAAGATGTTAGCAATCTATCAAAGATACATTTTGTAAGCAAATCACAACATCCAACCAGTTTGAAATGTTTTTTCCAAGATGTTAGCAATCTATCAAAGATACATTTTGTAAGCAAATCACAACCATCACAATTTACAGCGGTAGGTGTCAAAAGATGTTAGCAATCTATCAAAGATACATTTTGTAAGCAAATCACAACTATACTTGTAATCTACCACTTGTTCGGATGATGTTAGCAATCTATCAAAGATACATTTTGTAAGCAAATCACAACAAATAAAAACTTATTAATAAACAATTTAAAGATGTTAGCAATCTATCAAAGATACATTTTGTAAGCAAATCACAACGCAAAAACAGCGAACTTATTGCGTGTTCTTGATGTTAGCAATCTATCAAAGATACATTTTGTAAGCAAATCACAACTGCTTGTGAAATAATCTTTGAGAAATCTACGATGTTAGCAATCTATCAAAGATACATTTTGTAAGCAAATCACAACTTGGAAATGTAAGGATAGGATTATCGTAAGGATGTTAGCAATCTATCAAAGATACATTTTGTAAGCAAATCACAACCACTTCAACCAACAGGAATATAAGGAATATGATGTTAGCAATCTATCAAAGATACATTTTGTAAGCAAATCACAACTTATGATTTTGATATTCCCACCGGCAAAATGATGTTAGCAATCTATCAAAGATACATTTTGTAAGCAAATCACAACTTCGGGGTATTGATTCCATAGTGGGGGTGAGATGTTAGCAATCTATCAAAGATACATTTTGTAAGCAAATCACAACACGAAGGTCGGAATAAGAAAGGTCGCAGCCGATGTTAGCAATCTATCAAAGATACATTTTGTAAGCAAATCACAACAATCCAAGAGGTGGCTATTGAGGAGTATGAGATGTTAGCAATCTATCAAAGATACGAAACGCAAGCAATTCACAACATGTATCTATCTGTAAGAATATGGAAATGGGATGTTAGCAATCTATCAAAGATACGACCCCGATTCACTCCATCGGGGGTAAGCAATTCACAACCTTGTAGGCCTTATCGCGATCTTTTATTAAGATGTTAGCAATCTATCAAAGATACGAAACGCAAGCAATTCACAACGCCGGGCCAAATTATTACTAAACCGCATTTGATGTTAGCAATCTATCAAAGATACGACCCCGATTCACTCCATCGGGGGTAAGCAATTCACAACACTTGAATCAGGACGGTTTGTTCAATGAAAGAATGGCTGGTAATTCATATTATTTCACTAATGAACCATAAGGAATTTAAGGATTGTAATCCACAAATATTATGTTTTTTGTGGATTTGATTCCTTATTTATATATATTTGCAAAAAAAGTATCATGATAGACAGAATAATAGAAAAGCAAATAAGAGATAGTTTTTTTAGGGGCAAAGCAATAGTTATTGTGGGCCCTCGCCAATCGGGGAAAACTACTCTGGTAAATAAAATTTTAGAAGATTATGGTTCTGAAAGCTTGTTTTTAGATGCCGATGATCCCAATGTAGAAAAACTGCTCACTCGCCCAAATACAATGCAAATTGAAAGTATTATTGGAAATAAAACCATTGTATTTATTGATGAAGCCCAACGGATTAGGGATATTGGAATAACTTCGAAAATAATTGTTGACCAATTTAAGAACGTGCAATTAGTTTTAAGCGGTTCGTCGGCGTTTGATTTGGCACAACAAACAAATGAGCCTTTAACCGGCAGAAAACGAAGTTTTAATCTGTTCCCTATTTCATGGGCAGAATGGCAAAATCATATTGGTTTTGTAAAAGCTGAGCAGGATATTGAAAATCGCCTGGTTTATGGTTTTTACCCCGATATTTTAAACTCACCAAATGAGGCAAATATATACTTGAGAGAGTTGGCTGAATCCTATTTATATAAGGATATTCTGATGTATGGGGATGTAAAAAAACCGGATATTTTAAAACGCTTGCTACAAGCGTTGGCTTTTCAGGTTGGGAACGAAGTCTCACTGAGAGAATTAGGCGAAATAGTAGGTTTAGACCCCAAAACCGTTGACAGATATATTTCTATGTTGGAAAAAGCCTATGTGGTGTTTAGATTGCCTGCGTTAAGTAGAAATCTGCGGAATGAAATAAAAACGAATAGGAAGATTTATTTCTATGATAATGGTATTAGAAATGCGGCTATTGCCCAATTGCAGGCATTGCCCCTCAGGCAGGATATTGGGCAGCTGTGGGAAAATTTTATAGTAAGCGAAAGGCTTAAGCATTTGAATTACAATAATATATTTGCCAATGCATATTTTTGGCGAACAACCCAACAGCAAGAAATTGATTATATTGAGGAAATAGATGGTGAATTTTTTGCTTACGAAGTAAAATGGAATCCCAAACGCAAAGTGCATTTTCCGAAAACCTTTACTGACTCATACAAAGCAAACTTTACTACCATTAATCGCGAAAATTTTCACGATTTTTTAACGTAATAGTGAAATTTAAAGATTGTAATCCACAAATATTATGGTTTTTGTGGATTTGATTCCTTATTTATAAACCTTCAAGGGCACTCACGATGCATCGGGATCGCAGAGAATTTCCTTAGCGGTTCTAGCCTTCGGAACTTTGGTACTTTGCGGTTCTTTGCTTCCCGATTCCCGATGTTTCGGGATCGGGATTGCGTTTCTTTGCGTTAATTCTTTTTTAGTACCGCAGAGTTACGCCAAGTACCGCTAAGTTGCGCGGAGTTTTTTTTTACTTTTTTGTATCAAGACAAAAAAGTGAATGGGGTTTGGGGCAAAGCCCCAATGGACAATGAGCCACGAAACTTCGAGAAATAATTAAAAGAGATTAGGATAAGAACCAAGATTCCCTCCGAATACTTTGAAGTAATTGAAAAGTTATATCTAACGCACTCAAGGGAACAAGTCAGGAAAAAATTGGGAGCACCGGGTAACGCCTCCGGGATATTACGGCATTCAACTTCATGTTTACGTTTTAAAAACCATTAAGCACCCAAAGTCAAAAAAATTTGGCTCGCCACGGATAATTTAACCCCGGTATGGTCGTTACCATTTAGGTTTTCTACAAATGGCGGGGTATGAAAACCCCACAATCCGGACATGGTTAATTGCCCCGCTTGTGGAAAACCCCTGAGGTGTTTTTTGCAGCTGATGGGTTGAAATTTCAAAAATATGTTTACTTTTACGTGATTTAGCCAATGGCTGCCCTTTCGGGGGCAAGGCTTTTTGGGTTACTTATTTTTTGCATTGAAAAATACTGCACAATGAGAGGGATAGCAAAACTACTATTCGTATTAGGATTCATTGGGATATTCGTAAATGGTGAGGCCCAAACCAATCGTTTGAAGCGCGCCAATGCGCTGTACGACGCCGGAGGATACTTTGAGGCCATTGAACTCTACAGGCACGATCTGGACAAAGTGGCTAAGGAGGAGATGGGGTTATACCTCACCAAGATTGGCGATTGCTACCGGTTGATTGGGAATGCACGGCAGGCCGAGATCTGGTATTCCAAAGCCATATTGCGGGATCCTCCCGATCCGCGTGTTTACTACTTCTATGCCGAAATGCTGAAGATGAACGAGAAGTACGACGAGGCCCTGGAGCAGTACCAAAAATATAAACAGCTGGTACCCAACGATCCCCTCACCGATTTTGGCATTCAATCGTGCGATTTGGCCAAGAAGTGGATGGAAAGCCCTTCGGGCTACGAGGTGCTGAATATGCGGGCCATAAACAGCAAGCAGAGCGACTTCAGCCCGGCTTACCTCTCCGACGATTACAGCGTTCTGCTATTCACCAGCTCGCGAAACGAGGCAACCGGAACGAAAAACCACGCCGGTACCGGTGAAAAGTTCACCGATATCTTCATAACCCAGCGCGATAAAAAGGGAACATGGAGCACTCCCCGCCCCCTCGATGGTAATATTAATACCCCCAATGATGAGGGAACCCCTTCGGTTACAGCCAATTTCAACAAGATTTACTTCACCCGCTGCCGGGCAGGCAAGCGCAACAAGCTGGGCTGCGAAATACTGGTGAGCGAAAGGCGTGAACAGGGATGGCTCACACCCGAAGTCCTGCCACTGGCTCCCGACAGCATGGTGGTGGCCCATCCGGCCATATCGGCCGACGAGCTGACGCTCTACTTCGTTAGCAACATCCCCGGAGGATACGGAGGCAAGGATATTTGGAAGGTTACCCGCAACTCCCCGTCGGACAACTGGGGAGAGCCCGTTAACCTTGGCCCCGATATCAATACCAGGGGGAATGAAATGTTCCCCTTTATCCACCCCGACGGAACCCTTTACTTTTCGTCCGATGGCCATCCCGGAATGGGAGGTCTGGATATATTCCGCGCCAAGGCCAAGGAGAGCGGCAACGGATGGGAGGTGGAGAATATGCGATACCCCATCAACTCACCCGCCGACGACTTTGGGATTATCTTTGAAAAGGACAGGGAGGCAGGCTACTTCACCTCGCGAAGACACGATTCAGGAACCCGGGGTGGCGACAACATTTTCGTATTCTACCTACCCGAGCTGATCTTTAACCTGCTGGGCGATGTGAAGGACGAAAAAACCGGAATGCCCCTTGCCAATGCAACGGTACAAATGGTTGGAAGCGATGGCATTATTGTGGATACCAAAACCGATGTACGGGGAAATTTCAAATTTTCGCTAAATCCTGCCACCGATTATGTGCTTATCGCTTCGCTTAAGGGATATCTCAACGGCAAGGGCAGGGAAACAACCCGCGGCGTGCAGCTGAGTCAGGATTTCAAAATGTCCATTACCCTCACCTCCACCGCACGACCCATTGAGCTGCCCAATATTTTCTACGATTACGACCGGTGGGAGCTCAGGCCCGAATCCATGGCCGCCTTGGACAGGCTGGTGGAGGTGCTCAACGACAACCCCACCATTATCATCGAGCTGGGGGCACACACCGATAGCCGCGGAACCATGGAGTACAACTACGAACTGTCGCAGAAACGTGCGCAATCGGTGGTTAACTATCTCATTGAGAAGGGAATTCCCACCGCAAGGCTTAGGGCAAAAGGGTATGCACAATCGCAACCTAAGGTTGTGGACGAACAGCTGATTAACCAGTACCCGTTCCTCACCATCGGGGCAGTCCTCAACCAACAGCTCATCGATGGCCTGTCCGATGATAATCAGAAGGAGATGGTTCATCAGATTAACAGGAGGACCGAGTTTAGGGTACTTAGCACCGACTATAAACCGGAATAAAACGAAGGCTTAAACGGGTTGTCAATGTCCAGGTTTGTAATCATAGTATTGCTATCCCTAACGGTGACCTTTGGTTTTGGCCAAAAGATATATCAGGGCAATTCGGCCAATGAAGCCCAGATCAAGGTTTTTGCCGTTGACGAGCCCAACGATGCCGATTTGTGGGTTTGCTTTGTTTGGGAAGAGGAAGAGTTAACCAGAACGGGGCTTTGGATGGACATGCGCTTTCCGAAGGATGCGGACATCATCATCTTCTTTGTGGACGAGGAGAAAGAGGCCGATCTGAAAATCTGGCTTGTGGATACCGTGGAGGAGTCGAAATGGCTCAATGAGAAGAAAAAGAGCTTGCTCACTTTAAATAAGACAAAAAAATAGCCTTTACAACCCTATACTACTGATGAAAAGCGATTCACGATATTTGCAAAGAGGCGTTTCTCCCACCAAAGAGGATGTCCATGCGGCTATAAAACATTTGGACAGAGGCATTTTCCCAAAGGCATTCTGCAAAATAGTCCCCGATACCCTCAGCGGCAGCGAAACCCACTGTCTGGCCATGCATTCCGACGGGGCAGGCACCAAGTCGTCGCTGGCATACATGTACTGGAAGGAGACAGGTGATATGTCGGTTTGGAAAGGCATTGCCCAGGATGCCATTGTCATGAATATCGACGATTTGCTGTGTGTGGGGATAACCAACGGCATTCTACTCTCCTCTACCATTGGCAGGAATAAAAACCTGATCCCCGGCGAGGTGATAACCGAGATTATAAAGGGGGCAAGGGACTTTTGCCAACAGATGAACGGGCTGGGTATTGATATACACCTTACCGGCGGCGAAACCGCCGACGTGGGCGATCTGGTACGCACCATCATTGTCGATTCAACCGTTGTTGCCCGCATCCGGCAACGGGATATTATCAACAATGGTAATATCCACGATGGCGATGTAATCATTGGCCTTTGCTCATACGGTCAAACCAACTACGAGAGCGAATACAACAGCGGAATGGGGAGCAATGGGCTCACCTCGGCCCGACACGACATCTTTGGCAAATATCTGACGAAGAAATATCCCGAGAGTTTCGACCCCTTGTTAGACAAGAAATTGGTGTACAGTGGCCGGTACAAACTCACCGATATGGTTGCAGAGTTAGGCATGACAGCCGGGAAGATGGTGCTTAGCCCAACCCGAACCTATGCCCCCGTGATCAAAGAAATTCTAACCCACTATAGGCCGGTTATCCACGGCATGATCCACTGCACAGGAGGAGGGCAAACCAAAGTTTTAAACTTTGTAAATAACCTGCTGGTGATTAAGGATAAACTTTTCGACATACCGCCCCTCTTCCGTATCATACAATCCGAATCCCAAACACCATGGCATGAAATGTACAGGGTATTCAACATGGGACACCGTTTTGAGATTTACGTTTTTCCCGAATTTGCCGATGATATCATTGCCATTGCTCAGGAATTCGGGCTTCAGGCCCGCATTGTCGGATCGTGCCATCGAACAGATAAAGGCAATAAGCTGATTATTAAAAGCGAACACGGAGAGTTTGAGTACAGCTAATATTGCACCATAGGTCCCAATAAGTTTAGAAGAACCTATAGAGGCCAGATTGCCATATTAAGAACCAATCCGATTAGTTCTTCCATGAAAAACTATTTAGTTTTGCAGTAAAAACTATTCAAAAATGAGCAATATAAAACTCTTTCAAAGCAAAAAAATAAGGTCGGTCTGGAACGAAAAAGAAAATAAATGGTACTTTTCTGTTCAAGATGTAGTTGAAGCATTAACCGACAGTTCAGATGTTAAGCAATACATAAAAAAAATGCTTATCCGCGATGAGTTGCTTAAATCGAACTGGGGTACAATTTGTACCCTAGTTGAAATGCAGGCGGCTGATGGCAAAAGACGCAAAATACAAGCATCAGATACTAAAGGGCTTTTAAGAATAATCCAATCAATTCCATCGCCTAAAGCGGAACCATTTAAACTTTGGTTAGCCCAGGTTGGTTCAGACAGGCTTAATGAGATTGAAAACCCGGAACTTGCCACCCAGCGAACGCGTGAATTGTACAAACTAAAAGGCTATCCCGATGATTGGATAGAAAAGCGAATGCGAAGTATTGCCATTCGAGAAGAACTAACTGAAGAATGGAAAAATCATGGCATTAAAGAACAAATTGAGTATTCTATTCTTACAGCGGAAATATCTAAGGCAACTTTCGGACTAACCCCTTCTCAGCACAAGCAGATAAAAGGGCTAAAAAGTCAAAATTTGAGAGATCACATGACCGACCTTGAATTAATCTTTTCAATGCTTGGAGAAGCATCTACTAAAGAAATTATCTTAAATACAAATCCGTTAGGATTTGAGCAGAATAAGAAAGCGGCGAAAGTGGGTGGAAAAATAGCAGGAGATGCAAGAAAACAACTTGAAATTAAATCAGGGAAAAAGGTTGTATCAAAACAGAACTATTTACCCGAAACAAAGAAAAAAGGACTGAAATCAAATACAGATGAATAATAAACTGCTGGTAACAGTAGATTTACCCCGATAGTCCCGACATTGAAATATCGGGATTGTGAGGCAAGCCCCGTTACATTATCTTCTATTCTTTCCGTAACCCCACGGGTGGCCTATTCCGGCAAATCGCATCCCCCGCTTCCAGCCTGATTGCGCATCGTTTGGATAGCGAGTTGTTCTTTAACATATTGGCTTTTTTTGAATAATTGTTATTAAACCTCTACCTTTGTCAAAATTTTATAACTTATTGTAAATTATTGTCTTATGAAAAGGAAAAATGTCATCATCATTGGAGCAGCAGGACGCGACTTTCATAACTTCAACACGTACTATCGTGATAATGAAAGTTATAACGTTGTAGCATTCACAGCAGCTCAGATTCCCGATATCGATGGGAGGAAATATCCCGCTGAGCTTGCCGGTAAATTATACCCCAACGGTATTCCCATTGTTGCCCAAGAGGAACTGGGAAAGTTGATCAAAGAGCTGAACGTTGACGATTGCACTTTCTCGTACAGCGACATTTCGTACAATCAGGTAATGCGCCTTTGTGCATTGGTCAATGCAGCCGGAGCCAATTTCAACTTTTTAGGCCCCAAGGACACCATGCTGAAAAGTTCGAAACCCGTGATAGCAGTGGTTGCCACACGTACGGGCTGCGGAAAAAGCCAAACCTCGCGTAGGGTAATTGAAAACCTTATGGCCAAAGGTTTGAAAGTGGTTGCAGTACGCCACCCCATGCCCTACGGCGATCTGGTTGCCCAGAAAGTTCAGCGCTACGCTCAGATTTCCGATTTGGAAAAGCATAAATGCACCATCGAAGAGATGGAAGAGTACGAACCACACGTAGTGAGAGGCAATGTAATTTATGCCGGAGTTGACTATGAGGCCATTTTGAGAGAGGCAGAAAAGGATCCCAGCGGCTGTGACGTGATTGTTTGGGATGGCGGGAACAACGACTTCTCGTTCTATAAACCCGATTTAACCATCACTGTTGCCGACCCGCATCGCCCCGGACACGAAATCAGCTACTACCCCGGAGAGGTAAACCTGCGCATGTCGGAAGTTGTGGTTATCAACAAGATTGAAACTGCAAGTCCCGAAGGAATACAAACCGTAAGGGATAGCATCACCGAGGTTAACCCCAAGGCCATTGTAGTTGACGGTGCATCGCCCATTAAAGTTGACAACCCCGAGATGATCAAAGGGAAAAGGGTGCTGGTGGTGGAAGATGGTCCTACCCTCACCCACGGCGACATGAAAATTGGTGCAGGCACAGTGGCTGCTCAGAAGTACGGCGCATCGGAAATCATCGATCCCCGCTCAGTTGCCGTTGGCAAATTGGCCGAGACTTACAGGATATACCCCAATATTGGAGCTTTGCTTCCGGCCATGGGCTACAGCAAAGAGCAGTTGAAAGATCTGGAAACCACAATCAACAATGTTGACTGCGACACGGTGATCATTGGAACGCCCATCGACCTGAGCAGGATTGTGAAAATTAAGAAACCAGCCGTTAGGGTACACTACGATCTTCAGGAGATTGGCGATCCCAATCTGAATACCATCCTCGGCGATTTCTGCAAAAAGCATAAGTTGCTTTAATACACCTATATTTTAACCCAAAAGCGACCTCGTTACCGGGGTCGCTTTTTTATTGGTATAAAGAAATTGGCGCATCCCTTAAGCCGGAATCGTAGCTGCACACCAGAGTTTGGGTATTGGGGACAATTGCCATACAACAAATTCCATAGTACCCCAATTTTTTTATAATTTTACACAAAATTTTCCATTATGGACAACATGAGGCTTCACACACAAGGGCTTGTTAAGAGATACCGTGCACGCACCGTTGTCAATCGGGTATCGGTTGAGGTTAGGCAGGGCGAAATTGTGGGGCTGCTGGGGCCCAATGGTGCCGGGAAAACCACAACTTTTTACATGATGGTTGGACTGGTTACTCCCAATGCAGGAAAAATCTTTCTCAACGATCTCGATATTACCCGTGAGCCTGTTTACAGGCGTGCGCAACGAGGAATTGGCTATCTGGCACAGGAGGCTTCGGTTTTTCGTAAGTTGAGCGTGGAGGATAATCTGAAAGCGGTGCTTGAAATGACCTCTTTTCCAAAAGAATATCAACACGAAAAGTTTGAATCGCTGATCAATGAATTTGGGTTACAGAAAATCCGCAAAAGTTTGGGCATTCAGCTGAGCGGCGGCGAGCGACGCAGAACCGAAATTGCCAGGGCATTGGCCCTTGAGCCCAAGTTTATCCTGCTGGACGAGCCCTTCGCCGGAGTCGACCCCATTGCCGTTGAGGACATCCAGCATATCGTGGCACATCTGAAGGATAGAAATATTGGCATCCTGATAACCGACCACAACGTACACGAAACGCTATCCATTACCGATAGGGCTTACCTGCTACTCGAGGGAGAAATCATGAAATCGGGAAGTGCCGAAGAGCTGGCCAGCGACCCGGAAGTGCGCAAGGTGTACCTGGGACAAAATTTTGAACTTAGGCGTTAGGCAAATGGTGCTTTGCACCTCGTTAACACCACTGATGGAGTATATCAACGGCGCAATGCCGATATCGAGCTAACCTGATTAACCCTCTGCGCTAATTTGATCTGTATCATTAAATTTCTCTCCCCGTATCATTTTAGGGGGTATTTCGCCTATAATGCCTTGAGGATATAAATATGCTAAACTCGTAGAGCAGCCACATGGGAATGGTAACCAGTATCAGGCTGAATACATCGGGCGGGGTGATGATGGCTGCAATGACCATAATTACAATGAAGGCATGCTTGCGATACTTTTTCAGAAAGGTGGGGGAAACGATGTTTGCCTTGGTTAGAAAGAGGATAAGGATAGGCAGTTCAAACAGCAGTCCGGCAGCCAGGGTTACTGCAGCAACCGATGAAAGGTATGACCCTAAATTAATCTGGTTGGTAACCTCAGGTGATATCCTATAGGTGCCCAGGAAATGAATAGTAAAAGGGGCAATGATGAAAAACCCGAAACAAACCCCCACGAAAAAAAGCAACGATATGTAAAAAACTGCTCCCCTGGCACGTTTCCTCTCGTGCTCGTAAAGGGCAGGTTTTACAAAATTCCATAGTTGGAATATTATATAAGGGAAGGCCACGATGATCCCGGCGTATAGGGAAACCATCAGGTGAGTATTGAACTGCCCCGCCATGTTGATGTTGATAATCTCCAGGGGTTTGGAGTTTATGCACAAGGCCGGGGCATTAATACTTTGTGCAATCAGGCACAGAACACGATTAGTTACAAAATCGGGAGATTTGGGGCCGAAAATCACATAATCAAAAATAAAGCGGTATGACACAAAGGCACCTATGGCCGCCAGAAGTATCCCTGCGGCAGCGCGAACAAGAACCCACCTCAACTCCTCAAGGTGATCGAGAAAGCCCATTTCGCTTGTTTCCGCTTTATCCTTCTTCACCATAATACAGCTATCAAATTAATCCTTCACGAAGAATATCGTGCAGATGGATCATTCCCACATACTTTCCACCATTGGTAACAAGCAGTTGGGTGATCTTATTCTTCTCCATCAGGTTAAAGGCATTTATCGCCAGCTCGTCCTGCTCAATGGTTTTGGGGTTGGCCGACATGATCTGCGAAGCAGTCAGCCCCTCAATGCTGTCGTTAGCCTGAAGCATTCTCCTTAGGTCGCCATCGGTGATAATTCCCGCAATATCACCCTTATCATCAACCACAGCGGTGGCTCCCATGCGCTTGGAAGATATTTCCACAATTACCGATTTAATTCTCTCATTCGGCGCAACCCCGGGCACCATCCCGTCATCAAAGATATCGGCAACGCGCATGTACAGCTTTTTTCCCAGCGAACCTCCGGGATGGAAGCGTGCAAAGTCGGACGGAGTAAACCCCCTCAGCTTGAGTAGGCAAACGGCCAGGGCATCACCCAAAACCATTTGGGCGGTTGTGCTTGAGGTGGGCGCCAGGTTGTTGGGACAGGCCTCATTATCAACAGTAGCCCTAAGAACGTAGTCGGCCCTGTGGGCCAAATAGCTGTCGGGGTTCGAAACGATTGCCACCAACTTGTTGCCCATATTCTTTATAAGCGGTACCAGCACCTTTATTTCGGGAGTATTTCCGCTTTTCGAAAGGCAAAGTATCACATCATCTGGCTGGATGATGCCCAAATCGCCGTGAATGGCATCGGCAGCATGCATAAAGATTGCCGGGCTGCCCGTTGAATTGAATGTTGCCACTATCTTCTCGGCAATGATTGCGCTTTTCCCAATACCCGTTACTATAATCCTTCCCTTGCTTTCGAAAAGCAGATTTACGCATTGTTCGAATACCGAGTCGATGAAGGTTGCCAACTTTTCAATGGCAGCTGCTTCGGATTTTATGGTCTCGATGGCAAGGTGATTTATATCAATATGGTTCATTTTTCAAAAAAAATTAGTATCTTTAATCTTTGAAAAAAAACAACAAGAATAATCTCCGGCAATGATTAAGCTTTACGCTACAAATGTAGTCCTTTTAGTATAATCTTCTGCCCCATTTGGTGATATCATTGTTTTAAAATTTTAGAGTTTCAGTAATTTAGGGACAGATCAATAAAATGAACATTAACCACGACATAGCACTGAAGGAATATCTTCATAAGTATTTCGGTTTTTCCAACTTTAAATGGAATCAGGAAGTAATAATTCGGAATATCCTTGCCGGCAAGGATACTTTTGTGCTGATGCCTACAGGTGGAGGAAAATCGTTGTGCTACCAACTGCCCGCCCTGATTTTAGACGGAACTGCCATTATCATTTCTCCCCTCATTGCCCTTATGAAGAATCAGGTGGACTCCATGAGGGGCTACAGCATGGATGATGGGGTTGCCCATTTCCTCAATTCATCTCTCAATAAAACTCAAATTCAGCGAGTTAAAGACGACATTCTGAGCGGAAAAACCAAAATGCTATACGTTGCCCCGGAGTCGCTTACCAAGGATGAAAACATTCAGTTTCTAAAACAGGCCACTATTTCGTTCTATGCCATCGACGAGGCGCACTGCATCTCGGAGTGGGGCCACGATTTTCGCCCTGAATATAGACGTATCAGACCTATTATCAACGAAATAGGGGCCGCTCCGATTATAGCTCTCACGGCCACAGCAACCCCAAAAGTGCAGAACGATATCCAGAAAAACCTTGGAATGCTCGAAGCCAGCATTTTCAAGTCGTCGTTCAACAGGCCCAATTTGTACTACGAGGTTAGGCCCAAGGTTAACACCAACAAGGAGATTATCAAGTTTATACGTAATAACGCCGGGAAATCGGGGATAATATACTGCCTAAGCCGGAAAAAGGTGGAAGAGATTGCCGAAATGCTCAAGGTGAATGGCATTAAAGCCCTGCCCTACCATGCAGGCATGGATTCGGCCACCCGTAGCGGTAATCAGGATAAGTTCCTTATGGAAGAGGTGGACATTATCGTTGCCACCATTGCCTTTGGCATGGGTATCGATAAACCCGATGTTCGTTTCGTTATCCACTACGATATCCCCAAAAGCCTTGAGGGGTACTACCAGGAAACCGGGCGTGCCGGACGCGATGGCGGTGAGGGTCAGTGTATCACATTCTACAGCTACAAGGATATTCAGAAACTGGAGAAGTTTATGCAGGGGAAACCCGTGGCCGAACAGGAAATTGGGAAACAACTCCTGCTGGAGACCGTATCCTACGCCGAATCTTCGGTGTGCCGACGCAAGATGCTACTTCACTACTTCGGTGAGGAATACCCCGAGCCTACCTGCAATATGTGCGACAATTGCACCCACCCCAAAGAGCAGTTCGAAGGGAAGGAACTCCTGCAATTGCTCATTGAAACGGTGATTGCCGTTAAAGAAAAGTTTAAGGCTGAACATGTAGCCAACATCCTTTGCGGGAATTTGACAACAACCATTAAATCGTACAAGCATCACAAACTCGAGATGTTTGGCGAGGGTGCCGAGCAAGGGGTTAAATTCTGGAATGCCATAATCCGACAGGCACTGGTAATGAAATTTTTGGATAAGGACATCGAAAACTATGGCCTTCTGCTGGTAACCCAAAAAGGGCACGATTTCCTGAAAGAGCCATACGACCTGATGTTCACCAAGGATCACGATTACGAGGAATCGGATGAAGATGATATCTCCATCGGGCAGATGGGCAAGGGGAATACCTGCGATGAGGAGCTTTTCGCCATGCTCAAAGATTTGAGGAAAAAGATTGCTAAGAAGAAAAATCTACCCCCATTTGTTGTGTTCCAGGATCCCTCCCTGGAGGATATGGCCATTCAATACCCCATTACCATTGAAGAGTTGCAGAATATAACGGGGGTTGGCGTGGGTAAGGCTAAGCGCTATGGCAGTGAATTCATTGAATTGATTCGAGTTTACGTTGAGGACAAGGAGATTGTACGCCCTCAGGATATGGTGGTGAAGACGGTGGCCAACAAGTCGCTGCTAAAGGTATTCATCATTCAAAGTATCGACAGGAAAATGGATCTTGAGGATATCGCCAGCTCAAAAGATCTGGAGTTCGATGAGCTGATCACTGAAATAGAGGCCATTGTCAACTCGGGAACCAAGATAAATATCGACTACTATATCAACAAGGTCATCGAAGAAGATAAAATCGAGGAAATATTTGATTACTTTAAGGATGAAGCCGAAACAGAATCCGTTGAAGAGGCATTGAAATACCTTGGCGAGGATGAATTTACCGAGGAAGAAGTGAGGTTGGTTCGGATTAAATTCATTTCTGAAATAGGCAACTAAAAGGGTTGGCCGATTTCGTACTTTTCCCATTAGGATATATTCGCACGATTTTCCCTTAACCGCGTTTACAATCGTAGGCATTAAAAGAGTATATTTGTATAAGTAATGTGGCTTACCTTACCGGTTAAATCCATGCTGTGAAAACCATTCTTAAAGTTGAGGGGTTAACCAAATCGTTTGGGACAATTAAGGCTGTTTCGAACCTGAGCTTCAGTGTCTTCGAAGGGCAGGTACTTGGATTGCTGGGTCCCAACGGAAGCGGAAAAACCACAACCCTCAACCTGCTTCTACAAACCAAATATCCCGATAGCGGCACATTTCACTGGTTCGATGGGCAAAGTGGCCCTTCGGCCAACAGAAATATTGGCACCCTGATTGAAGTTCCGCATTTTTTCCCCTATTTAAACCTGGAGAAAAACCTAAAGATTGTGGCCCACGCCCGGGGCAAAGGGTTGAATGATATCCAAAGGACTCTCGAACTGGTTGGACTAACCGGGAGAATCAAATCCCCTTTTTACACCCTGTCGTTTGGGATGAAACAACGGCTTGCGCTTGCCAGCGCACTGCTTGGAAATCCTGACGTACTGATTCTGGACGAACCAACTAATGGCCTTGATCCGGAGGGAATTGCCGAAGTCAGGGAAATTATTATACAACAAAGAGATCTGGGGAAAACCATTATCATGGCCAGCCATCTACTCGATGAGGTAGAAAAGGTATGTACCGACGTTGTAATATTAAAAAACGGAGAACGAATTGCCTACGGAAAGGTTGATGAATTGCTTAGTGGTAAAACGCTGGTGACTATTAGTGCAGAAAATATCGCTGAGCTGCAAAAGTGCTTAAAAACAAACAGCCGCATTTCTATCCTGGAGATGGAAGGCAATTCAATACGCATTTCGCTGGGCGAAGGGTTAACAACTACTGAACTCAACAAATGGCTGGTTGAAAAGGGGATTATTATCAGCACGCTTGAATTGCATAAGGCAAGCCTCGAGTCGCAATTCCTCGAACTGGTTAAGGGGCCTTCTCAACACGGTTAAGATTTACGTTCTGCAATAATTATGCTGAAGTTAAACAACATAAAGCGCATTGCCCGTATTGAAAGCATTAAAACCTGGAACTATCCTGTTTTTAAAGCACTGATTATCCTGTACTCATTACTTTTCCTTCTGATAACCCTTATTGCCAGCAATATTCAAATAAATTTACAAGGCGTAACCATTTCGAAAGTCTTTCAGTTTCCGCATATTTGGAATACCCTCACCTGGTTTGCCAGCTGGTTTAACCTTATTTTAGGCATTTTAGCCATAATGATGGTGTCCAACGAATTTCAATTCCGCACCTTTCGCAAACAGATTATTGATGGGCTCTCGAGGAACGAGCTGCTTTTCGGGAAAGCAATGGTCATGCTGCTATTGGCTGTCTTTGCTGTGCTTTTAGTCTTTGCCACCGGGGTTACCATTGGGATTATGAAAACAAACAATCTTTCGTGGAGCTATCTAACCAATGGGATATATTTTTTGCCAATCCTTTTCGTTCAGTCATTGGCTTACACTTCTCTTGCCCTTCTTTTCGTTACTATTATCCGCACTCCCGGCCCTTCAATAATGCTATACCTACTCTACTTTTTTCCCATCGAACCCATTATCAGGGCAGTAATTCCCGAACGAGCCATTGGGTATTTGCCAGCAAAGCTATTCTCGAACCTTACTCCAATGCCCGACTTTGTGGGCATTTCGCTCAGCGACATGGTGGAACTAAAAATCAGCGGGACTGATGTTTTCTCTCCCAAAATCCACACATTTCAATCATTATCCGTAATCACCATTGTTGCTCTTTGCTACTCTTTACTCTTCATTCTGATTTCAAGGCATATAATTAAACGCAAAAACTTTTAACTTATATTTTTGTTAAATAAGTGTTAAAAGCACTAATTTCACTGTTAATTCTGCATATTTTTTACTATATTTGTTCTTTAAATAACCTATAAATGTTCTTGCCATGAAAAAATTTTACTTAACCATTGCATGTGTTGTTATAGCGATTTCGCTACAAGCACAAACCGTTCTCAAGTTTCAAACCCATGGATTGGTTGCCGAGAATATTAACGAGATGAAGATTACGAAGTATGTAGAACCCGGTACGGAGGGCATGAACGTAGTATGGGATTTCAGAAACCTGGAACTTGTTCAAGATTTCGTTGGGACTCTCGACCACCCCGAATTTTCCAAGGGATACTCAACATTCCCCGAAACCAATACTGTTCTCGAAGAGTTTGGGAACTTATTCTACTTTAAATACGATGAGAATAGCATTGAGCAACATGGATTTATGTCGGGCAGGGGTGTAACCACAATTATTTACGATCAACCCTTTGTGAAGATGAGGTATCCATTTACATACGGCAGCTCCTTTTCAGGTTCATTCGGTGGTACCTATAATAACAACGAAAGGGTGCTGGGAACACAACAAGGTACATACACTGTTACCGGTGATGGTATGGGAACACTGATGCTCCCCGGAAATATGGTTTACGAAAATGCCCTTAGGGTGAAAGAGGTTAGGTCATATACCCAAACTTTCAGCAACACCAGTTACGATGTAGAAACCGTTACCTACCGCTGGTATATTAACGATCACCGTTTCCCCATTTTAGTCCTAATTAAAAGCACATCTACCTACGGAACGGGACGTACATACGTTTCCACCCAGGCTGCTTACAACCCAATAAAAACTACCCCGCTGGATATTACCACCACAACTCAGGGTTACGGGTTGACTGCCTTCCCAAATCCATATCACGACCAAGTTAACATCAGGTTTAACCTCGACAGCAATTCCGAAGTAAACCTTTCGGTGTTCGACCTTAGCGGTCGTCTGGTAAAAGTACTCTATTCGGGGAATGATGATGCCGGTGAGAAAAACTTCCGATTCTCGGCCAAAGAGATGGGATTCTCGAAGGGTGCCTATGTGGTTAAACTCAACGTAAACGGGAAAGAGGCATCGCAAAAAATTGTTGAACTATAGTTCAACTTTAAATAGCATAAGAAAGGGTCGGTTTACTCCGGCCCTTTTTTTTATCTTTATACCTCAATATATCATGCCAATGAAGCCTACCATCCTAACAGCACTGCTTGCCATAATATATCTTTCGGCTTTCCCTCAAGCCGATTTGCAGATAAATATTTCAACCCGGCGTATTGCCAGGGATGTCTTTATATTGGCTTCCGACAGCTTAGAGGGACGGAAATTTCCCTCTGCAGGGCGGGCCAAAGCCGCAGCATACATTGCCGGACAATTCCTTGAGGCCGGATTGCAACCCATAGAAAAAAACCATGAGCCCTATTTTCAAAAAATTCCTGTTAACCACACACGCATTGGGTTAACCTATATTCATTTGGATGGCAAACTGAAAAGATCAGGCTTTGATTTCTCCTTTGCATCATCCATGCCCTATAACAACAGCCTTACCCTTCCCATTCGATTTATTGGTGACGAGAAGCTAAACATGAAAATCGGGGGCGGTGACACCATCTTTCACATAGTCGATAAAAACATTGAGCAGGCCATGCTTCGCATTGAGCAATTGTCCAAAACAACTCAGGCAGAATACTTTGCCATTTCCATCACCAAATCAAAAAAGAGCACAAAATCATTGATCGTTCAAGAATATCTCAGTGGACAATACCGGTACCCCGAAAGTCTTTTCAAAATAAAGCAACACACAAAAGGACTCTACTCCTACCCTGCCTATTCCGAACAGAACCTCAAAGTATTCCTTTTTACCGATGAGATTACACAATCACTCTATGGCCAAAGCCTGAAACAATTACAGGTCAATGCCAAACGAAGTGTGAAATCAGCACAGCAAAGAAACCTAACGGTTTCAGACCTGACGTTTAGTTCAGATTTTTGGGTGAAGGATACAGTATTGCACGACGATAATGTAATTGGCTACATCCCCGGCACCGACCTGAGCGATGAAGTGGTTATTGTATGCGGCCATTACGACCATTTGGGGAAATCGTCGCAGGGGATTTATTATGGTGCCGACGATAACGCATCGGGATCGGCCGGTGTAATGGAACTGGCACGAATGTGCTCACAAGCCAGGGCCAATGGGTTCGATTTCAGGCGAACCTTGGTATTCATTGCCTTTGGTGCCGAGGAATCGGGGCTGAACGGCTCATACTACTATGTGAGCAATCCTGTCTTTCCCCTGAAACAAACCGTTATGGTTTTGAATATGGATATGATAGGGCGTTCGGATAATAAGCCGGGAGAACCCGGCACGGCATACTCCATGGCCATTGGCTCACGCAGTAGAACCATGAAGAAATCCATCAGGCAGTTGAACAGGCAAATGGATAACATCCATTTTGACTACAGCGTAAATTTCCCCAACTCCATTACATGGTACTTCGGATCTGACCACTATCCATTCGTTCGTAAAAAAGTACCCGCTCTGGTGTTCAATACGGGATTACATGATGATTATCATAAAGTTACCGACAAACCAGAAAAGATTAACTACGAATCGCTTACCAATATACTCAAAGGGATGTTTGTGCTTTTAGTCGATTTGGCCAACGAACCGGAGAAGTATCCGTTGAAATAACAGGATGAAACACATAGAGCAATTGACTGGTGGTATGGGTTTTAGTTCTGCAGAGTTGCGCTGAGGTATCGCTATCCCGATCCCGACACGTCGGGATTCGGGATCGCTGAGTGTGGCAGAGCTCTTTCCTTTGCGTAACTTTGCTTCTTTGCGTTTCTTTGCGTTACTTCTTTTTAGTACCGCAGAGTTACGCCAAGTACCGCTAAGTTGCGCGGAGTTTTTTTCTTTGCGGTACAATCAATGAGCAATGAAAATGAACAATAAAAGAGGTTAAGATAAGAACCAATACCCCCACCGAGTACTTAAAAATTATTAAAAGGCTGTATCTGTCGCACTAAAAGGGGACAAGTCAGGACAAAGTATAAGGTACGTTATGCTTCCCTAGGGTCGAGAGCATCTCTCAAGCCATTGCCCATAAGGGTAAAGGCAAGGACCAGCAGCATAATGGCAACGCCCGGAAGGATGGCAAGGAATGGCTTGTCCATGATGATGTAACCATAGTGGTCCTTAATCATGGTTCCCCACGACGGGGTTGGCGGTTGCACCCCGATGCCCAAAAACCCGAGGCCTGCTTCCAACAGTATGGCTGTGGCAAAGTTCCCGGCAGCAATGATAGCCACCGGTCCCAGCACGTTGGGGAGGATATGCTTGAAAATAATCCGGGCCGTACTGAAACCCATAACCTTTGCTGCTTCCACGAATTCCTTCTCGCGCAGGCTCATCACCTGTCCCCTCACCACCCTAGCCACCTCAACCCACATGGTTAGACCCACAGCCACAAAGATTTGCCAGAATCCCTTCCCCAGAACCATGGTCAGTGCAATAACCATGAGCAGGGTGGGGATAGACCAAACCACATTGACCAGCCACATCACCACATCGTCGTACCAACCGCGGAAGTAACCAGCCGTTGCACCCAGTGTAATCCCGATGAGGAGCGAGATGGCTACGGCAACAAAGCCAACTGACAGGGATACCCTTGAGCCGATTATCAAACGGCTCAGCATGTCGCGGCCAAACCTGTCGGTGCCAAGCCAAAATTTTCGCCTGACTATATGGTTTCTCTCAACCCTTTCAATCAACTCATCGCGGGAGAATGCGCTTTGCACACCATCAGTGTTGATAAACAGCGAATCGGTGGCGAATACCATATCCTCCTGCTTGATCTCAAGGAATAGGATACCGGCCATGCCATAATTCGATACGATGGTAATGCTGTCATCCGGCTCGACGTATTCCGTGAGGACAATATCCCAGCCCTGAAAGGCATGGGAAAGGATGGGAACCTCCCGATAGGGATTGCTTTGTCCCCGGAAAAACTTTTTAATAATGCCAACCCTTTGGGTTGTGGCCGAACCGGGGATGAGAAAAAAACGGCATGCAAAGCCGGGCTTTTTGGTAGCCAGTTCCAAGTGCTGGTTGTTGGTTCCCGGGGTTGAGTCGGGAACAATGAGGTAGCCAAATATGGCTATCAATGCCACCAGTCCTATGAACAGCGCCGATGCCAACGACAGCCTGTTGCCTACAAACCTCCCGGCAGCAATACGCCAGGGCGAACCTGACCTACCTTTGATATCAACCATTACCCGTAATCAATACGTAAACTAAGCCGAATCCTTCTTCCATTTCACCGGAGCCATTACCGAAAGGGCAAAGGCCAGGGCGATGTAGAAGGGATATAACAACTGCAAAGGTATAAAAACCCACAATAGGGATGTCTCCTTGTACCTTTTAAGGTAAATCCGGAGCAAGGGAAAATCCACCAACGCTTTTACCGCTATGGCAGTAGCCAAAGCCAACAGCGCACCATGGATGAAAAAGGATAAAACCACCAGAAGTAGCAGCATGAGATTGAATATCAACACTATCAAGGCAACTAAAATGGCCACAACATCCCTATAAAGTGGTGCTTTGGAAGCCCATCTTGCCCTTTGAAACAAAAATTCCGCTAAGCCCTCTGCCGGCTTAGTGTAAACCATAGCCTGCGGAGAGTGTACGCACCCAATGGCACCCCTCCCCTGCCGCTTGGCACCATGCAAAAGAAAAACATCATCGCCCGATGGGTGCGAAGGGTTTAACATCTCCCTGTTGAAACCCACGCGTTCCCTGTGAAAAGCCAAATTGGCCGATCCGGCCATAAATGGGATACCCAGCCCGCATCCCCCCAACGTTACGGCCTGAAGGCTCGCATGTTCGAGGGCTTGCATCCGTTGGAAAAACTTTTTGCCATATTTTATCATCACCGGACCAATTACCATTTTGGTTTCCTCTGTGCCAAATCCCTGCGCCATGGCCGCAAGCCATGATTTGGGATGTGAACAATCGGCATCGGTTAGGGCAATAAAATCATATTTAGCCCTCTCAACTCCGGCCGCAATGGCATCCTTCTTTCCCGTTGTACCAAGGGGTAGGTCCACCAAATGCAGATTATCCATTTCGGTTCGCCAACTGTTAACCCTATCCCGGCTCGAATCGGTGGAATGGTCATTCACCATGATAACCTCGAAAGAATCCTTCGGGTAGTCCTGTGCGGCAAGCGAACCCAACAGGCCATCCAGATTGTGTTCCTCGTTGCGAATGGGGGCTATCACCGATATAGGTATGGGTTGTCTCGTCGGAATGCCATTCTCCCTGGGAAACCTAAGCAACCCCACAATAAAAGAAACTACCATGGCCCCGTAGAGCGTGGATAACACCACAACGAAAACCCATAGCAATGCCATTAACTATCAGCGAAATAATAAATTAGTAACTGTCATAAATAATCCAAACTCCCCTTATGGGAGTTCGGATTACTATGGCAAACAACAAATATAAAGATGATAAACTTCCTAAAAAAAAACCTGTTCCCAATTTAACCCATTAGTACGCATCCGGCACAAAATTCTGGTCCGTAATGGGCGGTCGAACATATGAGTGGTCCTCTTTCCGCGGGGGCAATTCAATGGGTGGCGGGGTGAGGTCTTTATACTCGATAAGGCTTAATAAATGCGTGATACAATTCAATCTTGCCCTTTTTTTGTCATCGGCATGAACCACATACCAAGGTGCCTGCTTAATATCGGTGTGGGCAAACATATTATCCTTTGCCTTGGAATACTCCACCCACCTGTTTCTCGATTCGATATCCATAGGGCTTAGTTTCCAGCGCTTAATGGGATTATCGATTCGTGCCTGAAAGCGTTTCTCCTGCTCCTTGTCACTCACTGAGAACCAGTACTTTATCACCATTATTCCCGAACGTACGAGCATACGTTCAAACTCGGGGCACGACCTTAAGAACTCGATGTACTCCTCCTCGGTACAGAAATTCATAACCCGTTCCACACCGGCGCGGTTGTACCAACTTCGGTCGAATAGAACCATCTCGCCTGCTGCGGGAAGATGGGGCACGTAGCGCTGGAAATACCACTGGGTCTTTTCCTTCTCGGTGGGAACACCCAATGCAACCACCCGGCAATAGCGTGGGTTAAGGCACTCGGTTATGGTGTTTATCACACCTCCCTTACCGGCTGCATCGCGCCCCTCAAAAATAATAACCACCTTAAGCTTTTCGTGCTTAATCCATTCCTGCAACTTCATCAACTCCACCTGAAGCCTTGCAAGCTCCTCCTCGTAAAATTGTTTTTTAATCTTCTTCTTATCCTCTACAGCCTCGTAGTTTATTGTTCCATCATCATTAAGCAGTTTTTCCTTTTTTGGAGGTTTGTTTTTTTCATGTTTGGGAACCGATTTTTTTTCTTCCTTATGCTTTGTCATATCCAAGAGTTTTGAGAATTAGTACTGTTTTTTACTGAGAAACCATGGAGAAATATTAACTAAAAGTATAAAAAAATTATCCCATAAATACAAAATAGCATAAAAAAAACGGGATTACTCCCGCTTTTTCTATTCCATGTGTATCATCCTACCTGTAAAGCACCTCAGCCATTTCAACCATTTTAATAAATTCGGCTTTGTAGCCATACTCGTCTTTGCCCATAGATTTCCTTGAGCGGGTCAACACATCGGCAAAGGAAGCATTTCCCCTATGCTCCGATTCACGAAGCAGCATGCCAAACTCGGCCACCGAGGAGGCAAACAGGAAGTTGTTGGTTTTCGTCAGCTTGTTCCACTCTACCTTCTGGGTGATAAGATTGCTGGTATCCTCGTTGGGCCTCTTGTAGCGAATCTTTACGCTCATCAAATCCTTGCTGTTGCCCACCACCTGCTTGGTGTACTCCAGCGGGTCGATATCGGTAACCTGCTCATGCGAATCGGCAGGGATTATTTCGTAGAGGGCGGTAACGGTATGACCGCAGCCAATGTCGCCTGCATCCTTCTTATCGTTGTTAAAATCCTCCTTATTGAGCATGCGGTTCTCGTATCCAACAAGCCGATAGGCTTTCACCCTTGCAGGGTTGAACTCCACCTGTATCTTCACATCCTTGGCAATGGCGTAGAGGGTTCCCCACAGCTCGGTGCCAAACATTTTCTTGGCCTCAAGAATATTGTCAATATAAGCATAGTTGCCGTTGCCGGCATTGGAGAGCTGCTCCATGCGCCCGTCTTTGTAGTTGCCCATTCCGAAGCCAAGGATTGTGAGGAAGATCCCATCGTCACGTTTCTTCTCAATGAACTTCACCAGCTCCGAAGTGCTGCTAACGCCCACGTTGAAATCGCCATCGGTGGCAAGGATTACGCGGTTGTTCCCGCCATGGATGTAATTCTGCTTGGCCACCTTGTAGGCCATCTGAATGCCCTCACCCCCTGCAGTGGCTCCCTCTGCCTGCAGCATATCTATGGCTGCCTTAATCTTAGGCTTATCGGTTCCGGGAGTGGATTCGAGCACTATTCCGCAGGCGCTGGCATAAACAACTATGGATACCCTATCCTCGGGGCGCAGCTGGTCAACCAAATACTTAAATGCCTGTTTCAAGAGGGGCAACCTGTTGGCCGGTGCCATGGAGCCCGAAACGTCGATGAGGAATACCAGATTGCTGGGGGGTATCTCCTTCTCGTTCATGTTTTCGCCCTTAAGGCCAATCATCACCAGCTGCCTGTCGGGATTCCAGGGGCACTTGTCCCCCTCGATGGTGACGGAAAAGGGATGCCCATCGGTGGGCTGGGGATAGTCATAATCGAAGTAGTTTATCATCTCCTCAATTCGAACGGCATCCCTGTAGGGTTTCTGGTTTTGCGTCAGGAAGCGGCGAACATTTGAATAGGAGGCCCTGTCAACATCAACCGAGAATGTGGAAAGCGGGTCCTTAAGGGCATCCTTAAATCCGTTCTCATTGATGAAATCATACTCCTCCGTATTGTGGTCAATGAATGACCCATCATAATCAGCAGTATAAAAACTACCTCCATACGACGAGGGCATGCCCACAGCCATCATATCCAATTCGCCCATACAGATTTTCAGATACCTTTTACCCGGTTTAGCAGGAATGGACTCCACATTAAGTTCCTCTGCAACATATTCTTTTTGTAAAGCAACATTCACCACAGACACCTTGTCGCGTTTAACGTAAACCGCTACAGTGCGTTGGGAATAACCTTTTGCCGATACCCTTACATTATAGTTTCCCTCATTAACCTGTAATGTGAACTTACCGTCATTGGAGGCAATTTGTTTTTTGATAATTGTTTTGCCTTGCATTACCTCAATGATGGCCGAAGCAACAGGGGTTCCGTTTTCTGCATCGGAAACCAACCCCGAAATAGTACCAGTGTACTTACTGACGCCTGTAAATGAGCCCAATAAAATTATTGATGCTACTGCTAATAGTCTTTTCATGATTTCAAAGTATTAAAGTTAAACTTGGGTTCGTTTACAATAGGGATACAAGCGTTAGCAGATTTCCATAATCTGTCTCAATTATTTTTTATACTTTTAAAAAATTAAACTCAGGGTCAATACATTGGCTTTAAAGAAAGGTATAGAGAACCTGTCCGATAACGAGCTTATCGATGCCTATCGCCTGAAGGGCGACAAGGAGTTGGTGGGCATTCTTTACAAGCGATACACACGGTTTGTGCTGGCCGTATGCATGAAATATCTGCGCAGGAGGGATGAGTGCGAGGACGCCGCCATGGGAATATTTGAAAAGCTATTCGAGGATTTGAAAAAGCATTCGGTTTCCAACTTCAAATCGTGGCTTTACATGGTAACCAAAAATTATTGCCTGCATGAGATTAGGGACAAGAAGTATGAAACTACCCATCAACAGGATTTCATAAATTTTCAGAATCCCCTTATGGAATTTCACCACGATTTGTATCATGGAAGTGACGATGGCATGGAGGAGCAAATTGGGAAAATGCAGCGCGAGCTGGGGAGCCTATCGGAAGAGCAACGTATTTGTATTGAGCTATTCTACCTAAAGGACAAGAGCTATCAGGAGGTGGCCGAAATCACGGGCTACACCCTGAATCAGGTGAAGAGTTATATACAAAACGGCAAACGAAATCTAAAAATCAGCTTATCAGGATATGAAACCTAAAATCGATATACCTAACAAAAGCTCACAGTGTATTGCACAGGAGGTGCTGATAGCATACCTGCAGGGCCGACTCACGGGTGTTGAGATGAACAGAGTGGAACGACACCTGGCTGTGTGCCCCATGTGTGCTGATGAGCTGGAAGGATTGAGCCTGCTGGATTCTCCCCAAAGCATGGATGCAATGGTCGAGAGGGTTCACAGGGCTATTGATGAAAAAGTCGGTACCACGCCAAGACGAATAGGTGTGCCATTCTACCTAAAGATTGCTGCTGCCCTGCTTGTTCTTATCTCCATATCGGCTCTGATTTACCACTCGCTAAGCCGAATCTCTCAACCGCTTGAAATTGCGGAACAACTTTCCGTGAAGGAAGAGAAAAAGAGCGAACATGCAGCTCCTGCTGCCATTCCCGAACCACCTACTTCACCTGCTAGCACTACAGAGGTAGAAACGCAGGAGGAAACCGTAAGAGAGCAAAAAGTTGAAAAAAATCAAAATGTTCCTCCACCCCCTACGGCCATCACTGTAATAAACGATGATATGGCTGTCATAGATGACATGGTGGATATCTCAGACGAAGAGGAACTGTTTCAGTATGGACAGGCTGCCGACTCCGGTATCGCCCGGCCCCAGGCAGCGGAAGTGAGCACGGACAAAGAAGAAATTGTTCCAATTGCAGAACTTGCCGCCGTACCTCCTCCGCCCAGGCCCATGCCATCGGCGGGACAGGTAAGTAGCAAAAGAAGGCCCAAGCAAGCATTGCGCCATAAGGCGGTCGGGAATATTGACTTAGATGATGCTGAGCACCCTCTTGCTACTGAAGACAATGACGAAGCCATGGTAAAAATAGTGACGTTTGCCAAAGAGGAGGAGGACGTGGAAGAGAAAGAAATTTTTATTGTGGTTGAGGAGATGCCGGTTTTTGAAGGTGGCGATATCAATGCATTCCGCAATTACATTGCGAAGAGCATAAAGTACCCGGAGAGCGCGGCCGAAAACGGCATTCAGGGTAAAGTTATTGTCAGCTTTATTGTGGAGGCCGACGGAAAGGTCACCAATGTGAAGGTTGTCAGGGGCATTGACCCTGCACTTGACCAGGAAGCGGTTCGTGTTATTGAATCGAGCCCCAAGTGGCAACCGGGAAAACAAAGAGGAAAACCCGTAAGGGTTAATCTTACTTTTCCGGTGGTTTTCAAGCTTGAATAAAAATGATTTAGGCTATTCGGCAGGCGGTTCAAATCCGTAAACGATGCCTTCAACGTAGTGGGTAGGGGTTTCGCCGTAGCCACCTTTCGATTCACGCTTGGTAATGAATACCACTAATCCGCCCATGTTCACCGCCCTTTTCTTTAGGCGGATATCGGCACTTTGACGTGCCGAACGGGCATTGCGGCTTTTTGGTGACGACTGGGCCTGTACTTCACCCAAGGGGAAAAAACCCTCCACATCATCCATGTTGTCAGTAAGGATGACGGTTTGCCAATCACCTTCGGATACAACCTGCACTGCCATCGTATTGAATGTTTCAACCCTGCCATTACGGTACATTATTTTATGCACCTGCTTGCGGTCCATATCCTTTAGCTCTTTTGAACCTATGGGAAAGTATGATATTTTACTGGGGGATACATTTTGAACAAAAGCTGCCATTTTCCTACCGCTAATGAGCACAATGGTATCGGAGGGTTCCTTTTCTGCTGAAGCAGGGGCCTGTGCAAAAAGCGGAAGAGAGAATAAAATCAGTAGAAAAAAGCTGATAATAAATCTCATTCTAAATAATTTGTCTCGGTTAACCAACATATACATATGGAATAAAACTAACCATTTGTAAAAATGTCTTAATGATTGCAAAGGTAGTGCCAAAAAAAATAATCAAAAAGTTTTATTAAAAATTTTCTTCATCATGGGGATGTACCTCTTTAACCCACTGCAAAATAAGTATCCGGGTAAAAGAACGGGTTGAAAATTAGGGAGAGGTTAGGATATTGCACAAATTATTAAAAATGGATGAAGGCTCATAAACGAATGAAATGTCTAACTTTGCCATTGCTTTTCATGCTTTGCAATTGAGGCGTACACTATTAAAAGCACCGAGTACATGTACAGATTTTTGGTTAAGTACTTTACAACCCCCCTTGTTTGGACCCTAATCGGTTTGTCAAGCATTATATTTTTTGCATTCAATATTCTTGTATGGCTTTTTACCGCATGGTGGGATAAGGAGTTGAGATTGCTCCATAGGTATTCCATCTTTTGGGCCATGTTCTATATTCGAATAAATCCTTTTTGGAAAATTGATATTCAGGGGGAGGAGCATATCCGTAAAGGACAGCCCTACATCATCATTTCAAACCACCAAAGTGCAATGGACATTGTGCTGCTTTACCGTCTCCGCATGCATTTCAAGTGGGTAGCAAAACGCGAAATATTCAACATCCCTGTGATAGGCTGGAACCTTTGGCTAAACCGCCACATTGCCATCGATCGGACACGCTTAAAGGGAGCCTTAAAAATGGTTAAGGAGGCGCAATATCACCTAAACAGAAATACATCTGTACTTATTTTTCCCGAGGGGACGCGCTCTACCGATGGACAAATAAAACGTTTTAAGGATGGAGCTTTTGTTTTGGCAAAAAAAACCGAATACCCTGTTCTGCCCGTAATCATTGATGGGTCGATGGAAGTAATCCCAAAAAATGGCTACACTATTAAGGGTAAACAGGTTCTCAAAATGCGAATTCTGCCTGCAATCCTACCCGATGAATACAGGGAAAAGGAAATTGGCCAATTCATTGAAGAGGTGCATACACTGTGTGTCAATACTCACAAACAGATTGCCCCTCAGTACTATGATTAGGGTTTACCTTGTAAAGAAAGTTGACAGTTAACCCAACCAATAGGCGGAAAAGAAGTTTTTCACATGCCTTGCAACAGTTATCTTTGACAGAAAACTTGAAAAGAGTTATTTTAGACGAAAAATAAAAAACGGAACCGCAATGAATCCTAAAGTTAGCATTATCATGGGCAGTTCTTCGGACATGCCGATTATGGAAGACGCATGCAAGCTGCTCAACGACCTTAAAATACCCTTCGAACTCAATGCGCTTTCTGCTCACAGAACACCCGACAGGGTAGCTGAATTTGCACGCAATGCCTTAGGGAAAGGAATAAAGGTAATTATTGCAGGGGCCGGCGGGGCTGCTCATCTGCCCGGGGTTATTGCTGCTTTCACGCCGCTTCCGGTGATTGGGGTACCCATTAAGTCATCCAATTCTATCGACGGATGGGATTCAATCCTTTCCATTCTGCAAATGCCTGCCGGAATTCCCGTGGCCACCGTTGCCTTAAATGGCTCGCGCAATGCAGCCATTCTGGCTGCACAGATTATTGGAACGGGAGAAAACGATGTCATGGAAAGGGTTGTTAATTTAAAAAACGACTTGGCCAAAAAGGTTGTTGCGGCCAATGAGGAGCTGTCGAAAATACATTTTGAGTATAGAACAAACCAATAATGACAGGGAAACATCCATATACCCGATTTGAACCATCGAAACTGCATAGGGTAATACTCCTGGCCGTTCTGTTAGCCTGTGTATTCACACCTTGCAAAAGGGTTTCGGCCGGATTTCCCGTGGAGCAACCGGGAAGCAGGGCTATAGCATTGGGTTATTCCGGGGTGAGTATCCCCGATGCCTGGTCGCTATTCTACAATCAGGCGGGTTTGGGGTATCAGGAGTATGCATGGATTGGAGTTCATCACGAGAATCGGTTTATCACACCTGAACTAAACTTCTCCGCATTAGGGTCGATTATTCCCGTTCGCCCGGGCTCTCTCGGAATCTCGATTAAGCGTTTGGGATTTTCCCAGTTTAGCCAAACCAAGGCGGGATTGGCCTATGGCATGAAGTTGATGCCTACCCTTAGCGCAGGAGTGCAGTTGAATGTTCATCATGTTTACATTGCCGGTGAATATGGTAGTACCGCAGCCTTTACGGCCGAAGGGGGGATTCTTTACATTCCGTTTCCCGACTTAGCCGTAGGCCTTCATATCCTGAATCCAACGCGAAGTAAAATCCTACGGGACGAGAGAATCCCAACAATCGTAGATTTTGGCTTGGCCTACACTCTGGGGGAAAAGGCGCTATTGACAGTCGGGGTTGAGAAAAACATTGATGAAAAGCAATCATTTAAGGGTGGCGTTGAGTACACTCCTTTGCCTAACCTTGCCTTTAGAATCGGGATGGCCACAAATCCTTCGCTTATGTGCTTTGGGATAGGCTATAGCAAGGGGCCGATTCAAATTAGTGCAGCCTTTACGCGTCACGAATACATGGGCTATACACCGCACTTCACGGCTGCTTACCAATTTGGCGTGAAGAAAAAAGGTTTACCCGATGATTCTGCAGATCAATGAAGTTGATAAGGTTAATATTAACCCTTTCCATTATTTGCCTTTTGGCAAACACTTCTCCTGGACAAATACCCGAGGTTGATCCCCAAAGCGTTATAGCCGATATCCTGGAAGATATGGTTGCTTCAGGCGAAGAGGGAGTTGACCCCGACGCTCTGGCAGAGGATTTAATTTACCTGAGCGAGAACCCCATCAACATCAATAGTGCAACGAGCGAAGAGCTTGACAAGCTAATATTTTTAACCAGTTTTCAGATTCAATCCCTGCTCGACTATATTAAGCAGAACGGTAAGATTGTAACCATTTACGAGCTGCAGCTTGTAATTGGCTTTGATTACAGCGATATTGTCAGGCTTATACCATTCATTACCCTTGAAGACAAGACGAAAAAAGACACTTCATTGCCCCAACTGAAACGTGGCAAACACGATTTATTTTTCAGGGCCAAATCGCTTATCGAAACTCCTGAAGGGTATAAACCCCCGCCTGCAAGCAATCCCGATGCCACCCGATATGCAGGCAATAAATTGGGACTTTACACACGCTATACATATCAAACACGCAGCGGTTTTCAGGCCGGTTTTGTGGGCGAAAAAGATCCCGGTGAGGAGTTCTTCAGGGGATCAAATCCCTATGGCTTCGATCACTACTCGGGCCACCTACAGGTTAAAGATATCGGCATGATACGAACGCTGGTGGTTGGCGATTTCAATGCCGATTTTGGCCAGGGTCTAACCCTATGGACCAGCGCCTCGTTTGGCAAATCGCCCGACCCAATGGGAGTAAGAAAACGCGCCAAGGGATTATACCGCTCCAGTTCAACCAACGAGAATCAGTTTTTGCGTGGCCTTGGCACAACGGTAACTTTAGGGCGTTTCGACATCACGGTTTTCGGCTCATACAAAAAAATCGATGCCAACATCTCCGATTTATCAGTTGAAGATAGCGTGGTTTTTTCATCTTTACCCATCAGCGGACTTCATCGTACGCCCAGCGAAATAAACAACAAAAAGACCCTGAGCGAATTAGTTACCGGAGGGAATATCAATTTCGGCTGGAAAAACCTTAAGGTCGGTGCCACCGCCTCGTTTGCCAACCTCGATGGCTTTTACAACATGCCCAACCAACCCTATCGCTATTTTGAGCCCCCGCTAAACAACAGGACCAACATTGGTGTTGACTTCACCTATGCGCTGGGCAATCATATGCTCTTCGGCGAGGCCTCGGGTACGCTCAACCATGGTGCAGGCGTTGTAGGCGGAGGTATGTTCAGAGTACATCAGCAGCTGAAGGTTTCCATTTTGGGAAGGCACTACCAGAAAGATTTCAGTACGTACTACACCGGTGCCTTGTCCGAATCAACCGGTCCTGCCAATGAAAATGGGATTTACACGGGATTCGACCTGCTGCCGGTTAAGCATTGGCATGTGAGCGGCTATGCCGATTTTTTTGCATCGTCGTGGCTGCGATTTGGCGTCAATGCCCCATCGAGGGGCAGGGATTTTTTGATCCAGACAACCTATAGCCCACGCCAAAATTTTAATTTCCAGATTAGGTATCGCATGAAACAAAAGGAGAAGAATCAGGCCATAGATTCGGCTCAAGTGCAATGGGTGGTCCCCTACTCCACGCACGGGTTACGTTTCCACATGGCGTACAACCCCTCGCGAACAGTGCAGCTGAAAAGCCGCATTGAATTTTCGTGGTACCAGGAGGAAAATTTGAGCATGGAAAAGGGCCTGATGTTCTATCAGGATATTTCCTATCGCCCCGAAAAGAGTCCGCTTACACTTACAGGGCGTTTTGCCGTTTTCGAAACCGACTCGTGGAACACACGCATATATGCATACGAAAGCGATCTGTTGTACTACTTCTCAATCCCTGCGTACTATTCGAGGGGAACAAGCGCCTACCTGCTCGTAAAATATTCCGTTGGCAGGAATGTAGATATCTGGTTTAAAGTTGCACAAACGTTCTTTGCCACTCAGGATGAGCTGGGCTCGGGACTCGATAGAATTAGTGGTCCAACCCGAAGCGATGCCAGAATCCAGATTCGCATGAAGTTTTGACGGTTGAGTAAAGCAAAATTATGCAATACATTGAAAACTATTTAAGTTGATAAAATTATATAATACAGTTGATGCTTTTTAAAAGCGATAGGAACCGCAAAAGATTATGAAGAACGTTACTCCCAAAAAAAGGCTTGGTCAGCATTTCCTGAAGGACAAGGGCGTGGCGCTAAAAATAGTGAACAGCATTGCCGCAAGCAATGCCAATGCCATTGTTGAAGTTGGTCCCGGCACGGGTATCCTGACGGGTCTGCTGCTGGAGCGGTATGGTTCCAAGTTTTACGCTGCCGAAATAGATGCCGAATCGGTTGAGTACTTAAGAGAGAACTACCCTGAACTTGGTAAGAACCTTTTTTTTACCGATTTTATCAGCCTCGATTTATCTGAAATTGCAAGCTACAACATGGTTGTGGTTGGAAATTTCCCCTACAACATCTCCTCACAAATATTTTTCAAAATTTTTGACAACAGGCATTTGGTCAATGAGGTTGTGTGCATGGTTCAACGCGAAGTGGCCCAGAGGATTTGCGAGCCCCCGGGCTCGAAGACATATGGCATACTCAGCGTTTTACTTCAGGCCTACTTCAATATCAACTACCTATTCACAGTGAGCGAGGGCGTATTTTTTCCGCCTCCCAAAGTTAAATCGGCGGTAATCAGGCTAACAAGGAATAGCGTTAAAACCCTTGGATGCGATGAACGGCTGTTCATTCAGGTTGTTAAAACAGGGTTTAACCAGCGCAGGAAAACGCTCAGGAACTCACTTAAGGCTCTGCTGTCCAAGTCAAGCCAAGAGCATCCCCTTTTAGACAAAAGGCCTGAACAGCTTAGCGTTGCTGATTTTGTGGAATTGACAAATTTTATTGGAGAAACAGGGGAAACTATTTAACGTGAGTTCGATATAAGAAATCAAGAGATTTATTTGGATAAACATAGGGGGTTTAGCATCTTTTATGCACTAACATATAGATAGCATAAAATAATTCCCTATGAAGGCCACTTACTTTCTAACGGAACTTCCACAAGGGGGCGAAGTCGTGCTTATGCGCTCTCTGATAGTGATGTATTCACCATTATGATCCTGTTCCGCCCAATCTGTGACAAAAGCCACAGCAACATATACCCATACTTCGAACCAAAGTGTGAAAACAAACGAGTCATTATTTGATGTTAAGCAAACAATTATTAAGGCTCTAGACTATGATTTTTTTTTTAACATTATGATAATGATGTTTTGTTGGAACGGGAAATAACTCGTTTT